>NZ_JAVDVB010000007.1:0-273736 GCF_031456625.1 Duganella sp. 3397
CACCCCTTCCCATCCCGAACAGGACCGTGAAACGACTTTGCGCCGATGATAGTGCTGCAACCAGTGTGAAAGTAGGTTATCGTCAGGCTAGTTATTCCTAAAAGCCCCACCAGCAAACAACGCTGGTGGGGCTTTTTTCATTTGCTCCGATGTTTCTGTACTACAATAAGTCTAATATCGGAGTGAAAAGAATGTTAAATCGCGCGATGCGTCTGGCCATATTGTGTGCCTGGCTTTGGCTGGCGGCCAGCGCCATGGGGGCGCCGCTCAGCCTGCGTTTCGATCATCTCGGTGTGGAGCACGGACTCGCGCAGGAGTCGGTCACGCGGATCGTGCAGGACCGGCATGGCTACCTGTGGATCGGCACCCAAGCGGGACTGAGCCGCTATGATGGTTACCGCATTATCTCCTTCAAGAACAATCCCGCCGACGCCGGCAGCTTGATCGACAATTTCGTCCAGGCGTTGTACGAGGATGCTAAAGGACGCCTTTGGATCGGCACCAAGGGGGGCCTCGACCGCTATGATCGCGCCACCCAGAATTTCATCCACCAGCAAATCGCACCAGGCAACCTGTCCGTCACCAATATCGTGGGAGACGGCAGGGGCGGCTTGTGGCTGACCACCAGCGACGGCTTGCAGCATCTCGACGTTGCGACCGGTGCGATACGGGTGCTGCGTCATGTGGCGGACGATGTCGGTACGCTCGGCGATGACCGGGTAAACGCGATGGTGAGCGACGAGCGTGGCAACTTGTGGCTGGCAACGGCAAGCGGGCTCGATGTGCTGCCGGCGGGCGCCAGCAAGTTCCGTCACCTGCTCACCGAGACTTCTACCATGGCATCCGACCCCGTCAGCATGCTGGCACTGGGATCCGATGGCCGGGTGTGGGCTGCCGGCTCGCACGGGCTGCAAACCTGGCGCATGGACGGCGACAGCGCCGAGCAGTTGCCAGTGGAGGGCGGCGCGGCGCTGGCCAACCGCCAGGTCGTGGCCATGTTGCCCGACAGCGAAGGCCATCTGTGGATCGCACTGCAGGATGGGGGACTGCTGCGCCGCGATCCCCGCCAGGGCAAGCTGCACCACTACCGCGCCAACAGTGTCGAGAAGAACGGCATCTCCGACAACAAGGTCAGCGCACTGTACCAGGACCGCACCGGCACGCTCTGGGTCGGCAACTGGCATACCGGTCTCGACAAGGTGGACTTGCTGAGCGGCGGTTTCGAGCGCTATACCGAGAATGAGGGCGTGCTCAACGGCGTCAGCAGCAACAAGGTGCGCGTAATTGCCAGTGCAGGCGGCCACAAGCTCTGGCTGGGCACGGGCGACGGCCTGACCCGGCTCGATCCGGTGCGCGGCACCAGCGAGATCTGGCGCCATGATCCCAACGATCCGGACAGCTTGCCCAGCAACCAGGTGCTGGGCCTGGCCAGCGACCACCAGGACCGTCTGTGGGTGATCACCGACGCCGGGGTCGCCTGGCGCGATCCGGTCAGCGCCCGCTTTACGCGGCTCAAGCTCGACACCGAGCGTGCAGCGCCGCTGGTGCACCGCATCCTGGTCGATCGTGGGGGCCTGATCTGGATCGGCACCCATACGGGACTGCACCGCATCGATCCCCGCACGCTGGCGGTGACCACCTACCGCCACGATCCTGCTGATCCTGGCAGCATCGACGGCCTCATCAAGGCGCTGCTGGAAGACCGTGCCGGGATGCTGTGGGTCGGCACCGAGAATGGCCTCGAGCGTTTCGATCGCTCGAACGGCAAGTTTCGCCATTACCGTCACCAGCCCCGCCAGCCCGACAGCCTGTGCCACAAGCGCGTGCAGTACCTGCACGAAGATACCAGCGGCGTACTGTGGCTGGGTACCGGCGCCGGCTTGTGCAGGGCCGAGCCCGGACCTGATGGGGAATTGCGGTTCCGCTTTTATCCGGTGCGCCAGGGCCAGCCGTCCAATCCGGTCGGTGCCATCCTTGGCGACGCCAAGGGACGGCTGTGGATCAGCAGCACCGGCGGCATCGACAGGTTCGATCCTGCGACGGGCGTGTTCAAGCAATACACCGCCAAGGATGGCTTGCTCGACGGCTCGTATTACATTGGCGCCGGCTACCAGGCGGCCGACGGCACCATGTATTTCGGTGGCCCGGGGGGCGTAACCGCGTTCCAGCCGTTGCGCATCGATGACAACCCGATGCCGCCGCAGGTGGCGATCACCGATTTTTCGATTTTCAACCAGTCGATCCTGACCGCCATCATGCGCGAGGATGTGCTGCCCGAGGGACCGCTGGACGCGGCCAGGACGGTCACCCTGGGCCCGCGCGACGCCATGTTCACGATCGAATTCGCGGGCCTGCATTTTGCCGACCCGCAGCGCAACCGCTATGCCTACCAGCTCGAGGGCTTCGATCCGCAATGGGTCGACACCGACAGCAGCCGGCGGTTTGCCACCTACACCAACCTCGATCCCGGCCGGTACGTGTTCCGCGTGCGCGCGTCCAACAAGGATGGCGTCTGGAGCCGCGAACCGGTGGCGCTGGAAGTGATCATCACACCGCCGTTCTGGAAGCAATGGTGGTTCCGGCTGCTGGTCCTGGCGCTGGCGGTGGGGCTGGGCTACCTGCTGTTCCGCCTGCGTATCCGGCGCCTGGTGCTGCAACAGCAGGTGCTGGAAAGTGAAGTGGTACACCGCACGCGCGAACTGGTGCAGCAGAAGGATTCGGTCGAACGCGAAAAGCGCGAAGTGGAGCGGCAAAAAGACAGCGTGGAACAGGCGCACCGCAATATCTCGCTGCTGTCCGATATCGGCCGTAGGCTCACCGCGAACCTCGATAGCGAGGCGATCATGGCCATGTTGTACCAGCAGGTGCATGCGCTGATGGATGCCAGCGTGTTCGGCATCGGCATCCACCGCCCCGAGCTGGAAGTGATCGAATACCCATTCGCCATGGAGAACGGCAAACGCTACACGCCCTATACCCGCAGCATGTTGGAGCCGAACCAGCTGGCGGTATGGTGCATCAACCATGGGCAGGAGGTGTTCATCAACGACCTCGAACAGGACTACCCGCGCTACATCACCAACCTGACGCTGGTGTCGGGCACGGAGCACATGGGTACCATGGAGGACGGCTCGCTGCCATCGGCGCCGCGTTCGCTGATCTATGTGCCGATCTCGGTGGCCGGCCAGGTGCGTGGCGTGATCACGGTGCACAGCTACCGCGCCAACGCTTACCAGCGCATCGATCTCGACATGCTCACCACGCTGGCCTCGTACGTGGCGGTGGCGTTTGCCAATGCCGATTCGTATCGCCAGTTGCAGGACGCGCAGCAGCAGCTGGTGGAGCGCGAGAAGCTCGCGGCCCTCGGTTCGCTGGTGGCCGGCGTGGCCCACGAACTCAATACGCCGATCGGCAACAGCCTGGTGATCGCCAGCACGCTCGAGGCAAAGACCACCGACATCGAAGCGCGCCATACCGACAACGCGCTGCGCCGCTCGGACCTGTCGCACTACATCGAAGCATCGCGTGAAGCTTCCACGCTGCTGATGCGCAGCCTGCGCAACGCGGCCGAACTGGTGAACAGCTTCAAACAGGTGGCGGTGGACCAGGCCAGCGCCAAGCGCCGGCACTTCAACCTGCACCAGGCCAGCGCTGAAATCGTCACCACCATGAAGAACCAGATCCGCAAGGCCGGCCACCGGTTGGAACTGGAAATGCCCGGCGATATCGAGATGGACAGCTTCCCCGGCCCGTATGGCCAGGTGATCATCAACCTGATCAACAACGCGCTGCTGCACGCGTTCGAAGCGCGCGAGGATGGCCTGATCAGGTTATGGGCGGTGCGGGTGGGGACAGACGCGGTGCGCATCGTGTTCGAGGACGACGGCTGCGGCATCACGCTCGAACACCAGGCCCGGATCTTCGATCCGTTCTTCACCACCAAGCTGGGGCAGGGCGGCAATGGCCTGGGCTTGAGCATCACCTACAACATCGTCAGCTCGCTGCTCGACGGGACGATCCGCGTCGACAGCGCCGTGGGCGTGGGAACGCGGTTCACCATGGATTTGCCGTTGAAGGCCAGTCTCAAGGGAGAGTAGACGCGACTGAACGAGACTAGACGCCCCAGACGATCGGCTGGTTTTCCTGCTTGGCCAGGCGCAGCATTTCCACCAGCGGATAGGCGCGCGCCGCGAAGCCCACGCGCTGGGCCAGCGCATGTTCGACCGTCTCGCCGTCCTCGCGCTCGTGGGCGTGGATGTCGTACTCGATATCGGTCTCGGGATGCAGTTTGCTCTCGGCCACCTGGTCCTCGAGCACCGACAACGCTTCTGCCGCCTCGGTGGCGGTGATCACGCCGCGCGTGGGATTCTTGTGCAGCAGGTCGAGGATGCGCTGGGCATGTTCCTGATACATCAACACTTCAGGGCTGTAACGGGTTTTGAATGTGATTAACATGATGCGCCTCTTGATTTTGTTGGATGGTGCGGTGCGCCGGCTCTCGGTGGCGGGCACGCCGTAAGACCCACTTTAATTCATTTCTGAATGTTTGCAATAGGCAAACTGGACAGTTAAGTCAGGCCTAAGCGAGCAAATTGTTTCAAACTATTTCAGCGTTTCAGGCCTACTGCAGCTTGAACGAGTCGAGGAAGGTCGCTACCTGCTCGCGCGAGATATGGCGCTGGTCGCCCATCACCACCACCTGGTACACGCGCCGGTCACGGGCGATGAAGCGACCCATCAGCAGCGCGGGCTGGCCGTTGCGCATGCCTTTTGCCTCGATGCTGACGGTCGTTTGCACGCCGCTGGCAGCGGTAGCCTGGCTGGTGATGGTGGCGTTGATATTGCGCGCCAGCGCCGTCTGCAGGGCCAGCAGCGCCCCCTGCGCCTGCGCCGCATCGGCCAATTCGGCGCTGCCCACGGCGAACAGCACATCGTCCACTTCGGCTGCCGTCATCGTCATCTTGACCGGCAGCTCAACTGGCAGCTCAGCCAGCAGGACTTCGCGGGTATGGGTAGCTGGTTTGCCGGGAAAGAGCACGCTGTAGGGCGCGTCCTTGCTGCGGTAGTCGCGCCAGTTGTAGTGCGGGTCGCAGGCGCTCAGCAGCAGCGCCAGCAGCGGTACCATCAGTACCATCAGCGGAATTGCCAGCCGACGCGGCTTCATTTGGCAGCCTTGGTCTTCTTACGCGCAGCCTCGTCGGCCTGCCATGCCTCAATATGCGCTGCGCGACGCAGTACGCGCGAGTAAGGATCGATGGTCACCAGCGCGCGCGGCGGCAGGGTCAGCACGCCGTGGCCGTCCGTCATCGGCAGCTTTTCGATGCGATCGTTTACGCGCACCTCGAGCGGCATCGGGAACGGACCGCCGTCCTTGAGCTTCCAGGTCACGGTGAGCTGGTCGCCGTTGCGCGTCTCGACCAGTTCGGGCAGCGCCGCGTGGTACAGGTAGGCGTCGAAGAACCACGCCAGGTCGCGGCCGGCCGCCTCGTTGGCGATGCCGATGAATTCCTTCGTGCTGCTCCAGCGCGGCTGGAACTGGCCCGGCACCGGTGTCTCGGTGCCATACACCATACGCCGCGTGGCGCGAAAGAATGCGTCGTCGCCGACCAGGTTGCGCAGCGTGTGCAGGATCAGCGAACCCTTGACGTAAATGTCGTTGCCTGGCCCCCCGCGCTCGGACTCGTACACATCCTGGATGCGTTGGGTTTTGCCGCTGACGATGGGCGCCTGGTTCTTGATCGCCTGGCGCTGCTTGAACAACTCGGCCTGGAATGCCATCTCGCCGCGCAGCGACTGCAGGTACAGCGGCTGCATATAGCTGCCGAAGCCTTCGTGCAGCCACATGTCGTCCCAGTCGGCGTTGGTCATCTGGTTGCCGAACCATTCGTGCGACAGCTCGTGGTGCAGCAGCCAGTCGTAACCGTATGGCGACTTCAGGTACTTGTTGCCGTAAGCGTTGATGGTCTGGTGCTCCATGCCCAGGTGCGGCGTTTCGACCACCCCCATTTTTTCGTCGCCGAACGGGTAGGGGCCGATGCGGGCCTCGAAGAAGTCGAGCATGGGCGTGAATTCATCGAACAGTTCCTGCGCCTTCTTCCCGCTTTCGGCATCTCCTTTCAGATACCAGTAGCGCAGCGGGATGGTATTGCCGTAGCGGCTCACGTAGTCGCCCGCCAGCACTTCGTACGGGCCGATGTTGAGCGACACACCGTAGGTACTGGGGTTTTTGGCGCGCCAGTCGTAGGTGCGCCAGCCGTCTTTTTCGGCCATGCCGGTGGCCACGCCGTTGCCGGCGACGACCAGCGGCGCGGGCACCGTGATGTGCAGGTCGATCAGCTTCGGTTTGCCCATCGGGTGATCGATGCAGGGCCAGAACAGGTCGCAGCCTTCGCCTTCCACCGTGGTGGCAATCCAGGGCTGGCCATCGGCGGTCTTCGCCCAGACGAAGGCGCCATCCCACGGCGCCCGTTTGGCCACGTGCGGCACGCCGTGGTAGCGGATGCGCACGGTGGTGCGCTCGCCGGCCAGCAGTGGCTTGGGCAAGGCCAGGTACAGGCGACCCTCGGGATTGCTGATGGCCGCTGCTGGCAACGCCACGCCATCGACGCTGGCGCCATCGATCGGCAGATTGCGGTCGAGCTCCACGGCGATGCGGGCAAGCGGCGCGGTGGCGGTGAAGGTCAGCGCGGTGTCCCCGCTGATGCTTTGCGTGGCGGGATCGACGCGCAGCGAGACATCGGCATGGTCGAACGTGACCGCCAGTTGCTCGGGCGCGCGCGGGCTGCCCGAGTTGGCGGTGAAGTCGGTCATCGGTGGCGGTGCGGTGGCGCAGCCGGCCAGCACGGCGCTGGCGGCAAATAGAAGGGGCAAGCGTGTCATGCAGTTCCCGGCTCGTTGAAAAGTCAACGGTAAATATAGCAGCTAGGTTGGCGAACAGGTGATGTTATGCGCGCGCTTCGACAGAATTTAGGGCGGCCGGTCTTTTCAAAAATAGTTCTCGAAAAAGCATGTTGCTGCGTTAAACTGCTGCGCACAAAACAGGGGCGACAGTGCATTCAATTATCAGGGTATGTAGAACGGCAGGCTTTGCAGCCATGCTTGCGGCCGGCGAGGTGGCTGCCGTGGCGCAGGACGAACGCCACGCGCCAGTGCCAATATTGCCGCCATTGCCGGCGATGCTGGCCGACCGTAGCGCCACCTTGCGCATCGATGGCGCGCTCGATGACGACGCCTGGCGTGCCGCGCCCGTGTTCGACGCCTTTCACCAGTTTCTGCCGGCCGACGGCAAGCCGGCGCCGGCCAACCTGCGCACCACGGTGCAACTGCTGATCGACGACGGCGCGCTGGTGTTCGGCATCCGTGCCTGGGACGACGCGCCCGAGCGCATGCGCGGCACCCTCACGCGGCGCGACAAGGTGAGCCTGGACCAGGACTTCATCGGCGTGTGGCTCGACCCCACGGGCCATGGTCGCGCGGCGCAGTTCGTGCGCGTCAATATCGCCGGCGTGTTCAGCGACGGCATGTACCGCGCGGACCTCGACGAATCGGACCTGGGGCCGGACTTTCCGATCGACGCGGCGGTCAAGCGCCTGGCCGACGGCTATACCATGGAGATCCGCTGGCCGCTGTCGAACCTGCGCTTTCCCTACGCCGACGGCAAGACCTGGCGCGTGATGATCGAGCGCAGCGTGCCGCACGCTGACGGCCTGCTGCTCACCAGTACCCCGCTAAAAAACGGCTCGCTCAGTCACATCGCGCTGTTGCAGGACGTGGGCGGCATGGGCGACACGGTGGCGGCGGTGCGCGACCGCAGCTTCCTGGAACTCAAACCCGAACTGACCATGCGCTCGAACCGCGACCGCGACGAGACCGGGCGCCAGCACGGCGACCGCGCCAGCGTGGGCCTCGAGATCAACGCCCGCCCGCGCGCCGACTGGGTGTTCAACGCCACCCTCAATCCCGATTTCTCGCAGGTTGAAATCGACGAGCCGACATCGTCGGGCGCCAGCCGCATTGCATTGAGCCTGCCGGAAAAGCGCGGTTTTTTCCTCGAGAGTTCGGACGTGCTGGGGTTGCCGCTGTCGGCGTTTTATTCGCGCACCGTGGCCGACCCGGAGTGGGGCTTGCGCGCCACCTGGCGCGATGCGGGCGCCGACGCCACCGCCATGAGCTTGCGCGACCAGGAGGGCGGCGTGGTGCTGCGCGGCGGCGCCTACGAAACGGCCGAATACGCGCAAACCCGGCGTACATTGGCCAGCATGGTGCGCACGCGCTGGCACGGCGAAAGCACGGTGATGGGCGCGTTCGTCTCGCAGCGCGGCTATGGCGACGCCGGCAGCAACGAGGTGGCCGGTGTTGACGGCCAGTGGCGCAGCGACGGCAAGCAGGCCTTGTGGCTGCTGATGCATTCGCAAACCAGCGCCGGCTTCGTGGAAGAACCGGTGGCGCGCAGCGTGCGCGTCGCCACGCGCCATGGCGGCTACGCGCTTGGCAAATTCACCAGCATCAGCGACGACTGGTGGAACGAGTTGCAGCTCGAAGCGATCACGCCCGGTTTCGTCAACGACAACGGCTTCGTGCCGCAGGCGGGCGTGCTCAAGACCGACATCAATCTCAATCGCCGCCTGGGCGCGCGCACGCTGGCGCTGGGCAGCGCGGAGCTCGAACTCTACGAGTTCGAGGCGCACCTGGGCGTGCACGAGATCCGCACCCTGGCCGATCGCCGGCTGGACCAGCAGGCCAACCAGGTCGTCGAGCGCAAGCTGCAGCCGGGGATCTGGTTCCGCGCGGGACTGCAGACCAACCTGTGGGCCAATCTCGGCTTCGACCAGCAGCGGGGCCGACGGCTGGGCGTGTTGCATGACGTGCCGGCGCTGCACTTCGGTTTCGAATCGTCACCGCTGGCGTGGATGACCAAGTTCAATGCGGAAGTGACGCTGGGGCGCCAGCTCGACGTCGACGCGGACCGCGTGGGCAGCGGCGGCAACGCCATCGTGGACCTGGGCTTGCGTTTGCCGCTGCCAGGTACGCAGGGCTGGTCGATCGAGACCGATCTGCGGGTCAACCGCGCCTGGGTGCAGGGCACGCTGGGCACGCCGGCGTTCGTGGACAACGGCTGGCGCGCGCTGGGCATGTTGCATTTTACGGCAGCCGATTCGCTTCGGCTGCTGGCGCAAACCACGTCGGCCGCGCGCCGCGACGACGGCGTCTCTGGACTGGAACCGTGGGCCGAGCGGCAGATGCACCGCTCGCTGTTGTACCGCCACCTGTGGCGCCACGGCCGCTCGATGTCGGTGGGCTTTTCGCGCGACCGCACGCGCGACCCGGACACCACCAACAAGTCGCTGACGGTGAAGTTCCAATGGGAGGTGTAGCTCAGTTGGCCGGTTGGGCCAATTGTGTCTTCAAGTGGGCAAAGGTGGACAGGCCCATTTCCAGCCGCCGCTGGTCGATCCTGGCGATGTCTTCGATCGGATAGAACTGGATCGCGCCGTCCTCGCGTGTGCTGTACTGGGTGCCGTAGATCTGCGGCCGCTTTTCGATCATGCGGACGCGGTCGAGCGTGGTGGCCAGGTTGGACAGCCTGATTTCATGCTTGTTGGCGGCGACGCGCATGAAGACCGACCAGTGCTTGAGCTGCGCCGGCGGTGCATGCTGGGCCAGGAGCCACGCCTCGTTGGCCGCTGCGGCGCCCACCGTCGACATCATCGGCCAGCCCTTGGTGGTGATGATCTGGCGCAGCCGCCGCTGGCGCTTGCGGTCGCCGGCCACCATTTTTTTCTGCGACGCGGCGTCGCGCTGGCCTGCGGCCCAGGCCTGGCGCGCCGCGCGGTCCTGCGCGCCCATCTCGATCAGTTCGCGCGCGATGTCCGGCAGCGCTACCGGCAGCGGGTATATCAGCATGGTTTGCGGGATGGCGGTGGCAGCATCGAACACCGGTTGCCTATCGGCTTCCCACGCGGTGGCGCCGAGCACCACGGTGCACCTGACGGCGGGCGGCAGGTCGAGGTGGTAGGTATCGGCCTCGATCCGGCCGGCGATAGCTTCGGTCGCGCCTTCGCATTCGGCAGAAATGGCGGCTTTCTCCGGCAGCGTGCCGCTGCTGCTGACGATTTTGCCGGTATAGGCGATGGCTGGCGCGGCTGTCACTGGCGCTGGTGCTGGTGCTGGGGTGTCGTCGGCGCCAGCCGTCGCTCCTGTGCCGGTGAGCGCTGCGAACAGCAACAGCGCGGCGGTGATCGGGTGTGTGCGGGGTGGGTTCATGGTGCGATTGTCTCACGGCCCGAACGCTCACCGCTCCTTCAACGCCCGCCGATACTGCACCGCCTCGCCGATATGCTGTTCGCTGATGCTCTCCGCTCCCGCCAGGTCGGCGATGGTGCGCGCTACGCGCAGGATGCGGTGGTAGGCGCGGGCCGACCACTGGAAGTGTTCCATGCTGCGCTTGAGCTTGGCCTTGCCCGCCTTGTCGGGCTTGCACAGGCGGTCAATTTCGCGGGTGGTGAGGTACTGGTTGCGCTTGCCCTGGCGCGCCAGCTGGATCTCGGCCGCGCGCTGCACGCGGGCGGCGATCGTGCTGGACGGCTCGCCGTCGGCGTCGGCGGCCAGGGTGTCGGGTTCCACTGCCGAGACTTCGATCTGCATGTCGATGCGGTCGAGCAGGGGACCGGACACGCGGCCCTGGTAACGCGAGATCTGGTCCACCGTGCAGTTGCACATGCCGCTGGGATGGCCGTGGTAACCGCAGGGGCACGGGTTCATCGCGGCGATCAGCTGGAAGTGGGCGGGAAACTCGGCCTGCTGCGCCGCGCGCGAGATGGTGATGCGGCCCGACTCCATCGGCTGGCGCAGCACGTCCAGTACGCGCCGGTCGAACTCGGGCAGCTCGTCGAGGAACAACACGCCGCGATGGGCCAGCGAGATCTCGCCGGGGCGCGGATAGCCGCCACCGCCCACCAGCGCCACGCCAGATGCGGTATGGTGCGGTGCGCGAAAGGGCCTGCGCTTCCAGTCCTCGATGCGAAAGCCTCCGGTGAGCGACTGCACCGCTGCCGCTTCCAGCGCTTCGTCGTCGGTCATTTGCGGCAGCAGGCCGGGAAAGCGCGCCGCCAGCATGGTCTTGCCGGCGCCCGGCGGCCCCACCATCAGGAGGCTGTGGTTTCCGGCCGCCGCTACTTCGAGCGCGCGCTTGACCATGAACTGTCCCTTGACGTCGGCCAGGTCGGCCACCTCGGTCATGGCGACCCGCGGCGCCGACGTATGCCGCGCCAACATGGCCTCGCTGGAACTGGCGGCCAGGTGGGCGCATACCTGCAGCAGCGAGCCGGCGGGGTAGATGGCGGCGCCGGTCACCAGCGCCGCCTCGTCGGCATTGGCCTGCGGCAGGATGAAGCCGCGCCGGCCACTGGTGCCTGGCGACGTGCGCCGCTGGGTGGCCGCGATACCGTGCTCGCCATCGTGCCCGCAATCAGGCCCCATGTCAGGTCCGATACCAGGCCCGATATCAGGCCCGGAATCGCGCACCATGGCCAACGACATCGCCAGCGCGCCCCGGATCGGCCGCAATTCGCCCGACAGCGACAGTTCGCCGGCAAACTCGTACCGGTGCACGCTGTCGGCCGGAATCTGGCGCGAGGCGGCCAGGATGCCGAGCGCGATCGGCAAATCGAAGCGGCCCGATTCCTTGGGCAGGTCGGCCGGCGCCAGGTTGACGGTGATGCGCTGGGCAGGAAACTCGAAGCCGCCGTTCTGGATGGCTGCGCGCACGCGGTCCTTGGCTTCTTTCACCTCGGTATCGGCCAAGCCGACAATCGTGAACGCCGGCAAGCCGTTGGCCAGGTGCACCTCGACATTGACTTGCTGCGCCTCCATGCCCGCGAGGGCGCGGCTCTTGAGTACGGCCAGGCTCATGTGTTTCCCCTGCGTGGTTACGGGCTGCGCCGAGTGTAGCGGGTTGGCCAGGCTGGGCATTGATCTGCGGCAGATGCAGTGCTACGTTGCGCAATGAAACATTGATAGATGGTAAAGTTGTTGATCGTTGATTTTTGCAGGAGCCGGACATGCGCATTGCCACTGTGTTTCATCGGACCGGCCTGCGGGCCACGCACACCGCGTCACTGGCGCTGCTGCTGGCGGCCGGCGCAGTTGCGGCGCAAGCGCAAGCGCCGGCCGCAGCACCGACGGTATCAACTCAGCCAGCTTCGGCGCCGGTGCCGGCAAAGCCGCAACCACCGCGCCCGCTGGTACTGAAACTGCAACCGGGCCCGTTCAACCACGCCGACGACATCGACAAGGGCGCCGGCGTGGTCGATGTCACGCTCACCATTCCCGATGTGCAGGCCGCTGCCGATACGCCGCTGCTGCAACTGCCGCTGGTGGTGGCCAACGTGGAGACTGTCGCCGTCACGCTCAAGGAGCTGACGGTGCGCGATAGCCACGGCAACGTGCCGCTGGCCACGCGCGACATCAAGGGATCGAACGGCAAGCTGCGCGAGTGGACGTCGCCGCGCGAAGTGCAGGGCGACCTGGTGGTGCATTACCAGGCGCCGGTGGACAATGCGCCGCCGAAGCGCGGGGCGGCGCCGCCATACAGTCTGCGCACCGAGGGCGGCGGTTTTTCCGGCGTTGGCAACGTGTTCGTGCTGCTGCCGTCTGGCGCCAAACAGTATCCGCTGGCGCTGCGCTGGGATCTGTCGAAGCTCGGCGACGACGCCAGCGCCACCTCGAGCTACGGCGAGGGCGATGTCACGCTGCCGGTGGGCGCGCCCGCGCGGCTGTGGTCCACCGTCTTCATGGCCGGTGCCATGCATCGCGTGCCGGCCGAAGTGAAACCCAAGGGCTTCTCGTCGGCCTGGCTGGGCAAGCCGGGATTCGATCCGGAACCATTGATGACCTGGGCCGACCAGTTGCACCGCGCGATGGCCGGCTTCTTTGGCGACAATGCCGAAACGCCATACCGCGTGTTCCTGCGCTATAACCCGATCAATGCCGGCGGCGGCACGGCGCTGGCGCAATCGTTCCTGGTCACGTACGGCAAGGGCATCGACGTGGAAGACCTCAAGATCACGCTGTCGCACGAAATGACCCACACCTGGACCGAAGGCCCGGACCAGGCATGGTACGAGGAGGGCGTGGCCGTGTACTACCAGGCGCGCCTGCCGTACCGTGCCGGACTGCTCACTGCCGACCAGTTCCTCGCCGACCTCAATCAGACCGCAGCGCGCTACTACGCCGACGCGCTCAACACCACGCCCGACGCCGAGATCATGCCGCGCTTCTGGGAGGACACGCGCATCCGCACCTTGCCGTACGATCGCGGCGCGCTGTACCTGGCGCTGGTCGATGCGCGCGTGCGCAAGGCCTCCGGCGGCAAGCGCTCGCTCGACAACCTGGTGCTGGAGATGAGCCGCCAGCGCGGCGCCAGGCCGGAACAGCAGGTGGCGCTGTGGCAGCAGCTGCTCACGCGCGAACTGGGTCCGGCCGGCCCGGCGCTGCACGCGGCCATGCTGGCGGGAGAGCTGATGGAGCCGGAATCCGGCGACTTCGGCCCCTGCTTCAAGCGCGGCGAAAAAACCGTGCGCCGGTTTGAATTGGGGTTCGAACCGAAGTCGCTGGTGGGCCACGAGAAAACCATCCGTGGCCTGCAGGACGGTAGCGCGGCCGCCAAGGCCGGCCTGCGCGACGGCGACGTGGTCACGTACGGCGTGGCGCTCGATGCCATCCAGGGCGACCAGAAGGCGCAGCTCACGCTCAACGTCACCCGCGACGGGCGCCAGTTCCCGATCACTTACCTGCCGCGCGGCGAACGCGTCAAAGTCTGGCAGTGGCAGCGCGTGCCCGGCGTGGCCGACGACGCCTGCGGCATCTGACCGCCGTGCCAGTGCATCCAAATGCGCAAGCAGTTGACCGGAGGGCCTGACCTCCGGCGTCCTCCATCGCCTATACTCGGCGTTGGCATCTTTGTCATCGTTTTCATGAAAAGGTAGAACAGCCCATGGCCCAAAAAACCGCTTCTGTCCACGCATGCCTGCTGGCGCTGGCGTCCATCTCCGGAACGCTGCACGCAGCGCCCGCCCAAACGCCGCTCACCGAGTGGCAGCAACCGGAAGTGGTGGCGGTCAACCGCGAGCCGATGAAGGCGACGTTCTTCAATTTCGAAAGCCGCGACAAGGCGGTAGCCGGCGACATGGCCGCCTCGCAGTACTACCTGTCGCTCGACGGCACCTGGCAGTTCGCCTATTCCAACACGCCGGGCGAGCGCCCCAGGGATTTTTACCGCAACGATTTCGACACCAGCCGCTGGGGCACTATCGAGGTACCCGGCATGATCCAGGCGCAGGGCTACGGCAAGCCGATATTCACCAACGTCGATTACCCGTTCCCGCTCAACGAACCGGTGATTCCCGACGCCTTCAACGAAGTGGGCTCGTACCGGCGCGACTTCGTGGTGCCGGCCGGTTGGGAAGGGCGCGAAGTGTTGCTGCACGTGGGTGCGGCCGGTGCGGCCTACTACATCTGGGTCAACGGCGAAAAGGTCGGCTACTCGGAGGACTCCAAGCTGCCCGCCGAATTCAAGCTCAATCGCTACCTTAAACCCGGCAAGAACAATATCGCGATCGAAGTCTATCGCTGGGCCGACGCCTCGTACCTGGAAGACCAGGACTTCTGGCGCCTGTCCGGCATCGAGCGCAGCGTGTACCTGTACGCCGAGCCGAAAGCGTACCTGCGCGACTATACCGTCACCGCGCTGCTGGGCAAGGACTACACCGACGGCGTCTTCAAGCTCAAGGCCGAGTTTGCGGGTACCCCGGCGGCCGGCGCTCCGGCGGCCGGCGCCCCGGCGGCAGGCAGCATCGCGGTCACGCTGTTCGACGGCGAGCGCGAAGTATTCAACCGCAAGGCCAGCATCGACGGCAGCGCTGCCACGATTGACGGCGTGCTGCCCAAGGTGCGCCCCTGGTCGGCCGAGACGCCCAACCTGTACCGCATGGTGGTCGAATACATGGATGCCGGCGGCAAGCTGGTGTCGGCCACGTCGCGCCGTATCGGTTTCCGCACGGTGGAGATGAAGGATGGCGAAGTGCGCGTCAACGGCAAGCGCATCATGATCAAGGGCGCCAACCGCCACGAGCACGATCCGGTCACGTACCGCGTGATGTCGCTGGACCTGATGCGCAAGGACGTGGAGATGATGAAGCAGGCGAACGTCAACGCGGTGCGCACCTCGCATTATCCGAACGACCCGCGCTGGTACGACCTGGCCGACGAATACGGCCTGTACGTGATGGACGAAGCGAACATCGAATCGCATGCGTACATGCAGCTGGGCGACCACTCCAAGGTGCCCGGCTACCGCGAGCAGGTGCAACTGGGCTACAAGCCGCAGTGGCGCGCCGCGCACGTCGACCGCGTCTCGCGCATGGTCCAGCGTGACAAGAATTCGCCGTCGATCATCTTCTGGTCACTGGGGAACGAGGCCGGCACCGGCCCCAATTTCGAGCACGCGGCGCAGTGGATCCGCGCCAACGATCCCAACCGCCTGATCAGCTACCTCGGTCACGGCACCATCGGCGAAACCCACAAGCCCAACGCCTACGTGGACATCTACGCGCCGATGTACGACGACATCGAAAAGATGGCCGACTACGCGGCCGATCCGCGCTTTACCCAGCCGATGATCCAGTGTGAATATGTGCACGCGATGGGTAACTCGCTGGGTAATATGGAAGACTACTGGCAGGTGATCCGCGCCCACAAAAAACTGCAGGGCGGCTTTATCTGGGACTGGGTAGACCAGACCGTGTTTGCCACCGACGACAAGGGCCGCCGCTACTATGCCTCCGGCTTCGACGTCAATCCGAAAGTGGGCGACAACAGCGTGGTGGGCGACGGCGTGGTGCGCTCCGACCGCACGCCCGATCCCGAATACTACGAGGTGCAAAAAGTCTATTCGCCCCTGGTGTTCGAAGGCGATCCCGCAACCGGCAAGGTCACGGTGGTCAATCGCTACGACTTCCGCGACACGTCCGACCTCGATTTCGACTGGGTGCTCACCAACGACGGCAACGAGGTCACGCGCGGTGCCTTGACGGTGCCGGCCGTCGCTGCCGGCGCCAGCCGCCAGGTCGAGATCAGGCTGCCCAAGCTGCGTTCGACCGGCGGCGAACAACTGGTGACCTTGCGCGCCAAGGCCCGTACCGATTCGGTCAAGGGCGTGGCGGCCGGCACGGTGGTGGGCTGGTCGCAGTTCGTCACCGTGCCGGCATCGAAGCCGGTGGCCACCGCCAAGGCGGTCAAGCCCGCGCGCGACGGCGACAATATCCGCCTGGCCGCCGGTCCGGCCTCGCTGCTGCTCGACGCCAAGACCGGCCTGGTGAACTACACCGTGAACGGCAAGACCCTGCTCAAGGGCGGCGCGCCCAACTTCTGGCGCGGGCTGATCGACAACGACGAAGGCGCAGGCGTGGACAAGACGCACCAGGTCTGGAAAACCTTCTCCGAGCAGCGCCACGTGCGTGCGGTCACGCAGGACGGCAACCGCGTGAAAGTGCTGTACAGCTTTGGCGCCGGCGCCGCCCACTGGGAAACCTTTTATACGCTTGATGCGGACGGCGTACTCGGTGTGGCCGCGACCTTCACACCGCTGCGCGACGACCTGCCCGATCCGCTGCGCCTGGGGCTGCGCTTCGACAACGACAACACGCTCGACACGGTGCAGTGGTACGGTCGCGGCCCGCAGGAATCGTACGTTGACCGCGCCACCGGCTATGCCATCGGCCGTTACACGGGCAAGGTGGCGGACCAGTACCACGGCTACAGCCGCCCGCAGGAAAGCGGCAACAAGACCGGCGTGCGCTGGCTGTCGCTGTCGAACCAGCAGGGGGCGGGTATTACGGTCAAGGGTGCAGCACCCCTGTCGGTCAATGTGCTGGCGTTCCCGTACGAAGACCTGTATTTGCGCGAGCGCGGCGCCTGGAAAAGCTCGGAGATCGCGCCGCACGGCGACGGCTCGCTGCTGATCGACCTGGCGCAATCGGGCGTAGGCGGCGACACCGGCTGGAACCTCACCGGCCGTCCGCACGTCAAGTACCGCATCAAGCTCGAACCGGCCAGCTACAGCTTTACCATCGCGCCGGTAGCTGCCAAACCGCAGGAGGCAAAATGAAAATCACCATGGCCACGCTGGCGCTGCTGTGCAGCGCGCCATGGGCAGTGGCACAAAGCCCTGCCAGCGGTCCCTGGGTTGCCGACCTCGGTAACGGCCGCTACCAGAACCCCATCCTGTACGCCGACTATTCCGACCCGGACGCCATTCGGGTGGACTCCACGTTCTACATGACCGCGTCGAGCTTCAGCAACGCGCCGGGGCTGCCGCTGCTGCAATCGACCGACATGGTCAACTGGGAGCTGGTGGGCCATGCGCTGCCCAAGCTGGTGCCGGCGCAGGCGTTCGCCACGCCGCAGCCGGGCAAGGGCGTGTGGGCGCCATCGCTGCGTCACCATGCCGGCAAATTCTGGATCTTCTATCCCGATCCCGATTTCGGCGTTTATGTCATTACCGCCACCAGCTTTGCCGGGCCGTGGAGCGAGCCGCACCTGCTGTTGCCCGGTAAAGGCATCATCGATCCGTCGCCGCTGTGGGACGACGATGGCAAGGCCTACCTGGTGCATGCGTGGGCCAAGAGCCGCGCCGGTTTCAACAACATACTGACCTTGCGCCAGATGGACCCGGAGGCGCGCACGCTGCTCGATGAGCGCGGCCGCGACATCATCGACGGCAACAAGCTCGGTGGCTATACCACGCTGGAAGGGCCCAAGTTCTACAAGAAGGACGGCTACTACTACATCTTCGCACCTGCCGGCGGCGTGGAACATGGCTGGCAGTCGGTGTTCCGTTCGCGCACCATCGCCGGCCCGTACCAGGACCGCATCGTGATGGCCCAGGGCGACTCTGCCACCAATGGCCCGCACCAGGGCGCGTGGGTAACCGACCTGAAAGGTCAGGACTGGTTCTATCACTTCCAGGACCGGCGCGCTTACGGGCGCATCGTGCACTTGCAGCCAATGCGCTGGCACGACGGCTGGCCGGTGATCGGTGTAGACAAGGCAGGCAAGGGCACGGGTGAACCGGTGCTGGTGCACGCCAAGCCGGCCGGTAAGGACAGCGGCATAAAGGCGCCGCCGGCAGGCGACGAATTCAATGCCGCCAAACTGGGGCTGCAATGGCAGTGGAACGCCAACCAAGCGCCGGGCTGGTACGATCTCGCCGCCAAGCCGGGCAGCCTGAGGCTCAATGCGCAGGCGGCCCCGGTTGGGGGCAGCGTGCGCGACGTGGCAGCGGTGCTGACGCAAAAATTCCCGGCGCCGGCCTTCACGGTCGATACCCGCATCAATGTGCAGGGCGAGATGAGCCGCGCTGGCCTGGTGGTGCTGGGAATTAAATATGCGTGGATCGGCGTACAGCAGGGAAAAACCGGCAGGGAGCTGGTGCTGGCGACCTGCGAACAACCGGGCGCCGCCTGCAAGGAGCAGGTGCAGGTTTTAACAACCGTGGATCAGCAGCCGTTGTACCTGCGGGCGCAGGTGAGCGACGGCGCAGTGGTGCGCTTTGCCTACAGCCTGGACGGCAAGCAGTACACCCTGGCAGGGCAGCCGTTCTCGGCCAGCGTGGGACGCTGGGTGGGCGCGCAGGTGGGGCTGCTGGCGACCAAGGCGCCGGGCGTGAACGGCGCAATCAACACAGACGCAGACCCCAACGCCACCCCGGCGTATCTCGACGCCGACTACTTCCGCGTCGGCCAATAGCCGCCACCGAGCGCGCCATCGTAAATTTGCCGGCGGTGCACCCGCCGGCATCGAGCTTACAGTACCTCGCCCTTGGCGATTTCCACTTTAGGTTCTGCCTGAACCGCAGCCGCAGGCGACACCGCAGCTGGCGACACCGGTGCGGCCTTGGCTTCGAGCGCCGCCAGGCGCGTTTCCAGCGCTTCGAGCTTGGCGCGGGTTTTTGCCAGTACCTGGGTCTGAATATCGAACTCTTCGCGGGTGACCAGGTCGAGCTTGGAGAAGCCCTGGGTCATCATGGACTTGACGTTTTTCTCGATGTCCTTGGCGGGCGAATTTTCGACGGCCTTGGAGATCTTGTTCTGCAAGTCGTTAAAAAAAGTATTCATATCCATAATATTCCTTGATCTGGTTGCTGGGCGGATGCACCATTGGAGTGCGTCCGTGTATCGGTGTGGTGCAAATTCAAGCAGCGCGGCCAACTTTTCTTCCAAATTGTCACTTTTGTCAGATGGGGCGCCCGGTCGCCCATGACAAAGCAGCCCAAGCAGCTATCTACCAGGCAACGTTAGCTGGCACGCATTCTGCTATAGAAGCCATGGAATGCTTACCGCTTCGCTTTACAAGGATTTTACCCGCATCGCATCAAGTATCTGTATTCAGTTTCGATAACTACAAGGACAAAATGATGAAGAGCCAAAACAAAAGCCTGACCCGGACCCTGACAGCAGCAGCGTTGACCTTGGCATTCGCCACCATGAGCGCTTCGGCGCTGGCCCAGGAAGCCGCACCTGCCGCTGCCGAACCTGTACCAGACAACCAGATCACCTATAACGTCGCCGCAGTCAGCGATTACCGTTATCGCGGCATTTCGCAAACCCGTCTGCAACCAGCCGTGCAGGGCGGTGTTGACTATGTCAACAACCCCACCGGTGTGTATGTTGGGGCCTGGGCCACCAATATCAAGTGGATCAAGGACGGCGGCGGCGATGCTTCGTATGAATTCGACATCTACGCGGGCAAGCGCGGCCAGATCACCGATACCTTTGCCTACGACGTCGGCGCGCTGTACTACGCTTACCCGTCGAACAAGCTGGCCACCAGCGCCAATACCTTCGAATTGTATGCCCAAGTCAGCGCCGGCCCGTTCTCGGTGAAATATTCGCACTCGACCAGCAACCTGTTTGGCACCGCCGACAGCAAGAACAGCGGCTACCTCGACGGCCAGTTCAACTACGACGTCTATGACGGCTATGTGCTCAACCTCCATGCCGGCCACCAGAACGTCAAGAACAACGGCGCTCTCAGCTATAGCGACTACAAGGTTGGCGTGACCAAGGACTTCGGCGTGTTCTCTGTTGCCGTTGCCGGCATCAAGACCAATACCGATGCCTACGTTGGCCGCAACGGCAAAAACCTTGGTAAATCTGGCGCTGTCGTCACCATTTCCAAAACTTTCTAAGCGAGGCTCTCATGAAAATGATTACCGCCATTATCAAGCCGTTCAAGCTTGATGAAGTCCGCGAAGCCCTGTCGGCCATCAACGTGCAAGGCATCACGGTGACCGAAGTAAAAGGTTTCGGCCGGCAAAAAGGGCATACCGAGCTGTATCGTGGCGCCGAATACGTGGTCGACTTCCTGCCGAAAACCAAGATCGAAGCAGCCGTGGACGACAGCATCGTCGAACAGGCGATCGAGGCGATCGAAGGCGCAGCCCGCACCGGCAAAATCGGCGACGGCAAGATCTTTGTGTACAACCTGGAACAGGTGATCCGCATTCGTACCGGTGAAACCGGCAACGAAGCTCTTTAAGGGGATTTAGATGAAGAAAACTATAACAACCTTGTTAGCTGGGGTCTCTCTGCTGTTCGCGCTTGCCGCACCTGTCCATGCGCAAGACGCCAAGCCGGCCGAGGCGCCGGTGGCTGCCGCCACCGCTGCCGCACCGGAAGCTGCACCAGCCGCGCCCGCCGCCGCGCCGGCTGCCCAAGTTGCACCGGCCGCTGCACCCGCTGCCGCGCCAACGCCCCAGAAGGGCGACAATGCCTGGATGATGGTTGCCACCCTGCTGGTGGTCATGATGACGATTCCCGGCCTGGCGCTGTTCTACGGCGGCCTGGTCCGTTCCAAGAATATGCTGTCGATCCTGATGCAGATCTTCATGATCTTCGCCGTGATCGTCGTGTTGTGGTGCATCTACGGTTACTCGCTGGCTTTCACCGAAGGCAATGCGTTCTTCGGCAACCTGCATGACCGCACCTTCCTCAACAATATCTACGACCCGGTCAAGGGCACCTTCGCCTACGCCGCCACCTTCAGCAAGGGTGTGGTGATTCCGGAGTTCATGTTCGTCGCCTTCCA
Organism: Duganella sp. 3397; assembly: GCF_031456625.1. Taxonomy (NCBI): domain Bacteria; kingdom Pseudomonadati; phylum Pseudomonadota; class Betaproteobacteria; order Burkholderiales; family Oxalobacteraceae; genus Duganella; species Duganella sp. 3397. Next base: position 21,145 of record NZ_JAVDVB010000007.1, read on the forward strand.
GGCCACGTTTGCAGCGATTACCTGCGCGCTGATCGTCGGCGCCTTTGCCGAACGCGCCAAGTTCACCGCCGTGCTGCTGGTCGTGGTGATCTGGTTCACCTTCTCGTACCTGCCGATCGCCCACATGGTCTGGTTCTGGACCGGCCCTGATGCGATCAAGGACGCCGCCACCCTGGCCACCGAAACCGCCAAAGCCGGCTACCTGTTCCAGCACGGCGCGCTCGACACCGCCGGCGGTACCGTGGTGCATATCAACGCCGCTGTTGCCGGCCTGGTCGGTGCTTACGTGATCGGCAAACGCGTCGGCTACGGCCGCGAATCGATGGCGCCGCACTCGGTGACCATGACCATGATCGGCGCTTCGCTGCTGTGGGTAGGCTGGTTCGGTTTCAACGCCGGTTCGCCGCTGGAAGCGGGCGACATCGCGGCACTGGCCTTCATCAACACCCTGCTGGCAACCGCTGCCGCCACCGTGTCGTGGGTCTTCGCCGAATGGATCTTCAAAGGCAAACCATCGATGCTCGGTGGCGCTTCGGGTGCAGTCGCCGGCCTGGTGGCGATTACTCCTGCCTGCGGTTTCGTCGGTCCGATGGGCGCACTGATCATGGGCCTGCTGGCCGGTGTGATCTGCCTGTGGGGCGTGAACGGCCTGAAACGCCTGCTGGGCGCCGACGACTCGCTGGACGTCTTCGGCGTGCACGGCGTGGGCGGCATCCTGGGCGCCATCCTGACCGGCGTGTTCGCTGCGCCATCGCTGGGCGGCCAGGGCATTTTCGACTACGTGGCCAACAAGCCATCGCCAGACTACTCGATCAGCGGCCAGGTGCTGATCCAGGCCACCGGCGTGGGCGTGACCATCGTCTGGTCGGCCGTGGTGGCATTCATCGCCTTCAAGCTGGTGGACATGGTGATCGGCCTGCGCGTACCGGAAGAAGAAGAACGCGAAGGCCTGGACATCACCACCCACGGCGAGTCCGCCTATCACATGTAACCCGACAGGTAATTGCTGTCATTCTTGTCAAGAAGGCCTCCGCACTCGCGTGCGGGGGCTTTTTTCATTCCCGCCTTTAAAATAGGGGTATCGCCCCGATGTAGCTTATCCACAAGGTAATATTCGGTGTTTCAGCGTGCCTGGAGGGTCGTCCTCCCGCATCATTTAAGGAAGTAATCATGGTTCCCCATCTCGCCACCGCCCTGACCGGCCCGCTCCACGACCTCGAAGAGAAAATCCTGGCCGCCACTCCCGCCATCGAGCGCTGGTTCCGCCTGGAGTGGCAAGAGCACACGCCGCCGTTCTATTGCTCGGTCGATATGCGCAACGCTGGCTACAAGCTGGCGCCGGTGGACACCAACCTGTTTCCCGGCGGTTTCAACCACCTGGCCACCGAAATGCTGCCATTGTCGGTGCAGGCCGCCATGGCCGCGATCGACAAGTATTGCCCCGATGCGCGCAACCTGCTGTTGATCCCGGAGCTCACCCAGCGCCACCCTACCTACTGGCAAAACATCGCCCGCCTGATGCAGATTTTCCGCCAGACCGGGCTGCACGTGCGCCTCGGTTCCCTGTCGCCCGACGTCACCCAGCCCACCCCGATCGCTCTGCCGGACGGCAATATGCTGGTGGTCGAACCCTTGGTGCGCTCGGCCAATGGCCGCCGCGTGGGCCTGAAAGATTTCGATCCGTGCACCGTGCTGCTCAATAACGACCTGTCGGCCGGCATTCCCGACATCTTGCAAAATATTCATGAGCAAAGCCTGCTGCCGCCGCTGCACGCGGGCTGGGCGCTGCGCCGCAAGAGCAACCACCTGAATGCGTATGACGAAGTGGCAAAGAAATTCGGCAAGCTGATCGGTGTCGATCCGTGGATGTTCAACCCGCTGCACGCCAAGTGCGACGCGGTGAACTTCCGCACCGGCGAGGGCTACGAGTGCCTGGCCGCCAATGTCGATACGCTGCTGTCGAAAATCAAGAAGAAGTACAAGGAGTACGGCATGAAGGAGCAAAAGCCGTTCGTGATCATCAAGCCCGACGCCGGCACCTATGGCACCAGCATCCTGACCATCAAGGATTCCAGTGAAATCAAGGACTTGACCCAAGCCCAGCGCGACAAGATGATCGTCATCAAGGATGGTAAAGAGGTGACCGACTTCATCATCCAGGAAGGCGTGCCCACTTTCGAGAGCATCAAGGACGACGTCGCCGAGCCGGTCGTGTACATGATCGACCGTTACGTGGTCGGTGGCTTTTACCGCGTCCATGCCGAAAAAGGCGTCGACCAGAACCTCAATGCGCCGGGCTCGCAGTACGTGCCGCTGGCGTTCGCCCAGCAGCACGCGGTGCCCGATTTGAAAGCCAAGCCGGGCACGGCGGCGCCCAACCGGTTCTACGTGTACGGCGTGGTGGCGCGGCTGGCGCTGCTGGCGGCGTCGCTGGAGATGGAGCGGACGGATCCGAATCCGGAGGTTTATTAATCAGGAGATCGCCGGATCAGCGGGTTTGGATCCCCGCCTGCGCGAGGATGACGGATTTGAAGCCTGCGGCCGCAGAGCGGCCATCGCGTGTGCGCGAGTATGACGGTTTTAAAGCCGGCGACCGTAGTGTCGTCATCCTCGCGAACGCGGGGATCCATGGTCCGTCAGCGTCCCCCAAATCATCCCTGCACCAAATCTCGGCTAAAATCAGTGCTTCACTCCACCGGATGCACCCATGAAAATTGCTTTCCTCGCTGATGCCTTGTCCACGTTCAAGACCTACAAGGACTCCACCTACGCCATGATGGTCGAGGCCAACCAGCGCGGCCATGCCGTGTACGCCTTCGAGCAAAAGGATATGGCAGTGCTGGGCGGCATCGCGACAGCCAAGGCGTCGCAGATCAGCTTTACCGGCGACGCCACCGACTGGTACCGCGCCGCCCCGGCGGTGGAGACCAACCTGGGCGAGTTCGACGCCATCGTTCAGCGCAAGGATCCGCCGTTCGACATGGAATACATCTACGGCACCTACATGCTGGAACTGGCCGAAGCCCAGGGCGCCAAAGTTTTCAACAAGCCGTCGGCCATTCGCGATCACAGCGAAAAGCTGGCGATTGCACAGTTCAGCCAGTACACGTCGCCCACGCTGGTGACGGCCGACGAGGCCCGTATCCGCGCCTTCCAGGCCGAACATGGCGACATCATTCTGAAGCCTCTGGACGGCATGGGCGGCACCGGCATCTTCCGCGTCAAGCCCGACGCCATGAACCTTGGGGCGATTATCGAGACGCTGACCCAAAATGGTGCAACGACCATCATGGCCCAGCGCTTCATCCCGGACATCGCCAAGGGCGACAAACGGATCCTGGTGATCGCCGGCAAACCGGTACCGTTTTCACTGGCGCGCATTCCGCAAAATGGCGAGGTGCGCGGCAACCTGGCCGCTGGCGGCCTCGGCGTGGCCCAGCCATTGACCGAGCGCGATTTCGAGATCGCCAACGCCATCGGCCCGACCCTGGCCGCGCGCGGCCTGCTGCTGGTCGGCCTGGACGTGATCGGCGACTGCCTGACCGAAGTCAACGTCACCAGCCCAACATGCTTCCAGGAAATTACCCAGCAGGCGGGCTTCCCGGTGGCGGCCACCTTCATCGACGCGGTCGAAGCGGCCGTGTCGGCGGGTTAAAAAGATGCAAATTCAAAATAATTTTGCCGGACGGCCTCAATTTAGTCCGCGCTCACTGGCGGATTAACAATATGGTTGGCATACTGCTTATGACGCACGCGCCGCTGGGACAGGCATTCATTGCCGCCTGCGCGCACGTGTTTCGCGGCCCCACCGAGCTGCTGGAAGCGATCGACGTGATCGCCGACCAGGATCTCGGGCAAGTCCAGCAACTGGCGGCGGCGGCGATCAAGCGGCTCGACGACGGCGACGGCGTGCTGGTGATGACCGACGTCAAGGGCGGTACGCCGTCCAATTGCTGCGACCGCCTGGCGGACGCGGGCAGGGTGGAAGTGATCGCCGGCATCAGCTTGCCGATGCTGTTGCGGGCCATTACTTACCGCCGCGATACGCTGGACGTGGTCGTCGAGATGGCCCTGGCCGGCGCGCAAAGTGGTGCGGTGCGCGTCGATAACCGGATTCGCGTCGGATAAAATTCGACTGGCGCGGGTTTTTTTAGAGTGCGGCTTTCTCGCAGTTTTTCTCGAAGAGACAAGATAAATATGATTCAACAAGAACTTGAGATTATCAACAAGCTCGGCCTGCACGCACGCGCGTCCGCCAAATTCACCCAGCTGGCCGCCAAGTTCCAGAGCGATGTCTGGCTGAGCCGCAATTCCCGCCGCATCAACGCCAAGTCCATCATGGGCGTGATGATGCTGGCCGCCGGCAAGGGCGCCAAGGTCCTGCTCGAAGCGGACGGCGCCGACGAAAAGGAATGCGTGGCTGCCCTCACTGCACTGATCAACGACAAGTTTGGCGAAGGCGAGTAATGCCCTCGGATCGCGGCCGCGCCCGTCCTTATTCCGGCGCCCCCATGGCTTCGTTTACCCTGCACGGCATCCCGGTGTCGCGCGGGATTGCGATTGGCCGCGCGCATAAACTGGCGCCGGCCGCGCTCGACGTCAAGCATTACCTGGTCGCCGAAGAACACCTCGAAGCCGAAGTGCTGCGCCTGCAGCAGGCGCTGGCCCAGGTTCACAAGGAACTGCAAACCCTGTGGAACGAGCTGCCCAAGGATGCACCCACGGAGCTGGGCGCGTTCATCGACGTCCACGCGCTGATCCTGTCCGACCCCATGATTTCCGAGGCGCCGCTCGACATCATCCGCGCGCGCCACTACAACGCCGAATGGGCGCTGCTGACCCAGATCGATGAACTGTCGGCGCAGTTCGACGAAATCGAAGACCCGTACCTGCGCGAGCGCAAGGCCGACATCCAGCAAGTGGCCGAGCGGGTATTAAAAGTCCTGATGGGCACCGAGCAGATCCTGCCGCCGCCAGTCAAGGTCGGCGACGACGAATTCCAGCCGCAGATGATCATCGTCGCGCACGACATTTCGCCGGCCGACATGCTGCAATTCCGCGACCGCTCGTTCATCGGTTTTGTCACCGACGTCGGCGGCCAAAACTCGCACACGGCGATTGTCGCCCGCAGCCTCGACATCCCGGCGGCCGTGGGCATGTCCGACGCATCGACCCTGATCGAGCAGGACGACTGGCTGATCATCGACGGCGACGCCGGCGTGGTCATCGCCAATCCCAGCGTGGTGGTGCTCGAGCAGTACCGCGACCGCCAGAACGCGGCGATCCGCGCCCGCAAGAAGCTGGGCAAGCTGCGCAAGACGCCGGCGATTACCAGGGACGGCACCGAGATCACGCTGCTGGCCAATATCGAACTGCCCGACGATTGCCCGGCCGCGATGGAGGCGGGCGCCAACGGCGTGGGGCTGTTCCGCTCCGAGTTCCTGTTCATGGGCCGCAAGGGCAAGATGCCGTCCGAGGACGAGCAGTTCGAGCAGTACAAGAAAGCGGTGGTGGCCATGAAGGGCCGGCCGGTGACGATCCGAACGCTCGACATCGGCGCCGACAAGCCGCTCGACCAGGCCGAGCACACCGCACTGAACCCGGCGCTGGGCTTGCGCGCGATCCGCTACTGCCTGGCCGAGCCGCAGATTTTCCTGATCCAGCTGCGTGCGATCTTGCGCGCGTCGGCATTCGGCAAGGTGCGCATCCTGATCCCGATGCTGGCGCATGCGTTCGAGATCGACCAGTCGCTGGCCATGATCGCGCAGGCGAAAGCGGAGCTGCGCGAAGAGCACGTCAAGTTCGACGAAAATGTCGACGTCGGTGCCATGATCGAAATTCCGGCCGCCGCGTTGGCGTTGCCCATGTTCGTCAAGCGCATGAACTTCCTGTCGATCGGCACCAATGACCTGATCCAGTACACGCTGGCGATCGACCGGGTTGATTATGAGGTCGCGCACCTTTACAATCCGCTGCATCCGGCTGTGCTGCAATTGATCGCCATGACGATTGCGGCCGGGCATAAAGCCGGGATCGACGTCGCCGTGTGCGGCGAAATGGCGGGCGACGTCAAGCTCACCCGCCTGTTGCTGGGACTGGGGCTGCGCGAGTTCTCCATGCATCCGGCACAACTGCTCTCGGTCAAGCAGGAAATCCTGAACAGCGACCTTGCGCGCATCATGCCGCAAACCCGCAAGATCATGCGCTCGATGGAACCCAATGTCATTGCAGACGCGGTCGAACAATTACAATTGATGTAAGCAGTGTGCTACAAAATGCCCACAGCGTCGTTCTGGCTCCTAGCCGTACATTCGTACTGTCTTCGTCGCCATGCCTAGCTGTGAACATTTTGTAGCACGCTGTAGTAGTTGGTGGGACCCATCCTCGCGGTCCCATCCTGATAGATGGCCCGTGGGGCCGCCCCAATAAAAAAATCGAAACCACCATGTCATCCCTGGGATACGTCACCCCGCAAACCATGCATTTCGCCGAACCGCTGCCGCTGCAAAGCGGCGCACAGCTGCGCGACTACATGCTGATGTACGAAACCTACGGCACCCTGAACGCCGACAAATCCAACGCGGTGCTGGTCTGCCATGCGCTCAACGCTTCGCACCACGTGGCCGGCGAATACGAAGGCACACCGAAAAGCACCGGCTGGTGGGACAATATGGTCGGCCCGGGCAAGTCGCTCGACACCGACAAGTTCTTCGTCATCGGCATCAACAACCTCGGCTCCTGCTTCGGCTCCACGGGCCCCATGCACACCAACCCGGTCACCGGCAAGCCGTACGGCGCCGCGTTCCCGGTCGTCACCGTGGAAGACTGGGTCAGCGCCCAGGCGCGCCTGGCCGACCGGCTGGGCATTACGCAGTTTGCCGCCGTGATGGGCGGTTCGCTCGGCGGCATGCAGGCGCTGGCCTGGAGCATCATGTACCCGGACCGCCTGCGCCACTGCGTGGTGATCGCGTCCACCGCCAAGCTCTCGGCGCAAAATATCGCTTTCAACGACGTTGCGCGCCAGGCGATTCTGTCCGACCCCGACTACCACGGCGGCGACTTCTACGAGCACGGCGTAGTGCCCAAGAATGGGCTGCGGGTGGCGCGCATGGTCGGCCACATCACGTATTTGTCGGACGACGACATGGCGGAAAAGTTCGGCCGCAAGCTGCGCAGCGTCGCCGACGACATTGCGGCCACCGGCACCTACAAGTTCGACTTCGGCGTGGACTTCGAGATCGAATCGTACCTGCGCTACCAGGGCGACAAGTTCAGCGAATACTTCGACGCCAACACGTACCTGTTGATCACCAAGGCGCTCGATTATTTCGACCCGGCGCGCCACCACGGCGGCGATCTGTCGAAGACCCTGGCAGCCACCCGCGCCAAGTTCCTGCTGGCGTCTTTCACCACCGACTGGCGCTTCTCGCCCGAGTGCAGCCAGGAAATCGTCAAGGCCCTGATCGACAACCGCCGCCAGGTGACCTACGCCGAGATCGACGCGCCGCACGGCCACGACGCCTTCCTGCTGGAAGACCCGCGCTACCTGAACCTGGTGCGCGCGTACTACGACCGGGTATGGAACGAGCTGAACGACATCAACAGCAAGGAGGCCGCATGAATTTCAACGACTTGAGCGCGGCCCGTCCCGACCTGGCTTTCATCGCCCACTGGGTGCCGCCCAGCGCCCACGTGCTCGACGTCGGTTGCGGCGACGGCGTGATGATGGACTACCTGCAAAGCGACAAGCGCTGCAGCGGCTACGGCATCGAGATCGCCGACGACAAGGTATTGGCCAGCACCCGCCGTGGCGTGCAGGTGGTGCAGCAGGATATGGAAAACGGCCTGGCGCTGTTTGGCGATAACAGTTTCGACACCGTCTTGTGCCTGTCATCCTTGCAGATGATGAAGCACGTGGAAGCGCTGCTGCGCGACATCGTCCGGGTGGGCAAGGAGGTGATCGTCTCGTTCCCCAACTTCGCCTACTGGCCGCACCGCGTGGCGCTGCTGCGCGGGCGCATGCCGGTATCGAAATCGCTGCCGTACGAATGGCACGACACGCCCAACCTGCGCTGCGCCACCATCAACGATTTCCGCGACCTGGCGCACGACTGCGGCGTGGAAGTGATCGACTGCGTGGCGCTGGCCGAAGGCAAACGCGTCGATTTCCTGCCCAACCTGCGCGGCGATTTGGCGGTATTCCGCCTCCGTAAGAAAGCATAGCGATGACCACCCCGGAACAGAAGAAAAGCTGGATCAGTTACCTGAACGGCCGCACCATCTCGATCCTGTTCCTGGGCTTTAGTTCCGGGCTGCCGCTGTACACGCTGATCTACCTGATGCAGGCGTGGCTGGCCACGGCCGGACTCGATGTCAAGGCGCTTGGCCTGTTCGGCCTGATGACGTTCCCGTACACGTTCAAATTCCTGTGGGCGCCGCTGATGGACCGCTACAGCATTGGTACGCTGGGCCGGCGCCGGGGCTGGATGGCGGTTACGCAGATCGGCCTGTTCCTGGTGATCGGCGGCGTGGGCATGTTCGACCCAAAACAGGAGCTGACCCTGATCGTGCTGGCAGTGGGGGTCATCGCGTTCCTGTCGGCCAGCCAGGACGTGGTGATCGACGCCTACCGCCGCGAAATCCTGGCCGAAGAAGAGCAGGGCCTGGGCGCCGCCATCATCGTCAACGCCTACAAGGCGGCCAGCCTGATCCCCAGCGCGCTGGGGCTGGTGCTGGCCGACACCATGTCCTGGCAGTCCGTGTTCTGGATCGTTGCCGCGTTCATGCTGCCCGGTTTTATCTGCACCCTGCTGGCGAAAGAGCCGGCCGTGTATGGCGCGCCGCCGAAAAATCTGCAAGAGGCGATCGTGCTGCCGTTCAGGGAATTCATCCTGCGCGATGGCTTGAAACAGGCGATCATCATCATCATGTTCGTGCTGCTGTATAAAATCGGCGACACCATGGCCACCGCCCTATCGACCAAGTTCTTCCTCGATATCGGCTTTACCACCAAGCAGATCGGCCTCGCCGCCAACGCCACCGGCTGGTGGGCCAGCCTGGCCGGCGGCGCGGTGGGCGGCATCTGGATGATCAAGCTCGGCATCAACCGCGCGCTGTGGGTGTTCGGCGTGCTGCAGGCGCTTGCCATCCTCGGTTTTGCCTGGCTGGCCGAGGTGGGGCCCGATCCGTTCCTGCTCAGCGCAGTCTTCGGCTTCGAGGCGTTTGCCAGCCTGGGGCTTGGATCGGCAGCGCTGGTGGCGTTCATGTCGCGCGCCACCGACCCGCGCTACACGGCCACGCAGTACGCGTTGTTTTCCAGCCTGGCTGCGGTACCGCGCACATTCATCAACGCATCGGTAGGGTATATTGTCGCGGAAACCGGTTGGTTCTGGTTCTTTATGGTCTGCTTCATGCTGGCTTTCCCGGCCATGCTGATGCTCCCTAAAATCGCCCCATGGAATAAACGAGATGAAAAAGCTTAAATTCAACAGCGCCGCACTGGCGCTGGCCTGTGCGATGAGCGTGCTGCCGGCGCTGCCGGCGTTTGCCCAAAACGACGGCATCCCGGTCGAAAAAATGTCGCGCATGCGCAGCATCGGCGGCGACGCCGACCAGGTCAACCAGCAGTCGAAGCTGCAGTACGACCAGATGCTCAAGCAGGCCCACGACAAGGACCAGGTTGCCACCGACAGCAACCCGCAGTTGATACGCCTGCGCGCGATTGCCGACCGCCTGATCCCGTTCACCAAGCGCTGGAACCCGGATGCGGCCAACTGGAAGTGGGAAGTCAACTTGCTCAATTCGCCGACCGTCAATGCGTTCTGCATGCCGGGCGGGCGCATCGCGTTCTACAGCGGCATCCTGACCAAGCTCAATCTGACCGACGACGAAGTGGCGGCGGTGATGGGCCACGAGATTGCCCACGCGCTGCGCGAACACGCGCGCGCGCAGGCCGGCAAGAACGCGGTGACCAGCACCGTCGCCCGCGTGGGCGGCTCGCTGATCGCCGGCTACTTCGGCCTTGATCCGCGCCTGGGCGACGCCGGCGGCAGTGCCGTGGCGCAGGTCTCGGCGCTGAAATTCTCGCGCAGCGACGAATCCGAGGCTGACCTGGTGGGCCTCGACCTGGCCGCGCGCGCCGGCTACGATCCGCGCGCCGGCGTGGCGCTGTGGCAGAAGATGGCGGCGATTAACAAGAGCCAGCCGATCAGCTTCCTGTCCACCCACCCGACCGGCAGCGACCGCATCAGGAACATGAACGACCACATGAACCTGGTGCTGCCGGTGTACGCCCGCGCCAAGGGGCTCGACGCCAACAAGCTGCCGCCATACCGTTCGCTGGCGCTGCCGAAATCCTGATGCCGGTGCGGTCCCCGGCAGATCGGCATCCGCTGCCGATGCGCGACGGCGTCGCGCCCAGCTACTTGTGGCTGCCGGAGGGCCAGTGGCCCGACATGATCACCTTCCTGGCCGCGCATTTTGCCGATGTGCCGGAGTCCACCTGGCGCGAGCGCATGGCACGCGGCCACGTGGTCGATGGCGACGGCACACCGCTGGCGCCGCACAGCGCCTACCGCCGTGGCATGCGCATCTTTTACTACCGCGAGCTGGAACAAGTCGAGACGCCGATCCCGTTCCAGGAACAGATCCTGTTCATGGACGACCACTTGGTGGTGGTCGATAAACCGCATTTTCTGCCGATGACACCGACCGGCCGCTTTTTGCACGAGACGCTGCTGGTGCGGCTGAAAAAATCACTGGGCGAACCGGCGCTCACGCCGATCCACCGCCTGGACCGCGAAACGGCCGGCGTGGTGATCTTCTCGCGCCGCCAGGAAAGCCGGGGCGCGTACCAGTCGCTGTTCCAGCAGCGCGTGATCGAAAAAGAGTACGAGGCGCTGGCGCCACGCCTCGATGGCGTGCAGTTCCCGTTCACGTACCGCAGTCGCATGGTGGACGGCGACAAGTTCTTCCTGATGAAAGAGGAACAGGGCGCGCCGAACTCGGAGACCATCATCGACGTCATCGAGCACGGTGCTGACTGCACGCGCTATCGCCTGTTCCCCCATACCGGCCGCAAGCACCAGCTGCGCCTGCACCTGTCTGCGCTGGGCATCCCGATCCGGAACGACGCCTTTTACCCGCTGGCGCTGCCAAGCGGCCCGGACGACTACGAGCGCCCGTTAAAACTGCTGGCGCGCCGCATCTGCTTCCTCGATCCGCTCAGCGGCGACTGGCGCGAGTTTTCGAGCCAGCGCAATTTGTAGGACTTTAAAATGGGATGGCCTGAAACTTGGTCACCGGGGAGTGTCGCCATGGCACCCGATATGCGCCGCCGGAAACCAGTTCCGAATAGGCCACCACTTGTGGCCACCATCTGACCAGTCGCTCCGACTGTGCCCAGAACGCTTGCGTGGACCACTGCGCGTCGAGAATGAATACAGTATGTCCTGCCCGCCGGATGGCTTGACGCTCGGCGCCATGTTGCTGCTTGAACCGGTCGATGGAGATGATGTACCACTGACCATCCTGGGCGAGATCACCGATCCAGGTGAGATCTTTCGCGTCCCGCGCGAAGCGGTCGGTCAAGTGGATGACGTCTTCAACCTGCGGAGCAACCTTCGATAACTCCCTGATGCCGTGGGCAAGATGGGGTGATAAATTATTATCGAAGAAGAATTTCAAGCTGCGAGGCTTTCTTCGAATTCGATGGCCTCGGTGACCATCTTTGGCGGGATATCGAAGACTCTTGCAACCATGTCCCTGTTGCGGCCTTCGGCCAGGAACGAGGCGTAGATGGTATCGGTAGGGATGCCCGCGCTGGCGATGATGGGCGTGCCGAATTGGAGCGCGGGATCGAGCACAATGGTTTTTCGTTTGCCCAGCGGGAACCAGCGCACGGCGCTCTCCTCGTCGTACTCGATGCCCGCATACAGGGACGGGCTGACTATGTCCGAGAACACGAATTGCCGGTGCACGACATCGACGATCTTTTCATCGCCGCTAGCCGCTTCCACCGCTTGCAAAAAGATGCGCTTGCCATCGGTACGGAACTGGCGATTGGTCAGGGGATAGTCGTTGCCAAAGTATTGCGTGGCTGCTTGAATCGTGGCCCGGATAACCTTCAGGTCGACACCGTGTTCGACAAACGCCGCTACCATGCGCAATTCCAGCAGATCGCGGAAGCCGATCACATCGCCCGGCAAATCCTGGCCCGTGAACTGCGTGGTCCATAACGGCTCGGACCGTACGTGCTGGCCCTTGTTTTTGCGCGTGTAGCCCTGTAACCAGCGCCTCAGCGAACGTGGCTCGGCCCCGACCAAGCGCGCAGCTTGGTGCAATGGGTAGATGCCGGTGCCGATGAGTTCCATGAGGTCTGGGAAAAGAGTTGAGGGCGCGTAGTTGACGTTATCAGAACCTGCGTCCTTGATCAATCTTTAAGCGCTGCGGTGTGCCGTTCACTCGTGCGCGTAATCGATAATCAACGGCGCATGATCGGAAAACTTCTCTTCCTTGTACACGGCCACGCTGGTGGCGCGGGCGGCGATGCCGGGGGTGGCGACGTGGTAGTCGATGCGCCAGCCGACGTTCTTGGCGTAGGCCTGGCCACGGTTGCTCCACCAGGTGTACTGCTCCTCGCGCGGGTCGAGGCCGCGGTGGACGTCGACGTAGCCCACTTCGTCGAAGATGCGGGTCATCCATTCGCGCTCTTCGGGCAGGAAGCCAGAGTTTTTCTTGTTGCCTTTCCAGTTCTTGAGGTCGATCTCCTTGTGGGCGATGTTCCAGTCGCCGCAGATCACCACTTCGCGGCCTTCCGCGTGCAGCAGTTGCAGGTGCGGCAAGAACAAATCCATGAAGCGGAACTTGGCTTCCTGGCGCTCGGGGCCGGACGAGCCGGACGGGCAGTACACGGAAATCACGGTCAGGTTGCCGAAGTCGCAGCGCACGTAGCGGCCTTCGCGGTCGAACTCGGGGGCGCCGAAGCCGATCACCACGCGGTCCGGTTCGAGGCGGCTGTAGATGCCGGTGCCCGAGTAGCCCTTCTTTTCGGCGTAGTGGAAGTGGCCGTGGTAGCCGCCCGGGTTGAGGAATTCCGGCGTCATGTCCGGCGCTTGCGCCTTGAGTTCCTGGACACAGACGAAATCGGCATCCTGCCTGGCCAGCCAGGTGAAGAAACCCTTGGACGAGGCGGAGCGGATGCCGTTCAGGTTGGCGGAGATGATTTTTGGCATGAAGGCAAGTGCTTGAAAAAGCGTCGAAATTTTGGAATGCGCTAGTGTAGCGGTAAAATACCGGCACTTTCCAGAATTGAACAGAAATGAGGCAGCATGAGCAATTTACGTCAGGATTTCATCGAGTTTTCGGTCAAGACCGGAGTGTTGCGCTTTGGCGAGTTCACCACCAAGGCCGGGCGCCAGTCGCCGTACTTCTTTAATGCCGGACTGTTCCATGACGGCGCCACGCTGGCCCAGCTGTCGCAGTTTTACGCGCAGACCCTGCTCGACTCGGGCGTGGGATTCGACATGCTGTTCGGCCCCGCCTACAAGGGCATCACCCTGGCCTCGGCCACCGCGATGGCGCTGGCTGGCAAGGGCCGCAACACCTCGTTCGCCTACAACCGCAAGGAAGCCAAGGACCACGGCGAGGGCGGCACCCTGGTTGGCGCCAAGCTGGCCGGCAAGGTCGTCATCATCGACGACGTGATCTCGGCCGGAACCTCGGTGCGCGAGTCGGTGGACATGATACGCGCCGCCGGCGCCGAGCCATGCGCGGTGCTGATCGCACTCGACCGCATGGAACGCGCCGGCAAGGATGGTCAACTATCGCCGAACTCGGCGGTGCAGGAAGTGGCGATCCAGTACAACATCCCGGTGATTTCCATCGGCAACCTCGACGACCTGTTCGGCTACCTGAACGGCGCCGGCGCCGATCCGCAACTGCTGCAACACAAGGACGCGGTGGCGGCCTATCGCGAGCGCTACGGAATTATTTGATGTTAGCAGCCTGTCGGACTTGGGATCGTCAGCTGCAAAAATACCTGGATCGGTCCATATTTCGCCAATTTCTCGGCCCATAGCCCACTATGGGCACTGCGAAATCGACAAAATCTGTCCTCGATCAGCTATTTTTCGCTTTGACTCCCCAAGTCCGGCAGGCTGCAAGTCTTCTGGACGCCGGTGTTTCTTTGGTGTAATCTTTTAGATCGGCGTACAGACCAACCGAGGCAGGCATGAACATAGCAACATTGAAGGTACACGGCGGCGACGAAGGACTGGCCGATATCCGCGACGGCTTGCCGGTCGAGCCCGATGGCGACTGGCGCCGTGGCGACGTCAAGCCCGACGGCCGGGTACGCATTGATTCCGGTTTCTACGTGCGCATCGCCACCGACGACAATCCCGATGAACTGCTCAAGGCGATCCGTACCTTCCTGGCCGAGTCGTCCGCGCGCGGCATCCACTTCGAGCGCGCCGACGTGGCGGCCGAGTTGCGCATCTCGTTCAACTCCGAGCGCGGCGCGGCCACGCCCACGCTCGACTTCTCGCTGTCCGACCTGGCCCTGCTGGTCGAGATGGGCATCAACCTCAGCATTACCGCCTGACCTCAGACGCCCAGCCAGTGCCGGTACAACGGCAAGCCCAGTAGTACATTGACCGGGAACGTGATGCCCAGCGCAGCGAGCATCGCCAGCCCGATATCGGCCTGCGGGATGGCGGCGCGGATCGCGGCCGGCGCGGCGATATAGGACGCGCTGGCGGTCAGGGCGGCCAGCACCAGCGTGGTTCCCGGCGGCAGCCCCAGCACGGTGGCCACGGCTATCCCGGCCCAGGCCAGCACGAACGGCGCCACCGCTGCAAACACCATCAGGCGCCAGTGCTGCAACGGCAGCGGCCGGCATACGCGCGCCGTGCACAAGCCCATTTCAAGTAAAAAGATCGCCAGCATGGCCTTGAAGCCGCCCAGCATCACGGGGGCGATCGGCGCCATGCCTTGCGGTCCGTACAAAGCACCGATCAGCACGCCGCCACCGAGCAGCACCACGCCACGGCTGGTGAGCGCTTCGCGCCAGATGGCCATGCCGCCGTGGCTTGACGACGCGCCGCCCTGGCGCCGATGGTGCAGCCACAACATCACCACGATGGCTGGCAGTTCCAGCATCACCAGGTACAAGGTGGTTTGCGGACTCACGGCCAGGCCATCGTGCTCGGCCAGCGCCAGGGCCACGGCAAAGGTACCGGCGCTGACCGAGCCGTAATGGGCGGCGATGCTGAGCGCGTTGGGACGGTCGAGCCGTACCAGCCGGCGCAGCACCGGGTAGCACAGCAGCGGCAGCGCCACGCCCAGCGCGGCCACCACCAGCAGCTCGACCACGATGGCGCCGGTAACATGGCCGTGCAGCGCCATGCCGCCTTTTAAGCCAAGCACCAGCATCAGCAGGATGGCCAGCGTGTCGTAGGTGGGTGAGGGGAGTTTCAGGTCTGATTTGACGAGGCCGGCGCACAGGCCGAGGGCGAAGAAGGCAATAACGATGTCAGGCATGGAGAAAAGTTTCTAATTGGAATGCTCGCCATTGTGCCGATCACCGCGTATATTGAATAATAAAACCTTCTGCAATAGGCCATAGAGCATTATCTATGAATGGACCGACATGAACATCCGCCACCTGAGTTTTCGCCTGCTGCAAATCTATGTGCAAGTGGTGCGCAGCGGCAGTATTTCCGCCGCCGCCCGCGCCATGCACCTGACCCAGCCCACTGTGTCGCTGCAAATGAAACGGCTGGCCGAGGCAGTGGGCGCGCCGCTGTTCGAGCAACGCGAAGGGCGCTTCGAGCGCACCGCCGTCGGCGAGGAATTGTTTTGCGCCGCGTGCGACGTGCTGGGCCGCTTCGACGATTTCAATGGCTACCTGGAACGCGCGCGCGGCGGCTCGTCCGGCCACATCAACGTGGCCGTGGTCACCACCGCGAAATACGTGCTGCCGCGCATCATGGGGGCGTTCTACCGCCAGTTTCCCGCTATCGGCATGACGCTCAGCGTGGGCAACCGCGCGCACATCCTGGGCCGCTTCGAGCGCCAGGAGGACGAACTGTACGTGTTCAGCCATCCGCCGAGCGGGCCGCAGGTGCAGGCTGCGCGCATCTTGCGCAATCCCCTGCAGATGATCGCGCCGCAGGACCACTGGGCGGCAGCCGGCCCGCAAGTGACGATGGCGCAGTTGCGCGGCGAGCGCTTCCTGGTGCGCGAACCGGGGTCGGCCACGCGGATGATGTTCGAGTCGTGGCTCAGCGCCCAGGGCATGGATCTCGGCAATACCATGCAGGTCGAGAGCAACGAGGCGATCCGGTTGAGCGTGGCGTCGGGGCTGGGTGTGTCGGTGATTTCCGAGCACACCTTGCAGGAGGGCCGCGAAAGGCTGGCGGTGCTGCCGGTGGCCGGCTTTCCGCTCGAGAGCAACTGGTACCTGGTGGCGCGCAAGGACCGCCGCCTGTCGGCGCCGGCGCACAGCCTGATCAAGTTTATTGCCGGTCACCTGCACGAATGCGTGGAGCCGGCCTGTGCTCACTGGGTGGCGCCCGGGATTGCCGGGCTGGACGCGCATTTCATGCCGGCTGCGCGTCCTTGAGTCAGTCCTTCCCGCTTATTCCAGGTTCCAGTTGTACACCATCTTCAGCGACGACTCGACCGGTTTGCCGGCCTTGGTAGCAGGGATGAAACTGCACTTCTCGATGCCGGTGCGGGCGGCCTGGTCGAGGTCGGGATGACCACTGGTCTTTTCGATCTTGCTGGACTTGACCTTGCCGTCGGCGCCGATGGAAAAGCCGAGTGTGACCATGCCGGTACGTTGCTGGGCCACCGCCGCCGCCGGGTATTCCGGCTTGGCGCAGCTGTCGAAATTAACTACGGCCTTGACTGTTTTGTTCTTGGCCGTGGTGGCCTCGGCCGCCGTTGCCTCAGCATAAATTGTGACACAGGCCAGCGCCAGTCCCAGCATCGGAATCGCGGCTTTCCAGTTCAGGGCCTGCGGGGCAGGGCGCATCAGGTGTTGAATACGATCCATCAGATTTCCTCCGTTGGCCGCTTGGGCCAGGTGGTGGGTGGAGAACTGGAGACGTTCCAGTTCGGATAAAGCAAGTGCCAGACGCCGCGGTTCGCCGAGCTGCCTTGCTGCGAAATCATCTGCAACCAGTTCGCGTTCGGCACGGATGCGGTTCGAGAGCCACCAGACGGCCGGGTGGTAGAACAGCAGCGTTTCGATCACGTTCTGCAGCAGGTTGACCAGGTAATCGTGACGGCGCACGTGCGCCAATTCGTGCGCCAGCAGCGCTTCGAGCAGGTCGGGCGGCATGCGGGCGGCCAGCGCAGCCGGCACCAGCACCACCGGCCGCCACCAGCCGGCCGTGACCGGGCTGGCCAGCACTTCGACGATCCTCAGGCGCACCTGGCGCGTGATGCCGAACGCCTGCGCCATCTGCGACAGCCGTGCCTGCCAGCGTGCCTGCACCGGATCGTGGCGGCTGGCGTTGCGCCGCACCGTACGCTCGATCCACAGCAGCCCCAGCGCCATGCGTACCGACAGCACGGCCGCGCACAGCGCCCAGACGCTGACAATGCTCCGGACCGCAGCGCCGAGGTCGATCAGTTGACCGTTGCCGACCATGTTGCGGACCGCGAACTGCATCATGCCGGCCGCTTCACCTGGTGCTGCCGCGCCGTTGCCGAGGCGTTCGACCAGGCCCAGCGCGGGCCAGGCCAGGCAGGCCAGCAAGGCTGTGCACGCCACCAGGTAGCGGTATTCGGCGCGGCTGTTGCGCAGCAGCGCGAGCACGACGGCGGTGGCGCAGCCGATCAGCAAGCCCTGCCACAGGAAGTGGACCAGGGTGGCGCCCAGCATGGCGATGAAGGCGCTCATGGCTTTGGATCGTCCTTGAGCATGGCTTCAATCTCGGCCCGCTCTTTCTTGGAAATGCCCGAACGCAGCGCCGCCAGCACCAGCGCCTTGGCCGAACCGGAAAAAGCCTTGTCGATCAGGTCGCGCAGCAGGTTGGTTTGCAGCGAATCCTGGGCCTGGGCTGGCGCATAAATATGCGAGCGCTGGCTCTCGTCGCGAATCAGGATGCCCTTGGTGTGCATGATCTGCATCAGCCGCAGCACGGTGCCGTAAGCGAGCTCGGGCTTGTGTGCCAGCATCGCTTCGTGCACCTGCTTGGCGGTCGATGCGCCAAGCGGCCACAGGGTTTGCAACAGTTCGAGTTCGGCGGCGGTGGGTTTCGGGATGCTCATGGTGGTGTCGGTCAGGTGTGTCAGTGGTTGTAGATTAGTCTGTCTAGACAAAAATGTATACTTTATTCGACAGCCCTTTGAAGGCTGTGGCAGATTATAGACAGGACTGTCTACATTGGCATAAAAAAACGCCCCGCGAGCTGAAGCTGGCGGGGCGCGATCGGAGTGTTGGAAGGATCAACCGGCCAGCTTGGCTTTCAGCAGTTCGGTCAGCTGGGCCGGGTTGGCCTTGCCGCGCGAGGCTTTCATGGCCTGGCCGATCAGGGCGTTGATCGCTGCTTCCTTGCCGGCGCGGTACTGCTCGACCGACTTGGCGTTGGCAGCCAGCACTTCGTCAACGATCGCTTCCAGTGCGCCCGTGTCCGAAATCTGCTTCAGGCCTTTCGACTCGATCAGCGCATCGACCAGGTTGTCGTCGTCCGATTTCGCCGCCCACATGTCGGCAAACAATTCCTTGGCGGTCTTGTTGTTGATGGTGCCGTCGGCGATGCGCTTGAGCATCAGCGCCAGTTGCGCCGGCTTGACCGGGGCCTCCCCGATGTCCACGCCTTCGCGGTTGACGGTGGACGAGACGTCGCCCATCAGCCAGTTGGCGGCAGCCTTGGCGTTGTCCTTGCCGGCCGCATCGACCACAGCAACAAAATATGTCGCCATCGCTTTCGAGGCGGTCAGTACCAGCGCGTCGTATTCGGGCAGCGCGTAGTCGGAAATGAAGCGGGCGCGCATGGCGTCGGGCAGTTCCGGCATCGCGGCCTTGACTTGCTCGATCCAGGTGTTGGAGATGACCAGCGGCGGCAGGTCGGGGTCGGGGAAGTAGCGGTAGTCCTGGGCGTCTTCCTTGCTGCGCATTTCGCGGGTTTCCTTGCGGTCCGGGTCGTACAGGCGCGTCGCTTGCACGACCTTGCCGCCGTCTTCGATCAGCTCGATCTGGCGGCGCACTTCGACGTGCACGGCTTCTTCGATGAAGCGGAACGAATTGAGGTTCTTGATCTCGCAGCGGGTGCCGAACTCCGTTTGTCCTTTCGGCCGTACCGAGACGTTGATGTCGCAGCGGAACGAGCCTTCCTGCATATTGCCGTCGCACACGCCAAGCCACATCACCAGCGAGTGCAGGGCCTTGCAGTAGGCCACCGCTTCGGCGGCGCTGCGGATTTCCGGCTCGGAGACGATTTCCAGCAGCGGCGTGCCGGCGCGGTTCAGGTCGATGCCGGACATGCCGGCGTAGTCTTCGTGCAGCGACTTGCCGGCGTCTTCTTCCAGGTGGGCGCGGGTGAGGTTGACGGTCTTGGTAACGAACTGGCCGTCCTTTTCATAGCCGAACGTGACCGCGCCGCCAATGACCACCGGGTCTTCGAACTGGCTGATCTGGTAGCCCTTGGGCAGGTCCGGGTAAAAATAGTTTTTGCGAGCGAAGATCGAGGCTGGCGCGATTTTCGCACCCACGGCCAGGCCGAAGCGGATCGCACGATCGACGGCTTGCTTATTCATCACAGGCAGCACGCCCGGCAGCGCCAGGTCCACCGGGCTGGCCTGGGTGTTGGGGGCCGCGCCGAACGTGGTCGGCGAGCCGCTGAAGATTTTTGATGCGGTGGTGAGCTGCACGTGGTTCTCAACACCGATGACGACTTCCCATTCCATATTGTTCTCGCTTTAGATTCTTTAGATACCGCTCGGTGCGCGGGTGTGCCAGTCGGTCGCCTGCTGGTAGGCGTGGGCGACGTTCAACAGCTTGGCTTCGCCGAAATGCTTGCCGATGATTTGCAGTCCTACCGGGCGGTTGGCGTTCTTGTCGCCCTGGCCGAAACCGACCGGGATCGACATGCCCGGCAAGCCGGCCAGGCTGGTCGAGAGCGTAAAGATGTCGGCCAGGTAGGCGGCAACCGGGTCGTCGGACTTGTCGCCGAGGTCCCAGGCCACCGTGGGGGCCACCGGTCCCATGATGACGTCGCACACGGCGTTGGGGCCGTTCAAGACCGCTTCGAAATCCTCGGCGATCAGCCGGCGGATTTTTTGCGCCTTGAGGTAATAGGCGTCGTAGTAGCCGTGGCACAGCACGTAGGTGCCGACCATGATGCGGCGTTTGACTTCGGCACCGAAGCCTTCGGCGCGGGTTTTGCGGTACATGTCGCCCAAGTCCTTGTAGCCGTCGGCGCGGTGGCCGAAGCGCACGCCGTCAAAGCGCGACAGGTTCGACGAGGCTTCGGCGGGGGCGATCATGTAGTAGGCTGGAATCGAGAGCGCGGTATTGGGCAGCGAGATATCGACCAGGGTGGCGCCCAGTTCCACGTACTTGGCCAGTGCGGCGCGCACGGCGTCTTCGACGTCCTTGGCCAAACCTGCGCCGAAGTATTCTTTCGGTACGCCGATGCGCAGGCCGGTCAATGGCTGGCCCAGTTCACGCGTGAAGTCTTCGTCGATGCCGCCCAGTTCGGGCGTCAGGCTGGTGGAGTCGCGTTCGTCGAAGCCGGCCATGGCGTTGAGCAGCAGCGCGCAGTCTTCGGCGGTTTGCGCCATCGGGCCGCCCTGGTCGAGCGACGAGGCAAACGCGATCATGCCGAAGCGCGATACGCGGCCATAGGTCGGCTTGATGCCGGTGATGCCGCAGAAGGCGGCCGGCTGGCGGATCGAGCCGCCGGTGTCGGTGCCGGTCACGCCCGGCGCCAGGCGCGCGGCCACGGCAGCGGCCGAACCGCCGGACGAACCGCCCGGCACGGCAGTCTTGTCCCAGGGGTTTTTCACGGCGCCGAAGGCCGAGTTTTCATTGGCCGAGCCCATGGCGAATTCGTCGCAGTTCAGTTTGCCCAGCGTGACCATGCCGGCGGTGCGGAACTTTTCCACCACGGTGGCGTCGAACGGGCTCACATAGTTGGCCAGCATTTTCGAGCCGGCGGTCGAGCGCCAGTCGCGGGTGACGAAAATATCCTTGTGGGCGATCGGCACGCCGGTCAGCGCGGTGGCGGTGCCGTTGGCGATACGTTGATCGGCATCGGCAGCTTGCGCCAGGGTGAGGGCGCGGTCGACGTGCAGGAAGGCATTCAGGTCGCTTTGCTCGATACGGTCGAGGAAATGCGTGGCCAGCTCTGTGGCGGTAATGGCTTTGCTTTGCAGCAGCGCGGACAGCTCTTTAATGGTTTTGGTGTGCATGGCGTTCAATTCAGAATTCGTGGTGCCGTGGTTGTCAGTCGTACAGATACCGATGACCGCTTTGTTATCCGCTGCTCCGTCATTCCCGCGCAGGCGGGAATCCATAGAACGCTGGCATGGCTAACTCAGTATGGATACCCGCTGTCGCGGGAATGACGGATTCGAAGGCGCGTACTTGCCAAGGCGTTATTCAATCACCTTCGGCACCAGGTACAAGCCGTCCTGGGTCTTCGGCGCCACGGCCTGGTAGTCGTCGCGGCGGTTGGTTTCGGTGGCGTTGTCTTCGCGCAGGCGCAGCGCGATGTTGTTCATGTGGGCGGCCAGCGGGTGGCTCAGCGGGGCCACGCCGTCGGTATTGACTGCCTGCATCTGTCCGGCCATCTCGAAGATACCGTTGAGTTGGTCGAGGGCGGTGGCGCTCTGCGCTTCGCTCATCTCCAGTTGTGCCAGCTTGGCAATACGTGTTACGTCGGATAGGGTCAGGGACATGGCGTAGGGCGCGGGGAAAGCCGCGCAAATGTTTAAATTGTTACAATGATAAAAACTTGAAATTCCGCTAAAGCGCTGGTAAAAGCCGACGATTACCGCTTAACTTGCGGACTGGACTGATACACTTTCGGGCTGATTTTCGGCAAATTGCATTCAAATTATAAGGTAGAATGGCGGGTTGATGCGTTGCCGGGGCTGAATCATTGCCACCGCCGCTCACCACAGGACATCTTTCTACAGCTTACGCGCACCCAGTGGCGCCACAGGACACACATGTTTGGTTTTTTACGCAGGTATATTTCCACCGATCTGGCCATCGACTTGGGCACGGCCAACACTCTGATCTACGTCCGCGGCCAGGGCATCGTCCTTGATGAACCATCGGTCGTTGCGATCCGCCAGGAAGGCGGCCCGAACGGCAAGAAGACGATCCAGGCAGTTGGTAAGGAAGCAAAACAGATGCTGGGCAAGGTGCCTGGCAATATCGAGGCGATCCGCCCGATGAAAGACGGCGTGATCGCCGACTTCACCGTCACCGAGCAAATGCTCAAGCAGTTCATCCGCATGGTGCACGATTCCAAGTTCTTCCGTCCGTCGCCGCGCATCATCATTTGCGTACCGTGCGGCTCCACCCAGGTGGAACGCCGGGCCATTCGCGAATCGGCACTGGGCGCCGGCGCCTCGCAGGTGTACCTGATCGAAGAGCCGATGGCGGCAGCCATCGGCGCCGGCCTGCCGGTGTCGGATGCGACCGGCTCGATGGTGGTCGATATCGGTGGCGGCACCACCGAGGTGGGCATCATCTCGCTGGGCGGCATGGTCTATAAAGGCTCCGTGCGCGTCGGCGGCGACAAGTTCGATGAAGCGATCGTCAACTACATCCGCCGCAACTACGGCATGCTGATCGGCGAGCAAACCGCCGAGGCGATCAAGAAGGCCATCGGTTCGGCCTTCCCGGGTTCGGAAGTGAAGGAAATGGAAGTCAAGGGCCGCAACCTGTCCGAAGGCATTCCACGGTCGTTTACCATTTCGTCCAACGAAATCCTCGAAGCGCTGACCGATCCGCTCAACAACATCGTTTCCGCCGTCAAGAACGCGCTGGAACAAACCCCGCCGGAACTGGGCGCCGACATCGCCGAAAAAGGCATGATGCTCACCGGCGGCGGCGCGCTGCTGCGCGACCTCGACCGCCTCTTGATGGAAGAAACCGGTCTGCCGGTGCTGGTGGCCGAAGACCCGCTCACCTGCGTGGTGCGTGGCTCGGGCATGGCGCTCGAGCGCATGGACCAACTGGGGTCGATCTTCTCCTACGAGTGATCAAATAGATAAAACCGGGGCCGCTAAGCGGCCCCGGTTCATTGGGTGAGTTGACAGTCTGGTTGGCGCGGGAGCGCCGGATTATTGAAAGTCATGGAATACAGTCCTCCGCCACTTTTCAAGCAAGGCGCTTCGGCGCGGGTCAAGATGACGGTGTTCGCCTGCATATCGATCGTGCTGCTGCTGGTCGATTCGCAGATGCGCACGCTGGGCACCGTGCGCCAGGTCGTCGGCACCGTACTGCATCCGCTGCAGATGGTGGCACTGCTGCCGCGCGACGCCATCTATGGCGCCGGCGATTACTTCTCCTCGCTCGCGGAGATGAAAAAACAGGTCGATGAACTCAAACGCCAGCAGATCGCCGATGCCCAGGCGCTGCAGCAGGCGCAGTTGCGCACGGCCGAAAACAACCAGCTGCGCCGCCTGATGGGCGCGCGCGAGCAGGTGCCCACCAAGTCGATCCTGGCCGAAGTGCTGTACGACGCGCGCGACGCCAGCAGCCGCAAGATCATCCTCAACCGCGGCAGCAACAGCGACGTCTCGCTCGGTCTGCCCGTGATCGACAACCAGGGCGTGGTCGGCCAGGTCACGCGCGTGTTCCCGTTCACGTCCGAAGTCACGCTGCTGACCGACAAGGACCAGGCCATTCCCGTGCAACTGCTGCGCAACGGCTTGCGCAGCGTGGCTTACGGCCGCGGCAAGATCGGCTCATTGGAGTTGCGCTTCACCGCGCCCAATGCCGACATCAAGGTCGGCGACATCGTGGTCACGTCCGGCCTCGATGGCATCTACCCGGCCGGACTGGCCGTGGCGCGCGTCACGCAAGTCGACAGCAACGCCAGCGGCGCTTTTGGCGGCGTGATCTGCCAGCCGCTGGCCGGCATCCAGAACAACCGTCAATTGCTGATCTTGATGTCGCCACCGGAAATCGCCCCGCGCCCGCCCGAGGAAGAACCACGCGTGCCGCGCAAGGGTAACAACCGCATGGCGCCGATCAAGGATCCGGCCAAGGAAGAGGCCCCGGCTGCTGGTGCCGCTGTTGGTGCACCTGCTGCCGCTGCTGGCTCGGATTTGATACCGAAGCCGCCTGCAATCACGACGCCTACGCCGCCGGCAACCACGACGGCTGCTGGTGCGCCAACTGCTGCCACGCCGGCGACTACCGCGAGCGCCAGGCCGGCCGCCGGAGCGCCGGCCGCCGGAACGCCGGCCGCCGGAGCGCCGGCCGCAGCGACGCCAGTAACCAGAGCGCCGGCTGCCACCACCCCGGCCACCGGCGCGCCTGCCGCTGCCACGCCTTCCAGAGCGCCGGCCGCCACCCCCACCAAGGAACCGGCCCGATGAACCGTCCTCACTACATTCTGCTGCCGGTCAGCCCGCTGTTTATCGCCTTCAGCCTGCTGTGCTCCTTTTTACTGAACCTGCTGCCGTGGGGCCACCTGATCGGCGTGCCCGATTTCGTCGCGCTGGCGCTGGTGTTCTGGGGCGTGCACCAGCCGCGCCGCGTGGGCATCGGCACCGCATTCTTCCTCGGCCTCCTGATGGACGTGCACGATTCCACCCTGCTGGGCGAGAACGCGCTGTCGTACACGCTGCTGTCGTACTTCGCCATCATGCTGCACCGGCGCGTGACGTGGTTCCCGCTCATTACCCAGGCCACGCACGTGTTTCCGCTCCTGGTGATGGCGCAGGCCGTGCAGCTGCTGGTGCGGTTCTTCGCGTCGGGCCAGTCGCCGGCGTGGTATTTCTTCCTGGAGAGCGTGGTGGCGGTGTGCCTGTGGCCCGTGGCGTCGTGGCTGCTGCTGGCGCCCCAGCGGCGCGCGGTGGACCGCGACCATACGCGGCCCATCTGACGGCTGGTAGTGCATGACTGAGCTCAAGGACAACCAGCTGGAATTGCACAAGTTCCGTCTGCGCCTGACGGTAGTGGGCGGCGTGGTGTTCACCTGCTTTGCCCTGCTGCTGGCGCGCCTGGTGTGGCTGCAAGTGGTCAAGCACGAAGACTACGCGGTCAAGGCCGAGGACAACCGCATTTCGCTCGTGCCGATCCAGCCCAATCGCGGCCTGATCGTCGACCGCAACGGCGTGGTCCTGGCCCGCAACTACTCGGCCTATACGCTCGAGATCACGCCGTCCAAACTCACCGCCACGCTGGATGAGACCATCGATGCGCTGTCGAAACTGGTGGCGATCGACATCAAGGACCGCAAGCGTTTTCGTCACCTGCTCGAGGAATCGAAGCGCTTCGAGAGCGTGCCGTTGCGCACCCGCCTCACCGACGAGGAAGTGGCGCGCTTCACCGCCCAGCATTTCCGCTTTCCCGGCGTGGAAATCCAGGCGCGCCTGTTTCGCCAGTATCCGCTCGGGGAAACCGCGTCTCACGTGATCGGCTTCATCGGCCGCGTCAACCAGGCCGAGGCCAAGTCGCTGGCCGACAGCGACCAGGGCGCCAACTACAACGGCGCCGACCATATCGGCAAAGAGGGCATCGAGAAAAGCTACGAGCGCCAGTTGCACGGCACCACCGGCTACGAAGAGGTGGAAGTGTCGGCAGGCGGGCGCGCCGTGCGCACGCTGTCGCGCCGCAACGCCACGCCCGGCAGCAACCTGATTCTCTCGATCGACATCGAGCTGCAAAAAGTGATCGAGGAAGCGTTCGGCGAATGGCGCGGCGCCCTGGTGGCCATCGAGCCGGAGACGGGCGACATCCTGGCCTACGTCTCTCGTCCCGGTTTCGATCCCAACCTGTTCGTCGACGGCATCGACACCCAGAGCTGGAACGAACTCAATACCTCGCTCGACCGGCCGATGGTGAATCGCCCACTGTCGGGCACTTATCCGCCGGGATCGACCTTCAAGCCGTTCATGGCGCTGGCCGCCCTGGAACGCGGCTACCGCACGCCGGGCCAGAGCATCCACGACGCCGGCTTCTTCACGCTGGGCGGCCACCGCTTCCGCGACGACAAGCCGGGCGGCCACGGCACGGTGGACATGTTCAAGTCGATCTCGGAATCGTGCGATACCTATTACTACATCCTCGGCAACGAGATGGGCATCGACACCATCAGCGAGTTCATGAAGCCGTTCGGCTTCGGCCAGTTGACCGGCATCGACCTCGAACATGAAAAGCAGGGCGTGCTGCCATCGAAAGAATGGAAGCGCAACCGCTTTAAAAAGAACGCCGCCGCGCAGCGCTGGCAGCTGGGCGACACCATCTCGATCAGCATCGGCAACGGCTACAACAACTACACGCCGCTGCAGATGGCGCACGCGGTGGCCAACCTGGCCAACAACGGCGTGGTGATGAAGCCGCACCTGGTAAAAATCCTCGAAGACGGCGGCACCCATGCGCGCCAGCTGACGGTGGCGCGCGAAAGCTACCGCATCCCGCTCAAGCAGCAGAACGTCGACTTCATCAAGAGCGCCATGGTGGGCGTGACCACCAGCGGCACTGCCAGCAAGGTGTTCGCCAACGCCGGCTATATCTCCGGTGGCAAGACCGGCACCGCCCAGCTGTTCGCCATCAAGAAGAACGAGAAGTACAACGCCAAGCTGGTCGCCGCCCACCTGCGCGACAATGCGCTCTACACTGCGTTCGCTCCCGCCGACAAGCCGCGCATTGCGATTGCGGTGGTGGTGGAGAACGGCGGCTTCGGCGCCGCCGTGGCCGCGCCGATCGTGCGCAAGGCGCTCGACTTCTACCTGCTGGGCAAGCGCCCGAACCAGAAAGACACCACCCCGGTGCCCAAGGAAGACGCCGTGCTGCGCTCGGTGGACGACATCGAGGCCGAACATGGCGTGGTCGAACCCAAACCGGGTGTGGACACCCCGGGCAATACCGAATAAGGAACCGCAATGCGCATCCACGAAAGGCGCTCCCTGGGGCGCCGCCTACGCCCATACTTCACCGTGTTCGACGGTCCGCTCACGCTGATCATCGTGGCCCTGCTCACGGTGAGCATGATCACGCTGTACTCGGCCAGCATCGGCATCCCCGGCAAGATGGAAGACCAGGTGCGCAATATCCTGCTGTCGTTCCTGGTGATGTGGGTGGCGGCCAACATCTCGCCGCAGACCATGATGCGCATTGCCGTGCCGGCGTACGCGGCCGGCATGATATTGCTGGTCGGCGTGGCGCTGTTCGGCATCATCAAGCTCGGTGCGCGGCGCTGGCTGCACGTCGGTATCGACATCCAGCCGTCGGAGTTCATGAAGATCGTCACGCCGATGATGCTGGCGTGGTTTTTCCAGCAGCGCGCCGGCCAGTTGCGCTGGCATTCGTATCTGCTGGCGGCCGTACTGCTGATGGCGCCCGTGCTGTTCATCGTGCGCCAGCCCGACCTGGGCACGGCGCTGCTGGTCGTCGCTGCCGGCTTTACGGTGATCTTCCTGGCCGGCCTGGCGTGGAAAGCGATCGGCGTGCTGCTGGTGCTGTTCGGCGCCAGCCTGCCGGTGATCTGGACCCTGCTGCACGACTACCAGCGCGAACGCGTGATGACCCTGATCGACCCCACGTCCGACCCACTTGGCAAAGGCTTCCACATCATCCAGTCCACCATCGCGGTCGGCTCGGGCGGCATGACCGGCAAGGGCTGGACCCATGGCACCCAGGCCCACCTGGAGTTTGTTCCCGAGCGCACCACCGACTTCATTTTCGCCGTGTACTCCGAGGAGTTCGGCCTGATCGGCAACCTGGTGCTGATGCTGCTCTACCTGCTGCTGGTGGGACGCGGCCTGATGATCGCCGGGAACGCGGCCAACCTGTTCAGCCGCCTGCTGGCCGGCGCCATGACCATGATCTATTTCGCCTACGCGTTTGTGAACATGGGCATGGTCAGCGGCATCCTGCCGGTGGTGGGCGTGCCGCTGCCGTACATGAGCTACGGCGGCACCGCGCTGCTCACACTCGGCCTGGCCGGCGGCATCCTGATGAGCATCCAGCGCCACCGCAAGCTGGTGCAGACCTGATGGCGGCCTTGAATCCCGGCCGCTCGCTGTTGCAGCGCCTTCGTCCCTATGTGGCGGTGTTCGACCTGCCGCTCGCGCTGATCATCCTGCTGCTGCTGTCGGTGGGGCTGGTCACGCTGTATTCAGCGGGACTGGCGATTCCCGGCAAGGTCACCGACCAGGTGCGCAATATCGGCGCCGCGTTCGTGGTCATGTGGCTGGCCGCGAACACGCCGCCGCAAACCCTGATGCGCATTGCCGCGCCAGTGTATGCACTGGCCGTGCTGCTGCTGGTGGCGGTGGCCCTGTTTGGCACCATCAAGGGTGGTTCGCGCCGCTGGATCACGGTGGGCGTGCAGATCCAGCCGTCCGAGTTCATGAAAATCGCCATGCCGCTGATGCTGGCGTGGTATTTCCAGCTGCAGGCCGGGCGCCTTCGCTGGCACACTTACGCGGCGGCAGCGGCCCTGCTGGCGGTGCCGGTACTGTTGATTGCGCGCCAGCCCGACCTGGGCACCGCGCTGCTGGTGGTGGCTGCCGGCGGCGCCGTGATCTACCTGGCCGGCCTGGCCTGGAAGGTGCTCGCTGCGCTGGCGCTGGCCGGATGCGCGGCGCTGCCGGTGCTGTGGACCATGTTGCACGACTACCAGCGCGAACGCGTGCTCACCTTGATCGACCCGTACCACGACCCGCTGGGGCAGGGCTTCCACATCATCCAGTCGATGATCGCCATCGGCTCCGGCGGCGCGGGCGGCAAGGGCTGGACCCACGGTACCCAGGCCCACCTGGAGTTCATCCCCGAGCGCACCACCGATTTCATTTTTGCCGTGTTCTCCGAGGAGTTCGGCCTGGTGGGCAACCTGGTGCTGGTTACCCTTTACCTGCTCCTGATCTGGCGCGCGACGTCGATTGCGCTCAACGCGCCCACTTTTTTCACGCGCCTGCTGGCGGGCGCCATCACCATGATTTACTTTACCTACGCTTTCGTGAACATGGCCATGGTCAGCGGCATCGTGCCGGTGGTCGGTGTACCGCTGCCGTTCATGAGCTACGGTGGCACTGCGCTGTTTACCCTCGGCATCGGCGCCGGCATCCTGATGAGCATTTCGCATTTCACCCGCACCGTGCGCCATGGCGCCGGTGGCAGTGTTCCCGCCTGGGGAGTGACGGCATGATCGAAATCAAGGATACCGAGCGCGAACTGCGCGAGTTCCGCACCCGTATTGCGGTGCTGGTCGGCGTGGTGTTCCTGTGCTTCTCGTTGCTGCTGGCGCGCCTGGTGTGGCTGCAGGTGGTCAAGCACGACGACTTCGCCGTCAAGGCGGAGGAGAACCGCATCGCCATCGTGCCGATCGCGCCGAACCGGGGCCTGATCTACGACCGCAACGGCGTGGTCCTGGCCAACAACTACTCGGCTTACACGCTCGAGATCACGCCGTCGAAACTGACGGCTTCGCTCGACGACACCATCGAAGAGCTGTCCACGCTGGTCAACATCGAGGTGAAGGACCGGCGCCGCTTCAAGAAGCTGATGGAAGAATCGAAACGCTTCGAGAGCGTGCCGCTGCGCACCCGCCTGACCGACGAGGAAGTGGCGCGCTTTGCCGCGCAGCGCTTCCGCTTTCCCGGCGTGGAAGTGCAGGCGCGCCTGTTCCGCCAGTACCCGCTGGGAGAGACCGCCTCGCACGTGATCGGCTTCATTGGCCGCATCAACCGCACCGACGCTGCCGCCATCGACGAGCGCGAGGAAACCGCCAACTATCGCGGTACCGACCATATCGGCAAGGAAGGCCTGGAGAAGAGCTACGAGCGGCAACTGCACGGGCGCACCGGCTACGAAGAGGTGGAAGTGTCGGCCGGCGGTCGTGCCATCCGCACGCTGTCGCGCAAGCCCGCCACGTCGGGCGACAACCTGATCCTGTCGATCGACATCGAGCTGCAAAAGGTGGTGGAGGACGCGTTTGGCGAGCGCCGTGGCGCGCTGGTCGCCATCGAGCCGGAGACGGGCGACATCCTGGCTTACGTGTCGCGCCCCGGTTTTGACCCCAACCTGTTCGTCGACGGCATCGACACCCAGAGCTGGAACGAACTCAATACCTCGCTCGACCGGCCGATGGTCAACCGACCGCTGTCGGGCACCTATGCACCCGGTTCGACCTTCAAGCCCTTCATGGCGCTGGCCGCGCTGGAACTGGGCAAGCGCACCACCAGCTACGCCACGTACGATCCGGGCTTTTACATGCTGGGCGGCCACCGCTTCAACGATGACGTGGTGGGTGGCCACGGCATGGTGCCGATGCACAAATCGATCGTGGTCTCGTGTAACACGTATTATTACGAGCTCGGCCACGACATGGGCATCGACATGATCCACGATTTCATGAAGCCCTTCGGCTTCGGCCAGAAGACCGGCATCGACCTGGTGGGCGAAAAAATCGGCGTGCTGCCGTCGCAGGACTGGAAGCGCAAGCGCTTCAAGGGCGCCGCCGGGCGCTGGGTGGGCGGCGACACGATCTCGGTCAGCAACGGCTCGGGCTACAACGCCTACACGCCGCTGCAGATCGCCCATGCCATGGCCAACCTGGCCAACAACGGCGTGGTGATGAAACCGCACCTGGTCAAGATCCTGGAAAACGGCGGCACCCGCGCGCGCACGCTCACGGTGTCGAAAGAGAGTTACCGGATTCCGCTCAAGCAGGAGAACATCGACTTCATCAAGAACGCCATGGTGGGTGTGACCACCGAGGCTGGCGGCACCGGCGTGCGCGCGTTTACCGGCGCCCAGTACCGCGTGGGCGGCAAGACCGGTACCGCACAGGTGATCACCATCAAGAAGGGCGAGAAGTACAATGCCGCCAGGCTGGCCGAACGCCTGCGCGACAACGCGTTGTTCGTGGCCTTCGCGCCGGCCGAAAAGCCGCGCATCGCGCTGGCGCTGGTGGTGGAAAACGCCGGCAAGGGCGGCCTGGAAGCGGCGCCGATCGCGCGCAAGGCCATCGATTACTATTTGCTGGGTAAACGCCCGGCCGGCAAGGACACCACCAAGGTGGAGAAGGAGGATGCCGAAGAGATCCTGCCGGTGGAAGGCCAGACGCTCGAAGAGCAGGCCGCCGCCGCGCGCTTCGAAGCGCTGGGCACCCCGCCGCCGGGACTGATACCGACGCAGTCTGCGCCGGCGCCAGCACCGGCCCCAACGCCGGCACCGGCGCCCACGCCAGCTCCAGCGCCAGTCCCGGCGGCGCCTGCGCCCGCCCCGCAGCCCGCACCAGCGGTGCGCAAGAACTGAAAAGGATGACGACATGAGGCCAGGCTTCAACACCACGCCCACCCGCCTGTGCGGCCGCAACTCCCCATTGCT
Organism: Duganella sp. 3397; assembly: GCF_031456625.1. Classification (NCBI taxonomy): domain Bacteria; kingdom Pseudomonadati; phylum Pseudomonadota; class Betaproteobacteria; order Burkholderiales; family Oxalobacteraceae; genus Duganella; species Duganella sp. 3397. The sequence goes on from NZ_JAVDVB010000007.1 coordinate 52,682, forward strand.
CGTGCCGCTGCTGCTGGCCGCTCTGCTGGCCGGCTGCGCCAGCACGCCCGACGAGCGCTTGCCGCGCACCTCGCGCGTGGGCGGTCCGGTGATCAAGGCGCCGCCCACCGGCAAGGCGCAGCCCGGTTTGCCGAACCTGCCACCGGCCAATTCGGGGCGGGGCGGCTATTACCAGGACGACGGCCCCGGCGACAATCCACCCGCGAACCTGGCGGCCGTGCCCGACGCCGAAGTGCGCAATGACCCGCTGCTGCCGCGCTCCAACCGCCCGTACGTGGTGCTCGGTAAAACCTACACGCCGATCACCGACGACGAACCGTTCACCCAGGTGGGCATGGGCACCTGGTATGGCAAGAAATTCCATGGCCAGCGCACGTCGTCCGGTGAGCTGTACGACATGTACAAGATGACGGCCGCCCATCCCACGCTGCCGATCCCGTCGTATGCGCGGGTGTCGAACATGCTGACCGGCGCCACCGTGGTGGTGCGCATCAACGACCGCGGACCGTTCCACGCCAAGCGCGTGATCGACGTCTCGTACACGGCCGCGCTCAAGCTTGGCCTGCTCAACAAGGGCAGCCACGAGTTGAAAGTGGAGCGCATCCTGCCGGCCGAAATCGACCGCATGCTGGCCACGCGCGGCGGCGTTTCGACCACCAGCGGGGCGCGCCTGGTGTCGCAGGCAGCGCAGTCATCACCGGACAAGCGCCTCAATTCGTACCGGGGCGACAACGAGAAACCGGCATTGGTGCTGGCGCCGCGCGCGGTACCGGCCAATCCCGACATCGAAGCACTGATGCTGGGCGACGGCGCCACGACCGCCACGGCCGCTGCGGCTGCAGTGCCGGCAACGCCGGCAACCCAGGACGAAGCGCTGACCGGCGGCTACTACCTGCAACTGGGCGCCTACTCGCGCCCGGACGGCGCGCGCGAACTGCAGGGCCAACTGGCCGGCGCCGCGCTGGCGGCATTGCACGTGGTGCAGAGCGGCCCCGTATTCCGCCTGTTCAGCGGCCCATTCGCCAGCCGCCAGTCGGCACAAGACGCCATCGCCAACCTGCCATCGGCCCTCAAACTCAAACCGCTGGTGATCCAGCGCTAACTAACCTTCGGGGTCAGTGCCGACATTCGGACATTTTTGAACTTAATCGCGCGATAATGGTCACCATAGCGATGAGCTCGTGTCCGAATGTCGGCACTGACCCCGAAGTGATTTTAGCGGCAGGTGTGGATGTCTGTGTTGGGGAAGTCGGTGCGGATCTTGTCGAGGTCGGCCTTCAGCGCTGGCCCGACGTCGCGGAACTGGAAGGCCAGCAGGCGGCTGCCGGTCATGCGCGGGGTGACGCGTGCGGTGCGCACGCCTTGTTTGACCAGCATCGCCAGCTGGTTCTGCGCCGCAGTCTCGGTCTTGAAGACGCCCAGCGAGATGCCGTAGCGCAGCGGCGAATTGTCCGAGATGACGTAGTAGTTGGTGACGCCCAGGCCGCGCAGCTCGGCGGCCTTGCGGTCGGCGGCCTCCTTGCTGCCCTGCGGCGGAACGTGCACGATGTAGCTCGAGATTTCGGTGCCGGGCAGGTTGCGACGCGACTGGCGGTCGCCAAGTTGCAGGGGGGCTACGCGTGCTTCGAAGCGGCGCGCTTCGGCCAGCACGAAGCTGCCGATTTCCACGCAGGCCAGCGGCGCCGCCGGCCTGGCAGCAGGCGTGGCGACCGCGGCAGTGGCTGCTGCAATCCCAGTATCAGTGACAGCATTGGCGGCAACAGACGTGGCAACTGCAGGGGCGCTCGCCTCGGTGCCATGCGCGCGCTCGGACGACACCAGCGTCAGGTCCTTGGGGTTGAGCTGGCGCTGCAGGCGCTGCGGTTCGCGCTCGCTGCCGCTGAAATGCCCGAGGTAGCCCTGGCCGTACGCGAACAGCGCGGCATTGACGGCCAACAGCGAACAGAAGAGAAATTTCAGCACGGGCTATTCCTGTGGGCGGTTAAGTGTCGGCGGCGGCCGAGGCGTGCAGGCCGATCAGCACGACGTTGTCGATCAGGCGGTATGGTACCGTCAGCAGCGGCGCGATGTGCGGCGCGGCGCCACCGGACAGGATGCAGATGGCCGCGCCATGTTGGGCAAACGCGTGTTCGATGGCACCGCTCTGGGCCACCATGCAGCCGCTCAAGATGGCGTCGTCGGTATTGTCGGCAAAGCCTTCGGGCAGTCTGGCGTCGTGGGCGATGCGTGGCAGTTGGGCCGTGTTGCGCGCCAGCGCGCCGGCCATCAGGCCCAGTCCCGGCATGATCATTCCGCCCAGGAAAAAGCCGTCGGCGGTGATGGCGTCGATGGTGGTGGCGGTGCCGCAGTTGGCGACGATGATGGGCTGGCCCGGCGCCAGCGCATGGCCGCCGATGGCGGCGGCAAAGCGGTCGCATCCCAGCTGGGCCGGATTGCGGTAGCCGTTGGTCACGCCAGCGAGCGCCGGTACGGACGCAAACCAGGTAATCGCCTCAGCGGGAACCAGCGCCGGAAACGCCCGCTGCAACACGTATTCGAGCTGCACCCGCAGCGCATTGCCGGCCACGTTGGCGACAACGATGCGGCCCACGCCGTGGCGCGCCACCGCCTCGCTCCACGCCAGTTCCAGCTGCGGCAGGTCGGCATGGGTGACGGCGCCGTGTTCGAGCCACTCGCCTGGTGCGGCGTCGTTGGCGGCCAGCGCCCATTTCACGCGGGTGTTGCCGGCGTCGATCAGGAGCATGCGGTGTCTCCGGTTGGGGTGTCAGGGGAAAGCCGCAGCGAGACATCGCCCGACAGCACTTCGACCAGGCCACCCGGCGTGGCGAGCAGCAGGCGGCCAATTGCATCGACGCCCACGGCGCGGCCCTGCTGCCGCACCTGGCCATCATCGAGCAGCACCACCTCGCGGCCGTGCCAGGCGTGCAGCGCGTTCCAGCGTTCGGCAAACGGCGCGAAGCCGGTGTCGTCAAATTCGCTCAGCACCGCCGCCAGCCGGCTCAATAATGCCGCCACCAGCGCGTTGCGGTCCATTTGCGCCAGCCACGGCGCTGCGGCCACGCTGCGGCCGATCTGCTGTTCCAGCGCGTCCGGCATCAGGAGGTTGATGCCTGTGCCGATCACGGCCCAGATGGCGCCGTCGGTTTTATCGACACAGGTTTCGACCAGGATGCCGGCCAGCTTGTCGCCGTCCCGCAGCAGGTCGTTGGGCCACTTGATCTGCACCGGCACGCCCAGGCCGATAATGGTTTCGGCCAGCGCCACGCCCACTGCCATCGGCAGGCCGGTCATGCGATGCAATGGCCCCTTGAAACGCCAGGCCAGCGAGAACATCAGCGCTGCACCGGGCGTGGACAGCCAGCTGCGGCCAGCGCGGCCGCGCCCCGCGCTTTGCTGGTCGGCGATGCGCAACAGCGGGCCGGGCAGGGTGCCCAGGTCGCTCAGGCGCGCCAGCAGGTCGGCGTTGGTGGAACCGGTTTCAAGCACAGCTTCGATCGCCACGTGGCTGGCGCTGGCGGCGCACAGCGCCGTGATCGATGGTGCGGAGACGAATGCCGAGTGACTGGTCATGAGGCTTGTTTGCGCGGTTTGTGCGGCGCCTTGCCGAAGGCGAAATCGTACACCGGGTTCGGCAGCAGGCGCAGCACCTTGGCGACCACGCCCATCTGCCACGGAATCACCGCGTAGCTGCTGCCGGCATCGATCACCTGCGCGGCGCGCGCAGCAAATTTGTCGGGCGCCATCAGGAACGGCATCGGGTATGGATTCACGCGCGTCATTGGCGTGTCGATGTAGCCGGGGCACAGCGTGACGACCTTGATGCCGTAAGGTTTGAGTTCGAGGCGCAGCGATTCGCAGTAGCTGATCACGGCTGCCTTGGAGGCGCTGTAGGCCTCGGCGCCCGGCAGGCCACGGATGCCGGCCACGCTGCCGATGCCCACCAGCCGCGCGGGCGCGCCTTGCGCCTTCATGGTGGCGATGAACGGCGCGAACGTGGCGGCGGTGGCGGTGAGGTTGGTGGCGACAATGTCGGCAAACACCGGCAAGTCGTCGGCATATTCGGTGAGAGTGCCCACCGAGATGCCGGCATTGGCGATCACCACGTCGATGCCGCCGGTGTGCGCGATGAAGTCCTGCGCGGCGGCGGCAATGGCCGCATGGTCGCGCACATCGACCGCGTAGGCGCGGTGGCGTTCAGGCTGGGGCAGGGAGGCGATCAGCTGGTCGAGCGCGGGACCGCGCCGTGCCAGCAGGCCCAGCGTGGCGCCCAGTGCCGCGTAGCGCGCGGCCAGCGCGGCGCCGATGCCGCTCGAGGCGCCGGTGATGAACACGCGCTGGTGGCTCCACTTAGGCTGCATGGTGGCGCTCCACGCGCGCGTCCGGGTGGGACATGCTTACTTCTTTTCCGCTTTCGCCTTGGCGACCAGCACGTCCATCACCTGGAAGCCCTGCGCGTGCAATTGCGCCTCGGTGGTGGCAGCCTTGGTAGCTTCGTCGGACATGGCCGGCGAGGTCACGTATTTGCCATCGATGGCGAACATCGGCCACGAATCGACGCCGTAGGTATCCATCAGCGACGATGCGCGGCGCACATGGCCCTGCACGCCCATGCCGCGATAGACGTCGATGAACTTCTGGCGATCGACGCCCTGCTTGGCGATGAAGTCGAACACCATCTCGTCGCGGTTCATGCGGTTGCGGTTGACGTGCATCTCGGTAAAGATCTTGGTGTTCATCGCGTCGTTCATCAGGCCCATCGACTCGAGCGTGTAGAACATTTTTTGCTGCGGCAGGTCGGTGCCGGTGCGCGAGATGTGCACGCGCTTGAAGATGATGTTGCCGCCTTGTTTCTTGATCCAGGCTTGCAGCGACGGGTCGAGCGCGTAGCAGTGCGGGCAGGCGTAGTCGAAGAACTCGATCACTTCCACTTTTTTCGCATCCGCCTGTTGCGGCGTGGGCAGGGTGCGGTATTCGACGCCGTTTTTAGGATCGGTCGGCGACGCCGATGCCGACAGGACCACGGCGCTCATCAGCATGGCGCTTACTGCATATTTCAGGACTCGCATCTTCACTCCTCGGGTTTACTTTTGCTCAGTTATTTCTGATTTCGCACGACTGCAACATCGATGCCGTTTTCGGACAGCTTGCTGCGCACCTTGTTCATCGCCTCCACCTGCTGGAACGGGCCGATGCGCACGCGATGCAGCATACCGGTATCGGTGGTGCGGTCCGACAGCGTGGCTTCGAAGCCGAGCAGGGCCAGCTTGCCGCGCGCGCTTTCGGCGTCGGCTACTTCGCGGAACGCGCCCGCCTGCAGGTAATAGATGTATTTCTCGTCGCCGGCCGCCGGTGCTGGGGTAGCCGCAGCACCCGCCTTGCCGGTTGGCGTAGGCGTGACATTGGACGCGCGCGGCTTTTCTGCCGGCGTGCCCTGGATGCGATCAACCACGGCCTGCAGCTGATCGGCCGCCTTGGCTGGCGCCGGGGTTGGCGCAGGAGGGGGCGTGGCTGGCGCCGGTGGCGGCGTTTCGCGCGACAGGTCCTTGGCGGCGGCGCGTGCCGCTTCCTTGTTGCCGTACATCGGCTTGTTTGGATCGGCGGCTTGTCCCGCCGTGGTTTCGGCCGACTTGCTGTTACGGGCCTTGTCGGTAAACGGCGAGGCGCCCTTGTTGATCACCAGCGCCACGACCACCGCCACGGCCAGGCCGATGACCAGGCCGATGACGATGCCGACAAAGGTATTGCCCTGTTGACGTTGGGCTGCGGCCGGGTTGCGGAACTGCGAAAGGCGGAAAGTCATGTGCGGGAGATCCTGGTCATTACATTTTATTGGGAGCCGAGACGCCGATCAGCGCCAGGCCGTTGCGCAGCACCTGGCGCGTGGCGACCATCAGCGCGATCCGCGCGGCCTTGAGTGCCTCGTCGTCCACCAGCACGCGCTCGGCAAAATAGAAGCTGTGCAGGTTGGCGGCCAGGTCGCGCAGGTAGAACGCGATCTGGTGCGGGCCCAGTTCGGCCTGGGCGCGCGCCAGGGTTTCCGGGTACGCGGCCAGGGTGGCCAGCAAGGTTGCCTCGGTGGGAGCGGTCAGTGGCGCCAGGTCGACATTGGCCAGCGACGCTTCGTCGCCGCTCCATTGTTCCAGCATGCGGCAGATGCGCGCGTGCGCGTACTGCACGTAATAAACCGGGTTTTCGTCCGAGGTTTTCAGTGCGACGTCGACGTCGAACACGAATTCGGTGTCGGCCTTGCGCGAAATGAGGAAGAAGCGCACGGCGTCGCGGCCCTTGGTGATGTCGCCGCCGCCCGACCATTCGATCAGGTCGCGCACGGTCACGTACGAACCGGCGCGCTTGGAGATTTTGACTTCTTCGCCGCCCTTCATGACGGTGACCATTTTGTGCAGCACGTAGTCCGGGAAGCCTTGCGGAATGCCCAGGCCAACCGCTTGCAGGCCGGCGCGCACGCGGGCGATGGTGCCGTGGTGGTCGGAACCCTGCACGTTGATGGCCTGGTTGTAACCGCGCTGGAACTTAACGATGTGGTACGCCACGTCGGGCACGAAGTACGTGTAGGTGCCGTCGGTCTTGCGCATCACGCGGTTCTTGTCGTCGCCGTAGTCTTCAGTGCGCAGCCACAGTGCGCCTTCTTCCTCGTACGTCTTGCCCGACTTGTTGAGCATGTCCACGGCTGCGTCGACCTTGCCGTCCTGGTACAGCGACGACTCGAGGTAATAATTGTCGAACTTGACGCCGAACGCCTGCAGGTCGATGTCCTGCTCGTTGCGCAGGTACGTGACCGCAAAGGCGCGGATCGATTCGATGTCTTCGATGTCGCCCGACGCGGTTGCTGGCGAGCCGTCGGACGCCGACACGGTTTTTTTGGCCAGGAAGTCGGCGGCGATGTCGGCGATGTAGTCGCCGTTGTAGGCCGACTCGGGCCAGGCGGCGTCGCCCGGCTTGTGGCCGCGCAGGCGCGCCTGCACCGAGTTGGCCAGGGTTTGAATCTGCACGCCGGCGTCGTTGTAATAGAACTCGCGGGTCACGTCGTAGCCCTGGCTGCCGAACAGCGAGGACAGCGCGTCGCCCAGCGCCGCCTGGCGGCCGTGGCCCACGTGCAGCGGGCCGGTGGGGTTGGCGGAGACGAATTCGATGATCACGCGCAGGCCGCTGCCGGACGCGCTGTTGCCATAGCTGGCGCCCTGCGCCAGCACGGCCTTGACCACGGCCTGCTTGGCCGCTGCGGTCACGCGCAGGTTGATGAAGCCGGGGCCGGCGATATCGACCGACTCCACCAGGCCGGCGGCGGCCGGATCGGCGCGCAGCGCATCGACGACGCGGGTAGCCAGTTCGCGCGGGTTCATCTTGAGCTGCTTGGCCAGCTGCATGGCGATGTTGCAGGCGACGTCGCCGTGCGACGGATCGCGCGGACGCTCGAGCACGACGTTGGCGCTGACGCCGGTGTCAGCGACGATCGGGGCGAGGGCGGCCCGGAACAGGGCGGTGATATCTTGTTTTTGTTGGGCGAGCATGAGCAGGGTGGCGGCGGGGCCGCGCTAAATAATCATCAAAATGCGAAGTGTTACGCTTCAGGCCAGCGCGGAAGCACGAGCCAAACTGCAAATATTATACTGGTTTGCCCGGGCCCGGTCATCGCGTGTCGGTATCGGGGGGCAGATTTACATCGGCGCCTCGCGCAACTGATCGCCATATGAAAGGTGCTGCTGTATACTGCGCGATCACGGCTGCCGGCCGCCATCTGGAATTAGCATATGAACAAGCAGCGTCCGACACTCTCCCTGAAGTCCCCCGCCACGCCGGCCGCGCCCAAGCTGCGCGCCAGCCATGCGCGCGACCTCAAGCCGGCGCTGCAAACGGGCTTTAATACCGGCCTCAAGCCCGATTCCCTGGCCTACAGCCTGATCGGCGCGGCGCAAGCCGTGGCGCTGGTGCGCACCGGTACCAACCTGCCACAGGCGCTGGTGCAGGTGTGGGTCCGCCTCGGCGCTGGCGCCACGCCGCAGGCGCGCGGCGCCATGCAGGACATCAGCTACCGCTGCATGCGCCAGCTGGGTCAGAGCGAAACCCTGGTCGGCCTGATGGCGCCGAAGGCGCCCGAACCGCTGGTGGCGGCCTTGCTGGCGTGCGCGCTGGCGCTGATCAACGCCCCGGACGAAACGGCGCCGTACGAAGAATTCACCGTGGTCGATCAAACCGTGACCGCCGCCGAGGCACACCCGGACACCGCCCGCGCCAAGGGCATGGTCAACGCCGTGCTGCGCCGCTTCCTGCGCGAGCGCCAGACCATGCTCGATACCGCCTCGCTGCAGCCGCTGGCGCGCTGGAACTACCCGCAGTGGTGGATCGATGCCGTGCGCGCAGCCTGGCCGCAGGACTGGCAGGGCGTGCTCACCACCGGCAACACCGCGCCGCCACTCACGCTGCGCGTCAATGTGCGCAAAAGCTCGGTGGAAGACTACCTGGCGGTGCTGGAGCAGGCCGGCATGGCCGCCACCCGCATCGGCCCATCGGCCGTGCGCCTGGTCAAACCGGTGGCCGTGGGCCTGATCCCCGGCTTTAACGATGGCGTGGTGTCGGTGCAGGATGCCGGCGCCCAGCTGGCCGCGCCGCTGCTCGACCTGGCCGACGGCATGCGCGTGCTCGACGCCTGCGCCGCGCCCGGCGGCAAGACCTGCCACATCCTCGAGCTGGCCAAGGTGCACGTCACCGCGCTCGACGCCGACGCCAAGCGCCTGGCCCGGGTGGGCGAAAACCTCGAGCGGCTGCAGCTGGACGCCGAACTGACGGCCGCCCCGGCCGAAGCCTCGGACTGGTGGGACGGCCAGCCGTTCGACCGCATCCTGGCCGACGTGCCGTGCACGGCGTCGGGCATCGTGCGCCGCCATCCCGATATCCGCTGGTTGCGCCGCAAGGGCGACACGCTCCAACTTGCAACACTTTCGGCCAAAATCCTCGACAACCTTTGGCAGATGCTTGCCCCCGGTGGTAAATTGCTGTTCGTGACATGTTCCTTGTGGCCCCAGGAATCCGAGGCGCAGGCGGCCGCGTTTGCCGTGCGCCACGGCGCTGCGCGCCTCGACGCGCCGGGCCAATTGCTTCCCGCCGGTGGCGACGGGCAGGATCACGATGGTTTGTTCTACGCGCTGTTCCAGAAAAATGCGTAATCGTTCTGTCAGCGATTTTGCCCGAGCTTTAACCACCCCGTACCTGTTGAGCACCGTGACCCTTCGATTTTTGCGCCTGTTGATCGGCCCCTTGCTGCTGCTCCTTGCCTGCGCCTTGCCGCAGGCGGCACGCGCTGCCGATGGCGTCGAGATCAAGCGCGCCTTCGTGGAAGCGACCGAAGACGGTTACCGCCTCTCGGCCACCTACGGCTTCGACCTCAATCACGGCCTGGAGGACGCGCTGCAATACGGCGTGCCGCTGTACTTCACCACCACCATCGAATTCACCCGTCCGCGCTGGTACTGGTTCGACGAAAAAGCCATCGTGGCGCGCCAGACCGCCAAGATCTGGTTCAACGTGCTTACCCGCCAGTACACGGTGGGCATTACCGGCAGCGTGGCGCAAAGCTATTCGTCGCTCGACGACGCGCTGTTCCAGATCCGCCGGCCCAACCGCTGGATCGTGGCGCCGCGCGGCGCGCTCAAGGTGGGTGAAACTTATACCGTCAAGCTCTCGATGGGACTCGATCCCAACTACCTGCCCAAACCGATCCAGCTCAACGCCCTCAATAACAATAATGAATGGCGCCTGGCGTCCGACAAGAAATCCTTCCTTTACAAGGCCGAATAAGTGAGCCGGATGCTGCGGTATTTTGCCGTCATCGGCGGCGCCTTTGTCAGTATCCTGCTGTTCCTGCTGGCGTCCGCCTCCGACAACTCCGGCTTTTTCGACCGCTACTATGCCTGGCTGCTGGGCCTGAACGCGGCGGTGGCCGGCGCGCTGCTGCTGCTCGTTGCCATCTCGCTGTACCGCCTGTATTCACGTTACAAGGAAGGCAAGTTCGGCGCCAAGCTGATGACCCGGCTGGTACTGCTGTTTGCCGCCATCGGCGTGCTGCCGGGGCTGGTGATCTTCCTGGTGTCGGTGCAGTTCGTCTCCCATTCGATCGATTCCTGGTTCAACGTGCCGGTGGAAGAAGCGCTCGAGGCCGGTATCGACCTGAGCCGGGCCGGGCTCGATGCGGCGCTCGGTGAACTGACCGTCACCGCCGCCCGCGCCACCGAGCGGCTGGCCGAAGAACCGTCCGGCACCGAACGCCAGATGCTGGCCGAACTGGTCAAGAGCCACCCGGGCATGCAGAACGCCATCATCGTCGACGCCGAAGGCGGCCTGGTGGTCAGCGCCCGCGCCAGCAATAGCGGCAACCTCAGCGCCGACCTGCCCACCAGGGAGATGATGGCGCGCGCCAAGAGCGAAGTGGCCTACGGCGCGCCCGAGGGCGGCAACGAACTGCGCAGCAACCTGGTCGAGGTGCCGTCCGCGCCGGTGGGGCCGCAGGACGCCGCCAGCCAGCTGCGCCTGCGCGTGGTGATGGCCATCCCCGAAGTCGTCCGTCCCAACGGCTTTCGCCTGGCGCCGCGCTATTTGCAACTGATCCAGCTGGCGCCCGCCAAGCTGGCCGCCAATGGCGAGACCATCCGCAGCGCCTATTCCAACTACAAGGAGCGCTTTGTCGCGCGCGTGGGCTTGCGCCGCATGTACATCGTCACCCTGACCTTGACCCTGCTGCTGGCCGTGTTTGGGGCGATTGCCAGCGCCTTCCTGATTGCCCGCGACCTGGCCCAGCCGCTGTTGCTGCTGGCCGAGGGCACGCGCGCGGTGGCCGAGGGCGACCTGTCGCCGCGGCCGATCGTGGCCACCTCGGACGAACTGGGCACGCTGACGCAATCGTTCAACACCATGACGCGGCAGCTGTCGGACGCCCGCAGCGCGGTCGAACGCAACCGCACCGCGCTGCAAAACGCCAAGGCCCACCTGGAATCGGTGCTGGCCAATATGTCGGCCGGGGTGATGGTGCTCGATGCCGAGTTCCACCTGATCAGTTTTAACGATTCGGTCGAGCGCATCCTGCAACTGCCGGGCATGACGATGATCGGCCGCAAGCTCGACGAGGTCGATGGCATGCAGGAGTTTGGCGCGGCCATCGTGGCCGGCTTTGCCGCCCAGAGCGCGCAGTCGGCAGCCGGCCGTACCGCCCAGCGCACCCACTGGCAGCGCCAGATCGAGGTGCCGCGCCGCAGCGCCAGCCTGGACGACCACGACCTGACCCTGCTCACGCGCGGCTCGCGCCTGCCGATCGAGGGCGGCAGCGGCTACCTGGTGGTGTTCGACGATATTTCCGACGTGATTTCGGCGCAGCGCTCAATCGCCTGGGGCGAGGTGGCGCGCCGCCTGGCCCACGAGATCAAGAATCCGCTGACACCGATCCAGCTGTCGGCCGAACGCCTGCAAATGAAGCTCGAGAGCAAGCTGGTATCGCCCGACAGCGAACTGCTGGCCAAGAGCACGACCACCATCGTCAACCAGGTCGCTGCCATGAAGCGCATGGTGGACGACTTCCGCGACTACGCCCGCACGCCGCCGGCGGTGCTGCATCCGCTCGATTTAAATGCGCTGGTGGAGGAAATCCTCGACCTGTACCTGAGCGGCGAGAGCAGCGACATCATCCACCCGCAACTGGCGCTAAACTTGCCGCCAGTCATGGGGGATGCCACCCAGTTGCGCCAGGTCATACACAACCTGCTGCAAAACGCCCAGGATGCCATGGCCGAGTTGCCGCCCGGGGGCGAAGCTCCCCGGATTGACGTGATCACCGAAGCGATTCATTATCGGGGCGCGGACGGCGGCGAACGGATGGCGGTGCGGCTGTCGATCAGCGACAATGGTCCCGGTTTCGCACCGAAGATCCTGGCGCGCGCGTTTGAACCATATGTCACTTCTAAGGCGCGCGGAACCGGCCTGGGGCTGGCGATGGTGAAGAAGATTATCGACGAACATGGCGGCAGGATCGATATCCATAACCACACTGAAAGAAGTGGCGCGTCCATATTGATTTTGCTGTTAAAGTTAGCGCCGACAATGCAAAATGTTTAAGCTGAGTAAGTAACTCAGTAGGCAAAATGAGTAATCAAATCAGTAAGAAAAACGAGGCCGCATTAACGGCGAAATGTAGAGGGTGAGGGAAGATGGCAAACATACTGGTAGTGGACGATGAGATGGGCATCCGCGAGTTGCTCTCGGAAATCCTCAGCGATGAAGGACACGCAATTCAACTGGCGGAAAATGCCCAGCAGGCGCGCGAGGCGCGTGCCGCCGGCGCGCCCGACCTGGTGTTGCTCGATATCTGGATGCCCGATACCGACGGCGTGACCCTGCTCAAGGAATGGCAACGCGACGGCTTGCTGACCATGCCGGTCATCATGATGTCGGGCCACGCGACCATCGATACGGCGGTCGAGGCCACCCGCATTGGCGCACTGAACTTCCTCGAGAAGCCGATTGCCCTGCAAAAGCTGCTCAAGGCGGTGCAAGCGGGCCTGACGCGCGCCCAGGAAACCGTGCGCGCGCCAGCGGTGGCGCCGCGCCCGGTGCTGGCGGCCCAGCCCGAGGACACGGCTGGCGCCCCGTTCAACGCCCCCAACCCGGCGGCAGCGATTGCCGTGCGCGGCGGCGCCACCGTGGCCGGCGCCGACAACCACTCGTTCAGCCTGTCGTTCGACCTGCCGCTGCGCGAGGCGCGCGACGCCTTCGAGCGGATGTACTTCGAGCACCACCTGGGGCGCGAAGGCGGCAGCATGACGCGCGTAGCCGAGAAAACCGGCCTCGAGCGTACCCACCTGTACCGCAAGCTCAAGCAACTGGGCGTGGAGCCGGGCAAACTGGCAAAAAAGGCCGCCTCAGCCCGTGACTGACCTCAACGCCACCGTGGCCGCCGGCGCCCGGGCGCCGGTGCCCACGTGGCTGGTCACCGGCCCCCGCGCCGGCGCGCGCGAGGCTGCCATCGCCGCACTGCTGGAGCCGGGCGTGCCCAGCGCCATCATCCTCGAGGGGCTGTCCGATGGCGGATCGGCCCTGGTCTTTGACGACTGCGTTGAGGACACCCCCGCACAATATGCGGCCAATGTTATCCGGATCGCACCCGGCTGCCTTCATTGCAGCGGCAATCTCGTTTTACGGGTAACATTGAACCGTGTACTGCGCCGTCCTCCTGCGCGGCTCTACATCAGCCTGGCCTCGGCCGAGCACCTGGAATTGCTGCGCGAGTGGCTGTCCGGGGCGCCGTACGATACCTTGCTGGCATTGCAACCCGATATCGCGGCCTGAACCTAGCAGCCGGCAGATCGGCTCTTTGATCGACAGCAAGCCCTTGAATTGAAGGCTTTCAGCACTATCTATCATGCTGAGAGTGAAACCAAGCAGGCCCCCTGGAGAAAGGAAGCAATATGAATCTCATCTATAACAGCGAGCAGTACAGCGTTGTCGAGTTTGGCGCAGACCGTACTCTGGACGCGTTGCGCTTTGGCGGCTACGAAATCGTCGACAAAGGCGGCAAGCGCGAGATCTTCATCAATGGCGTCCTGGCGCAAAACTTCCGTCGCGACGTTAACGAGCTGATCGCCAATGAGCCCACCATGGCTGAAATCGATGAATTTTTGGGCAGTTACGACGAGCTCATGAGTCAGCCCGTGTTGTTGCATTAGGGACTAAACAAGGGCTAAATTGAACGCAGGTGGTCTCGATGGCTGCGCATCGGTAGCCGATTCGGTTACGATGCGCAGCCAGCTTCATTTTAAGAGATCATCATGTGCCAACTTCTGGGCATGAACTGCAATGTGCCGACCGACATTGTGTTCAGTTTTACCGGCTTCGCCATGCGCGGCGGCCGTACCGACCACCACCACGACGGCTGGGGCATCGCCTTTTTCGAGGGCGCCGGTGTGCGCCACTTCGTCGATCACCAGGCCGCAGTCGCGTCGCCGATTGCCGAACTGATCAAGAACTACCCGATCAAGTCCACCAACGTCATTGCCCACATCCGCAAGGCCACGCAGGGCCAGGTGGCGCTGGAAAATTGCCACCCGTTCGTGCGCGAACTGTGGGGCCAATACTGGGTATTCGCCCATAACGGCGACCTCAAGGAATTCAATCCGCTGCTCAACGGTGCCTTCCGCCCGGTGGGCACCACCGACAGCGAGCGGGCCTTTTGCTATATCTTGCAGCAATTGCGCGCCCGTTTCGGCGAACAGCGGCCTACCCGCGACGACCTGCACGCGGCGCTCCAGCAACTCGTGGCCGAGATCGCCACCCACGGCACCTTCAACATGCTGCTGTCATCGGGCGGCGAACTGTTTGCCCATTGCTCCACCAGCCTGCACTACCTGGTGCGCCAGCATCCGTTCGACACCGCCAAGTTGTCGGACGAGGATGTCACTGTCGACTTTGCCCAAGTCACCACGCCAGACGATCGGGTGGCGGTGATCGTGACCGAGCCGTTGACCACCAACGAGCGCTGGACTGCCTTCGCGCCCGGTGAACTGAAACTGTTTATTGATGGCGCGCCGCAACAAACGATGCAAAGCGGCGACGAAAGCAGTTAAACCAGGTAAGCGACCGCGACATTGGCAGGTATTGCTGTCAGAATGGAAGCCGACCCGCGTACACCTCCTGACCCAAGCTCATGATCGATCTCTCTGCCAACAACGACGGCGCGCCCAAGCTGCGCGTGCACGAATTTTACCTGGGACGCCAGCCCATCCTGGACCGCAACCAGGCGCTGTTCGGCTACGAATTACTGTTTCGTAACGAGCCGGTCGGCCCGGCGCTGATCACAGACGAACTGTCCGCCACCGCCGCCGTGATCGCTCACGCCTCGCAACTGGGCATGGAGCGCACCATCGGCGACGCCCGCGGCTTCGTCAATGTCGACGCGGACGTGCTGATGACTGATATCTTCGCCTTCCTGCCGCCGCAGCGCGTGGTGCTGGAAATCGCCGACGATGTGGTGGCCACCCCGGCGTTGCAGCAGCGTATGCAGGAACTGGCCAGCCACGGCTTCCAGTTCGCCTTGCACGGCGATCACGCGCAAGGACAAAATGCGGCACTGTTGCCGCTCGTGCAATACGTCAAGATGGATGTGCACCACACGCCGCTATCGACGTTGATGCAACTGGCGCCGCAGTTCCACCAGCAACGCAAGAAGTTGGTGGCGGAAAAGGTGGAAACGCGCGAGGAATTCAAGAACGCGCTCGACCTCGGCTTCGACTATTTCCAGGGCTATTATTTTTCCAAGCCGGTCATCATGAGCGGCAAGAAGCTCTCGCCGTCGCAACTGGCGGTAATGGAGCTGATGACACTGGTCACGTCCGACGCCGACAACCCGGAAATCGAGCGCGCCATCAAGCGCGACGTCTCGCTGGCGCTGAACCTGCTGCGCCTGGTGAACACCCCGGCGGTGGGCGCGCGCCAGCGTATCGATTCGCTGGGCCAGGCCCTGACCCTGCTGGGCCGGCGCCAGTTGCAGCGCTGGCTGCAAATCATGCTGTACGCCGAACCGAGCAAGCGCGGCCACAGCATGACGCCGCTGCTGATGCTGGCCACCACGCGCGGCCGCCTGCTCGAACTGCTGGCTACCAAGCTGCGCCCGCGCGAGCCGCACGCTGCCGATGTCGCCTTTACGGTCGGCATCATGTCGCTGATGGATACGCTGTTCGGCATGCCCATGTACGAAATCCTGGGCCAGATTCCCGTGATCGACAGCGTTGCTGCAGCCTTGCTCGACCGCACCGGCTTCTACGGCGAGCTGCTGACCCTGGCGGAGTCGCTGGAACGGATCGAGGAACTCGACCACCAGGTGCTGCCGGCGCTGCGCGAACTGGCGATCAGCGCAGAGGAACTGGTGGAGCTGGAACTGGCCGCGTTCGAATGGAGCGATAACGTCGTCCGCTATGCTTTGTGATGGGGCGCTCGTCAACCTGCTGCGCGGCTTGCTATCGCCTCTGCGTTGCTCAGCGTACTTTCGTACGCTTGCGCTACTCGAGACGATAGCAAGCCGCTCGCTACGGTTTTCGAGGCACCCGAGACGATTGTTGTATGTTGGGGAAAAACGAGAGATTGCCAATATGTAACTTGCGGCCTGGATGTCAAGAAAGTTATGCTCGTCAGCTATTAAACAGCAAGGACGGCCATGGCTTCGGTATTGCTCCAGGTGGACGGCATCAGCAAATCGTACGGTGAGCGGCGCGCGGTGGACGGCGTGTCGTTCCAGGTACGGCAGGGCCAGACCGTCGGCCTGATCGGCCCCAACGGCGCCGGCAAATCGACGACCGTGAGCATGATCTGCGGCCTGCTGCGGCCCGACAGCGGCGCAATTCTCCTGGGCGGCGCGCCGGTCGGGCAGGGTGCCAGTCCCGCCAAGTCGAACATCGGCTACGTGCCGCAGGACCTGGCACTGTACGAAGACCTGGCCGCCATCGAAAATCTCAAGCTGTTCGGCGCCCTGTATGGCCTGAAAGGCGCACAGCTCAAGCAGCGCTGCGACGACGTGCTGGCGC
The DNA here is from genome assembly GCF_031456625.1 of Duganella sp. 3397. Taxonomy (NCBI): domain Bacteria; kingdom Pseudomonadati; phylum Pseudomonadota; class Betaproteobacteria; order Burkholderiales; family Oxalobacteraceae; genus Duganella; species Duganella sp. 3397. The sequence goes on from NZ_JAVDVB010000007.1 coordinate 69,256, forward strand.
TGGTCAACCTGGCAGACCGCGCGCGCGACAAGCCATCGACCTTCTCCGGCGGCATGAAGCGCCGCCTCAATATCGCTGCCGCGCTGCTGCACGACCCGCAACTCTTGATCCTCGACGAGCCCACCGTCGGCGTCGATCCGCAGAGCCGCAATGCCATCTTCGATACGCTGGAAACCCTGCAGGCGCAAGGCCGCTCGCTGATCTACACCAGCCACTACATGGAAGAGGTCGAGCGGCTGGCCGACCATATCGTCATCATCGACGGCGGCCGCGTATTGGCCGACGAAACCCCGGCCGCGCTGTACCAGCGCCTGCCCGCGCAGGCGGCGCTGCATGTGGAACTGGCGGTACCACCGACGGCATCGCTGCTGGACGCGCTGCGCGCGCAGCCGGGTGTGACCACGGTGCGCCAGGAGGGCGGGGTGCTCGATGTCGACCTGGTCGCCAGCGTCCATGCGGCGCCAGTGCTGGCCTGGCTGGCCGCGCAGCAGATTCAGGATGCGCCGGTGCTGCATTTTGCCACCGCCCGCACGTCGCTGGAAAATATCTTCCTCAACCTTACCGGTCGCAGCCTGCGCGACTGACGGGAACCACCATGACCGCGATTACGCCATTCCTGGCTTTGGTCCGCAAGGACTTGCTGCTGTATGTGAACGACAAGCGCGCGCTGATGCTGCACTTGCTGATGCCGGTGCTGCTGGCGGCGATTTTCGGTTCGCTGTTCGGCGGCAGTTCGAAGTCGAACACCGGCACTATCGACATCGGCCTGGTGGTGCTCGACCAGTCGGCCACGGGACAGAAGATCGCCGCCGGCCTGAAGGCCGAGCCCACCCTGCGCGTGACGGAATTAACGGATGCGCAGGCGCAGGAGAAGGTCCGCGCCGGTAAGCTTTCTGTGGCAGTGGTGATTCCGGTCGGCTTCGGCGACGCCGCCGACAGTGCGCTGTTCGGTGGCCCCAAGGGCAACAAGCCCGAGCTGCCGCTGTACTACGACCCGTCGCAGTCGACCGTACTGGCCATGGTCAAAGGCCTGCTCACGCAGCAGGTGATGCAGACCACCAGTGCGGCCGTGATGGGCAGCGCCGGTGCGGCCACCACGGAGAAGCAGCTGGTCGAAGTGCGCGCAGCGGCCCCCACCGACCCTGCTGCCGCGCAGCTGGGCGACTTTCTCGACAGCCTGAAAAAATTCCAGGACCAGCGTGCGGTGGCCGACGCGGAAAAGGCGCGCACAGGTGCCACCGCTGGCGCCGAATTGGAGACCGGCGGCATGTCGATGCCGTTCGCCACCCGCGACGAGGCGCTGTCGAGCGGCCCCAAATACAATGGCTACGCCCACTCGTTCGGCGGCATGGGCGTGCAGTTCATCCTGTTCATGGGCATCGAGATGGGCATCGCCATGCTGGCCGCGCGCCGGCTCGGCATCTGGAACCGCCTGCTGGCCGCGCCGATCTCGCTGGCCACCGTGGTGGCTGGGCGGGCGGTGTCGGCCACCGTGATCGCGGTCGGCCTGCTGTGCGCGATTTTCCTGTGCGCGGCGCTGATGTTCGGCGTGCAGGTGGGCAGCCTGACCGGCTTTTTGGGCGTGGCAGTCGGTTTCGCGCTGGTGACCGCCTCGTTCGGACTGTTGATCGCGGCGTTCGGCAAGACGCCGGAAGCGGCGCGCGGCATCGCCGTGTTTGCGACCCTGATCATGGTGGTGCTGGGCGGCGCCTGGGTGCCGTCGTTCATCTTCCCGCAGTGGATGCAGACCGCCACGCTGGTGATGCCCACGCGCTGGGCGATCGACGGTTTTGATGCCGTGACCTGGCGCGGCCTGGGACTGGCCGGCGCGGCGCCATCGATTGCTGTGCTGCTGGGGTTTGCGGTGCTGTTCGGTGGGCTGGCCGTGGCAAAATTTACCCGCGACGGGCGCGGGTAAATTAGTGCCGGTTAAATCAACTCAGCTCAAGTTAGGCGCCAGCCAGCGCTCCAGTTCCACCTTGTCCACGCCACGGCGCCTGGCCATGTCGCTGACCTGGTCGTCGCCGATCTTGCCGACCACGAAGTACTTCGATTCCGGGTGCGCAAAGTAGAAGCCGGAAACGGCGGCGCCCGGGTACATCGCGTACGACTCGGTCAGCACCATGCCGATGTCCTCGGCCTGCATGGTATTGAACATCTCGCGCTTGACCGTGTGTTCCGGGTTGGCCGGGTAACCGGGCGCCGGGCGGATGCCCAGGTATTTCTCGGCTATCATTTCCTCGTTGGTCAGCGCTTCATCGGACGCATAGCCCCACAAGTCTTTCCGTACGCGCTCGTGCAGGTATTCAGCAAACGCTTCGGCCAGGCGGTCGGCCAGCGACTTGAGCATGATCGACGAGTAGTCGTCATGGGCATCCTCGAAGCGCTTTTCGTACTTCTCGATGCCCAAACCAGCCGTCACCGCGAACATGCCGATGTAGTCCTTGATGCCTGACTCTTTCGGCGCGATGAAGTCGGACAGGCACTGGTTCGGCCGCTGCACGCCATCGACCACGGGCTTGACGCCTTGCTGGCGCAAGCCGTAATAGGTGAAGTCCACGGTGGCGCGGGTGTCGTCGGTATAGACTTCGATATCGTCGTCGTTGACCGAATTGGCCGGCAGCAGCGAGATCACGCCGTTGGCGGTGAGCCAGCGGCCGTCGATCAGCTTTTTCAGCATGGCCTGGCCTTCCTCGAACACCTTGGTGGCCGCTTCGCCTACCACCTCGTCGGTGAGGATGGCGGGGAACGGGCCGGCCAGGTCCCAGGTCTGGAAGAACGGACCCCAGTCGATATACCTGGCGATCAGCGCCAGGTCGATATTGCGGAACTCGCGGCGGCCGATGAATTTAGGCTTGACCGGCGCGCACGCGCCCTCGAACGACAGCTTCATCTTGTTGGCGCGTGCATCCTTGATCGACAGGATCGGCAGCGCCTTCTTGTTGGCGTGCTGCTCGCGGATGCGCTGGTAGTCGTCGGTGATCTCCTGGATGTACTGCTCGCGGCTCTCGGGCGTGAGCAGCGACTGCGCCACCGATACCGACCGCGAGGCATCGGGCACGTACACCACCGGGCCTTCGTAGTTATGGGCGATTTTCACCGCCGTGTGGGCGCGGCTGGTGGTGGCGCCGCCGATCAGCAGCGGAATTTTCAACATGCGGAAGTGGTCGTCGCGCTGCATCTCCTTGGCCACGTACGCCATCTCTTCGAGCGACGGCGTGATCAGGCCCGAGAGGCCGATGATGTCGGCGTTTTCCAGCTTGGCGCGCGCCAGGATTTCGGAGCAGGGCACCATCACGCCCATGTTCACCACCTCGAAGTTATTACACTGCAGGACCACGGTAACGATGTTCTTGCCGATGTCGTGCACGTCGCCCTTGACGGTGGCCATGACGATCTTGCCCTTCGGTTTGGCGACGATGCCGGTGCGCTTTTCCTCGGCCAGCTTTTCTTCCTCGATGTACGGAATCAGGTGGGCCACCGCCTGCTTCATCACGCGCGCCGATTTCACGACCTGCGGCAGGAACATCTTGCCCTGGCCGAACAGGTCGCCGACGATGTTCATGCCATCCATCAGCGGGCCTTCGATCACGTGGATCGGGCGGCCGTTGGCAGCGAGCACCTGCTGGCGCATCTCTTCGGTATCGTCGGTGATGAACTGGGTGATGCCGTGCACCAGCGCGTGCGCCAGGCGTTTTTCCACCGGCGCGTCGCGCCATTCGAGGTTTTGCGCATCCTGCTTGCCGGCGCCTGCCTTCAGGGTGCCGGCGATATCGATCATGCGCTCGGTGGCGTCGTCGCGGCGGTTGAGCACCACGTCTTCCACCCGTTCGCGCAGCTCGGCCGGCAGGTCGTCATAGACGCCCACCATGCCGGCGTTGACGATGCCCATGGTCATGCCGGCCTTGATGGCGTGGTACAGGAACACGGTGTGGATCGCTTCGCGCGCCGGGTCGTTGCCACGGAACGAGAACGACACGTTGGAGACGCCGCCCGAGATCTTCGCGTGCGGCAGGTTCTCCTTGATCCAGCGCGTGGCGTTGATGAAGTCCACCGCGTAGTTGTTGTGCTCTTCGATGCCGGTGGCAATGGCGAAAATGTTCGGATCGAAAATGATGTCTTCGGGCGGGAAGCCAACGGTGTTGGTCAGCAGTTTGTAGGCGCGCTCGCAGATTTCGATCTTGCGCTCGAAGGTGTCGGCCTGGCCTTTTTCATCGAAGGCCATGACGATGACGGCCGCGCCGTAGGCCAGGCACAATTTGGCCTGGCGGATGAATTCTTGCTCACCTTCCTTCATCGAGATCGAGTTGACGATCGACTTGCCCTGCACGCACTTGAGGCCCGCCTCGATCACCGACCATTTCGACGAGTCGATCATGATCGGCACGCGCGAGATGTCGGGCTCGGAGGCAATCAGGTTCAGAAAGCGCGTCATGGCCGCCAGCGAATCGAGCATCGCTTCGTCCATGTTGATGTCGATGACCTGGGCGCCGTTTTCCACCTGCTGGCGCGCCACGCTCAAGGCTTCGTCGTACTGCTCGTTGAGAATCATGCGCGCGAACGCTTTCGAGCCGGTGACGTTGGTACGCTCGCCGACGTTGACGAACAGCGAGCTCTCGTCGATGGTGAACGGTTCCAGGCCCGACAGGCGCTGGGCGACCGGCACCTGCGGCACCGCGCGCGGTTCGGTCCTGGCCAGGATTTCGCCGATGGCGGCAATGTGGTCGGGCGTGGTGCCGCAGCAGCCGCCGGCGATGTTGACGAAACCGGCTTCGGCGAATTCGCGCAGCAGCGCCGAGGTATCGGCCGGCAGCTCGTCGAAGCCGGTGTCGCTCATCGGGTTGGGCAGGCCGGCGTTGGGGTAGATGCACACAAAAGTATCGGCGATCTGCGACAGCTCCTGGGCGTAAGGTCGCATCAGCGCTGCGCCCAGCGCGCAATTGAGGCCGATGGTGAGCGGGCGCGCGTGTCGCACCGAGTTCCAGAACGCCGGCACGGTCTGGCCGGACAGGATCCGGCCCGAGGCATCGGTCACGGTGCCCGAGATCATCAGCGGCAGGCGTTCCTGGGACGGGTTCTCGTCGTAGAATTTTTCGATGGCGAACAGCGCGGCCTTGCAGTTCAAGGTATCGAAAATGGTTTCGACCAGCAGCACATCGACGCCGCCGGCGACCAGCGCGCGGGTCTGCTCGTGGTAGGCATCGACCAATTGGTCGAACGTGACGTTGCGCGCGGCGGGGTCGTTCACGTCCGGCGAGATCGACGCGGTCTTGGGCGTGGGGCCGAGCGCGCCGGCGACGAAGCGCGGCTTGTCGGCGCTGCTGTACTTGTCGCACGCGGCGCGCGCCAGCCTGGCGGCCTGCAGGTTCATCTCGTAGGCCAGGTGGGCCATGTGATAGTCGTCCTGGGCGATGGTGGTGGCGCCGAAGGTATTGGTTTCGATCAGGTCGGCGCCAGCGGCCAGGTAGCGCTCGTGGATTTCCTGGATGATCTGCGGCTGCGTCAGCGTGAGCAGCTCGTTGTTGCCCTTGACGAACAGCTCGCGCGCGCCGCTGCCGGCCGGCGCGGCGAAGTCGATGAAGCGCCCGGCGGCGCCGCCACGGTAGGCGGTCTCATCGAGCTTGTACTGCTGGATGATGGTGCCCATCGCGCCGTCGAGGATCATGATGCGGCGCGCGAGGATCTCACGCAGCTGGGCATCGGCCTTGGACATGACGGGACGGAACACGTTGTTATTCATTTGGTACTTTCAGAGATGGGGCAGGGACAGCGCGGGTCTAAAATTATACGGCATTGCTGAATAAGCTTCAGCCGACCGCAGCGTTGAAGCAACAATCTCCTGTTTTGCCAATGTTGCTCTTCGCTTATACTCAAGTCTTTGCCATCCCACTCTCCAAGGATACCAATGTCCCATTCTTCCGTATTCCGCCTGGCCGCCGTGGCCGGCGCGCTGGCTTTTGCCGTGGCCGCCGGCACCGCCCGCGCCGAGAGTGTCGCCTCGTCGGCGTCCAGCGCCGGTTCGGCGTCGAGCGGCAGCGTGTCGGACTCGCTGGGCGATTCGAGCAACAGCTCGAGCGGCGACAAGCGCAAGGTGGCGGACGGTAACTACCGGATCCTCGAGATCGGCATCACGCCAGGCGTCAAAGGCGGCGCGGATCGTACCCGCCTGACCCTGCAGCGCGAAGGCGACGGCCAGCAGCGCGTGGTGCTGGACCTGCCGCAGGCGACGTTCAGCCAGCAGAAGCTGGCTGCCGGCGACGCGCTGTATGCGCAGAACCGTGTCTACGGCATCGAGTTCGGTCGCATCGACAACCGCCAGCCGTTCTACCTGGTGCTGGCCGACGAATGGTATGGCGAGCTGGCCTCGCGCCCGGTCACGCTGTAACGCTGTAACGCCTTGAAGCTGTTTGCCACGCTGGCGCTGGCTTGGCTGGCGCTGTTGGCAACTGTTGGCAGTGCCCACGCTGGCAGCCTGTCCGACGGCGCAGGCGTCTCGCGCTTCTGCGACCGCTCGCACGAACTGACCGCCGCCGAACAAAGCCGCCTGCTGCGCTTTGCCGGCGTGCTGCGCGAAGAGTTGCCAGGCCCTGAAGGGGAGGGCCACAGCGTGGCCTTGGTCAGCCGCTCGGGCCTCGACCTCTCGCGCTTCGGCATCCGTTATTCGCACGCGGCGCTGGCCTGGCGCTCCGACGCCGGCGTGTGGGCCGCGCGCCAGCTGTATTACGCCTGCGACGAACGCCGCCCGCGCATCTTCGACCAGGGCCTAGCCGGTTTTGCGATGGGCACCGACGACCCCAATCTAGGCTACCTGAGCATCGTGCGCCTGCCGCCCGAGGCGGTGCTGGCGCTGCGCCCGGCCCTGCTCGACGGCCCGCGCGTGGCCCACCTGCTGGCCGCGCAGTACAGCGCCAATGCCTATGCCTTCGGCACGCGCTACCAGAATTGCAATCAATGGGTGGTGGAGATGCTGGCCGCCGGCTGGGGCGACCTGGCCGACGGTAACGACTTGCGCGCGCGCGCCCAGGACTGGCTGCGCCAGGCGCGCTACACGCCGGCGCCGGTGGTGGTCGGTTCGTGGTGGCTGATGCAGGCCGGGCGTGTGGTGCCGCTGCTGCACCTGGACGACCACCCCGACCACGACCGCGCGGCGCGGCAACTGCTGGTCAGCTTGCCGGCGGCGCTCGAGCGGTTTATCCGCTATCGCTTTCCCGCCAGCGCGCGGGTGGAACTGTGCCACGACGACAAGCAGGTGGTGGTGCGCCACGGCTGGACGCCGATCGCCGACGGCTGTGTACCGGAGGCTGGCGACCGGGTGATTTCGCTAAACGATTAAGCGATTTCGGAGACGACCTGGTTCATCGGGCGACGGACCTTTTTCAGGCCAGCGAGCCAGTCGCCTTCGGCTTCGCGGTAGCCCAGCGGCAGGATCACCACGCTTTTCAGCTTGCGCTCGCCCAGGCCCAGGATCTCGTCCACGGCTTTCGGATCGAAGCCTTCCATCGGGGTGCTGTCGACTTCTTCGAAGGCGGCAGCGACCATGGCCAGGCCCAGCGCGATATATACCTGGCGTGCGGCGGCTTCGGCATTCTGTTCGAGGGTGCGGGAGGCAACGATGCCTTTCAACTGCTTGCGGTAGGCTTCCCAGCCTTCATTGATGAAGCCGCGCTGCTCGTTGGTCATGTCGAACATCATGTCGATCCGTTCTTCGGTGATGTCGTCCCACGCCGCGAACACCAGCAGGTGCGACGCTTCGCTCACGCCTTGCTGGTTCCATGCCACGGCGCGGATCTTGGCGCGCAGGTCGGGGTTTTTCACGACCAGCACTTCGAACGGCTGCAGGCCGGACGAGGTTGGGGCCAGGCGGATCGCCTCTAAAATGCGGTCAAGCTTGTCCTGTTCCAGGACTTTGGCGGGATTGTATTTCTTGGTGGCGTAGCGCCAGTTCAGTTTGGCTATCAGGTCGGACATCGTAGCTCCAGTGGAATGTTGGTTGACCAGTGTAAGCCAACTTGCAAATCCACGTACGAGTCCGCCCGAGGTGACGGGGGCCGAGCGTGAGCTATCAGACGAAAGTCTGGCCTTCGAGCGCAAAGCCCTTGATGAACTCGCCGGCTGGCAGGCGCTTGCCGCCCGGCTTTTGCAGCGTGGTCAGGCGCAGCGCACCGGCGCCGCACGCGACCACGATGCCGTGGGCGTCGGCCGCCAGCACCTGGCCCGGCGTGCCGGCGCCATCGACCACTTCGGCGCCCCACAGCTTGACCACCACGCCGTTCACGGCGCCATGGGCGCCGGGGAACGGGTTGAAGGCGCGGATCTTGCGATCGAGTTCGATCGCCGGCAGGCTGAAATCGAGCGCCGCTTCTTCCTTGCTGATCTTGGCGGCGTAGTTGACGCCTGCCGCGGGCTGAACCACGGCGTCGAGTTCGCCATGTTTCATTTTATGCAGCGCTTCGACAATCATCTTGCCGCCCAGGGCGGCGAGCTTGTCGTGCACCATGCCGGTGGTGTCGTGCGGGCCGATGGCGATTTTTTCCGTCAGCAGCATCGGGCCGGTATCGAGGCCTTCTTCCATCTCCATGATGGTGACGCCAGTCTCGGTGTCACCGGCTTCGATGGCGCGGTGGATCGGCGCGGCGCCACGCCAGCGCGGCAGCAGCGAGCCGTGGATGTTGAGGCAGGGCTTGATGTCGAGCGTGCTGACCGGCAGGATCAGGCCGTAGGCGGCCACCACCATCACCTCGTACGGCGTATTCAGCAGCCGTTCGTGCGCGGCCAGCGCCTGCTCGGCGCGCACCGGATCACGGCTGTCGGTGCGCAGCGACAGCGGCTGCAGCACTTCCATGCCATGCGCCAGCGCATACTGCTTCACCGCCGACGGCTGCAATTGCATGCCGCGGCCGGCGGGGCGGTCGGGCTGGGTGAGCACCAGCGCGATCTCGAAGCCTGCTTCGTGCAGGGCCTGCAGGGCGACGGCGGCAAACTCCGGGGTGCCGGCAAAGACGATCTTCATCTGCGCTTTCTATATTAGTAGCGACGGCCCTGGGCGCGCAGCGCCGCTTCGCGCTCCATGCCGCGTTCTTCCTTTTGCAGCTTGGCCTTGATGCGGTTGCGCTTGAGTGGCGACAGGTATTCGACGAAGACCTTGCCCTTCAGGTGGTCCATCTCGTGCTGGATGCACACGGCCAGCAGGCCATCGGCGTCCACTTCGAACGGCTGGCCCTTGACGTCATAGGCGCGCACCTTGATCTTCGACGGCCGCTCGACGCCGTCGTAGATGCCCGGCACCGACAGGCAGCCTTCGTCGTAGACCTGCTTGTCGTCGCTGGCCCACAGGATTTCCGGGTTGATGTACGCGACCAGCGCGTTTTTCTCTTCGGTGATGTCGATCACGACCACCTGCTCGTGCACGTCCACCTGCGACGCGGCCAGGCCGACGCCGGGCGCGTCGTACATGGTCTCGGCCATGTCGGCCACCAGTTTTTCCAGGCGCTCATCGAAAACCGTGACCGGCTTGGCAACCTTGTGCAGGCGTGGATCGGGGTAACGCAGAATGTTCAGGATGGCCATAGTTTTATCAGGTGCTGTAGTGGTAGTGCAAACGCGCCATCACGCCGCAGGGGCGGGCGCTGTTTTGCTTGCTAGTTCAGGGGTTTGTGGGCAGAATTTGATTCAACACGGGCAACACTTGCTGCCGCATCGATTGGATCGCGAATGAAAAATTTTATCACAGTCGGCCCATGCTTTGCGGCAGCCCTGTTATTTGGCGCAGCCGCACCGGCACTTGCCACCCCTGCCGCCCCTGCCGCCTGCCAGTTCCGTGCCGATGCCCCCGACCGTCACGTGGTCGTGCGCGGCGATACCCTGTGGGATATCGCCGGCAAGTTCCTCCAGCAGCCCTGGTGCTGGCCCACGGTGTGGGACATGAATCGTGATGATATTGCCAACCCGCACTGGATCTACCCGGACCAGGTGATCTGGTTCGACCGCGCCGCCGGCCGCCTGCGGATTGGTGACAACACTGCCGCCGGCAATGCACCCGGAGTAGCCACCGAGCGCCGCTCGCCGGCCGTGCGCAGCTCGGCCGTGGACGCTGCCGCCATCCCCTCGATTGCGCCGGCGGCGATCGAGCCGTTCCTGTCGCAGCCATTGATCATCGAAAACGACGAACTGGCCAGTGCGCCGCGCATCGTCGCCACCGAGGACGGCCACGTGTTCATCGGCCAGGGCGATAAAGCCTATGTGCGCGGCGACCTCGGCGGCGCCACCACGTTCCAGGTGTATCGCCCGGGCAAGCCATTGCAAGATCCGGACAGCGGCCAGGTGCTGGCCCACGAAGCCTATTATTTAGGCACGGTGACGGTGCAGGCCAGGGCCGGTGCGGGCAGCGACGTGCACACGGTGCGCGCCGCCAGTACCAGGGAGGAAATGGGCAAGGGCGACCAGCTGATAGCGTTGGCGCCGGCGCCAGCGCAAAACTACGTGCCGCACGCGCCCGCCACCAGGATCGCTGCGAAAGTGCTGTCCGTGCACGGCGGCGTCACTTACGCCGGGCGCAACCAGATTGTCAGCATTAATCGCGGCAAGCTTGACGGACTCGATATCGGCTCCGTGTTGCGTCTGTATCATGCGGGGAAAACTGTGCGCGACTCGACCGCCCCCACCGGCTGGTTCGGCCGCGAACAGCAGGTCAGGTTGCCCGACGAACAGGTGGGCAGCCTGTTTATCTTCCGCGTGTTCGGCCGCGTATCCTACGGCCTGATCATGCAGGCGACAGCGCCCGTGGTCGTGGGCGACACCGCCACCTCGCCGGAGTAAAACCTGCCGTGCAAGCCACGGAAACCTCCCCACTGCCCACGGCGTCCGCGCTGGCCGCCTGGTTGCGCCTCGAGCAGACCGACGGCGTGGGCCTGATCACGGCCCACGACCTGCTGGCGCGCTTCAGCACGCCCGAAGCGATTTTCCAGGCTGGCGACGATGCGCTGCGCGCCGTCGTCAAGCCGGCCAGGGCGCGCGCCCTGCTGGCGCCGCCGTGCGCCAGCCTGGCCGCGCAGGTTGACGCCGTCCAAGCCTGGCGTGCGCAGCCGGGCAACCTGTTGCTCACCTGGGACCATCCCGATTATCCCGCCTTGCTGCGCCAGATCGCTGCCGCGCCGTTGATGCTGTACGTCAAGGGCAACCCGGCGCTGCTGCACCGGCTGTCGGTCGCCATGGTCGGCTCGCGCAACGCCAGCCTGATGGGCATGCAGAACGCCGAACGCATGGCGCGCGCCTTGTCGGATGCGGGCGTGACCATCGTCTCCGGGCTGGCGCTGGGCATCGACGCCGCCGCCCACGCCGGCGGCCTGGCCGGCGCGGGCGGCACGGTGGCCGTGATCGGCACCGGCGCCGACCGCATTTATCCGGCCAGCAACGAGGCGCTGGCGCGGCGGATTGCCGAACAGGGCTGCATCGTCAGCGAATATGCGCTGGGCACGCCGCCGCTGCGTGACAACTTTCCAAGGCGTAACCGCGTCATCAGCGGCCTGGCGCGCGCGGTGCTGGTGGTGGAGGCGGCGGCCCGGTCCGGTTCGCTGATCACGGCGCGCCTGGCGGCAGCCCAGGACCGCGACGTGTACGCCATGCCCGGCTCGGTGCACGCCACCTTGTCGAAAGGCTGCCACCGGCTGATACGCGACGGCGCCAAGCTGGTGGAGACCGCCGAAGACGTGTTGTCTGAACTGAAAATGGGCGTTGATGCAGTGGCAACAGGGTCGCATTTTGACGACAGTTTTGTCGATCGCGTGCTGCTTGCCATGGGCGACGAGCCGATCCGCGCCGAGACCCTGGCTGCGCACTTGCAGCAACCGGCGGCCGAACTGCAAGGGCAGTTGCTGGCGCTCGAGCTCGCCGGGTTGCTGGAACGGCTGCCGGGCGGCTGGATGCAACGCTTGCGTCGGTGAAATGTGTTGCATATCGTAAATAGGGCGCTACTTGTGCCCAATCTGTTTTAACTGATAGAGTAGAGCCATGTTCGACATCCTAGTTTATCTTTACGAGACGTATTACCGTCCCGATGCCTGCCCGGAACCGGAGGCATTGGCCAAGAAGCTGTCGGCGGTCGGTTTTGACGACGTCGAAATCTCCGAGGCACTGGTCTGGTTGAACGATCTCACGGCCATGGCCGGCGTCGAGCACTCGCTTACTGCCGCTTCCACCGGCATGCGGATTTATGTCGAGGAAGAGCGCGATGTGCTGGGCACCGATGCCATCGGTTTCATCCAGTTCCTCGAATCTGCCAAGGTCCTCACGCCGCTGCAGCGTGAAATCGTTATCGAGCGCGCCTTGTCGCTGGAAGAAGCGCCGGTGTCGCTGGGCCAGCTCAAGGTGATCGTGCTGATGCTGCTGTGGAGCCAGGGCAAGGAACCCGATGCCCTGATGTTCGACGACCTCTTCGGCGCCGACGACGACGCGCCTCCCCGCCTGCTTCATTAAGCAAAACCGCCGCGCCGCCAGCAGTTGAGCCGTCATACCCGCGCAGGCGGGTATCCAATCTCGCGTGCTATCATTTTCGACAACACTGTCACGCCAACCCCTTGCCATCAGCGCCGCAAAAGTGCAGACTGCGGCGCGATCCATGTATGATGCGCATGCTAAACCACCCCAAGTGTTAAAAAACGAGATACCAAATATTATGAGCAAAACCCTCATCATCGCCGAGAAGCCATCTGTCGCGAACGACATCGCGAAGACGCTTGGCGGCTTTACCAAGCACGATGAGTACTTTGAATCCGACGAGTACGTGCTGTCCTCCGCCGTCGGTCACCTGCTGGAAATTGCCGTGCCGGAAGAGTACGACGTCAAGCGCGGCAAGTGGAGCTTCGCCCACCTGCCGATGATTCCGCCGTTCTTCGCACTCAATCCGATCGCCAAGACCGAGTCGCGCCTCAAGGTACTGAACAAGCTGATCAAGCGTAAAGACGTCTCCGCCCTGATCAACGCCTGCGATGCCGGGCGCGAAGGGGAGCTGATTTTCCGCCTGATCGCGCAAAACGCCAAGGCCAAGCAACCGGTCAAGCGCCTGTGGCTGCAATCGATGACGCCGGGCGCGATCCGCGACGGCTTCACCCAGCTGCGCAGCGACGAAGAAATGATGCCGCTGGCCGACGCCGCCCGTTGCCGCTCCGAAGCCGACTGGCTGATCGGTATCAACGGCACCCGCGCCATGACCGCGTTCAACTCGAAAGAGGGCGGTTTCTACCTGACCACCGTGGGCCGGGTGCAAACGCCGACCCTGTCGATCGTGGTCGAGCGCGAAGAAAAGATCAAGAAGTTCGTCGCCCGCGACTACTGGGAAGTGCGCGCCGAGTTCGTGTGCGCCGCCGGTGTGTACGAAGGCCGCTGGCTCGACACCAGGTTCAAGAAGGACGACACCGATCCTGAAAAACGCGCCGAGCGGCTGTGGAGCAAGGCGGCTGCCGATTCGATCGCACTCGCTTGCCGTGGCAAGCAGGGCGTGGTCACCGAAGAAGCCAAGCCGACCACCTCGATGGCGCCGGCGCTGTTCGACCTGACCAGCCTGCAGCGTGAAGCGAACTCGCGCTTCGGTTTCTCGGCCAAGAACACCCTGGGCCTGGCCCAGGCGCTGTACGAAAAGCACAAGGTGCTGACCTACCCGCGTACCGATTCGCGCCACCTGCCCGAAGACTACATGGACACGGTCAAGCAGGCGCTGGAGACGGTGAAGGAAAATTCGAACTACCACCAGTTCGCCAAGCAGATCCTCGACAAGGGCTGGGTCAAGCCGAACAAGCGTATTTTCGACAATACCAAGATCTCGGATCACTTCGCGATAATCCCGACCACCATTGCGCCCAAGAACCTGTCCGAGCCGGAACAGAAGCTCTACGACCTGGTGACGCGCCGCTTCATGGCCGTGTTCTTCCCGGCCGCCGAGTTCCAGGTCACCACCCGTTACACCGAAGTGTCGGGCCACCAGTTCAAGACCGAAGGCAAGGTCATGACCAACCCCGGCTGGCTGGCCGTGTATGGCAAGGAGACCTCGGACGACGAAAAAGGCGACAAGAGCAACGGCAACAAGAACATCGTGCCGGTCGCCAAGGGCGAAAAAGTGTTGACCGACAAGGTCGATGCCAACGGCCTGGTCACCAAGCCGCCAGCGCGCTACACCGAGGCGACCCTGCTGTCGGCCATGGAAGGCGCAGGCAAGCTGGTGGAAGACGACGAGTTGCGCGATGCCATGGCTGGCAAGGGCCTCGGCACCCCAGCGACGCGCGCGGCCACCATCGAAGGTTTGATCAGCGAGAAATACCTGCTGCGCGAAGGCCGCGAACTGATGCCGACCGCCAAGGCGTTCCAGCTGATGACCTTGCTGCGCGGCCTGGGCGTGAACGAGCTGACCGCGCCGGAACTGACCGGCGAGTGGGAATACAAGCTGTCGCAGATGGAAAAGGGCAAGATCTCGCGTGAAGAATTCATGCGCGAAATCGCCCAGATGACGCAAATCATCGTCAAGCGCGCCAAGGAATACGACAACGACACCATTCCGGGCGAGTACGCCACCCTGGTGACGCCGTGCCCGAACTGCAACCACGTGGTCAAGGAAAACTACCGCCGCTTTGCCTGCACCAAGTGCGAGTTCTCGATGAGCAAAACGCCGGGCAGCCGCCAGTTCGAGATCCCGGAAGTGGAACAATTGCTGCGCGACCGCACCATCGGCCCGCTGCAAGGCTTCCGCTCGAAGATGGGCCGGCCGTTTGCCGCCATCCTGCGCATCGTCCGTGACGAAGAGATCAAGAACTTCAAGCTCGAGTTCGACTTTGGCCAGAACGACGATTCTGAAGATGCGGAACCGGTCGATTTCACCGGCCAACCGGTGCTCGGACCTTGCCCGAAGTGCAATGGCGGCGTGTACGAAATGGGCCTGGCCTATGTGTGCGAGCAGACCGTTGCCAAGCCCAAGGGTTGCGATTTCCGTAGCGGGCGCATCATCCTGCAACAGGAAATCCTGCCCGAGCAAATGGCCAAGCTGCTCAACGACGGCAAGACCGATTTGCTGCCAGGTTTTGTATCGCAGCGCACGCGGCGTCCGTTCAAGGCTTTCCTGGTCAAAGGCAAGGACGGCAAGATCAGCTTCGAGTTCGAGGAACGCAAAGCCAAGGCGCCCGCCAAAGGTAAAGCGGCTGCCAAGGCCGAGCCGGAAACCGACGGCGGCGCCGATGCAGCAGCGGTAGCGCCGAAAAAGGCGGCTGCCAAGAAGGCGCCGGCCAAGAAAGCCACCGCCACCAAGGCTGCGGCAGCTAAAAAGCCGGCGGCCAAAAAAGCTCCGGCCAAGAAGGCTGCTGCTGCGGCCGAGTAATTGGCTAACTGACTGGTAAGCCAAGAGGGACGCTGCGGCGTCCCTTTTTTCTTGAATAGTGGAAACTGATGGTCTATATTGGCAAGACCATGGCCATTTCCTCGATTTCCGCTGTCACCGCTGCGCCGCCGTCGTATGCGCAGCCTTCTGTTGCGCGCGATGCGGCGGGGGCGGCGCTGTCGGTGGAAGCGGTCGACCTTTCTGCGGAGTCGGCCGTGGTGGCCACGCTCGGCGGGGGCAGCGGTGGTGGCGCGGCCATATATTCCGCCGCCGGGCTGCTGGGCGCCCTGGAGCAGGCCGGTGTCAGCCAGGAAACCATCGCGGTGCCCAAGCCCGGCAGCAATGCCGCTACCGCGCAGACCGCGCAACAGGCGCTGGACCAGGGCATATTGTCCGCTTATTCTGCTGCCGGCAGCACCTCGGGCGTGTACACCGCAGGTGGCGGCAACGGCCTGTCCGACCAGGCGTCTAGCAACTGGGCCGACATCCTGAAATCCGATCCTTCCTATGCCAGCACCGTCGTCGGCAGCTCGTTCGACTCGGGCATTATCAGCACCATCAGCGTTACCGCCTGAGCGCATTGCTTGTCCCACTTCGTGTCCCACTTCGGGGTCAGTGCCGACATTTAGACACGAGCCCAACAGTTATAAGGCTGAGTTCGTGTCCGAATGTCGGCACTGACCCTAATGCCTAAGGCTGAGTTCGTGTCCGAATGTCGGCACTGACCCTAATGCCGTTAAGTTAAGCTCAGCGTACCCGTCGTACCCGCGAAGGCGGGTACCCAGGTTCTACGAAATTCGTCGAAATGCACGCCAAATTGGGTCCCCGCCTGCGCGGGGACGACGTTTCGATGCTAAAAAAATTAAAACTTCAGCTTAACTTAACGGCATTAGGCACTGACCCCGAAGTTATTCGATGTTGATCATGTTGTCGTCGGGTTTGCGGTCGATCAGTTTGTTGTCGGGATCGATGCCGGCTTTGGCGGGGCGGGCGTTGACGATCACCGTGTAGCGGTTCTCTTTTTGAGAGATCAGCTTGCGCTCGCGCAGCAGCGCCGCGCCATTGTCGTCGTCCACGCCGATGTCGATGTAGTCTTTTAACGGCACGTCGCGTTCCACGCCCTGGTCGTTCGAGCGCGACTTGGCGGCGCTGACGACCAGGTTCACTTCGTAGCGGCCGTCGGCCAGCTTGCGGGCGGTGCTCGAGACGGCGCGGTTTTCGTACAGGACGATGTGGTTGAACAGGTCGTCGATCAGGTAGGCCTGGTCGGGCGAGACGATCTTGCGCAGCGCGTCGATCAGTACCGTCACGCCCGGGTACGGGCCGCTGCCGCCTGTCGTTGCGTGTTCGGCCAGCAGCTGCTTGAGCGTGGCGCTGATCTTGTCTTCGCCCACGATATCCTGCAACTGGTACATCGCCAGGCTGCCCTTGCGGTAGTGGATGTAGTCCTGGTTTTCATTGTCGGCCAGCGGCATTTCTTTTTTGCGCTCCAACGCGCGGCCCAGCAGGTACTGCTCCAAATCGAAATGCAGGAAACGCCGCATCTTCGCTTCGCCGTAGGCGTGCTTCATCACCATCAGCGCCGAATACTCGGCCAGGGTTTCGGACAGCACGCTGGCGCCGCGCACGTTGCCACCCACCAGCTGGTGACCCCACCACTGGTGCGCCACTTCGTGCGCGGTGACATAGAACGGGTAGTCGATATCCTTCGGATTGCTGTCGTTGACGCGGGCGATGAAGCCCAGCGATTCCGAATAGGCAATCGTGTTCGGATACGCCTGCGCATACGTGGCATAGCGCGGGAATTCGACGATGCGCACCACCTTGTGCTGGTAAGGACCGAAGTGATGCGTGTAGTAGTCGAGCGACTGCTTGATGCCGCGGTTCATGCGCTCGAGGTTGTATTCGTGTCCCGGATGATAGTAAATCTCGATGCCGACGTCCTGCCACCAGTCGCGCTTGACCAGGTAGCGCGCCGACTGGAAGGCGTAGAAGTTGAGCATCGGCTGCGCCACCCGGTAGTGGTAATAGCGGCGCCCCTGCGCGCTCCATTCTTTCAGCAGGGTGCCCGGCGCCACGGCCACCTGGCTGTCGCTGGTGCTGACCACGGCGTCAAACGTGATGGCGTCGGCGTCGTTGGCGGCGAAGTTGTTGGCCAGGCCAGCGGTGTCGTCGCGCGCCAGCATCCGTTCGCGCGGCCCCAGGCCGTGCTTGCGGCGGTCGCGCGCGTCGGCCAGTTCGTTCGCTGGCTGGTAGCCGATGTGCGGCAGCACGCCGTTGTTGAAGAAGGTGCCGTTGCCCACCACCGGCGTGTCCTGGCCCATGCCGAGGATGCCGCGCGGGATGAACTCGACATCGAACTCGAGCGCCAGGCGCGCGCCCGGCGCCAGCGGCGTGGCCAGCTTGTAGCTGTAAAAGCCCAGGCCCGCATCCTGCACGCCGGGCCGCACCGCCTGGCTGAAACGCGCACGCCAGCCGGTGGCGGTGGGATCCTGGTGGATGATGATGTCGGCCACCGGCTGCGCGGTCTTGTTCTGCAGGATATAGCGGCCATGCACGACCAGGCTGCGTGTTTCCGGCGTGATGGCGACGCCCAGCTTGACGTCGGTGATGCGCGGCTGCGGCACCACCGCGTATTGCTGATAGCGGCGCTCGTAGTCGGCGCGATCGACATCTTTTTGCCAGGCCGACTGGTAACGATTGAGTACGTGGGTGTTATAGAACAGCACTGCGCCAGCGCCGGCGAACACCAGCGTGCCCACTGCCAGTGTACCGAGCACCGGCAGGCTCAGGCGGCGGCGCGCCAGTTGCAGGCGCTGGCGCCAGCCGTCGTTGGTGCCGCGCGCCCAGAACAGCACCGCCAGCACCATCAGCACGATGGCCGCGCCGGCCCAGTAAGCCTCGAACCAGCGCTCGCGCGGCAGGTAGTGGCCGTAGCCATTCATGGCCGAATAGCTGAAGCGCGGCATTTCGCCGTACAGCAGCAGCGGGTCGCCGATGCCCAGCGACGACATGGTCACCACTGCGACGTAGTACGCGATCATGGCGAAGTACGCCAGGTAGCGCTGGTTGATCAGCACTTGCAGCGCAATCGCCAGCACGGCGCCCAGCGCGTAGCCGGGCAGCTGCAGCAGGAACAGGTGGTACAGGTACAGGCCCGGTTCCAGCACGAAGTATCCCTTGCCGATCTGGATCGCCATGCCGGTCAACATCACCACGACCATCAGCAGCGCCTGCAGGCCCACCAGCGCGAACAGCTTGGAGAGCAGCGGCAGCCAGCCTGGCACCGGCAGCGCGTCGAGCATTTGCCCCATGTGCGCTTCGCGTTCGCGCCAGACCAGTTCGCCCGCGTAGAACGTGGTGATCACCATCATGAACAGCGCAAAGGTTTCCGACACCGACTCTAGCACCAGGTAAGTCGCGGGGTAGGTGCTGGTGCCGTACAGCGGCGCCATTTCCAGTGCGCTGGCCAGCATCATCAGCACGCCGGCGAGCACCAGCACCAGGAAATAGATGTTCTTGACGGTTTCGCGCAGGTTCAGCCAGCTCATGCGCACCAGCAGCAGGCCCAGGCTGCGCGAGGCGAAGTCGGGCGGCTCGGCGGTATTGGTGGCGGCAGCGGTGAGCACGCGTGGTGCTTCCGCGCTGCCCTGGCGGCCGCTGTCGCTGGTGGCGATGAAGTGGAAGCGCCAGTAACCGAGCAGCAAACCTGCCAGCGCAAACGACGACCACAACGCGCGGTTGACCAGGTACACGCCCTCGGGCCAGAACATGCGCGTGTTGCGCTCGACGATGGGCCAGTATTCGGTCAGGCGGATCACTGCCGTGGTGCCGAACGGATCGATCAGCGCGGCCAGGGTTTTGAAGTCGAGGTCGCGCGCCAGGCTGGGGGCGATGATGTAGCCGATCAGCATGACCACGCTGCTGATATACACCGGCAGCATGCGCCGGGTCAGTGCGGCCAGCATGAAGAAGACGGCGCCGAAGATGAAGATGTTTGGCAGGATCACGACCAGGTACGGGACCAGGTAGCCGAGCGCGCCAGGCTGGCCGAGCCGCTCGGGGTCGATGCCGGGCAGCAGGCTGCCGAGCCAGGTGCCGAGGATGATGCTGGTGAAAATCACGGCCAGGGTGAGGTAGGCGCCGAGAAAGCGGCCGAACATGTACTGGTATTTCTTGATGGGCGCGCTGAAGAAAAAGTGCTGCATGTCGTGCTCGAAGTCCTGCTGCACCGAGCGCCCCATCATGGCCGCGATCACGATCACCCCCAGCGAGCCGAGCGCGCTGACGGTAAACATCAGCGAGCGCGGCGAGTTGATCGCGCTGGCGCCGAAGGCAATGCTCGAGCCCTTGAAGTAGCCGCCGGCAGTGGCCATCCACAGCAGGGTGAGCGCCAGGAAGCCGCCGAAGTACACCCAGGTGGAGAGCAGCTTGAGGCGCTGGCGCGCTTCGAACCGGGCAATGGCAAACATGGTCGGCATGGTGGACATGGTAAAGCTCAGGCGTCGCAGCTGGCGTCGGCGCGGTGGCGCCCGGCGATGGTGGCGAAGTATACGTCTTCCAGGTCGCCCAGCGCTTCCTCGAAGCCGTCGCCGGGATCGGTCTCGCTGTACACGTGGATCAGCGTGCGGCCCGACAGCAGGCGCGAGGAAATCACCGGGTGGCGGATCTGGAACGACGGCAGGTCGCGCTTGTCGATGAAGCGGGCCCAGATCTTGTCGCTCACATCGTGGATCAGTTCCTGGGTGGGGCCGCACAGCAGCAGGTGGCCCTGGTTGATGATGGCCATGTTGGCGCACAGGTCCGCCACGTCGCTGACGATGTGGGTGGACAGGATGACGGTCTTGTCGTCGCCGATGTCGGACAGCAGGTTGTGGAAGCGTACCCGCTCCTGCGGATCGAGTCCGGCCGTCGGTTCATCGACGATGATCAGCTTGGGGTCGCCCAGCAGCGCCTGGGCGATGCCGAAGCGCTGGCGCATGCCGCCCGAAAAACCGCCGAGGCGCTGGTGCCGTACTTCGAACAGGTTGGTTTGCTGCAGCAGGCCATCGACCACCTCGCGCCGGCGGTTGCGGTTGGACAGGCCTTTGAGCAGGGCGAAATGGTCGAGCATTTCGTACGCAGTCACTTTCGGATACAGGCCGAAGTCCTGCGGCAGGTAGCCGAGCACGCGGCGCACCGCGTCTTTTTCGTCGAGCACGTCGATGTCGTCGAGGAAGACCGAACCGGCATCGCATTCCTGCAAGGTGGCCAGGGTGCGCATCAGCGTCGATTTGCCGGCGCCGTTGGGGCCGAGCAAGCCGAACATCCCGGCCGGGATGGTGAGCGAAATATTGTCCAGTGCCACCACGCCATTGGCGTAGGTCTTGGACAAGTTGCTGATGCGTAATTCCATATTGATTCCCCGATTCTGCCGGCGCAGGCCCTGTTTCTGCAAGGCCATACACTTTTCACATGATGGCATTGTATTGAATTTGTTCCATACTTGGGGGCCGCTTGCGACAGGCAGCCGAAACCGCCAGCCAGATTGCGCAAACGACGCCCCGGAACGGGGCTTCTCGAGGTTTAACTTCTGAACAGCACCTGCTCGCGGTTGAACCACCAGCGGCACAGGCCCAGCAGCAGCCCGGCAGTAATGGTGGACGACAGCATGATGGCCGACAACATGCGATATTCCATGGTGCCCTTGACCAGTTCCTTCATGGCCAGCGCCACGTTGGTCAGCGGCACCATGGCCCAGCCCCAGTTCATTTCCACGCCGGGCAGCAGTGCCACCATGGTGGGCAGGATGATGACGATGATCAGCGGCGAAATCATGCCGGCCGCCTCCTTGTAGCTCTTGGCGTAGATCGAAATGGCCAGCAGGATCGAGGCGAAGATGGCTGCCGTGGGCACCAGCATCAGCGCCAGCAGCGCCAGGTCGAGCAGGTTGATCGAGCGCACCACCTGGGCCAGGTCACCGCTGAACAGGTGGCCGCCAAAGGCCAGCACCGCGCCCAGGCTGGCGATCATCAAGAGCGCCGAGGTCAGTCCCACCGTAAACAGCATCAGGAACTTGGCCAGCACGATGGCCGTGCGCGACACTGGCGCAAGCAGCAATGTTTCCAGCGTGCCCCGTTCCTTCTCGCCGGCGCCGGTGTCGATCGCTGGGTACATCGCCGCCAGCAGGCACACCATCAGCAGCAGGTACGGTACCATGCCGCCCACCACCGCGCCCATTTGCTCGCGCTTGTTGGCGGTGGAGCGGTCGAGCAGGGCGACCGGATCGAGCACGTAGCGCTGCTGCGGCGCCGAGAGCCCCATGTCGGCCAGCGCCTGCTGGCGCAAGGCGTTGTTTTCCAGTGCCAGTACCGCCATCACGCGCTTGCGCGTGACGTCCACGGTGGCGGCACTGTTGTAATGAAGTTCGATCAGGGTTTGCTCGCGGCGCGCCAGCGTATCCCGCGCCGCTGGCGGTATCACCAGCGCGAACTTGATGCGGTCGTCCGCGATGGCGGCGCGGATGTCGGCCGGATTGGCCAGCGCCACGCGCTTGAAGCTCGGCTCGGCGGCGAAGCGCTGCGCCAGCGCCGGCGCGTGCTCCTGGCCGAACAGCGCATACGCCATCTCGGCCTCGCGCGCCTGCTTGAACATCGACGACGACAGCATGCCGAAGGCGGCAAAGATCAGCGGCATGGCAAACACCGGGATGACGATGGTAAAAATAAAAGTTTTGCGGTCGCGGATCAGCTCCAGCAATTCTTTCAGGTAGATGGTCCACATAGTTAAGCTCCGCGATGAATGACGCCAACGAAGGCGTCGTACAGGTCGGCGCTGCCGCCCAGGTGGCGCAACTGGTCCACGGTGCCGTGGAAGGCGGTGGCGCCGTGGTTGACGATGCACACGCGGTCGCACACTTTTTCCACCTCGTGCAGGTGGTGGGTGGAAAAGATCAGCGGCACCCTCAGCGCCTTGTAGCTGGCGATAAAGTCGAGCAGGATCTTGGCCGACATCACGTCGAGGCCCGTGGTGGGTTCGTCGAGGATGACGATTTGCGGCTCGTGCACCACGGTGCGGGCAATCGCGCATTTCTGCTTCATGCCGGTGGAGAGCTGGTCGGCGCGCTTGTTGCCGTACTCGTTCATGCCCAGCAGCGCGAACAATTCGTCGCAGCGGCGTTTCAGGTGGTCGGGCCGCATGCCGTGCAGCTTGCCGAAGTATTCGACATTTTCGCGCGCGGTCAGGCGGCCGTACAGGCCGGTGCTGCCGGACAGGAAGCCGATGCGCTGGCGCGCCACCAGCGGGTCGCGCAGCAGATCGACGCCATGGGCGTGGATGCTGCCGGCGTCGGGTGTCAAGGCGGTGGACAGCAGGCGCAAGGTGGTGGTCTTGCCGGCGCCGTTGGGACCGAGCAGGCCCAGCACTTCGCCGGGCGCACAGCTGAAACTGACATCGCGCACCGCGTGGAACCAGCCGTCCTGTTCGCGCACGTCGCGCGCTGTGGTGTCGCTGGTGGATGCAGCGCGCTTGGGCAAGCGGAAACGCTTCGCCAGGCCTTTCACCTCGATCATCAACTTGTCCTTTTTTTAAAATGTTCTCAAGAGTAACATGCGTGACATGCAAAAAACCTCGGAATTAGCCACACCTTGTTGGCTGCGAGCCCACAAATCGAATCCGACGCTTGCTATAGTGATTGCAAAAGCGAGGCGCTCATGTTGACTCCCGAAATAAAAGACAAAATGTTGGCGGTAATGCAGGCCGGCGTGGACCGCACCGAAGCGACGGGCTTTTTCCGTACCGCGCTGGGATTGTTCTACCTGTCGAGCCTGATGACCAAGGACACCCTGGATTTCAAGCAGATCGACCGCGACTACAACCGCTTTATTTACCACGCGCTCGGCAAGGGCCACACCATCACCAGCATCCTGCAATACATGAGCGGGGCCAAGGTGGTGCCGGTGGTGGAATCGAAACGCTTTCTCAAGTCATTCGGCCAGCTGTGCACCGAGGTGCCGGTCGAGAGCATTCCGTTTTTGCTGGGACTGAACCTGGGCGTGGCCAAGGACATCTCGAAAATCGACGTGCGCGGCCCGGTGGCAGACTACATCGAGCGCCAGCGGCAACTGCGCGAAGAGGCCGAATCGTAACTGCCGTCTTATAATGCTGCTTTGACCAAGCGAGTTGACCATGGCCGCCCATTTTCACACCCCCCTCGACAGATTGATTACCGGCGCCGACAAGGCTCTGCGCGTGATTGCCGGCGTGGCTACGGCGTCGCGCCCGACCCCGGGCCAGTTCGCGCCCGACGCCGACCTCAGCGAGCAGGAACGCCGCCACGCGGCCGGCCTGATGCGCGTCAACCACGTGGGCGAAGTGTGCGCGCAGGCGCTCTACAATTCGCAGTCACGGTTTGCCCGCACCGCGCAGATCCGCCAGCAATTCGAACATTCGAGCCGCGAAGAAGAAGACCACCTGGCCTGGACCGCGCAGCGCCTGGGCGAACTGGGCTCGCACACCAGCGTGCTCAATCCGCTGTTCTACGCCGGTTCGTACGCGCTGGGCACGGTGGCGGCCTTGCTGGGCGACGCGAAAAGCCTGGGATTTGTGGTGGAAACCGAGCGCCAGGTGGAAGCCCACCTGCAAAGCCACCTGGAAAAACTGCCGCCGCAAGACGTCAAGTCGCGCGCCATCGTGGACCAGATGCGGCTCGACGAAATCGAGCACGGCGCGGCAGCGCAGGCGCTGGGCGCGGCAGAGATGCCGGCGCCGGTGAAAGCGGTGATGACCGTGATGGGTAGCGTCATGACCAATACCGCGTATTACGTTTAAAAAGCCGACCACAACCCGAAACCGATGGGGTCGGACCCTGTACAGGGTCCGACCCCAGTGTCTGCACTGCGGGTTAAATCTCGATGATTTCGAAGGAGTGGGTGATCTCGGCAGTCTTGCCGATCATGATGGACGCCGAGCAGTACTTGTCATGCGACAGCGCGATCGCCCGTTCCACCGCCTCCGGCTTCAGGCCCTTGCCAGTCACCGTGAAGTGGAAATTGATCTTGGTGAACACCTTCGGGTCGGTCTCGGCGCGGTCGGCCTTGAGCGTGCATTCGCAGCCACGGATGTCGGCGCGGCCTTTTTTCAGGATCAGCACCACGTCATAAGCGGTGCAGCCACCGGTACCGAGCAACACCATTTCCATCGGCCGTGGCGCCAGGTTGTTGCCGCCGCCCTCGGGCGCGCCGTCCATGTTGACCAGGTGGCCAGAACCGGTCTGGGCCAGGAAACTCATGCCCGACGGGCCATTCCAGCTGACTTTGCATTCCATCGCATTCTCCAAGTGTGTTTTCCATATTGTAATGGGCTGCGCAACGCCTGTGTTTTCAGGGCTTGAAGGCTACACGGTGCTTGACGCGGCCGGTCATCGCCGCTTATACTAGCCGGCTTTCCGTTCGCTCAGGAAAGACAATAAGAAGGCCGAGTCCGCTGAAACCATGGCGGAACCACCATTTGAGCGTGTTTTAATATTTAGGAAGTCAACATGAAAACTTTTTCCGCTAAGGGCCACGAAGTCCAGCGCGATTGGTTCGTGATTGACGCGACGGACAAAGTCCTCGGACGTGTTGCCAGCGAAGTGGCACTCCGACTGCGCGGCAAACACAAGCCAGAATTTACTCCTCACGTCGATACCGGCGATTACATCGTCATCATCAACGCAGGCAAACTGCGCGTGACCGGCACCAAGGCAACCGAGAAGACGTACTACCGTCACTCCGGTTACCCAGGTGGCATCTACGAGACCAACTTCCTGAAAATGCAACAGCGTTTCCCAGGCCGTGCTCTGGAAAAAGCCGTCAAAGGCATGCTGCCAAAAGGCCCACTGGGCTACGCCATGATCAAGAAGCTGAAAGTGTACGCCGAAGGTTCGCACCCGCACGCTGCCCAGCAACCTAAAGCACTCGAAATCTAAGGAACTGACATGATCGGTAACTACAATTACGGCACCGGCCGTCGCAAGAGTGCAGTAGCTCGTGTGTTCATCAAAGTTGGCACTGGCCAAATCATCGTTAACGGCAAGCCAGCTGCTGAGTACTTCTCGCGCGAAACCGGCCTGATGGTTATTCGTCAACCACTGGAACTGACCGGCAACGTCGAGCGTTTTGACATCAAAGTCAACGTGCACGGCGGCGGCGAGTCCGGCCAGGCAGGTGCTGTGCGTCACGGCATCACCCGCGCCCTGATCGACTACGATGCAGCGCTGAAACCGGATCTGGCCAAAGCCGGCTTCGTGACCCGCGATGCACGTGAAGTTGAACGTAAAAAAGTTGGTCTGCGCAAAGCACGTCGCGCAAAGCAATTCTCGAAGCGTTAATTTTCGCTTCCGGCATGCGGGCTTGCCTGCATGCTGTACAAAAAGCCGCCGGCCTTGTGTCGGGCGGCTTTTTTGCTATCTGGCAGGCGTAATACGCCTGTCGTACATGCCTGATAAAATGGCACTCGAATATTTCTTCACGCATCTTCACGCATCATTACTCAAGGATTAGAACATGATCAAAGTTGGCATCGTCGGCGGCACCGGATACACCGGCGTGGAATTGCTGCGACTGTTGGCAGTCCACCCTGACGTGCAGTTGACGGCCATTACGTCGCGCAAGGAAGATGGTTTGCCGGTTGCCGATATGTTCCCTTCGCTGCGCGGCAGCGTCGATATCGCCTTCTCGTCGCCGGACAAGGCCGACCTGACCCAGTGCGACGTGGTGTTCTTCGCCACCCCGCACGGCGTGGCCATGGCCCAGGCGCCGGCGCTGCTCGCTGCCGGCGTCAAGGTGATCGACCTGGCGGCCGACTTCCGGATCAAGGACAAGGCCGTCTTCGAGAAGTGGTACAAGATCGAGCACACCTGCCCGGAACTGCTCGACGAAGCCGCCTACGGCCTGGCCGAACTGAACCGCGAAGCGATCCAGGGCGCGCGCCTGGTGGCCAACCCCGGCTGCTACCCGACCACCATGCAACTGGGCTACTACCCGCTGCTCAAGGCCGGCCTGATCGACGCTGGCGGCCTGATCGCCGACTGCAAGTCGGGCGTGTCCGGCGCCGGCCGCAAGGCCGAAATCGGCACCCTGTTCTCTGAGTCGAGCGACAACTTCAAGGCCTACGGCGTGGCCGGCCACCGCCACACGCCGGAAACCTCGGCCCAGCTGCAAAAGTTCACTGAAGACAAGGTCAGCCTGGTCTTCACGCCGCACCTGGTGCCGATGATCCGTGGCATGCACTCCACGCTGTACGGTCGCCTCACCAGAGATGTCACCAACGAGGAACTGCAAGCATTGTTCGAAGAGCAGTACAAGGACAGCCCGTTCGTCGACGTGATGCCATTCGGCTCGCACCCGGAAACCCGTTCCACCCGTGGCTCGAACATGCTGCGCCTGGCGCTGCATCGCCCGGACAACGGCAACACGGTGATCGTGCTGGTGGTGCAGGACAACCTGGTCAAGGGCGCATCGGGCCAGGCCGTGCAGTGCATGAACCTGATGTTTGGCTTTGAAGAAACGACCGGCCTGAAACAAATCGCGCTGTTGCCTTGATATGTTGGGTTCCGTCACCAAATCTGAGGGTGTCGGAGCAGGAAACCCGGTAGGGGTCTATAATGGCCGCTAATGTTTAACTCGTAGGAGTCCCAAATGAATGCTGTTGCTGAAAGCCTGGACGTGATCCCAGCTCCTATCGTGTTTACCGATAGCGCTGCCGAAAAAGTCGCCCAACTGATCGAGGAAGAGGGCAATCCCGACCTGAAATTGCGCGTATTCGTGCAGGGTGGCGGTTGCTCCGGCTTCCAGTACGGTTTCACGTTCGATGAAATCGTCAACGAAGACGACACCACCATGGTCAAGAACGGCGTCGAGCTGTTGATCGATTCGATGAGCTACCAGTACCTGGTCGGCGCGGAAATCGATTACAAGGACGACCTCGAAGGCGCCCAGTTCGTGATCAAGAACCCGTCGGCCACCTCGACCTGCGGTTGCGGTTCGTCGTTCTCGGTCTAAAACCTGCGTAAGCACGCGGCGCCTCGCGCCATGTAAAAAAAGGCGGTACAACCTCGGTTGTGCCGCCTTTTTTCATGCCTGAACCTAAAACCGTCAGCGCGGGTACAACGCCCCCAGCACCCGCTCTCCCAGTGCGCCCGTCACCGCTGGCAAATTCCCAGCCAGCCGCTCCGTGAGCCGATACCCGAGCCAGGCAAACGCCAGCGCCTCCACCCGGTTCGGCGCTACGCCCAGCGCCTGGGTGGACGCCACGACCACCTGCTTGCCCAGCGCCGCGCCCAGTTCGCTCATCAATACGCTGTTGTAGGCGCCGCCACCGCACACGTAGACGGCCTCGGCGCCTTCGCCGTGGGCGGCGATGGCCTGCGCCAGCGATAAGGCCGTAAAGCGCGTCAGCGTGCACTGCACGTCCTCGGGCGCGGCCTCGCGGTACACGGCCAGGCGCGCATCGAGCCAGTCGAGGTGGAACAGGTCGCGGCCCGTGCTTTTCGGCGGCGGCAGCGCCAGGTACGGCGTGCGCATCAGCTCATCGAGCAGCTCCGGCAGCACCGCGCCGCTGGCGGCCCAGGCGCCGTCGGCGTCGTATTCCCTGTCCTGGTGGCGGCCGATCCAGGCATCCATCAACACGTTGCCGGGGCCGGTATCGAAACCGGTCACGGCGCCATCGCCGCCCAGCACGCTGATATTGGCAATGCCGCCGATATTGGCCACCACGCGGGTGCTGCCGGCTTTGCCGAACAGCGCCTGGTGAAACGCCGGCACCAGCGGTGCGCCCTGGCCGCCGGCAGCCACGTCGCGGCTGCGGAAGTCGGCGATCACGTCGATGCCGCACAATTCTGCCAGCAGGGCAGGGTGGTTGACCTGGCGCGTAAAGCCCAGTTCGGGGCGGTGGCGGATGGTCTGGCCGTGCACGGCAACGGCTGCGATATCCTCGGCAGCGAGGTCTGCATCGACCAGCAGGGCTGCCACGCAGTCGGCATAGTGCTGCGCCAGTTGGATGGCGGCAGCGGCCTCGCGTTCGATCTCGTTGTCGCCTGGCGCTTGCAGCGCCATCAGTTCGGCGCGCAGCGCGGGCGGAAAAGCGATATAGGCGGCGCCGCGCGTGGTGATGTCGTCGCCCGAAAAGTCGGCCAGCGCACCGTCAACACCGTCGAGGCTGGTGCCCGACATCAAACCGATATACAGAGCCATGTGGCGTCCTCGTCGTTGTTTTTTGGGAAAAATGTATTTTGCCTGACCTTGCGTGTGGTGTCGCACGGAAGCGAACGCTGTCGAAGCGCATGATAATAAAAAAACAGGCCGATGCGGCGGCCTGTTTTTAGAGTGAAGATTTAAAGCGGGAAGTTGTTACTTGGCAGCCATGCGGGTGGTGCCACCGTTGAAGCCGGACTGGCCCGATTGCAGCAGGGCGATGCGGTGCGTCATGTCCGAAGCGTAGACCTTGAAACGCGACATTTCTGCAGCGGTCAACGGTGCCTGGGCTTGCACGTTCATCTTGTTCGGATCGCGGGCTTCGCCGCCCACACGGAATTCGTAGTGCAGGTGGGCGCCGGTGGACCAGCCAGTGTTGCCCACGTAGCCGATGATGTCGCCCTGGCTTACTTTGCCCCCCTTTTTGATGCCCGAACCGAAACGGCTCATGTGGGCATAGGCGGTGCTGTAGTTATTCCAGTGCTTGATGGTGACCAGGTTGCCGTAACCGTTCTGGGTGCCGGCAAATTCGATGGTGCCATCGCCAGCAGCGCGGATCGGCGTGCCGATCGGCGCCGGGAAATCGATGCCCTTGTGGGCTTTCCACTGGCCCGATACCGGGTGCACGCGCATCGAGAAGCCCGACGAAATGCGGGTGAACTCCACCGGCGACTTCAGGAACGCCTTTTTCAGCGACTTGCCGTCGAAGCTGTAGTAACCGCCGCCTTGCTTGCTTTGCGGATCTTCGTACCACACCGACTGGTAGGTCGTGCCACGGTTGGTGAATTCGCCAGCCAGGATGCGGCCTGCCTTGACGAATTCGCCGTCTTGCCAGAAGGTCTCGTACACAACATTAAAACGGTCGCCACGTTTCACATCGCCGCGGAAGTCGATGTTGGTGGAGAACATTTCAATGATCTGCTTGACGATCGCGTCGGGCAGCTTGGCGCCATCCTTGTCCGAATCGGTGGCCGCGTACAGGTTGCTCGAGATGGTGCGCGCGTGCATTTCCACGCGGCGTTCCAGCTTCGCAGCTTCTTCCTGTGCAACAAAACTGTCGCCCTTGCGGGTAACCGTGATGTTTTTCACTGGCATGTCCTTGCCGTCAACCACCGTCGCCCGCAGCCATTGCAGATTGCCGATTTCATCGGTTTGCGCTTGTACGCGCTTGCCGGTTTTCAGCTGCATGACGCCTTTGGCGATCTTGTCCTTCTTGATGAAGGACTCGGCATCGTTGTCGTCCACGCCAAGGCGGGTCAACAGCGTGGCCAGCGTATCGCCGGAGCGTACGCGTTCTTCATGGACGAACTGTTCGGTGGAGGATTGCTGCTCGAGTGCGGAAATCTGCTTGCCGAGATCCGGCATCGCAACGGTTTCCTGAATCGAGGTCACTGGCAAATCAGACGCGTCGGGAGCAAGCGGCGCTACTGCGGCAGCGCCAAAAGCACAGACTGTGAGGGCAAAAGCCGAAGCGGAAATGATGCGCTTCTTCGGCGTGGAACCGACCAGTTTATATAAGCGTGAGCTCGTGAATTTATGTATTTGGTTCATGCAATCAGTTAGAATTTACCGCTTGAACTATTCAGGAACGTTTATTTTCTTCTAATTCTAATCGTTGTTCGTTTTCGTAGAGCAAGATTGATGGGATCACGGATTATAACAAAGTCCTGGCAACTGCTACCTTTTTCTGAAAAAAAACCTCTCAAAAGTTATGACTACCTCTTCTTCGACGCCGCCGGTTCCCTCAAAAGCTCTGCCATTGAGCGACAATGTACAGGAGGCACTCGCGATCACCAAGCGCGGTGTCGACGAGTTGCTGATCGAAACCGAATTCGCCCAAAAACTGGCCCGCTCCGAGCAATCGGGCGTGCCGCTGCGCATCAAGCTGGGCCTCGATCCCACCGCGCCCGACCTGCACCTGGGCCATACCGTGGTGCTCAACAAGATGCGCCAGCTGCAAGACCTGGGCCACCAGGTGATCTTCCTGATCGGCGACTTCACCTCGATGATCGGCGACCCGTCCGGCCGCAACGCCACCCGTCCACCGCTGACCAAGGAACAGGTCGAGCAAAACGCCATGACCTACTTCAAGCAGGCCTCGCTGGTACTGGACGCCGCCAAGACCGAAATCCGCTACAACTCCGAATGGTGCGACCCGCTGGGCGCGCGCGGCCTGATCCAGCTGGCCTCGCGCTACACGGTGGCGCGCATGATGGAGCGCGACGACTTTACCAAGCGTTTCAAGAGTGGGACACCGATTGCGGTCCACGAGTTCCTGTATCCCCTGATGCAGGGTTACGATTCGGTCGCGCTCAAGGCCGACCTGGAGCTGGGCGGCACCGACCAGAAGTTCAACCTGCTGGTGGGCCGCGAACTGCAAAAAGACTACGCGCAAGAGCCGCAATGCATTTTGACCATGCCGCTGCTCGAAGGTTTGGACGGCGTGGAAAAAATGTCTAAGTCGAAGAACAACTACATCGGCATCACCGAGCCGGGCAACACCATGTTCGCCAAGATCATGAGCGTTTCCGACGAGATGATGTGGAAATACTATGATTTGCTGTCGTTCCGCTCGATCGCCGACATCGCCGCCCTGAAAGCGACCGTGGCCGGCGGCGCCAACCCGCGCGACGCCAAGGTGGCGATTGCCCAGGA
The DNA here is from genome assembly GCF_031456625.1 of Duganella sp. 3397. Taxonomy (NCBI): domain Bacteria; kingdom Pseudomonadati; phylum Pseudomonadota; class Betaproteobacteria; order Burkholderiales; family Oxalobacteraceae; genus Duganella; species Duganella sp. 3397. The sequence continues at coordinate 100,477 of NZ_JAVDVB010000007.1, forward strand.
AATCGTGGCCCGGTTCCACTCGCAGGCCGCTGCCGAAGAAGCGCTGAACGACTTCGTCAACCGCTCCAAGGGTGGCATTCCCGACGACGTGCCCGACGTGGCGCTCACCGGCGCACCGCTGGGCCTGCCGCAACTGCTCAAGCAGGCCGGCCTGTGCCCGTCGACGTCGGAAGCGATGCGCATGGTCGACCAGGGCGGCGTGCGCCTCGACGGCACCGTGCTCAGCGACAAAGCGCTGAAGGTCGAAGCCGGCACCTTCGTGCTGCAAGTGGGCAAGCGCAAGTTCGCCCGCGTCACGCTGACAGCATGATCGCGCTGCTGCAACGGGTCAGTAGCGCCAGCGTGGTGGTCGATGGCGCCAACATCGGCGCCATCGAGGCCGGCCTGATGGTGCTGGTGTGCGCCGAGCGCGGCGACACAGAAAAGGAAGCCGACATCTTGCTGGCCAAGCTGCTCGGCTACCGCGTGTTCGGCGACGATGCCGGCAAAATGAACCGCAGCGTCGCCGATGTCGCTGGCGGTCTGCTGCTGGTGCCGCAATTTACGCTGGCAGCGGACACCCGCTCCGGTACCCGACCGTCGTTGACGCCGGCTGCCGCACCAGCGGACGGCTTGCGTTTGTTTAGCCATTTCGTGGCCCAGGCCAAACTGAAACACCCGGTCGTGCAAACCGGCCAGTTCGGCGCCGACATGAAGGTGACGCTCACCAACGATGGACCGGTGACGTTCTGGTTGCAAGTCAATCCAAAGTAAAGGACGTGGCAATGAAGCTGGTGAGTGACAATGTGCGTAACGGCCGTCCCTTGCCGGCCGAGTTCGCGCTGGGCGTGCTGGACCAGGACGGCAAGGTGGTGCTATCAAGCAACCGCAACCCGCACCTGGCGTGGACCGACGTGCCGGCCGGGACCGAATCATTGGTACTGCTGTGCATCGATGGCGATGCGCCGGTCGATGCCTCCAATGCCAACCGCGCCGATGTGCCGGTAGCGGCCGTCGAGGCGCGCGGCGACTTTTTCCACTGGAGCCTGGTCGATCTCCCGCCGTCGCGCGGCGAACTGCCGGCTGGCGCGCTAGCGAACGGCGTAACGCCCCACGGCAAGCCGGGACCGGAAGTGATGCTGGACGACCTGGCGCTGCGCCAGGGCCTCAACGATTACACGGGCTGGTTCGCGCATGACCCGGCCATGGCTGGCGACTACCACGGCTACGACGGCCCGTATCCGCCCTGGAACGACGAGCGCGTGCACCATTACATCTTTCGCCTGTACGCGCTCGACGTGCCGCGCCTGGACTTGCCTGCGCGCTTCACCTGCGCCGACGTGTTAAATGCCATCCATGGCCACATCATCGACGAAGCCCAGCTGATCGCCACCTATACCCTCAATCCCGCCCTGGCGCCCAAGGCCGCCAAGGGCAAACCGAAGACTGCATGAACACTACCAAGATAGTACTGATACGCCATGGCGAGACGGCGTGGAACGCCGTGCGTCGCCTGCAAGGCCACATCGACATTCCACTCAACGCCGAAGGAGAGCGCCAGGCCCGCGCCCTGGCCGACGCGCTGGCAGGTGAGGGGCTGGACCTGGTCGTCTCGAGCGACTTGCAACGGGCGCTGCAAACCGCCCAGGCCGTGGCCGTGCACTACGACCACGCCACCGTGCACACCGACGCCGCCCTGCGCGAACGCGGCTACGGCGTTTTCGAAGGCATGTTGTACAGCGAGATCGAGCAGCAATACCCGCACGATTTCGTGCTGTGGCAGGCGCGCGATATCGACGCCGTGATGCCGGCGGGCGACCGCGTGGCCGAAAGTTTCCGCCAGTTCTACGAGCGCGCCATCGGTGCCATCGGCCGCTGGGCGGTTGAGCATCGGGGCAAGACGATTGCCATCGTGGCCCATGGCGGCGTGCTCGAATGCGCGTACCGCGAGGCGGTGGGCATGCAACTGGACAGTCCGCGCGACTTCCAGGTCAAGAACGCCAGCATCAACCGTTTTCACTATGCCGATGGCAAGCTGGCGCTCGACAGCTGGGGTGACGTTGCCCACTTGGCAATAGCACTCGACGACATAGTCTAAATAGTGCTTATTATTTGAGCAGACCTTGGGGTAAAATAGAAGGTTCCTCCTTTCCAACCAGGTAACTTCTGTGCAAATCGGCCCCCACCTGCTGCGTAACAACGTATTTGTCGCCCCCATGGCGGGAGTGACCGATCGGCCGTTCCGCCAACTGTGCAAGCAGCTGGGAGCGGGCTACGCGGTGTCCGAGATGGCGGCGTCCAATCCGCGCCTGTGGGCCACCGAAAAAAGCTCGCGCCGTACCGACCACGCCGGTGAAATGGAGCCAAAAGCGGTGCAAATTGCCGGCGCCGATCCGCAAGACCTGGCCGACTGCGCGCGCTTCAACGTCGAGCGCGGCGCCCAGATCATCGACATCAACATGGGTTGCCCGGTCAAGAAGGTGTGCAACAACTGGTGCGGTTCGGCCTTGCTGCAAAACGTGCCGCTGGTGCGCGAGATCCTCGCTGCCGTGGTCGGCGCGGTGGACGTGCCGGTCACGCTGAAATTCCGTACCGGCTGGAACCGCGAAAACAAGAACGCCCTGCAAATTGCCCGCATTGCGGAAGACGCCGGCATCGCCATGCTGACCCTGCACGGCCGCACCCGCACCGACGGTTACACCGGCGACGCCGAGTACGACACCATTGCCGCCGTCAAGCAGTCGGTATTGATCCCGGTGGTGGCCAACGGCGACATCACCACGCCCGAAAAAGCCAAGTTCGTGCTCGACTACACCGGTGCGGACGCGGTGATGGTGGGGCGTGCAGCGCAGGGCCGACCGTGGATCTTCCGCGAGATCGACCATTTCCTGCAAACCGGCACGCACTTGCCGGCGCCTTACATTGCCGAGGTGCGCGCGCTGATGGACGAACACCTGCGCGCCCACTACGGTTTTTACGGTGACTACCTGGGCGTGCGCACCGCGCGCAGGCACATCGGCTGGTACGTGCGCGACCTGCCCGGTGGCGAGGAATTCCGGCAACGGATGAACTTGCTGGAATCGACCGAGACGCAGCTCGACGCGGTGGACCAGTTCTTCGAATCTCAGCGACAGTGGGGCGAGCGGTTACAATACCGCCTCTCCGAAGATTTGCAGGCCGCTTAGCCCATCGCAAACAGCCAGCGCAGCATCAAAAAAGTCATATCAAAAGGGTAAGCGTCCGGGCCACAAGCCTGGTGGCGATTTACCAGCTTCAACAGATTATTGAGAACGTACAAAATGAGCAAAGAAAGTATCCAGGAAGTAGTGCAGAAAAGCCTTGAAGACTACTTCAACGACCTGGGCGAGCAGCAGGCGTCGAATATCTACGACATGGTCGTGCTGACCGTCGAGAAGCCGATACTGGAAGTGGTCATGACGCGCGCTGACGGCAACCAGTCGCACGCGGCGCAGATGCTGGGCATCAACCGCAATACTTTGCGCAAGAAATTGCAAGAGCACGGCCTGCTGTAACGGCCTGCGTTTTCCGGCGTGGACGGCTGGGAATCGGCCGTTGTGCCGACTGTTCCCACCTTTATTACCCACCTAGCCTTCACAGCCATGATTAAATCAGCTCTCATCTCCGTTTCCGACAAAACCGGTGTGCTGGACTTCGCCCGCGCGTTGTCCGCCATGGGCGTTCAGCTCCTGTCCACCGGCGGCACTGCCAAAATGCTGGCCGACAACGGCCTGGCCGTGACCGAAGTGGCCGACTACACCGGTTTCCCGGAAATGCTCGATGGCCGCGTCAAGACCCTGCACCCGAAAGTACACGGCGGCATCCTGGCCCGTCGCGATTTTCCGGAGCACATGGCCAAGTTGGCCGAACACGGCATTCCGACCATCGACATGGTGGTGGTTAACCTGTACCCGTTCCAGGCCACGGTCGCCAAGGATGACTGTTCGCTCGACGACGCCATCGAAAACATCGACATCGGCGGCCCGGCCATGCTGCGCTCGTCGGCCAAGAACCACAAGGACGTGGTCGTGATCTGCGATCCGGCCGACTACGGCGTGGTGCTGGCGGAAATGAAAACCACCGACAACACTCCCGGTTTCGTCAGCTACGAAACCCGCTTCCGCCTGGCCACCAAGGTCTACGCCCACACTGCCCAGTACGACGGCGCCATCGCCAACTACCTGACCAGCCTGGGCCCGGACCGCGCCCACGCTACCCGTGGCGCGTATCCGAAGAACCTGAACGTGGCGTTTGAAAAAGTGCAGGACATGCGTTACGGCGAAAATCCGCACCAGTCGGCCGCGTTCTACCGCGACGTGGTGGCAACGCCAGGCGCGCTGGCCAATTACCGCCAGCTGCAAGGCAAGGAACTGTCGTTCAACAATATCGCGGACGCCGATGCGGCGTGGGAATGCGTGAAGAGCATGGGTGGCTTCGACCAGAGCGCTGCCTGCGTGATCGTCAAGCACGCCAACCCGTGCGGCGTGGCGCTCGGTAGCGATGCTGCCGACGCTTACAAGCGCGCGCTGCAAACCGACCCGACCTCGGCGTTTGGCGGCATCATCGCTTTCAACGTGGAAGTCGATGCGGCCGCTGCCGTGGAACTGGCCAAGCTGTTCGTCGAAGTGCTGATCGCGCCGACCTTCTCGGCCGAAGCCAAGCAAATCCTGTCGGCCAAGCAGAACGTGCGGCTGCTGGAAATTCCTTTGGATGCAGCCAATGCGGGCGTCAACGCGATGGACTTCAAGCGCGTCGGTGGCGGCTTGCTGGTGCAGTCGGCCGATGCGAAAAACGTGCTGGTGTCGGACCTGAAAGTGGTCTCGAAGCTGCAGCCAACCCCGCAGCAATTGCAGGACATGATGTTTGCCTGGCGCGTGGCCAAGTACGTCAAATCGAACGCCATCGTCTTCTGCGGCAACAACATGACGCTGGGCGTGGGCGCCGGCCAGATGAGCCGCATCGACTCGGCCCGCATCGCCTCGATCAAGGCGCAAAACGCCGGCCTGTCGCTCGCCGGTTCGGTGGTGGCGTCGGACGCGTTCTTCCCGTTCCGCGATGGTCTCGACGTGGTGGTCGATGCCGGCGCGACCTGCGTGATTCACCCGGGCGGTTCGATGCGTGACCAGGAGGTGATTGATGCTGCTGACGAACGCGGCGTGGTGATGGTCTATACCGGCACCCGTCATTTCCGCCACTGATCGGCTGTCGTAAACCGCGCGCAGCGTCGTTGCGCCGGTTCGCCGTGCTCACGCACTGTCTTCACCGGCGCGCCTCGCTGCACACGGTTTGCGACAGCCTCTGATGTTGCTACTGCTTTTTCGTCATTCCTGCATTCGCAGGAATGACTCACCATCGCGCTTTTCGCCGTTTGCCATAGTACAATCCCCGCATGATTATTCTCGGCATCGACCCCGGCCTGCGCACCACCGGCTTTGGCGTCATCCACAAGCAGGGCGCCAAGTTGCGCTACATCGCTTCCGGCACCATCAAGAGCGGCGAGGGCAACTTGCCCACGCGTCTCAAGGTGATCCTGGACGGCGTGGCTGAAGTCGCGCGCATTTACCAGCCCGAGTGCTCGGCCATCGAGCAGGTGTTCGTCAACGTCAATCCGCAATCGACCCTGCTGCTGGGCCAGGCGCGGGGGGCGGCGATTTGCGCGCTGGTGTCGGCCAACCTGGCGGTGGCCGAATATTCGCCCACCCAGATCAAGCAGGCAGTCGTGGGCACCGGCCGCGCCGTCAAGTCGCAGGTGCAGGACATGGTGGCGCGCCTGCTGTCGCTGCCCGGCCTGCCCGGCACCGATGCTGCCGATGCGCTCGGCATCGCCATCTGCCACGCCCACAGCCGTGAAACGCTGACCCTGATCGCCAGCGCCGGCATCAAGACCACCACGGCAGGTGCTACCGCGCCTGGTGGCCCGCTGGCCGGCCTGCGCATGAAGCGCGGCCGCCTGGTCGGTTAATCCACACAAACTCACAAGGTCTCCACACGATGATCGGTCGTCTCTCCGGTATTTTGCTCGAAAAAAATCCGCCGCAATTGCTGGTCGATTGCGGCGGCGTCGGCTACGAAGTCGATGTCTCGATGAGCACGTTTTATAACCTGCCCAACGTCGGCGAAAAGGTGGTGCTGTTTACCCACCAGGCCATCCGCGAAGACGCCCATCTGCTGTTCGGCTTCGGCCATGCCGACGAGCGCGCCGTGTTTCGCCTGCTTATCAAGATCAGCGGCGTCGGTGCGCGCACGGCGCTGTCGATCCTGTCCGGCATGTCGATCGCCGACCTGGCGCAGGCGGTCACGCTGCAGGAATCGGGCCGCCTGATCAAGGTGCCCGGCATCGGCAAGAAAACCGCCGAGCGCCTGCTGCTCGAACTCAAGGGCAAGCTGGGCCCGGACCTGGGCAGCGCAGGCGGCGCGCCCTCGGTGCCCGACGCGCAATCGGACATCCTCAACGCGCTGCTGGCGCTGGGCTACTCCGACAAGGAAGCGCTGCTGGCGCTCAAGACCGTCCCGGCTGGTGCCGGTGTGTCGGATGGTATCAAGCAGGCGTTGAAAGCGTTGTCGAAGGGGTGACATAGCTCAAATGTGCATGCTTGTCGGTGCTGGAGCCGCAGCCTACGCTCGAAGGTTGTTAGTGAGCCTGGGTGGAGGGCTGCATGGACAAGCCGACACGTTATCCCTGGGGCGGTTTTCCCGATGTGCTGATGCACGCGCCCGAATTGTTCGTCAAAAAGCATCGCGCTTATGCGGCAGCCAAGGCAGGCAATTTGGCCGCAGCGGTGGAACTGGTGCTGGAGGCGCTATCGTTACAAGTGCTGGAACAGCTATGGCGCTTGTTTGACCACCATCATCCAGCACTCGCCAGCGTTCATGCGGAAGAAGCGCAAGGCACGAATGCCATCGGCGAAGCGATGGCCACCGTCATCGCCACCAAGCTCAATTGGCGTTATGAGCGCGAGGTCATCCAGATCAACAAGGTCAGCCATACCGGCGCGAGCGGATTCGCCCGGCTGCGCGGGCAGGCACTTTTCGGTGGCAGCGCTCGATCTGGCCTACACTACGTGTTGGTGGACGACTTTATCGGTCAGGGCGGCACGTTGGCCAACTTGCGCGGCCACATGATGGCGCAGGGCGCGCATGTGATAGGCGCGACCGTTCTGACAGGTAAGGACTATTCTGCGCGTCTGACGCCTGCCCGGGGGCAGATTGATGAGTTAAGGAGAAAACATGGCCACATCGAAAACTGGTGGTATCGACGTTTTGGATTCGGTTTCGACTGCCTTACCGCCTCCGAAGCCCGATATCTCTGCCGAACTCCAACGAGCGAAAGAATCATTACGAACCTGGAAGCGGCTGATAGCTGAAGGCAAGGTAGAATCGCTGGTTGTGCAGCTGCCTGCTTCGCCCGATACGGATCAACCGAATCAACCGGTACGCATGCTGTCACCGCTAGAGCAGGAGCAATTACGCGCCACCAAGAAAGCGGCAGGCGCGTACGTCGAGCGCATATTAAATACCACCCCAACCAAGTAACGAATGAGCATCCAGACCGACAGCTTCACCGAACAGCGCATTATCGACGCGGCGCCCACGTCGCCCAACGAAGAGGCCATCGAACGGGCCTTGCGTCCCAAGCTCCTCGATGAATACGTCGGGCAGTCCAAGATCCGCGACCAGCTCGAGATCTTTATCGCTGCCGCGCGCAACCGCAACGAGGCGCTCGATCACACGTTGCTGTTCGGCCCGCCCGGTCTCGGTAAAACCACGTTGGCCAACATCATTGCGCGCGAGATGGGCGTGAACCTGCGCCAGACCTCGGGCCCGGTGCTCGAGCGTCCCGGCGACCTGGCGGCCATACTCACCAACCTCGAAGCCAACGACGTGCTGTTCATCGACGAGATCCACCGCCTGTCGCCGGTGGTCGAAGAAATTCTGTACCCGGCGCTCGAGGACTACCAGATCGACATCATGATCGGCGAGGGCCCGGCCGCGCGCTCGGTCAAGCTCGACCTGCAGCCGTTCACGCTGGTCGGCGCCACCACCCGCGCCGGCATGCTGACCAACCCGCTGCGCGACCGTTTCGGCATCGTGGCCCGCCTCGAGTTCTACAATACCGAGGAACTGACCAAGATCGTCACCCGCAGTGCGGCACTGCTCAAGGCCAATATCCACCCCGACGGCGCGGTGGAAATTGCCCGCCGCGCCCGTGGCACGCCGCGTATCGCCAACCGCCTGCTGCGCCGGGTGCGCGATTACGCTGAAGTCAAAAGCAATGGCGACATCACCAAGGCCACGGCCGACGCCGCACTGGTCATGCTCGACGTCGATACCGTCGGCTTCGACGTCATGGACCGCAAGCTGCTCGAAGCGGTGCTGTTCAAGTTCGGTGGCGGCCCGGTGGGCGTCGGCAACCTGGCTGCGGCCATCGGCGAAGCGGCCGACACCATCGAGGACGTGCTTGAACCGTATTTGATCCAGCAGGGCTTTTTGCAGCGCACGCCGCGCGGGCGGGTGGCCACGCCTGCCGCGTACCGCCACTTTGGCGTGACGCCCCCGCGCACCAGCCCCAACGGCGAACTGTGGACGGACCTGTGATGCAGATCTGGGTCGATGCCGATGCCTGCCCGGCCGTGGTCAAGGACATCCTGTACCGCGTGGCCGACCGCATGCAGTTGCAGGTCACGCTGGTGGCCAACCAGTTACTGCGGGTGCCACCGTCGCGGTTCATCCGCTCGGTGCAAGTGCCGTCCGGCGCCGACGTGGCCGACCAGGAAATCGTGCGCCTCCTGGCGCCCGGCGACCTGGTGGTGACCGGCGACATTCCACTGGCGTCAGACGTGTTGAAGAAGGGCGGTTATGCGCTGAATCCGCGCGGCGAGTTCTACACCAACGACAATATCGCCCAGATGCTGACCATGCGCGCCTTCATGGACGAGCTGCGCGGCAGCGGCGTCGATACCGGCGGCCCGGCCGCGTTCAGCCAGAGCGACCGCCAGAGCTTTGCCAACAGCCTGGATCGGCACTTGCGCAAGCACGCCACGCCGTCGGCTTAGCCAGGCTTTTTGGGCACCATGGTCGGCACGAAGCGCGTCAGATAAATCGTCACACCGGCGCCGATCACCACCAGCAGCACTTGCAGTGCCGGCAGGTGCTGCAGGCGCCACAGCGAATACCCCATCGAGCACCACATGAAGATCAGCACCCAGACCTTGGCGCGCAGCGGCATGCCGTGGCCGTTTTCGTAGTCGCGCAGGTATTTGCCGAACACGCGGTTGGTTTGCAGCCAGTTGTGCATGCGCGAGGAACCGCGTGCGAAGCAGGCGGACGCGAGCAGCAGGAACGGCGTGGTGGGCAGCAACGGCAGGAAGATGCCCAGCACGCCCAGCGCCACGGCGATCCATCCCACCAGGATCAGAAATATTTTCATCGTCGCGAATCGTAACACCTGTATCACTTGCGCAGAGAAAACGGGTATATTGGACGGTCCGATGTTAGCGCTAACTAAGTAAAAAATTCACGGAGACAACCATGCGAAAAATCCTGCAGGCCCTCATGTCCATTTTGGCCATCGCCGCCTTGCTGCTGGCCGCGCCCAGCCGCGCCGACAACCAGTACAAGATCCTGGTGTTCGCCATGCCCGGCAAATACCATTACGAATACATCCCGATCGCCCGCGACAGCCTGGAAAAACTGGGCAAGCTGCACTCGTTCGAGGTGGTGTACACGCATCGTCCCGAGCTGTTCGATGGCGACTTGAAGCAATACGCCACCATCGTGTTCCTCAACACGCCCGGGGAAGAGCTCAGCGAAGCGCGCCGTAAAAAATTCGAGGACTATATGCGCAGCGGCGGCAACGCCATGCTGGTGCACCGCTCGTTGATCATTGCGCCCAACACCTGGCCATGGTTCGAGAAGCTGATCGGTCGCCGGGTGGGCAACCACCCGATGCTGCAAACCGGCGTGGCCTACGTGGTCGATAAAAAGTTTCCGGCCACGTTCGGCATACCCGAGCGCTGGATCTGGAGCGACGAGTGGTACATCTTCGACAATCCGCACAATATCGCGATCCACCCGGTACTGAACGTCGATGAAAGCACCTACGACCCGACCAAAATCTGGCCCGGCCAGACCACCCAGGGCATGGGCCGCGACCACCCGGTAGCTTGGTATCACACGCTGGAAGGTGCCCAACAAGGCGGCCGGGTATTCGTCACCGCGCTGGGCCACAACGGCGAGATGTACCGCGACCCGCAATACCTGGCGCACCTGCTGGGCGGCATTTACTGGACCGCCACCGGCAAGGGCATCGCGCCATAACTATTGCGCCACCAGCTCCACCTGCCGGTTGAGCGCGCGGCCCGGTTCGGCGTGGTTGCTGGCCACCGGCGCGTAGTTGGCGCTGCCGTGCGCCAGCAGGCGCATCGAAGGTCCGCCTGCAGCCTGCGTTAGTCCTGCCGCACCCAGGTCTGCGAGCGGCCCAGCATCGGCGTGCCGATGTAGCCGCGCACGCTCAGTTTCTTGCCGCCGTCGGTCAGGTGCATCTTGCTCTTGTAGGTTTTGCCCTTGGCCGGGTCGAGAATTTCGCCGCCCGTGTATTCGTCGCCGTCTTTCTTCAGTCCGGTGAGGATCACCATGCCGGTGATCGGCTGGTCCTTCTTGGCGCCTTCGCATTTTACGCACAGCGGATTCTGGTCTTCGCCGGCGTCGCGGTACAGTTTTTCGATCTGGCCTTGCAGCACGCCGTTGGTGTCGGTGATGCGGATCAGCGCCTTGGGCTTGTTGGTTTCGTCGTCGATGTTTTGCCACAGTCCCACCGGCGAGGCCAGGTCGGCGGCGTGGGCAAGCGGGGCTGCAAAAGCGAACAGGGCGGTAGCGGCGGCAGCGGTGGCGGCAAGCAGTTTCATGATCGGTCTCCAATGGTTGTTGTGCAACCATTATACGAACTGTGCTGCGCAACAGGGCTGCGGCGCGCTGGATTAGAGGATGACATCGAAACGCTGCACCACGGGCCTCGACACGGGAAGGGTATTGTACAAAAAGTCCAAAAGAAGATAAAATGTTTTGATGAAAAAGACTCCCGAACACCACAACCTGCTGGCCCAGTTGCAGCAGGTGGCCGATGGCCTGGGCAAGACCCTGGCGCCTTTTTGCGAAGTGGTGCTGCACGACCTGACCGAGCCGGACCACGCCATCCTGGCGATCCATAACAACCTGTCCGGGCGTAGCGTGGGCGAACCCGCCACCGAGCTGGGCCTGGCGCGCGCCGCCGACCCAGGCGTCGACCAGGTGATCGCCAACTACCCGAACACCTTTCCCGACGGTCGCCTGGCCAAGAGCACGTCGGTCGGCATCAAGGACAGCGACGGGCGCTACGTGGCCGCGCTGTGCCTGAACGTCGATCTCACCGTGTTCCGCAGCCTCAACACCATGCTCACGCAATTCGGCAGCGTCGATAGGGCCGCTGCCGTCAACGACACGCTGCAACCCACCGGGGCCGAAGCCATCCGCCTGCGCATCGACGACTTCGCCGCCCGCCACGGCACCACCCCGCGCGCGCTCAAGACCGACGAGCGCCGCGCGCTGATGGGTGAGCTCAAGGACAGTGGGCTGTCCGACGTGAGGCGGGCGATGGATATCGTTGCCGCGTATCTTAACGTCTCCCGCGCCACCGTTTACAACGATGCCCGCTGACAAGGCCGGCTGCAGATAGCGAAGAGCTCGTGTCTGAATGTCGGCACTGACCCTAATGCCGTTGCCCTGACCCTAATGCCGTTGCCGCGTATCTTAACGTCTCCAGCGCCACCGTCTACAACGATGCCCGCTAAAAGCGCGGCCAGGGCGTCGTTGCAGCGCCTTGCCGTGCGTTCGCACTGTCTGCGGCGCTGCGCCTCGCCCTGACCACGCTTTACAACTAAAGGAAGAATCATGAACGAACAGGTTTTGCCCATTTATGCCGACGTGGTGGCGGCGTCGGAGCGGATTGCCGGGGTGGCGCACCGCACGCCGGTGATGACGTCGCGCACTGCCGATAGCGAGCTCGGTGCGCAGGTGTTTTTCAAGTGTGAAAACTTGCAGCGCATGGGGGCGTTCAAGTTCCGTGGCGCCTACAATGCGCTGGCCAAATTCGATGAGGCGCAGCGGCGTGCCGGTGTTGTCGCTTTTTCGTCCGGCAACCATGCGCAGGGCATCGCCTTGTCGGCGCAGCTGGCTGGCATTCCGGCCACCATCATCATGCCGCACGACGCGCCGCCGTCGAAAATCGCCGCCACCCGCGGCTATGGCGCCGACGTGGTGCTGTACGACCGCTACACCCAGGACCGCGAACAGATCGGCCGCGACCTGGCCCAGCAGCGCGGCATGACCCTGATCCCGCCGTACGACCATGCCGACGTGATCGCTGGCCAGGGCACGGCCGCCAAGGAATTGTTCGAGGAGGTCGGCCAGCTCGATGCGCTGTTCGTGTGCCTGGGCGGCGGCGGTCTGCTCAGCGGCTCGGCGCTGTCCACGCGCGCGCTGTCGCCTGCGACCAAACTCTACGGGGTGGAGCCGGAGGCCGGCAACGACGGTCAGCAATCGTTCCGCAGCGGCAGCATCGTCCACATCGACACCCCGAAGACGATTGCCGACGGCGCTCAGACCCAGCACCTGGGCAACCTGACGTTCCCCATCATCTGCCGCGATGTCGACGATATTCTGACGGTGAGCGACGCCCAGCTGCGCGCCGAAATGCGTTTTTTTGCCGCGCGCATGAAGCTGGTGGTCGAACCGACCGGCTGCCTGGGCCTGGCCGCCGCGCGCGCCATGAAGGCGCAACTGCAAGGCCAGCGCGTGGGCATCATCATCAGCGGCGGTAATGTCGACGTGGCGCGCTACGCCGAGCTGCTGGCCGGGTGAGCCATGCCCCCTGGCGGTGGCGTCAGATGCTCGTGAGCTTCAAGCGGAAGTTAGCGACCAGCCGGCCCGGCGCCCTGGGCATCTCCACCACCGAGGTGACACACCATGTCCGCCGCTGGTGGGGCCAGACCTGCGCTGGCGAACGCCAGGGCAATGCGCAGCGCGCTGGAACGGCCTGGTGCGGCGCTGCCGCTGATCCAGTGGTTCATGGTGTGTCGGTGTCGGTAATGCCCAGCGCCTGGTACATCGGTAAATAATGGCGTTCGAAAATGCCGGCCTTGCGCAGCACTTCGGCCTGGTATTCGCCGGCTGTGGCCAGCGGCTTGCCATCCTTGTGCAATGGCACGTTCTGCGCCGCCAGCAGCGGTCCGGCGAAGTCGCTCCAGGCGCTGGCGCCATGCAGGCCATGCGCCTGCGCCAGCAGGAACAACTGCGGGATGCGCGGCATCGCCAGGCCTCCGCCCACCAGCGCCGACGCCATGTGCTGGATCTCGCCGCAGCCGCGTGCGCGCTCGAACAACGCCAGGTTCAGGCGCCGGCTGGCGGCGCTGGCACTGGCTGCCGCGTCCGGCGCCTGGGCTGGCGCCAGCACGCCCATGCCGCACAGGATGAACACCGCTTCGAACAGCTGGCGCAGGCCGCCGCGCATCGGCACCAGCCGTTCCAGCTCGGCCACGGTGCGCGCCTGGTGGTCTTGCAGGGCGTCGAGCAGGGGCGCATACATGTCCTGCTTGAGGGCGATCTCGAACGCGCCGGTGCGTACGGTGAGGTCGACGTCGGCGCGCGGCATCACCAGCACCACGCGCTGGCTGCGCATCACCGCTTCGTGTTGCGCCGGGCTCAGCTGGCACTCGCCGGCTGCGGTGTTGATCCAGTAGTCGCGCCGAAAACTCTGGTTGAGCATCACGTCGCGCACGCCCTGGCGCTGCACCGGGTCCGGCAACTGCGCCAGCAGCGCGCGTTGCGGTGCGGTGAGGTTCAGCGGGTCGAGCTGGTCCAGGTGGTGGGCCGGGCAGGCATACGCCAGGCCGGCTGCGGCCAGGGTGGCGGCTTGTTCGGCGAAGTCGACCGGCTGCCAGTCGGCGTTGAAAAATTCGTGGGCCAGGTAGCGGTGGTCGTGGTTGCGCAGGCCTGCCAGCATGTCTGCCACGTGCGGATACGCCGCCAGGTAGGCGGGACGAGTGGCCAGCAGCTTGTCGGCAAAGTCGAGCGCGGCGTCGATACGGCGCTCGAGGCCGGCGCCGGGCGCGGTCGTGCGGTCGATGTAGCCGCTCAGCAGGTTGCGCAGCGGCACCATCGGCGCCCAACCCGGCTGGCAGTTGTAGCTCATGTACAACACTCCGCCCGGTTTGAGCTTGCGGTGCACGAAGTCGAGCAGCAGGGCGCGGTTGGCAGGCGAGACCCAGCTCCACACGCCATGCACGGCGATGAAGTCGAAGTCGGGCAGGTCGGTGCGGACGCAATACTCGGCAAACGACTGGTCCGCCAACTGGGCGTTGCTGCCGGCGGCCTGCGCCAGTTGCGCGGCATAGCCGGCCTGGGCGGGATTGAAATCGGTGCCGTGCCAGGCCACAGTGCTGGCGGCAGCATGAATATTGGTGGAGAGCCCCTGGCCGAAGCCCAGCTCGCAGGCGGTGGCCACGGACGGCATAGGCACGCCGGCATGGGCCAGCGCCATCGCCGCATGCAGCGGGCCGAGCTCGCGATAGTAGCCGTGGGTGTAGTCGATGCCCGCCACGTAGCCACCAGTCCCCTGCGTCATTGCGAGCCTTGTCAAAGAGATATCGGCTCATTCTAGCAGGGAAGCCTGATCGCGTGGGCGGAAAAAAGGCCGCCCGGAGGCGGCCCTGCAGGGCTCGGAGATAAGCTATCAGGCCGGCAGCTTGGCCAACTGCTCGCGCATCTTGTCCAGCGTGGCCGAGAAGTTGGCCACCCGTTCCTTCTCTTGCGCCACCACTTCCACCGGCGCGCGGGCGACGAAACTCTGGTTCGACAGCTTGCCGTTGGCCTTGGCGATCTCGCCTTCGACACGGGTGATTTCCTTGGACAGGCGCTCGCGCTCGGCCTTCACGTCGATCTCGACCTTGAGCATCAGCTTGGTCGTGCCGACAATCGCCACCGCTGCCGGCGAATCGGGCAGGGCGTCGACGATCTGCACTTCGGCCAGCTTGCCCAGCGCCTGGATGTACGGCGCGCACAGGGCCAGCGCCGCCTTGTCGGCAGCACTGGCCGGCTCGACGATCAGCGGCACGCGCAGCGATGGCGCCAGCTGCATTTCGCCGCGCAGGTTGCGGGTAGCGTCGATCAGCGTTTTCAGTTGCAGCATCCACGCTTCGGCCGCTTCGTCGATATTGGCGGTGTCGGCGATCGGGTACGGCTGCATCATGATGGAGTCGCCCGACTTGCCGGCCAGCGGCGCGACCGCCTGCCACAGCGCTTCGGTGACGAACGGAATCACCGGATGGGCCAGGCGCAGCACCACTTCCAGCACGCGCAACAGCGTGTGGCGGGTGGCGCGCTGCTGGCCTTCGGTGCCGTGCTGTACCTGCACCTTGGCCACCTCCAGGTACCAGTCGCAGTACTCGTCCCAGACGAACTTGTAGATGGTGGAAGCGATGTTGTCGAAGCGGTAGTCTTCGAAGCCCTTGGCCACGTCCAGCTCGGCCTTTTGCAGCAGCGAGATGATCCACTTGTCGGCGTTGGACAGGTCGGCATCGCTGGCGCTGCAATCCTTTTCTTCCGTGTTCATCAGCACGAAGCGGGTGGCGTTCCACAGCTTGTTGCAGAAGTTGCGGTAGCCTTCGGCGCGGCCCAGGTCGAAGTTGATGTTGCGGCCCAGCGAGGCGTACGACGCCATGGTGAAGCGCACCGCGTCGGTGCCGTAGGCAGCGATGCCTTCGGGGAATTCCTTGCGCGTGGCTTTCTCGATTTTTGGCGCGGTGCGCGGATCCATCAGGCCGGTGGTGCGCTTGGCCACCAGGGCATCGATGCCGATGCCGTCGATCAGGTCGATCGGGTCGAGCGTATTGCCCTTCGACTTGGACATTTTCTGGCCGGTCGAATCGCGCACCAGGCCATGCACGTACACGGTTTCGAACGGCACCTTGCCGGTGAAGTGCAGGGTGAACATCACCATGCGCGCCACCCAGAAGAAGATGATGTCGAAACCGGTGACCAGCACCGACGACGGCAGGAACGCTTTCAGGTCCGGCGTTTCGTCGGGCCAGCCCAGGGTGGAGAACGGCACCAGCGCCGACGAGAACCAGGTGTCGAGCACGTCGGCGTCGCGGCGCAGCGGACCGGTGCTGCCAGCGGCCTGCTGCTTGGCCAGCGCTTCGGCCTCGGTCTTGGCGACGAAGATGTTGCCCGCGTCGTCGTACCAGGCCGGGATTTGATGGCCCCACCACAACTGGCGCGAGATGCACCAGTCCTGGATGTTGTTGAGCCACTGGTTGTAGGTGTTGCTCCAGTTCTCGGGCACGAACTTGATGTCGCCGCTGGCCACTTTTTCCAGGGCGGTCTCGGCAATCGACTTGCCGGGGAAGAAAGTGCCTTCCGGCGCCGGCTTGCTCATGGCGACGAACCACTGGTCGGTCAGCATCGGCTCGATCACCACGCCGGTACGGTCGCCGCGCGGCACCATCAGCGTGTGCTTTTTGACGTCTTCGAGCAGGCCGGCCGCTTCGAGGTCGGCGACGATCTGCTTGCGCGCGACGAAACGGTCCATGCCGCGATATTGTTCCGGTGCCTCGTCGTTGATCTTCGCTTCGAGCGTGAAGATCGACAGCATCGGCAGGTTGTGGCGCTGGCCGACCGCGTAGTCGTTCTGGTCGTGGGCAGGCGTGATCTTGACGCAGCCGGTGCCAAAAGCTTTATCGACGTATTCGTCGGCGATGATCGGGATGGCGCGGCCCACCAGTGGCAGGGTCAGCATCTTGCCCACCAGCGCAGCGTAGCGCTCGTCGGTCGGATCGACCGCCACGGCGACGTCGCCGAGCATGGTTTCAGGACGGGTGGTGGCCACCGTGATGGTGCCCGAACCGTCGGCCAGCGGGTACTTGATGTACCACATCGAGCCTTCTTCTTCCTTGGATTCCACCTCGAGATCGGAGACGGCCGTGCCCAGCACCGGGTCCCAGTTGACCAGGCGCTTGCCACGGTAGATCAGGCCCTGTTCGTGCAGGCGCACGAAGACGTCGGTGACGACCTTCGAACGGGTTTCGTCCATGGTGAAGTATTCGCGCTGCCAGTCGGGGGAGGCGCCCAGGCGGCGCATCTGGCCGGTGATGGTGGAGCCCGATTTTTCCTTCCACTCCCACACGCGCTTGATGAATTCGTCGCGGCCGAGGTCGTGGCGCGAAATCTTCTGCGCGTCGAGCTGGCGCTCCACCACGATCTGGGTGGCGATGCCGGCGTGGTCGGTGCCCGGGATCCAGGCCGTGTTATGGCCGAGCATGCGGTGGTAGCGCGTCAGGCCATCCATGATGGTCTGGTTGAACGCGTGGCCCATGTGCAGGGTGCCGGTGACGTTCGGCGGCGGCAGCTGGATGCTGAAAGAAGGTTTGCCGGCGTCGAGGGTGGCGGTGTAATAACCGCGCGATTCCCACTCGGTGCGCCAGAATTGTTCAATGTCGGCAGGCTCGAAAGACTTGGCTAATTCCATGATTGGGCAGAGTAATTTGCGAAAACAGCCATTATAGATGACGCGGCGCGGCATGGGCCGGCCGCGCCGCCCTGCGCCTGCTATTTCGCCGCTGCCGGCTCGGCCTGCGCCGCGTGCTGTTTGGCCACCTTGGCCAGGTCGGGCAAGGCCAGGCCGTCCTCGCGGGTTTTCTCCAGGCCGGCAAAGATGCCGTCGGTGGTCCACGGCTGGCTGAAGTGTTTGCCCACCGCGTCGAGTACGGCGTCGCGCTGGCAAGCTTCATCGTCGCCGGGCGCGGCGACGAACATGGTGTCGGTGCTGTAGGCCGGCAGGCGCGACTGGCGGCCCTGCGGCGCGCGCGCGGTCAGGCCCACGCGGGCGTAGCAGGCGCTGTCGCCGTTGTCCAGCTCGAAGATTTCCGTATCGACGTAGGTGGTGATCTGGCGATAGTCGAACAGCTTGCCGATCTGGTAAGCGGACAGCGCGTCGGACAGCGCGGCCCTGGCCTTGGCGCCCACGCCCGATCCCGATATTTCGATTACCTTGGGATCGGCTGGTTCCACCGCCCGGGTGCCGCCGCCGGGCAGCGTTTGATCGAGGTTGTCGACCAGCTGCGCCAGCTCGGCTTCGCCAATGGCCTCGACTGCGGCGCGCATGGCAGTGGCCCGGCATACCGTCTCCTGCCACTGGTCATCGGCCACTTCCTGGACGAAGCGGGTGATGTGTTCCAACGGCGCGCGCGGCTGGCGGCCGTCGGTGGTGGCGGTGGTGATGCCCACGCTGCCGATGCAATAGCCATGGCCGCCCAGTTCATACGCTTCGGTGCGCCCCCATACCGCCAGGCCGCGCTGAACCAGGGCCGCCTGCAGCGGCGCCGGCAGGGTTTCTTCGAGGTAGAGGGCAAAGTCGCTCGAGTACGATTCGTCCACCACCTGCAGTTTGCCGGCGTGGGCGGTCAGGCAGGCGGTCGAGAGCAAGGCAGCAAGCAGGTTGGCAGACAGGTAAGCGCGGGAGCGTTGCATGGTATATACCCAAACGCAACATTATATGAAAGATATTCCATTTAGACAACACCGGATCTTGTCGGATCTTGTCACTATTCGGCCAGCTGCCAGGTATTGCGACCCGCACCCTTGGCGCGGTACAGCGCCACGTCGGCCAGCTTGTAGAGCTGTTCGTGGCTGTGGCCGCTCTGGTGCACCGCCGCCCCCACGCTGACGCTGATCTTGATGGTGTCCCCCTGCGGCAGCAATAGCGGCTCGGCCAGGTTGTGGAGGATGCGCGCGCAGACCGGTTCGAGCGTGGCGCGGTCGGTGGTTCCGCCCACCAGCACGGCAAATTCGTCACCGCCCAGGCGGAATACCCGGTCCGCTTCGCGCACCGCCGCCAGCAGGCGGCCGGCGGCGGCCACCAGCAGGGCGTCGCCGGCGTCGTGGCCGTGGGTGTCGTTGATCGGCTTGAAGTGGTCGAGGTCGATCAGCAGCAGCGTGAACCCCGATCCACCGCGCTCGGCCTGCGCCACCAGGTGACGCAGCTCGTCGCTGAACAGGCGCCGGTTGGCCAGGCCGGTGAGCGGATCGCTGTAGGCCAGGGTTTCCAGCTGGGCCTGGGTAACGCGCAGTTCGGCGGTGCGCGCTTCCACCATGGCCTCCAGTTCGTGCTGGCGCCGCCGCAGGTAGCGGGTGCGGGCGTGCATCAGGCCGGCCAGCAGCAGCGCCGCCAGCAACACCGCTGCCAGCCGCGCCCACGGCTGCTGGTGCCAGGCGGTCAGCACGCGCACCGGCACTTCCAGCGGCGCCGACCATTCGCCGTTGCGGTTGGAGCCGCGCAGCAGCAACACGTAGTCGCCCGGCGGCAGGTTGGTGTAGCTGGCGCGGCGGCTGGTGGTGTCGGTGGCGATCCAGTCGCGATCGAACCCCTTGAGCTGGTAGGCATAGCGGTTGCGCTCGGGCGCGGAATAGTCGAGCGCGGCGAACTCGAGCGAGAAGCCGCGCTCGCGGCCCTCCGGCGTGATGGTGATCGGCGCGGCACGGCGGCCGGCGATGTTGTAGCTGCCGCCGGGGATTTCCTGGTCGCCCAGCACGATGCGCGTGACCGCGACCGGCGCCGCGTAGCGCCATGGCGCCAGGGCGCGGGTGCGCAGCACGGTCAGGCCGGACAGGCCGCCGAACACCAGTTCGTCGGCCGCGGTGCGCGCGCCGGAATTGGTCCAGTACAACGGCACTTGCACGCCGTCGCCGGGACCGAACGACTGTATCGCCAGCGTGCCCGGCGCTATCCGCGCCATACCGGTGTCGGTACTGGCCCAGATCGCGCCATCGACATCCTCCAGCACCATGTTGGCGCCGTTGTCGGGCATGCCCTGCAGCTTGCTGAAGCGGCGGAAGTGCCGCTGACCGTCGGCGTGGGTACGTTCGAGCATGATCACGCCGATGCCGAAGTTCGACAGCCACAGCCGTCCCTGGCGGTCGAGCAGCAGCGACGAGACATAACCGGGCGCCAGGCGGTCGGCGGCGGCCAGCTCGGTCGGCACCAGTTCCACGCTGGCGCTGGCGGGATCCAGGCGGCCCAGGCGCGCCAGCCCGGTGCGGGTGCCGATCCACAGATCGTTGCCGGCGATGAGCAGCGCGGTCACGCGCGGGTCGCCCAGGCGGTCGGTTTCGTGGCGTAGCAGGCGCGCCGTGTCGCGACTGCCTGCAGGCGGCAGTTGCAATGCGCGCACGCCTTCCAGGTCGCCCAGCCACAGTACCCGGTCGCGCACCGCCAGCGCCCATACCTCTTCCTCGAGCGCGCGCCCGGGCACCGGCACCAGGCGCGCGCGGCGGCCCTGGGCATCGGCGCGGTACAGGCCTTTCTGGGTGCCCAGGTAGATCTCGCCATCGGGTCCCGGCACGATCGCCAGCACCCGGCCCTTGGGCAGGTCGGGCACGCTGGAAACCTGGCCGGTGGCCGGGTCGACGATCTTGATGCCGCCGCCGGCAATCGACAGCCACAGCCTGCCATCGGGCGCCTGCATCATGGACGGCACGCTGAGCACGCCAGCAGCGTCGGGGTCCAGGTAGCGCACGGTGGTGACCGCATCCGACACGGGACCGTGCTGGCTGAGGCCGCCCATGCCGGCCACGAAGACAATGCCGCCGCGTTCGCGGAACATGGTCATGATGTTGTTGTCGAGCAGGCTGTCGGGGGTGTCGGCACGGTGGCGGATACGGCGCGTCTCGCCGCTGAGCACGTCCAGCACCACGATGCCACCTGCGCTGCCGTCGGTGCCGATCCAGACCTGATCGGGCGCCGCTTCGATCATCGACACCACGCGCTCCTGCTGCAAGGTCGATACCGGCCCGCTTTCGCGTACCGCCGTGGCCTTCAGGGTGGCCGCATCGACCAGGAAGGCGCCGTTGGCGCGGGTGCCCACCCAGATGCGGCCGGTGCTGTCCTGGAACAATGCGCCGATGGGCAGGGCGGCGCCATCGACCAGGGCGACCGGCCGCACCCGGCGGTCCTGGTCCATCAGGAACAGGCCGCGCTCGGTGCCGATCCACAGCCGGCCATCGGTGGCGCGCAGCAGGAAGCTGACGCCGCCGGCCGGCAGCGCCGCCCCGGCGGCATAGACCATGCGGCTGACCGCGCCGGCGGCATCGATGCGGTCGATGCCGGCGCCGTGGCCTACCAGTATGCCGTCGGCGCCGTCGTCGGTAATGGCACCCACATCACCGCTGGCCAAGCCACCGGGTACCGCGCGATAGCGCACGAAGTTGTCGTGGGCGGCGTCGTAGCGCGCCACGCCGCCGGAATTCATGCCGACCCACAGGTGGCCGCGCCAGTCGATGTGTACGCTGAGAATGTAGCTGTCGGGCAGGGCGTCGGTGCGGGTGGTGTCGCCCATGTAGCGCAGGTAGCGGCTGCCATCCCAGCGCACCAGCCCGGTCTGGGTGCCGATCCAGACGAACCCTTGCCGGTCCTGGGCAAAAGAATTTCCGCCGGTCATGTCGGGTTGCTGGTGGTGCTTGAACGCGGTGTGGGCCAGGCGGCTCCAACGTTCGGTGGCGTACGTGGGCGCAACGCATGCCAGCAGCAGCGCCAGCAAAAACAGACAGCGGTGAATATTGCATTTTGGCATGAGATCACTATACCGCAGCGGCCGCCACCAGATGTGGCATTTACGCTACGGGCAGGGCGCACCAACATGCGGGTCGCGCAATCGGCAAGGCGCGGTTATAATCGTCGCGCTGCCCGCTGAACACCACCGGGCGGCATACGCTAGGGGTCCTGCGCACGGCATACAGCTGTGGCGCGGGTGAGAAATACCCTCCGAACCTGATCTGGATAATGCCAGCGAAGGGAAGCTCAGGACAACGCCGCCACTGTATTTGTGGAACGGGTGTCGTCCTACCTCCTTAGCTGGCTCCTGTCGCCAACCAAGGAGCCACATGAACGCCAACCAGAAATTCCTCTCCGCCACCGCCACGGTGGACCAGGCAGCAATCCACCCGCTGCCCAATTCCAGCAAAGTCTATATCCAGGGCAGCCGCCCCGACCTGCGCGTGCCGATGCGCCGCATCACCCAGGCCGACACGCCCGCCTCGTTCGGCTTCGAAACCAACCCGCCGGTGTACGTGTACGACACTTCCGGTCCGTACACCGACCCCGAAGCCGTGATCGATATCCGCTCCGGCCTGGCCGCCACCCCGCGCCTGCCGTGGATACTCGAGCGCGGCGACACCGAGGAGCTGAGCGGCCCCACGTCCGAGTACGGCCAGGCGCGCCTGGCCGACCCGGCGCTGGCCGAGCTGCGCTTCAATCTGCACCGGCTGCCGCGCCGCGCCAGGGAAGGGCGCAACGTCACCCAAATGCACTACGCGCGCCAGGGCATCATCACGCCCGAGATGGAGTACGTGGCGATCCGGGAAAACCTGCGCCGCCGCGAATACCTGGCCGAGCTCAAGGATTCCGGCCCGATGGGCCAGCGCCTGGCCGACCTGATGGGCCGCCAGCACCGGGGCCAGTCGTTCGGCGCCAGCATCCCGCAAGAGATCACGCCCGAATTCGTGCGCGACGAGATTGCCCGCGGCCGCGCCATCATCCCCGCCAACATCAACCACCCGGAAGTGGAGCCGATGATCATCGGCCGCAATTTCCTGGTAAAGATCAACGCCAATATCGGCAACTCGGCGGTCACCTCGTCGATCGGCGAGGAAGTGGAAAAGATGACCTGGGCCATCCGCTGGGGCGGCGACAACGTGATGGACCTGTCCACCGGCAAGCACATCCACGAAACGCGCGAATGGATCATCCGTAACAGCCCGGTGCCGATCGGCACGGTGCCGATCTACCAGGCGCTGGAAAAGGTCAATGGCAAGGCCGAAGACCTGACCTGGGAAATCTTCCGCGACACCCTGATCGAGCAGGCCGAGCAGGGCGTCGATTACTTCACCATCCACGCCGGCGTGCTGCTGCGCTATGTGCCGCTCACAGCCAAGCGCCTGACCGGCATCGTCTCGCGCGGCGGCTCGATCATGGCCAAGTGGTGCCTGGCGCACCACCAGGAATCGTTCCTGTACACGCACTTCGAAGAGATCTGCCAGATCATGAAGGCGTACGACGTCTCGTTCTCGCTCGGTGACGGCCTGCGCCCCGGTTCGATCTACGACGCCAATGACGAGGCGCAACTGGGCGAACTGAAAACCCTCGGCGAACTGACGCAAATCGCCTGGAAGCACGATGTGCAAGTGATGATCGAAGGCCCTGGCCACGTGCCGATGCAGCTGATCAAGGAGAACATGGACCTGCAACTCGAGCAGTGCCACGAGGCGCCGTTCTACACGCTGGGACCGCTCACCACCGACATCGCTCCCGGCTACGACCACATCACGTCCGGCATCGGCGCCGCGCAAATCGGCTGGTATGGCACCGCCATGCTGTGCTACGTGACGCCGAAGGAGCACCTTGGACTGCCCGATAAAAACGACGTCAAGGACGGCATCATCACGTACAAGATTGCCGCGCACGCGGCCGACCTGGCCAAGGGCCACCCGGGCGCCCAGATCCGCGACAACGCGCTGTCGAAAGCGCGTTTCGAATTCCGCTGGGACGACCAGTTCAACCTGGGACTGGACCCGGACAAGGCGCGCGAATTCCACGACGAGACGCTGCCGAAGGATTCTGCCAAGGTCGCGCATTTCTGCTCGATGTGCGGTCCGCATTTCTGTTCGATGAAGATCACCCAGGAAGTGCGCGAGTACGCGGCTGCCAACGGCATGAGCGACGGTGCGGCTTTGCAGCAGGGCATGCAGGTCAAGGCGGTGGAATTCATCAAGAACGGCGCCGAGCTGTATCGCAAGTTGTGAGGGAGCCTCGATGATCGAGATTGAATTGAACGGCGCGCCGCACGCGGTGCCGGCGCGCCAGACGCTAGATCAGCTGGTCGACGGCTTGTCCCTGAGCGGCCAGGCGCTGGCGCTGGCGGTCAACCGCGCGGTGGTGCCGCGCCAGCAGTGGCCGCAGCGCGAGCTGCAGCCGCAGGACAAAGTGGACATCGTGCGCGCCATCGGCGGCGGCTGATTTTTTTGAACCCCGCACACCATGCCGGGGTCGGACCCCAAGGGGTCCGACCCCATGTGGTTAGGGGTGGAACTGAAAGGACAAGCAAATGAACCAACAAATGAACCAGCAAATGAACCAGCAAGACGCTCTCACCATCGCCGGCAAGACCTACCAATCGCGCCTGCTGGTGGGCAGCGGCAAATACCGGGACCTGCAACAGACCCGCGCAGCGACCGACGCGGCCGGCGCGGAAATCATCACCGTGGCGATTCGCCGCGTCAATATCGGCCAGGACCCGAAGGCGCCCAGCCTGCTCGACGTGCTGCCGCCGTCGCAGTACACGATACTGCCGAACACGGCCGGCTGCTACACGGCCAAGGATGCTGTCTACACGCTGCAAATGGCGCGTGAACTGCTGAACGGCCACAAGCTGGTCAAGCTCGAAGTGCTCGGTGACGAAAAGACGCTGTTCCCGCACATGCCGGAAACCCTGGTCGCTGCCGAAGCGCTGGTCAAGGACGGCTTCGACGTGATGGTCTATTGCAGCGACGATCCGATCCAGGCCAAAATTCTGGAAGACATCGGCTGCGTGGCGGTGATGCCGCTGGCGTCGCTGATCGGCTCGGGCATGGGCATCCTCAACCCGTGGAACTTGTCGCTGATTATCGAGCAGGCCAGGGTGCCGGTGCTGGTCGATGCCGGCGTGGGCACCGCGTCGGATGCGGCGATTGCGATGGAGCTCGGCTGCGATGGCGTGCTGATGAATACGGCGATTGCCGGCGCGCGCGACCCGGTGCGCATGGCGCGCGCCATGAAGCTCGGCGTGCAGGCCGGGCGCGAAGCATTCCTGGCCGGGCGCATCGCGCGCAAGTTCGCGGCCTCGCCGTCGTCGCCGATGGCGGGCCGGCTGGCATGAGCGCCGGCGTCACCGTCGGCATGACTGCGGCCGCAACGCCGCTGCAGCGCCCGTGCGTGCTGGTGTTCGCCGGGCTCGATCCGTCCGGTGGCGCCGGCCTGGTGGCCGATGCGCAGGCGGTGGCGGCGCAGGGTGCGCACGCGCTCACCGTGTGCACCGCGCTCACGGTGCAGGACAACGACCGCGTCTATACGGTCGAACCGGTGGATGCCGACCTGGTGCTGCGCCAGGCGCAGGCGCTCACCGCCAAGATGGCGATCAGTGCAGTGAAGATCGGCATCCCCGGCAGCGCCGCCAACGCGCTGGCGATTGCCGAGGTGATAAGTGAATTGCGCCGCACGCAACCGCACCTGCCGGTGGTGCTCGATCCGGTACTCGCCAGCGGCCACGGCGACGTGCTCACTGCGGGCGATGCGGTGGCCGCATTGGCGCCGCTGCTACCGCTAACGACGGTGCTCACGCCCAACGGCCCGGAAGCGTATCGGCTGACCCGGGTGGACGATGGCGCCACCCAGGCTGCCATCCTGGGCGCGCAGGGCTGCCGCAACGTGCTGGTCACCGGTGGTCACGACGATGGCGCGTGCCTGCTCAACCGCTGTTACGGCGAAGTGGATCACCATTGGCAGTGGCCGCGCCTGCCGGGCCAGTTTCATGGCAGCGGCTGCACCCTGGCCGCCGCCATTGCCGGCCAACTGGCGCTGGGGCTGCCGGTGATCACAGCGCTTGAACAGGCCCAGCATTATTGCTTTATCGCGCTGCGCGACGCTTACGCGGTGGCCGCCGGCCAGCGCATGCCGCTGCGCTAAACCATGAAAGGAATCACCGCAATGCAAGGACTCTACCTGGTCACCCCCAACTGGGACGACACCGACCGCCTGCTGGCCATCACCGAACAGGCGCTGCAAGCCGGCAGTGACAACATCGCACTTGTGCAATACCGCCACAAGGACGCGGGGCCCGCGCAACGACTGGAGCAGGCCACCGCGCTGCTGGCGCTGTGCCGCCGGTATGGGGTGCCGTTCATCGTCAACGACTTCGTTGACCTGTGCCAGCAGATCGATGCCGACGGCGTGCACGTGGGCGGCACCGATGCCGGCGTGGCTGCCGTGCGGTCGCAACTGGGACCGGACAAGATCGTCGGTGCGTCGTGCTACGGCGACCTGGCGCTGGCCGTGGCGGCGCAGGATGATGGCGCCAGCTACGTGGCGTTCGGCGGCTTTTACCCGTCGCTGGTCAAGCAATACGATTTCGTCACTGCGCCGGCACTGCTGGACCAGGCCCGCGCCGTGATCCGCGTGCCGACCGTTGTGATAGGCGGCATGACGCCGGAAAATGCGGCGCCGCTGGCCGCGCGCGGCGCCGACATGGTGGCCGCGATCACCAGTGTCTATCAAGCTGAAAGCGTGGCGCAGGCGGTGCATGCGTTTGCAGCGTTGTTTTTCGAGCGTACGGCGCAGTAGTTCTTCGCAGTAAAACCTTGAATACAGGAAGCTTTTCGGCCTTATAATGAGATCGTTAGCAATAGCCCAAGGTTGCCGCCACATGCCCCATTCCCTGCCCCCGAAGCGTCCCATCCTGATCGTCGATGACGACCCGTTATTGCTCGATTTCCTGGGCGAAGTGCTCGGCCATGCCGGTTACGACATCCTCAAGGCCTCGTCGGCAGAGCAGGCGCTGCAACTGATCGCCCAGCGCGAGCCCGACATGGCGCTGCTCGACATCCACATGCCGGGCATGACCGGCCTGGAACTGGCCAAGCAACTGCACGCCACCAGTTCGGTGCCGTTCATGTTCCTGTCCGGTCGCGGCGACGCCGACGCCGGCAAGCAGGCCGCGTCGTACGGCGCGGTCGGTTTCCTGGTCAAGCCGGTGGACGAGAAGCAGCTGATGCCGGCGTTTGCTGCCGGCCTGGCACGTGCCGACGAGATCCGCCAGCTGCGCCGCACCGAGTTGAATCTGAACGCGGCGCTGGCAGCCGGCCGCGAAACCAGCCTGGCCGTGGGCCTGCTGATGTGCAAATTCCAGACCGACCGCAACACTGCGTTCGAGGTGCTGCGCGACCATGCACGGTCCAACCGGCGCAAGGTCAACGAGGTGGCCGACCAGTTGCTGGCGGCCGAAGAAACCCTCAATGGCTTGCATGCTGCATTCAGCCAGCGGTTAAAAAAGTAAGAAAAACAAGCAGGAATGCCGTCGAGTTGCTTGCTCTGTGGCATTTTTGTTGTACACTGTTAACTGTCGACGGCGAACAATACCGTTGCACGATGCAGCAGGCCGCGTGATCGCGCTCCGCCTGCCGCCGTCCGGGCTGCCTTTTCCCTGCGCCCGTCCCCCAGTTTTCGGCCCAACTCCGCCGATCGTTCCTGTCAGTCCTGCTGACGGCTGTGATTTTTTGCGGAGACCGCCATGCCTTTCGATACTACCAGCACGACCCCACGTTCATCCCTCGACCACGACCACAGCACCGCCATCGGCTTTTCGATTTATGTGACCGCGCCGCGCGTGCTGCACATCGACAGCGACGCCGACACCGCGCTGGTGCTCACTGCGCTGCTGGTGCCGGAAACCCGCGTCACCCACGTTGGCAGCATGGCTGCCGCCCAGGAATTGCTGCTGCGCGAACAGTTTGCGCTGGTGGTGATCGACCCCGAACTGCGCGACGGCGACGCCAGCCTGCTGCTCGACAACCTGCACCACTTGCAGCCGGACGCCCGCGTGCTGGTGTACTCGGCGCGCCATCCCGAGGCCAACATTCCCGGCGGCGCCTTCCTGCCCAAGCCGTGGACCTCGCCGCGCCAGCTGTGGCGCACGGTGTCCGATTTGCTGGAGCTGGGTAGCACGATGCCGGTCGAACCGCAGTAAGGCTGAGGCACGGAAAACCACAGATTGGTCCTGGCTTGTTATCATGGCGCATTCAGATAACCGCCAGAGGACCAACAATGAAAACCAAAGCAGCCGTAGCATGGAGCGCGGGCCAGCCGTTGACGATCGAGGAAGTGGACCTGCAAGGCCCGCGCGCCGGCGAGGTGCTGATCGAACTCAAGGCCACCGGCATCTGCCATACCGACTACTACACGCTGTCCGGCGCCGACCCGGAAGGCATCTTCCCGGCGATTCTCGGCCATGAAGGCGCGGGCATCGTGGTCGATGTCGGCCCCGGCGTGACCACCCTGAAAAAAGACGACCACGTCATCCCGTTGTATACCCCGGAATGCCGCCAGTGCAAATTCTGCCTGTCGCGCAAGACCAACCTGTGCCAGGCGATCCGCTCGACCCAGGGCCGCGGCCTGATGCCGGACGCGACCAGCCGCTTCTCGCTCGACGGCAAGCCGTTGTTCCACTACATGGGCACGTCCACGTTCTCGAATTACATCGTGGTGCCGGAAATCGCCCTGGCGAAAATCCGCGAAGACGCGCCGTTCGACAAGGTTTGCTACATCGGTTGCGGCGTGACCACCGGCGTGGGCGCCGTGGTGTTCTCGGCCAAGGTGGAAGCGGGCGCCAACGTGGTGGTGTTCGGCCTGGGCGGCATCGGCCTGAACGTGATCCAGGCCGCCAAGATGGTGGGCGCCGACAAGATCATCGGGGTCGACATCAACCCGGCCCGCCAGGACATGGCGCGCAAGTTCGGCATGACCCATTTCATCAACCCGAAAGACACGCCGAACGTGGTCGATCACATCGTTCAACTGACCGACGGCGGCGCCGATTACAGCTTCGAGTGCGTGGGCAACACGCAACTGATGCGCGAAGCGCTCGAGTGCACCCATAAAGGTTGGGGTCAATCGTTCATCATCGGCGTGGCGGCGGCGGGCCAGGAAATTTCCACCCGTCCGTTCCAGCTGGTGACGGGGCGCGAGTGGAAGGGTTCCGCCTTCGGCGGCGCCCGTGGCCGCACCGACGTGCCGAAGATCGTCGACTGGTACATGGACGGCAAACTCAATATCGACGACCTGATCACGCACCGCCTGCCGCTCGAGCGCATCAACGAAGGTTTTGATTTGATGAAGTCGGGAGAGTCGATCCGCTCCGTGGTACTTTATTAATCTTTGCTCCCCCGGTGGATGTAGAAAAAAAGTTCTAGACTTCGTGATCTAGATAATTTATTCTACATTCCATCACAAGGGGAGTGCGGCATGGACGTATTGCAAACTCTGGTGCCTGCCGTCGGCTGGGCGCTGTTGCATTTTATCTGGCAGGGCCTGCTGATCGGCTGGGCCGTGGCGTTGGCCATGCACGTGCTGCGCCGCGCCCGGCCGCACACCCGCTACGCGGTGGCCTGCGCCGGCTTGCTGCTGTGCGCGGCATTGCCGGTCGCCAGCGTCATCACCCGGTTGCACGCCGCTGACAGCGGTGTTTCCTCCGGCGCCAGCCTTGGCGCGGTCTCCCTGATTCCTTCCTTTATTTCCGGCGCCGATGCCGGTATTGTTTCAGCGCCTCTGCTGGATCAGCCCGTGCTGGTCGGCTGGGAAGCCGTGTTGCGTGGCCAGTTGCCGTGGGTGGTCGGGCTGTGGCTGGCCGGCGCCGCGCTGATGTCGCTGCGCCTGGCCATCGGCCTCCAGTGGGTGGCCGAGCGCACCCGCAGCGACCGCTACACCGTCAACCATTACTGGCAGCGCCGCCTCTCGACGCTGGCGCGCCGCGCCGGCCTCGACCTGCACGTGCGGCTCGGCGTGGCCGAAGGCCTCGACAGTCCGATCACGGCCGGCTGCTGGCGGCCCATCGTGCTGGTACCGGCGTCGCTGATCACCGGCATGCCGCCAGAGTTGCTCGAAGCGCTGCTGGCGCACGAGCTGGCGCACATCAAGCGCCGCGATTACCTGGTCAACCTCATTCAAAGCGCGGTGGAAATCGTGCTGTTCTATCACCCAAGTGTTTGGGCCTTGTCGCGCCGCATCCGCCTAGAGCGGGAACAAATCGCCGATGACCTTGCAGTGTCCCTGCTCGGTCAACCGCAGATGCTGGCAAAGGCCTTGTCCGAGCTGGATCAATTCCAGTTCGATACCGTACAACTTGCCCACGCGGCGCATGGAGGAAATCTTATGTCTCGTATTAAACGCTTGCTGCGTCCCGATGTCGAACCGGTCAGCTGGAAAATGGTGGTGCCGCTGCTGGGCCTGTGCGCGGCCAGCGCCGTGTTCTATGTGCAGGCCGCGCCCAAGCCAGCGGCCGCGCCACAGGCAGTTGGCGCGGTGGCGCTGGCTGCGTCGGCCATGGCCGCTGTGGCGGATGCCGCCACCGATCTGCCTGATGCACCTGAAGCTGTCGCCGCTGCGCCAGCTGCTCCGGCTGCTCCGGCAGCACCAGCCGCACCAGCCGCTCCGATGACTGCGGTTGCAGCGGCGGCAGCGCCAGCAGCACCGATGACTGCCGTTGCCGCACCGGCAGCACCGGCAGCGCCGGCTGCCCCGATGGCTGGCGACGCCATGCATTCCCGTATCAACATCGATGGCGTGACCATCCTCAAGGGCAAGCGCGACAGCGCGTATGCGCTGGTGCCGCTCGACCGCAGCCGCATGACGATCATGGGCAACACCGACGACATGCTCAAGGTGGCCGACCTGCGCAAGACCATCAAGGGCGAATTCATCTGGTTCGCCGAACGCGACAAGAGCTACGTGATCGAAGACCCCGCGCTGGTTGCGCAAGCGTTTGCCGCCTGGGCGCCGGTGCAGAAAATCGACGCGCAAATGAAGGCGCAGGGCGACAAGATGGAGGCCCAGGGCAAGCTCATGGAAGCGGCAGCCGAGAAAATGCGCGTCAACCTGGAAGCCAACGGCGCACTGCGCGACGTCGAACAGCGCGGCCGCGAGATCGGCCGCGTTGCCGCCCGCCATGAAACTATCGCGCGCCGCCTCGAGCAGGTGGCGCTGGAGAGCGCCGCCCTGCCTGCCTCGGACACCGACAAGCGCGCCGTGCTCGACGCGCGCCGCACCCAGTTGCAGGCGCAGTTGGCGCCACTCACGCGCGAGATGGACGCCCAGCAACTCGGCATCGCGGCGCAGTCGGCCAAGGCAGGGCAGGACATGGGACAGGCGCTGGGCCGCCGCATGGCCGAACTGAGCAAGCCGATGGGCGAGATGGGCCGCACAATGGGCGACCTGGGCCGGCAGCGCGCGCGAGCCCAGCGCCAGGCCGAGCAAGCTACGCAAGCGCTATTCCAGCAGGCGCTCGGCAGCGGCAAGGCGGTGGCCGCCACGCCGTCGGCCTGATCGCAGCGTCGCACGGAAGAGCGGTGACCCGCAGCCAACGCGGTCGTCCGCTGGCGCAAATGGCAACCATTCCGGCCGCCTTGGCTGGCGGTGGTTCGCGATGCATCCCGGTATAATCACGGGATGCAAAATCTTCTCCATAACCTGAACGACGAACAACTGGCCGCCGTCACCCTGCCGGCCCAGAGCGCCCTGATCCTGGCCGGCGCCGGCTCCGGCAAAACCCGCGTGCTGACCACCCGCATTGCCTGGCTGATCCAGACCGGGCAAGTGTCGCCGTCGGGCATCCTGGCTGTTACCTTTACCAACAAGGCGGCCAAGGAGATGATGACGCGCTTGTCGGCGATGATGCCGATTAATACGCGTGGCATGTGGATCGGCACTTTCCACGGCCTGTGCAACCGGCTGCTGCGCACGCACTACCGCGACGCCGCGCTGCCGCAGACGTTCCAGATTCTCGACTCGCAAGACCAGCTGTCCGCCATCAAGCGCCTGCTCAAGGCCAACAATGTCGATGACGAAAAGTTCCCGCCGAAAGAGGTGATGTACTTCATCAACGGCGCCAAGGACCAGGGCCTGCGCGCCGACAAGATCGAGCCGTACAACGCCGACGAGCGCAAGAAGGTCGAGCTCTACCAAATGTACGACGACCAGTGCCAGCGCGAAGGCGTGGTGGACTTTGCCGAACTGCTGCTGCGCACCTATGAGCTGCTGAGCCGCAACCAGCCGCTGCGCCAGCACTACCAGCAGCGCTTCCAGCATATCCTGGTCGACGAGTTCCAGGATACCAATGACTTGCAGTACAAGTGGCTCAAGCTGCTGGCCGGCCACGGCGAAGGTGGCGGCGGCGCCCTGTTTGCAGTCGGCGACGACGACCAGAGCATTTACGCGTTCCGCGGCGCCAACGTGGGCAATATGATCGCGTTCGAGCGCGAGTTCCACGTCAAGAACCTGATCAAGCTCGAGCAGAACTACCGCTCGCATGGCCACATCCTCGATGCCGCCAACGTGCTCATCGCCAACAACAGCAAGCGCCTGGGCAAGAACCTGCGCACCGACGCCGGCCACGGCGAGCAGGTGCGCGTGTACGAAGCCACGTCCGACCTCGGCGAAGCGCAGTGGATCATCGAGGAAACCAAGAACCTGATCGCCGATGGCGCCTCGCGCAGCGAGATCGCCGTGCTGTACCGGTCCAATGCGCAGTCGCGCGTGATCGAGCATGCCTTGTTCTCGGCCGGCATTCCATACCATGTGTACGGCGGCCTGCGCTACTTCCAGCGCGCCGAGGTCAAGCACCTGATTTCGTATTTGCAGCTGATGGACAATCCGCACAACGATTCGGCCTTCATGCGCGTCGTTAATTTCCCCACGCGCGGCATCGGCGCCCGTACCATCGAGAACTTGCAGGGTGCCTCAGCCCAGTACGGCGTGTCGCTGTACGCAGCGGTGCCGTACATGACCGGCAAGGGCGGCACGTCGCTGGCCGGCTTTGTGAAACTGATCGAAAGCGCGCGCTTCGAGAGCCAGCAGATGGCGTTACCCGAACTGGTGCGCCTGGTCCTGGAAGCGAGCGGCCTGCTCACCCACTACCAGACCGAAAAAGAAGGCGCCGACCGCATCGAAAACCTGGAGCAAATGGTCAGCGCCGCCACCCAGTTCGTGGCGGAAGAGGGCTACGGCCACGGCGCCCCGGCGCACCTGGGCCCGCAGTCGCAGGCGCAGGCAGGTGCGGCCATCGTCAACCAGGATGGCGTCGAGATATTGGATGCCGACGCGCCGCTGGCCACCGTGATGTCGCCGTTGTCGGCGTTCCTGTCGCACGCGTCGCTCGAAGCCGGCGACAACCAGGCCACGGCCGGCCAGCAGGCGGTGCAGATGATGACGGTGCACTCGGCCAAGGGGCTCGAATTTAACAACGTCTTCATCACCGGGCTGGAAGAGGGCCTGTTCCCGCACGAGAGCAGCTCGCGCGAGGAGGGCGGCGTGGAAGAAGAACGGCGCCTGATGTACGTGGCCATCACGCGTGCGCGCCAGCGCCTGTACCTGTGCTTTGCGCAAACGCGCATGTTGCACGGCCAGACGCGCTACAACATGAAGTCGCGCTTTTTCGACGAGTTGCCGGAGGATGCGCTGAAGTGGCTGTCGGCCAAGGCGCAGCCGCACTGGTTTGCCAACAAGAAAACCGCGTGGGACGAAGCGCCCCTGCTCGGCTCGGACAATGCGATCGCCCAGAAGATGCAGCAAAAGTCGTCGGGCTGGCGCATCGGCGAGTCGGTCGAACACGCCAAGTTCGGCGAGGGCGTGATCGTCAACATCGAAGGCAGCGGCGCCAATGCGCGTGCGCAGATCAATTTCGGCAGCGCCGGGATGAAGGTGCTGGACCTGAGTATTGCCAAGCTCGAACGGTTGGCGCGATGATGTAAAAAGGGGCGCAGTCTGCGCCCCTTTCTTTTAAGCCATCGGATCCGGGGTATCGTGCTTTTCCAGATCGACCGGCGTCGCTGCTTGCGGCTGGCGGAATATCTCGCGGTAGGCCACGTACAAGGTGCAGTGCGCCAGCACGATCAACAACAGCAGCAGCGTGAAAATTCCCGCCATGGCCATCTGCGATGCGCCGAACACCAGTCCCACGATGTTTGAGCTGACGAAATACAGCACGTGCAGCGCCGCCGTGGCGATGAATATCGGCTTGAACGCCCGCACCACCGATACCACGCTGAAGAACAGCGCCTTGCCCACCGTGATCTTTTGCCAGAATACCAGCGGCGCGGCAAAGCAGGTCAGGATCCAGGTGATGGTGTACATGGCCGAGGCGATCAGCATCGGCACGAACATCGTTTGCAGCAGCGCCGGATCGACTTTTTCAGGACGCTCGGCGATGCGGGCCAGCACGTCGCCCGACATGCTGTAAACCAGGACGGCGGCTAACAGCAGTATCACCAGGTTCAGTGCGCCCAGCGTGAGCAGCGGCCCGCGTGCCGGTTTGCGAAAGCCACTGAACAACAAGTTGGGCAGCGCGCGCTTGCCTTCGTCCACCTGCCGGCAGCCTTCGAGCATGGCCACCGAAAATAGCGGGGTGAGCAGGAACACTGCCAGTTGTCCGACCGGGATGACCATGATGAACATCGACAGGAACATGCAGCAGAAGAACAGCGCCATCAGGCCGCCAGGTTGCTTGCGGAACAGCAGCAGGCCCTGTTTAACCCAGTGCAAGCCGGTGCGGGCGGTGTAAGTAGTCATCAAAAAAGCTTCGGCGCCAGCGTGGCGATTCGTTCGCGCAAGATGCGCTCAAAGTGGGTGGGATCGTGTGGCGTGAGCATTTCTGCTTCGCGCGGCTGGTAGTAATCATACAGGCGCGAGAGCCAGAACCGCAGCGCGCCTGCGCGCAGCATCGGTTGCCAGGCGGTTTGCTCGGGGTCGGTGAACGGCCGTACGCCGTGATAAGCGTCGAGCAGGGCGCGCACGCGCGCCACGTCGAGCACGCCGGTGGCCAGGTCGATACACCAGTCATTGACGGTGACCGCCACGTCGAACAGCCAGGTATCGCAGCCGGCGAAGTAAAAGTCGAAGAAGCCGGTCAGGCGCTCGCCGTCGAACATCACGTTGTTGCGGAACAGGTCGGCATGCACGGGACCGGTCTGCAACTGCTTGTACGTGTCGCAGCCGGCAAATGCTTCCTGGAAATGCATCTCGGCCCGCAACAGGTGGGCGTTGCTGTCGGACAGGTGCGGCAACACCTTGGGCGTGGTGGCATTCCACCAGTCCAGGCCGCGCAGGTTCGGCTGTTGCAGCGGGTAGTCGCGGCCAGCCAGGTGCATGCGCGCCAGCATGGCGCCCACTTCGGCGCAATGCACCGGTTGCGGCGCCATTTGCGAGCTGCCTTCGAGCTTGGTGACGATGGCGGCCGGCTTGCCGTGCAGGGCGACGATCAGTTCGCCTTGATTGTTGGCAATCGGCGCCGGCACCAGGACCTGGCGGTCGGCCAGGTGGCGCATCAGTTGCAGGTAGAACGGCAGCTGTTCGAACGACAGGTTTTCGAAGATAGTGAGTACATACTGTTGTACCTGTGCACCTTGTTCGATGTCGAGGAAGAAATTGCTGTTTTCAATACCTGAAGCAATGCCTTTCAGGGCGATTGGCTTGCCTAGGGGGAATTGCGTGATCCACTGCTGGACGTCGTCCAGGGTGACCGGAGTAAATACTGCCATGAGAAGCTTGATCGGTTCGGTGAACGGGCGCACCGCTGCGGGGCGTGCGCGCCGGAATCCTGGGCCGCGTTGCGAAACACGGCCCCAGGGACATATCAGGTACTTACTTGACGGCTGGCGCCGCTGGCGGTGGTGGCGCGGCAGCATCGTCCGCGCTGTCGTCTTCGACCGGTTTCTTCTTGGGGCCGCCAAATTCGAGCACATTCCATTGGGCGCCGCGCAGGGTGGGGCCCGGGCCTTCGCCTACCGCTGGCGCACCGGCCGGGTGGGCCGGGCGCACGGTGTAGGTACTGCCACCGGCAGTGACGGTGGTGTTGATCAGGTTGCCGTTGTTGTCGCGGTTGTCCTTGATCTGGGTGCCCGCCGGGGCCTGGTTGGACCGGACGTTGACGCCATCATCGGTGACTTCCTCCAGCTTTTCCATCTTGGGCGGCTTGTCGCTGGGCGGGGTTTGCGCCACGGCGTGGGCGCCGATGGCGAGGAGCAGAACAGGCAGGAGGGAGGATATGCGCTTCATGATGGATCGCCTTGGGTAGTCTGACCGGGTGGGGAATGCGTGATAATTTTAAGTATGATCCATTGTAACAAACGTGCACGATTACCTGCTCTAAAAAGCCCATTTCCACCCCCTCAGTAAGGTTTCCTTAAGAAATGATTTCACATCCGTAAAGTCCGTGCGGCGGTCGAGGCGCTGCCTAAAACCTGCGATAATGCGCCATTCACTCTGCGCTCGCTGCTGCTGTTATTGCTGCAACGACCTGCACGCCCCTCACATAGATCAGTTTCTTATGCAAAATACCCTGCTGTTAGTCGACGGTTCCAGTTACCTTTATCGCGCGTTCCATGCGCTGCCCGACCTGCGCAGCCCGGACGGCTATCCCACCGGCGCCATGCACGGCATGGTCAATATGTTGCGCCGCCTGCGCGCCGACTACCCGGCAGCCTATATCGCCTGCGTGTTCGATGCCAAAGGTAAAACCTTCCGCGACGACATGTATCCCGAATACAAGGCCACCCGTGCGCCGATGCCGGACGACCTGCGCCTGCAGATCGAACCGATCCACGAGGCGGTCAAGGCCATGGGCTGGCCGATCCTGATGGTCGATGGCGTGGAAGCGGACGACGTGATCGGCACGCTGTGCGTGGACGCGGTCAAGGCCGGCATGAAAGTGGTGGTGTCCACCGGCGACAAGGACCTGGCGCAACTGGTCAACCCGAACGTCATGCTGATCAACACCATGAACAACGAGAAGATGGACGAGGCCGGCGTGCTGGCCAAGTTCGGCGTGCCGCCGGACCGCATCATCGACTACCTGACCCTGATTGGCGACACGGTCGACAACGTGCCGGGCGTGTCCAAGTGCGGCCCGAAGACTGCGCTGAAATGGCTTACCGCCTACGACACGCTCGACGGCGTGATGAGCAATGCCGACAAGATCGGCGGCGCGGTTGGCGAAAACCTGCGCACCGCGCTGGCCTGGCTGCCGCGCAGCCGCGAGCTGATCACGGTGAAAACCGACTGCGACCTGGCCGAACACATGATGTCGATCACCGAATCGCTGGTGGCGCGCCCGGAAGAGGGCGCCACGCTGGTGACGTTCTTCACCAAGTACGGCTTCAAGACCCTGCTGCGCGACCTCAGCGCGGTCACCCCGGCTGCATCGGTCACTGCGGCCAAGTCGGTGCCGGCCGGCGGCGCGGTCTCGGCCACGCAGGACATGTTCGGCGAAGCGCCCAAGGTCAACGTCAACTACGAGATGGTGCTGACCGACGCCCAGCTCGACAAGTGGATTGCGCTGATTGACGCGGCGCCATTGACGGCGGTCGATACCGAAACCACGTCGCTCGAACCGATGACCGCGCAACTGGTGGGCATTTCACTGTCCACCGAGCCGGGCGTGGCCTGCTACATCCCGGTCGCGCACGCTTATGCCGGCGTGCCCGAGCAACTGTCGCGCGAGCACGTGCTGGAGAAACTGAAACCCTGGCTGGAAGACGACAGCAAGCTCAAGGTGGGCCAGAATCTCAAGTACGACAGCCACATCTTCGCCAACCACGGCGTAACGCTGCGCGGCATACACCACGACACCCTGCTGCAATCGTACGTATTCGAATCGCACCGCACCCACGGCATGGACGACCTGGC
The DNA here is from genome assembly GCF_031456625.1 of Duganella sp. 3397. Taxonomy (NCBI): domain Bacteria; kingdom Pseudomonadati; phylum Pseudomonadota; class Betaproteobacteria; order Burkholderiales; family Oxalobacteraceae; genus Duganella; species Duganella sp. 3397. Next base: position 138,035 of record NZ_JAVDVB010000007.1, read on the forward strand.
GCTGCGCCACCTGAACCACACCACGATTCCGTTCGTTGACGTGTGCGGCAAGGGCGTCAACATGATCACCTTCGACAAGGTGGAACTGCAACGCGCCACCGATTACGCGGCCGAAGACGCCGACATCACCCTGCGCCTGCACGGCGTGATGCAGGCTGAAGTGGAAGGCGACGAGAAGCTCAACTACATCTACCGCCAGATCGAACTGCCGACCGCCGTGGTGCTGCAAAAGATCGAGCGCAACGGCGTGCATATCGACGCCGCGCTGCTCGACATCCAGTCGGCCGAACTCGGCGCGCGCATCGTCGAACTCGAAGCGCAGGCGCACGAGCTGGCCGGCCAGCCATTCAACCTCGGTTCGCCCAAGCAGATCGGCGAAATCTTCTTCCAGAAGCTGCAATTGCCGGTGGTGAAAAAGACCCCGAGCGGTGCGCCATCGACCGACGAGGAAGTGCTGCAAAAGCTGGCCGAGGACTACCCGCTGCCGAAAGTGCTGCTCGAGTACCGCAGCCTGTCCAAGCTCAAGTCCACCTACACCGACAAGCTGCCCAAGATGATCAACCAGGACACTGGCCGCGTGCACACCAACTACGCGCAGGCGGTGGCGGTGACGGGCCGGCTGGCCTCGAACGACCCGAACCTGCAAAACATTCCGGTGCGTACCAAGGAAGGGCGCCGCATCCGCGAAGCGTTCATCGCGCCGCCGGGCAGCCAGCTGGTGTCGGCCGACTATTCGCAGATCGAGCTGCGCATCATGGCCCATATCTCGGGTGACGAAGCGATGCTGCGTGCCTTTGCCGAAGGCGAAGATATCCACCGCGCCACCGCTGCCGAAATCTTCGGCGTGACGCCGGCAGAAGTGACCAGCGAGCAGCGCCGCTATGCCAAGGTGATCAACTTTGGCCTGATCTACGGCATGAGCGCGTTCGGCCTGGCCGCCAACCTCAACATCGAGCGCGCCGCCGCACAAAACTATATCGACCGCTACTTCGCGCGCTTCTCGGGCGTCAAGCAGTACATGGACGACACCCGCCTGCAGGCCAAAGCGCGCGGCTACGTGGAAACCGTGTTCGGCCGCCGCCTGTGGCTGCCCGAAATCAACTCCCCGAACGGCCCGCGCCGCCAGGGCGCCGAACGCGCCGCGATCAACGCGCCGATGCAGGGCACGGCTGCCGACCTGATCAAGCTGGCGATGGTGGCGGTGCAGAACTGGCTCGAGGCAGACAAGCTGCAAACCCGCATGATCATGCAAGTGCACGACGAACTGGTGCTGGAAGTGCCGGATGCCGAACTGGACCTGGTCAAGCGCAAGCTGCCGGAACTGATGGCCGGCGTGGCGCAATTGAAAGTGCCGCTGCTGGCCGAGGTAGGCGTGGGCAAGAACTGGGAAGAGGCGCACTAAACAGCATCGTCGGCGCCCGCTCCGTCATCCTCGCGTACGCGGGGATGACGACTCTACAGATAGCGCATTTTCAAATGATTTTCAGGTGTTTCACTAATGGAGAAAACGCATGGATGACTTGCAACGCGACGCAGAGAGTTTGTTGACCAAAACCCCGTTATCCGACGGCCTCGACCGGCGTGACTTCATCAAGGTTGCGCTCGGTACGGGCTTTGCCGTGGCCGCCATGCCGGTGGTTGCGCAAAACGTCATCAAGACCGATACCGCCGGACTCACCGCCGGCACCATCATGCTCGACGTGGCCGGCCAGGCGGTGCCGGTCTATCGTGCGCAACCGGAAGGCAAGACCAACCTGCCGGTGGTGCTGGTGATTTCCGAAATCTTTGGCGTGCACGAACACATTGCCGACGTGGCGCGCCGTTTTGCCAAGCTCGGCTACCTGGCGCTGGCGCCCGACCTGTTCGTGCGCCAGGGCGACCCGCAAAAAGCCGCCTCGATTGCCGAGTTGCAGCGCGACATCATCTCCAGGACCCCGGACGCGCAGGTAATGACCGACCTCGACGCGCTGGTGGCCTGGGCCAAGGCCAATAACGGCAACCCCGACAAGATCGCCATCACCGGTTTTTGCTGGGGTGGCCGCGTGACCTGGCTGTACGCGGCCCACAATCCGGCCATCAAGGCGGGCGTGGCGTGGTACGGCCGCCTGGTGGGCACCACCAGCGTCAACACGCCCAGGCATCCGGTCGATATCGCGCCATCTCTGACCGTGCCGGTGCTGGGCCTGTACGGCCTGAAGGATACCGGCATCCCGCAGGAATCGATCGAAGCGATGAAGGCTGCGCTGGCCAAGGGACCGAACAAGTCCACCTTCGTGGTCTATCCGAATTCAGGCCACGCGTTTAACGCCGACTACCGTCCGAGTTACGTGGAAGCGGATGCCAAGGACGGCTGGGGCCGCACGCTGGCGTGGTTCAAGCAAAATGGCGTCGCGTAAAGCCTGACTAAAGAGGGACCGATGGGCCATGAAGGCTGTTTTTAGCCAAAAATGAGCAGAAATGCGTGCCGGGCGGTAAAATAACGCCCCGGCCCCCTCTGTGGATGGGCCAGGCACAAGAGGCTATACCATCGATCCCGTTCTCATTTCCATCATCCTGGCGACCACGCTCGCCGGCGTCGTCAGCATATCGGCCGCTGCCGTGTTCTCGTTTACGCTGCTGTCGAAGGTGGTCGAGCGCATGGTCAGCCTGTCGGTCGGCCTGATGCTGGCCACCTCGCTGTTGCACGCCTTGCCGGAAGCGTTCGATTCCACCGCCAGTCCACGCAGCCTGTTCGCGACCCTGCTGGGCGGTCTGCTGGCATTCTTCGTGCTGGAAAAACTGGCCATCATGCGCCATTCACACCACCACGAGCACGACGGTCACCACCACCACCACGGCCACGACAAGTCCGAAGCAGGCAAGGCCGGCTGGATGATCCTGGTCGGCGACGGCATGCACAATTTTACCGACGGCATCCTGATTGCTGCGGCCTTCCTGGCCGACCCGCAACTGGGCCTGGTGACGGGCCTGGCCATCATCGCCCACGAAATCCCGCAGGAAATCGGCGACTTCATCGTGCTGCTCAACGCCGGCTTTTCACGCACCCGCGCCTACGTGTACAACCTGCTGTGCAGCCTGCTGTCGATCGCCGGCGGCCTGCTCGGCTACTACTTCCTCGACCGCGCCAGCAGCCTGATCCCGTACGTGCTGGTGTTTGCCTCATCCGGCTTCATCTACATCGCGGTGAGTGACCTGATGCCCCAGATGCAACGCCGCGCCACGCTGCGCGAATCGGTGCCGCAAGTGCTGTTGATCGCCACCGGCGTGGCCATCGTGGTGTTCTTCACCGGCCACCGCTAGCCATAAAGCCCAGCTTGCTTGCAGTCTGGGGCGGGAAGGGTAAGATGGCGGAATGGACTTCCCCTCTCTACAACAGGCAGCGGCGCTGGCAATGATGAACATCCAACAGAGAAAGCAGGCAGATGCACTGGCAGCCCTAACGGCTGCGGATCGCGAACGACTTCTACGTCTGGCCCAATTGGAGAACACAACGCCCGAGCAGCTCTGGCCGGACGTTTGGTTATACGGGTTCGATGATGTAGAAGAAGGAATTCGTGCCGATCTCCAGGCGGACAAGGAAATCGCTGAAGGAAAAACAATTCCCAATGAAGATGTGATGGCGGGTCTGCAGCGGATGTTTGATCATGTCGAACCCAAGCGGTACGTCGGCTAAATGGACGATCCGTTGGTCTTCGCCGGCAGAGGCTGCGATGAGAAAAACACTCGATCACATTTTTCTGCAAGACCCATTCGCTGCTGCAATGGTGAAAAAGCGGCTAACGGCGGCCTTGGATGTCATATCTCTGCAGCCAAACATTGGAACGCCTGCCCGAACTAAATCCACCCGCCGCTTCCCGATCCCCAAGACGGGGCATGTCATCGAATATCGGTTTGCAGGGAACCAAGTTGTCATTACCCGGTGGGCAAGGCACGCGCAAGTTCGCAAGCTTTAACCAGCCCCGGTCGCCACTGGCCGCGCCGCATCGGCACACCACTCGCTCCAAGAGCCCGGATACAGCGCCGCACCGGGCAAGCCCGCCACTTCCAGCGCCAGCAGGTTATGGCAGGCGGTCACCCCGGAGCCACATTGCATGATGGCCTGCGGCGCGCTGGCAAACAGCGGCGTCCATTCCGCTTTTAATTGCGCTGCATCCTTGAAGCGGCCGTCCGCCGCCAGGTTATCCTTGAAGAAGCGGTTGCGCGCGCCGGGAATGTGGCCGCCTACCGGGTCGACGATTTCGTTCTCGCCGCGATAGCGGTCGGCCGCGCGGGCATCGACCACGGTCCTGGTCTGGGTCGCCAGGTTGGTCACCATCTCGTTCACCGACACCGCCTGGGTCAGGCTTGGCCGTTCCGTGATCGTACCGCGCGCGCTTGGCGCCACCGGCAACACCAGGGGTTCGCCAGCTGCCTGCCAGGCCGCCAGGCCGCCATCGAGCACGGCCACGGCCGGGTGGCCGATCCAGCGCAGCAGCCACCACAGGCGCGCGGCGTACATGCCGCCGTGGGCGTCGTAGCCGACCACTTGCGTGTCGTCGCTGATGCCCCAGCTGCGCAGCGTCTCGATCAGGGCGGCGCGCTCGGGCAGCGGGTGGCGGCCACGGAAAATACCGTCCGGGCCGGTCTTGGCGCCCGAGAGGTCGTTATCGATACTGGCAAACCGGGCGTTCTTGATGTGGCCGGCGGCGAAGGCTTTGCTGCCGGCGTCCGGGTTCAGCAGGTCGTGGCGGCAGTCGAGGATGACCCACTGGCTGTCGGTGACATGGGCGGCCAGGTCGGTGGCGCTGATCAAGGTGGTGTACATGGGAAAACTCCGTTTACTACACTTCGCTGGAAATCGGGTCGGCCTTGTCGATGGCCTTGCCGCGCTCTGTATTGCGGGTATTGTAGAACGTTGCGGCCACGCCGGAGGCCAGAATGATGATGATGCCGGTCCAGCTCATCCAGCTGAATACGTCGCCGAAGACCAGCACGCCCCAGATACTGGAAAACACGATGCCCGTGTATTGCAGGTTGGCCACCACCAGCGTTTGGCCCAGGCGGTAGGCGCGGGTCATGGCCACCTGCGCGCTGGTGGCGCAGATGCCGATCCCGAGCAGCAGCAAGCCGCCGTGCCAGCTGTTGATCGGGTGCCAGGTGACCGGCTGGTCGCCGCTGAGCAGGATATTGCCGAGCAGGCCGGCGACGATATTGGTGACGGCAAAATAGAACACCACGCGGCTTTCCGGCTCGCCGGCCAGGCCCAGTTTGCGCACCTGCATATAGGCCATGGCCGTGAGCAGGCTGGAGAACAGGGCCACCAGGGCAGGGGTGAGCTGGTTGGCGTGGAAGGCCGGCTGCAGCAGCAGGATCACGCCCACAAAGCTCATCATCACGGCCAGCATCAAAGGCCACTTGATGTCCCCCTTGGCGTGCCACCAGCCGAGCGCGAACAGCCACACGGCAATCCAGATCGGCGACAGGTAATTGAGGGTCATGGCCGTGGCCAGCGGCAGTTCGCCGATCGAGTAGTACCACAGCCACAAGGACACCACGCCGATGATGCAACGCCACAGGTGGGCCAGCGGCATGGTGGTGCGGAAACTGCCGCCCTGCGACTTGATGATGATGGCCAGCACGATCACGCCGACCACCCCGCGGTACATCACGATCTCGGAGGTGGAGAATTCTTCGGAAGCCAGCTTGACGCACACCCCCATGACGGCGAACATAAAGCTAGCGAACAACATCCAAAGCGATTGCATCCAGTTTCCTTAACGTTTAAATATCTATTTTAGATCGGTACCATTCGTGGAAGTGCTGCATGCCATCTTCCATCGGCGACTGATAGGGGCCGGCGTCGGTCTCGCCACGGTCGCGCAGGACCTTGCGGCCGGCGTCCATGCGCAGGGCGATCTCGTCGTCTTCCGACACGGTTTCCATGTACGCGGCGTGTTCGGCCTCGATGAACTCGCGCTCGAACAGCACGATTTCTTCTGGATAATAGAACTCGACCACGTTGCGGGTACGCTGCGGGCCATCGGGCCACAAGGTGGACACCACCAGCACGTGCGGGTACCACTCGACCATGATGTTCGGATACAGCGTGAGCCAGATCGCGCCATATGGCGGCGCTTCGCCGCCGCGGAATCTGAGCACCTGCTCCTGCCAGCGCTTGTAGACTTCCGAGCCGGACTTGAGCAGGCCCTTGTTCACGCCCACCGTCTGCACGCTGTAGTCCTGGCCGAATTCCCAGCGCAGGTCGTCACAGCTGACAAAGCCGCCCAGGCCCGGGTGGAATGGCTCGACGTGGTAATCCTCCAGGTAGACTTCGATAAAAGTCTTCCAGTTGTAGTCGCACGTCTGCACTTCCACGCGGTCGAACATATAGCCGGAAAAATCGAGATCCCTGGTCACCGACAGGTTCTTGAGTTTTTCCATGACGTTGTAGCCGTTCTGCTCGAACTGCAGGCCGTTCCAGCTTTGCAGCGTCGTCTTGGGCAGGTTCAGGCATGGCGTTTCGGCGAAATGCGGCGCGCCGATCAGCTCACCCTTGAGGTCGTACGTCCAGCGGTGCAGCGGGCAGACGATGTTGTTGGCGTTGCCGCGGCCATTGAACATCAGCGCCTGCCGATGGCGGCAGACGTTGGACAGCAACTCGAGCCCATTGGCGTTGCGCACCAGCATGCGGCCTTCGTTTTCGGCAGCAAGCGTGGCAAAGTCGCCGACCTCGGGCACCATCAGTTCGTGGCCGACGTAACGCGGGCCACCCTGGAATAATTGCTGCTTTTCGCGCTGCAACAGCGCTTCGTCAAAATAGACGTCAACCGGAAGTTGCGCGTTAGAACGCGCCAGCTTGGCGTGGGTACCCAGATCGGACATCCAAACCCCCCTTAATTAAAATACATCAAACCAAGAAGAGACAGAATCCGCAAATTCCTGAATTCAAGTAAGTTGAAAATAGTATTTCGGACAGAACCGGCAATTATACCGTCTTTCGGCGCGCAAGGGCAGGGTGCGTACCGTTCCGAAATGTAAGGAATTGCAGGAAATGCATGGTCTTATCGTATTCGCCGGCGATTGCGATAAAATCCTTTCTCCGCCCCGGTGCGGTCCGTATTGTTCCACCGGAGTGGGTGGTTTGTTCTAAAATAACGGGCTACACTGCCTGGCAAGCTTTTTTGCCATGAAAACCGAGTGACCATGCTGAACAATAATGTCTAAGAAACTATCTGCCGAAGCTGCAACGACCGCCGCCGCCGCCAACGTCTCGTTTGAAGAAGCGATGGCAGAGCTGGCACAACTGGTTGCGCAAATGGAAGCCGGCCAGCTGCCGCTCGAAGCGTCGGTGGCCGCCTACGCGCGCGGCTCCGAGCTGGTCAAGCTGTGCGCGGCCCAGCTCGAAAAAGTGGAGTCGCAGGTCAAGGTGCTCGAGGGCGACATGCTCAAGCCATTCGAACAAACCGCCGAGGCCGAACAATGACCGCCGCTTTTGACGACTGGATGAAAACCGTGCAGGCCGGATCGGAAAACGATTTATCGGCTTTCCTGCCGGCTGCCACCGCCACTCCCGCCAAGCTGCACGAAGCCATGCGCTACGCGCTGCTCGGTGGTGGCAAGCGCGTGCGCCCGCTGCTGGCTTATGCCGCCGGCGCGCTGTTCGACGCCGATGCCGCCATCGTGGCGCGCGTGGCAGCAGCGGTGGAAATGATCCACGCCTATTCGCTGGTGCACGACGACATGCCCTGCATGGACGACGACGCCCTGCGCCGTGGCAAGCCCACCGTGCACATCGCCTACGACGAAGCGACCGCGCTCCTGGTCGGCGACGCGCTGCAATCGCAGGCCTTCGTGGTGCTGGCCGAGGCCGACATCAACATTATTCCACCGGCAAGGCTGGCGGCCATGTTCAAGGTGCTGGCGCACGCATCCGGTTCGGCCGGCATGTGCGGCGGCCAGGCCATTGACCTGGACAGCGTGGGCTTGAGCCTGAGCCTGGCGCAGCTGGAGCAGATGCACCAGCTCAAAACCGGCGCCTTGCTGCGCGCGGCCGTGGTGCTCGGTGCGCTGGCCGGCAAGGACTTGAATGCGGCCGAGATGGCTGCGCTCGATAAATATTCGCGCGCCATCGGCCTGGCGTTCCAGGTCGTCGATGACGTGCTCGACGCCACTGCCGATTCGGCCACGCTGGGCAAGACCGCCGGCAAGGACGCGGCCGACAACAAGCCGACCTATGTGTCGATTTTGGGGCTGGAGCCATCGCGCGCGCTGGCAGAAACATTGCGGCTCGAAGCGCACGCAGCGCTCGCGCCGTTCGGAGACAAGGCTCTGCGGTTACGCGAAATCGCGGATTTGATCGTGCAGCGGAAGGCATAAATGAACTTGCTAGAAAAAATAGATTCACCGGCCGACGTACGCGCACTGCCGTACCACCAACTGACGCCGCTGGCGCACGAGCTGCGTGCCTACCTGCTCGACTCGGTTTCCAAGACGGGCGGCCATCTGTCGTCCAACCTGGGCACGGTCGAACTGACGGTGGCGCTGCACTACGTGTTCAACACGCCGGAAGACCGCATCGTGTGGGACGTGGGCCACCAGACCTATTCGCACAAGATCCTCACCGGCCGCCGCAATCGCATGCACACGCTGCGCCAGCTCGATGGCATCTCCGGCTTCCCCAAGCGCGACGAGAGCGAGTACGACACCTTCGGCACCGCTCACTCGTCGACGTCGATCTCGGCGGCGCTGGGCATGGCGCAGGCGGCCAAGATCAAGGGCGAGAGCCGCCACGCCATCGCCGTGATCGGCGACGGTTCGATGACCGCCGGCATGGCCTTCGAAGCGCTCAACAACGCCGGTGTGCAGGACGATATCAACCTGCTGGTGATCCTCAACGATAACGACATGTCGATTTCGCCGCCGGTGGGCGCGCTCAATCGCTACCTGGCGCGCCTGATGTCGGGGCAGTTCTACGCGGCCGCCAAGAATGTCGGCAAGTCGGTGCTGCCCGGCCCGGTGCTGGAACTGGCCAAGCGCCTGGAAGAGCACGCCAAGGGAATGGTGGTGCCTGCCACCATGTTCGAGGAATTCGGTTTCAACTACATCGGCCCGATCGACGGCCACGATCTCGATTCGCTGATTCCCACGCTGCAAAACATCAAGCAGCTCAAGGGTCCGCAATTCCTGCACGTGGTGACCAAGAAGGGCCAGGGCTACAAGCTGGCCGAGGCCGAGCCGGTCCTGTACCATGGCACCGGCAAGTTCAACCCGGCCGAGGGCATCAAGCCGGCCACTGCGCCGGCCAAGATGACGTACACCGAAGTGTTCGGCAACTGGCTGTGCGACATGGCCGCGTTCGACAACAAGCTGGTCGGCATCACGCCCGCCATGCGTGAAGGTTCGGGCATGGTGCGTTTTGAGCAGGAATACCCGGACCGTTACTTCGACGTGGGCATCGCCGAGCAGCACGCGGTCACCTTCGGCGCCGGCCTGGCCTGCGAAGGCATGAAGCCGGTCGTGGCGATCTACTCGACCTTCCTGCAGCGCGGCTACGACCAGCTGGTGCACGACGTGGCGCTGCAAAACCTCGACGTCACCTTCGCGCTCGACCGCGCCGGCCTGGTCGGCGCCGACGGCGCCACCCACGCCGGCAACTACGACCTGGCCTATTTGCGCTGCATCCCGAACATGGTGATCATGGCCGCATCGGACGAAAACGAATGCCGGCAAATGCTCACCACCGGCTACCGCTATCCGGGCCCGGCCGCCATCCGCTACCCGCGCGGCGCCGGCATCGGCGCGGCGATGCAGCAGGAGCTGACCACCATCCCGATGGGCAAGGGCGAGATCAAGCGCCAGGGCGCCAGCATCGCGATCCTGGCTTTCGGTTCGATGGTGGCGCCGTCGGTCACTGCCGGCGCGTCGCTGGGCGCCACGGTCGCCAACATGCGCTTCGTCAAACCGCTGGACGTGGAACTGGTGAAACAACTAGCCGCCAGCCACGACTACCTGGTGACGGTGGAAGAGGGCGCCATCATGGGCGGCGCCGGCGCTGCGGTGGCCGAAGCGCTGGCTGCCGAGGGCATCGTCAAGCCGCTGTTGATGATCGGCCTGCCCGACAAGTTCATCGACCATGGCGATCCGGTCAAGCTGCTCTCGAGCGTAGGCCTGGATGCCGCCGGCATCACCGCGTCGATCAAGCAGCGGTTCGGCAATGCGGGCAACGCCGGTGGCGACGAGCCACGGCTGGTGGTCAACAACGGCTGAGTTACCTGGCAATCAGTACACAGTGGGGTCTGATCCGAACCGGGTCAGGCCCCTTTGTTTTTGGTGTGCGGGTTCAGGTTCCAGCCCTCAACGGCCATCGGTCTTGCCGAGCGTTGCCGCCACCGTCGCCGCAATCGCCTCGTAACCGGCATCGCCCGGGTGCAGGTGGTCGCCGCTGTCATAGCGCGCCAGCAGGCGCGTGCGGTGTTGCGGATCGCGCAGCGCTGCATCGATGTCGGCCACGGCGTCGAATTCTCCGCTTTCACTGATCCAGCGATTGACTGCGCGCCGCACGCCGTCCTTGGCCGGCGTGTAGTAGCCGGCGAACGGCGTACCCTGCAGCGCGCCTTCGAATGGTGGCAGCGTGGCGCCGACGATGCGCACCTTGTGCAGGCGCGCTTGCGCGATCAGCTGGCGGTAGGCGGCAATCATGCGCGGCGCCGTCATCGGCGGTTCTTGCAGCGCAAAGGCGCTGCCGGGCCAGCCAATATCGTTGATCCCCAGCAGCACTACCACGGTCGTCACGCCCGGCCGGTCGAGCACGTCGGGTCCGAAGCGGGCGGCGGCGTTGACGCCCATCCTGTCGCCCAGCAGCCGCGCGCCGGAGATGCCGGCATTGACCACCGCGATGCCCTGTTGCGCCATGGTGGCCGCCAGCACGTCAGGCCAGCGCCGGTCCTGGTCGGGAGTGGAGCCATTGCCGTCAGTGATGGAGTCGCCCAGGGCGACGATGACGTCACGCCTGGTGTCCGACTCCACCAGGATGCCGGCTAGCAGTGCACGGCCATGCAGCGCCTGCGGCTGGCGCGGCCTTGCTGCGGTCGTATCGCCTGCTTCGATCGAGCCGGTCTGCTGCGCGCCCCAGTGGAAGGTGGTGAGCGGCGTGGCTTGCGGCAGGTAGACGCTCACCTCGAGTTTGTCGAGCGGCGCCACCGGCAGTTCCACCGGGTCGCTGACCAGTGGTGCGCCCGGCGCGATGATTGCTGCCGTCTGGCCGCCGAAGGTGAGCGCGATGGCGGCAGCAGGAGCAGCGCGCGTTACCCGAGCCAGCCGCGCCGCACCAATGGGCACCGGCTGCGTGCCGTAGCGGTTCGACAGCACGATCCTGACCCGTTTGCCGCCTATGCTCAGGCGCGCGGTTTCGCGCACGGTTTGCTGCGCCAGCACCGCCGGCACGCCGGTAGGTAGCGGGAAGTCCGCGTCCCAGGTCGCGTGGGGGCTGGCGTACCAGCTCGCGGTCCAGGTGCTGGTGGAAGGTGGCGGGGCAGCCAGTGCTGCAAGAGGGGTGGCCAATGCGCCGGCCAGGGTAGCCAGCAATGCGATCGTGCGTCTTGTCATGATGTGCTCCATAGATCGTGAAGCCACAACGGTAGGTTATTCACATATCGATGTGAAGACGGCGAATTCGACTATACTTAATTCAAAAATGGAATGAGGGCATTGCATGGACACCATCCGCTTGCTGCGCTGCTTCGTGCGCGCCGTGGAACTGGGCAGCCTGTCGGCCGTGGCGCGCGAGGAGGGCACCACGCAGCCCACCGTGAGCAAGCTGATGGCGGCGCTCGAGCGCGAACTGGGCGTACGCCTGCTCGAGCGCAGCACCACCAGCCTGCGCCCCACGCCGCAAGGCAGCCAGTTTTACCAGCGCGCGCTGGGCATGCTGGCGCAGTACCACGAAGCGGTGGCCGAGGCGCGAGGCCAGACCGAAACCCCGACAGGCCTCGTCCGCATCAACGCGCCGGCCGCGTTCGGCCAATTTCGGCTGAACGCCCTGCTGGCGGACTTCATGGCCGTGCATCCGCAGGTGGAGATCGAACTGATACTGGACGACCGCTTGGTGGACCTGGTGCGCGACGGCGTGGACATCGCCGTGCGCCAGGGGACCGGCCTGCCGCCCGATGCAGTGGCGCGCGCGGCGGGCGTTTCGCCGCGCCACCTGGTGGCCGCGCCGTCATACCTGGAGCGGCGCGGCAGGCCGCAGCAGCCGCAGGACCTGGCCACGCACGACTACATCCGCTTCGCCTGGCTGGCCGATGGCGACGCGCTCACGTTGTATCGGGAACAGCAGGCGGTGTCGGTGGTCACGCACGGCCGGTTCCGCGTCAACCACGCACTGGCGATCCGCGACAGCCTGGTCGCCGGTGGCGGCATCGGCATGTGCCCCCTGTGGCTGGTGCAGGACCTGCTCGACACCGGCGCGCTGGTGCGGGTGCTGGCGCCCTGGGAAGGCGCACCGCAACCGCTGCACCTGCTGTCGCCCACGCGCCGGTATCAGCCGGTGCGGGCGCGGTTGCTGCTGGATTTCCTGGTAGCGCGGATTGCAGCGTTGCCTGGTTTCGGATTGAAGGGCGAGACTTAGCCGCGCTTGCGTTCATGTTGCCACAGCACGTCGCTGCCGCCCGCGTAGCGGTTGAGCACGCGCGACAGCACGAACAGCAGGTCCGACAGCCGGTTGACGTACTGGCGCGGGTGCTCGTGGATGGTTTCGGTTTTGCCCAGGGTGACGATGGCGCGTTCGGCGCGGCGGCAGACGGTGCGGCAGACGTGGGCTTGCGACGCGGCGCGCGAGCCGGCCGGCAGGATGAATTCGGTGAGCGCGGGCAGGGTGGCGTTGTACTTGGCCAGCAGCGTGTCGAGCCGCTCCACGTGCGCTTCGGTGATCATCTGGTAGCCGGGGATGCACAATTCGCCGCCCAGGTCGAACAGGTCGTGCTGGATCGTCACCAGCTCATCGCGCAGGTCGGCGGGCATGTCTTCGCACAGCAGCAGGCCGAGATGCGAATTGAGTTCGTCGACTTCGCCGATGCTGTGGATGCGCACGCTGTCCTTGTCGGTGCGGCTGCCGTCGCCGAGGCCGGTGGTGCCGCCGTCGCCGGTGCGGGTAGCGATTTTCGAGAGTCGGTTGCCCATGGTTGTTCCGGTTGATGGTAAGAGTCACGGAAGAATACAACAGTTCCGCTTTTATGCTTACAATCGAGGCCTGTAGTGCTACCAGGGCCCGTCCATGACTGTTGCGGTTTCTACCCGGCTTGACGATGTTACAGCCCACGACCAACTGCGTGCGCAAGTGGCCGAGGCCCTGCTGCGGGTGCTGCCCGCGCGCGCCATACTGTCCGCGCCCGAAGACACCCGCCCCTACGAATGCGACGGCCTGGCCGCCTACCGCCAGCTGCCGATGATCGTCACGCTGCCCGACAGCGAGGCGCAGGTGCTGGCCGTGCTGCGCGTGTGCCGCGAGCTCGGGGTGCCGATCGTGCCGCGCGGCGCCGGTACCGGCCTGTCCGGCGGCGCCATGCCGATTGCCGACGGCGTGGTGCTGTCCACTGCGCGCCTCAACCGCATCGTGCGGCTCGACGCCTACTCGCGCACGGCGGTCGTGCAGCCCGGCGTGCGCAATGCCGCCATTTCGGAGGCGGCTGCGCCCCATGGCCTGTACTACGCGCCCGATCCGTCGTCGCAAATCGCCTGCACCATCGGCGGCAACGTGGCGGAAAACTCGGGCGGCGTGCACTGCCTCAAATACGGCCTCACCATCCACAACGTGCTGCGCGTGCGCATGGCCACCATCACCGGCGAGATCGTCGAACTCGGTGGCGCGGCGCTCGATGCGCCCGGCCTCGATCTGCTGTCCGTGTTCATCGGCTCTGAGGGTATGCTGGGCATCGTCACCGAGGTCACCGTCAAACTGATCCCCAAGCCGGCCGTGGCGCGCGTGATCATGGCCTCGTTCGCGCAAGTGTCCGACGGCTGCCACGCGGTGGCCGCGCTGATTGCCGCTGGCATCATTCCCGCCGGCCTCGAGATGATGGACCAGACCTCGTCGCGCATGGTCGAACCGTTCGTCCACGCCGGCTACGACACCGACGCCGCCGCCATCCTGCTGTGCGAAGCCGATGGCACCGCCGAGGAAGTGGAAGAGGACATCGCCCGCATGTCGGCGGTGCTGGGCGCGGCCGGCGCGGTGGCGATTGCTGTTTCGCAGTCGGAGGCCGAGCGCTTGCGCTTCTGGTCGGGCCGCAAGAACGCGTTTCCGGCGGCCGGCCGCATCTCGCCTGACTACTACTGCATGGACGGCACCATTCCGCGCAAACGGCTGGGCGAGGTGCTGGCCGGGATCGCCGAGATGGAAACCAAATATGGGCTGCGCTGCGCCAACGTGTTCCACGCCGGCGACGGCAACCTGCATCCGCTGATCCTTTTCAACGCCAACATCGCCGACGAATTTGCGCGCGCGGAGGCCTTCGGCGCCGAGATCCTGGCGCTGTGCGTTGAAGTGGGCGGCACCATCACCGGTGAGCATGGCGTGGGCATCGAGAAGATCGATTCGATGTGCGCGCAGTTCGCGCCGGCCGAACTCGAGGCGTTTTTCGCGGTCAAGCGCGCCTTCGATCCGGCCGGGCTGCTTAACCCGGACAAGGCGATTCCCACCCTGAACCGCTGCGCGGAATTCGGCAGGATGCGCGTGCGTGGTGGCCTGCTGCCGTTTGCCCATCTGCCGCGTTTTTGACATGACGACGATGCTACCGGCCGATATCGCCAGCGCGTTTTGCACCCGCATCCGGGAAGCTACCCAAACGGGCCAGCCGCTGCGCCTGCGCGGCGGCGGCACCAAGGACTGGTATGGCGGCGAACCTGCCGGCGAAGTGCTCGATACGCGCGCCCACACCGGCGTGGTGGCGTACGAGCCGACCGAACTGGTGATCACCGCGCGCTGCGGCACGCCGCTGGCCGAGATCGAAGCGCTGCTCGAGTCCCACAACCAGATGCTGGCGTTCGAGCCGCCGCGCTTCGGCGCCGGTTCCACCATCGGCGGCGTGGTGGCTGCCGCCTTGTCCGGCCCGCGCCGCGCCACCGCCGGCGCCGTGCGCGACTTCGTGCTGGGCGCGGTGCTCATCGATGGCAGCGGCGAGGCGCTGCGCTTCGGCGGCCAGGTGATGAAGAACGTCGCCGGCTACGACGTCTCGCGCCTGCTGGCTGGCTCGCTGGGCACCCTCGGCCTGATCCTGGAGGTGTCGCTCAAGGTGCTGCCCAAGCCCGTGTGCGAAGCGAGCCTGCGCTTCGGCATGACCGAGATCGAGGCGCTGGCAAAACTCAATCAATGGGCCGGCCAGCCGCTGCCGCTGTCGGCCAGTTGCTGGCACGATGGCGTGCTGACGGTGCGGCTGTCGGGCGCGCAGGCGGCGGTGGAAGCTGCCCGGCGCGCGCTCGGTGGGCAGCCGCTCGGCGATATCGAGGCGGCAGCCTGCTGGACCGCGCTGCGCGACCAGACCGACCCATTCTTCGAGGGCCAAAATACCTTGTGGCGCCTGTCCGTGCCCTCGGCCGCCAGCGCCATCATCGTTGGCGGCCGCCAGCTGATCGAGTGGGGCGGGGCGCAGCGCTGGCTCAGGCTCGATGCTGACGCTAATGCCGCTAATGTCGCTAATGCCGCTGCGATCCGTCGCACCGTGGCGGCAGCGGGCGGCCACGCCACCCTGTACCGCGCGCAGGACAAGGCGGCCGGCGTGTTCCACCCGCTGGCGCCGGCGGTGGCCGCCATCCACCAGCGTCTCAAGGCCTCGTTCGACCCGGCCGGCATCTTCAACCCTGGACGCCTGTACTGACCATGCAAACCAACCTCGCCGATTTTATCAAGCACACGCGCGAAGGCGAGGAAGCCGAAGCGATCCTGCGCGCCTGCGTGCACTGCGGCTTTTGCACCGCCACCTGTCCCACGTACCAGCTGCTGGGCGATGAGCTCGATGGCCCGCGCGGGCGCATCTACCTGATCAAGCAGGTGCTCGAAGGCGCGCCCGTCACCGCTAAAACCCAGCTGCACCTGGACCGCTGCCTGACCTGCCGCAACTGCGAAACCACCTGTCCCTCCGGGGTGCGGTACGGGCGCCTGCTCGACATCGGCCGCCAGGTGGTCGAGCAGCGCGTGCAGCGTCCGGCCACCGAACGTTTCAAGCGCTGGTTGTTGAAGCAAGCCTTGCCGAACCAGGGCGTCTTCAAGGCGGCGCTGCGTGCGGGCCAGTTGTTCCGGCCCGTGCTGTCACCGGCTCTGCAGGACAAGATGCCGGCGCGGCAGGCCGCCGGCAAGCTGCCGGCGCGACCACACGCGCGCAAGATGCTGGCGCTGGCCGGCTGCACCCAGCCGGCCATGGCGCCCAATATCCACCTGGCCGCCGCGCGCGTGCTCGATGCGCTGGGCGTGCAGCTGATCGTCGCGCCCGAGGCCGGCTGCTGCGGCGCGCTGCGCCATCACCTGAATGACCAGCAGGCGGCGCTGAATGACATGCGCCGCAATATCGATGCGTGGTGGCCGTACGTGGAACGGCAAGAAGTTGAGGCGATCGTCATGACGGCGTCGGGCTGCGGCGCCACCGTCAAGGAATACGGCCACCTGCTGGCGCACGACGTGGACTATGCGGCCAAGGCGGCGCGTATCGCCGCGCTCACGCGCGACCTGTCCGAGGTACTGCCGCAGTTCGAGGATGCATTGCAGCGCCTGTGTACGCGCTCGACGGAGCGGGTAGCCTGGCATCCGCCGTGCACGCTGCAGCACGGCCAGCAAATACGCGGCAAGGTGGAAAGTGTGTTGCGCGCGGTGGGCGTGGACGTGGTCCTGTGCGCGGACAGCCATTTGTGCTGCGGCTCGGCCGGCACCTATTCGCTCTTGCAGCCAGAGTTGTCGCTGCAACTGCGCGACCGCAAGCTCGAGGCGCTGGCGGAAACTGGCGCCACCACCATCGTCTCGGCCAATGTCGGCTGCACGGCGCATCTGCAGTCGGGCACGCAGACGCCGGTGGTGCACTGGATCGAGCTGGTGGACCGGATGCTGGGCGAACAGCATCGTTAGGCCCGAATTCGTCATCCTCGCGCACGCGGGGATCCATAACCCCCTCGAGCCGCCCTTGTTTTGCTGGGCGCAGCGCAGCCTCAGCCGTTCTATGGATTCCCGCCTGCGCGGGAATGACGGGAGTCAGGCCAGCGGTAATAGCGACGTGGCTGGCGATTCCTCGGTCTCATGCAAACTGACGATCGGCGCCAGCCGCGCCGCTGCCTGCCACAACGGCGCGCGGGCGCCGAAGGCTGCCACCCACTCCAGCACTTCGTCCGCCGGCATCGGCCGGGCGATGCCATAGCCTTGTACCAGGTCGCAGCCCAGGCGCATCAGCATGGCGCCGTGTGCCACCGTCTCCACGCCTTCGGCGATCACCGCGCGGCCGAACGATCTGGCCAGGCCGATCACCGCGCTCACCAGGTGCAGGTCGTCGCGGTCTTCCAGCATGTTGCGCACGAAGCTCTGGTCGATTTTCAAGATGTCGGCCGGCAGCCGTTTCAGATACGACATCGACGAGTAGCCGGTGCCGAAATCGTCGAGCGCGAAGCCGATGCCCAGTGCCTGGCAATCCTGCATGATCGCGCGTACGTGGTTGATGTCGGACAGCGCCGACGACTCCAGGATTTCCAGTTCCAGCATATTCGGCGGCACGTCCGGGTACTCGGACAGGATGGCGGTGATCCGTTCGACGAAATCGGCGCGCTGGAAATGGCGCGCGGCGATGTTGACGCTGACGACCCACGCCGGATCGGTATGGCGCCATTGCTGCAACTGGCGCAGCGCCTCGCGCAGCACCCACTCGCCGATGTCGATAATCACGTCGCTGTGCTCGACGATGGGCAGGAACTCCAGCGGCGCCACGATGCCGCGCTGCGGATGCTCCCAGCGCAGCAGCGCTTCCATGCCGATGATGCGGCCGCGCCGCATGTCCAGCTTGGGCTGGTAGTACAGCCGGAACTGGTCCGCGCGCAGCGCCGCGCGCACCTCGGTGCGGCGGTTGTGGTGGGTGCGGACCTGTTCGTCGAGATCGGCGTCGAAGAAGTGGTAGCGGTTGCGGCCCGTGATCTTGGCCTGGTACAGCGCCTGGTCGGCGTGGCGCAGCAGGCTGTCGGCGCTGGCTTCGTTGCCGGTGTAGACCGCAATGCCCACGCTGGCCGACATGGCCACCGGCTTGCCGTCACAGGTGTAATCGCGCGATAGCGCTATCAGCAGCTGGTCCATGGCTTGCTCGACGTCGCCGCGACCGCGCAGCTCGGGCAGCAGCAGCACGAATTCGTCGCCGCCCAGTCGCGCCACGTAATGGCGCTGGCCCGCAAAATCGTGCAGGCGGCTGGCTGCCTGCTTGAGGATTTCGTCGCCAGTGCCCTGGCCGAGCAGGTCGTTTACCTGCTGAAAATGATCGAGGTCGAACAGGCACACCGCCAGCAGGTAGTTGTGCTCGCGCGCGCGCATGACTTCGTTCTCGAAACGCGCCGCCAGCGCGGTGCGGTTGGGCAGGCCGGTGAGGATGTCGTGGTTGCTCTGCCACGAGATTTGCTGCATCAACTGGCGCCGTTCCGTCACGTCGCGGAACACCAGCACCGAGCCCTCCACCCGGCCGTGGGCGGCGCGGATGGCGTTTGCGGTGTACTCCACCGTCATGGCGCGGCCCGAGCGGTGGCGCAGGCTCTGGTTGCCCACCTTGACCACTTCGCCGCCGGAGTAAATCGCCGCCATCGACTTGAGCAGCGAATGCTGGCCGAAGTTATTGGCCAGCACGAACACCTGGTGCAGCTCCTTCCCGCGCGCGCGCGATTCGGGCCAGCCGGTCAGCTGCTGCGCCACTTCGTTGATGGTCTCGATGCGGCCCGTGAGGTCGGTGGTGATGACGGCGTCGCCGATCGAGGCCAGCGTCACTTCGATGCGTTCTTTTTGCGCCTGCAGCTGTTCCTGCGCGCGCATAGTGCGGTCCAGCTGCCGGCTCAGGCTTTGCTCGCTGTGCTGCAGCTTGTCCACCAGGGCCTGCACCCGCTGCGCCATGTTGTTGAAAGTTTCGGCCAG
Organism: Duganella sp. 3397; assembly: GCF_031456625.1. Lineage (NCBI taxonomy): Bacteria > Pseudomonadati > Pseudomonadota > Betaproteobacteria > Burkholderiales > Oxalobacteraceae > Duganella > Duganella sp. 3397. The sequence continues at coordinate 157,146 of NZ_JAVDVB010000007.1, forward strand.
CACGCGCGCTTCCAGCGTGCCGGACACCTTCATGCGGGTGGCGTAGTCGCCGCCATGAAAGCGGTTGGTGGCGGCATTGAGCTGGCGCAGCATGCGCTTGTTGGCGAAGATGATGAAGCCAAGCAGGGTGTAGATGATGATGATGTTGGTGACCGAGATTACCGCCTGCTGGCGCAGCGTATGCCATACGCCGGCCAGCGGCAGCGTCGGCTCGAAGGCCAGTTGCAGGCTGGCGGCGCCGAGGTGCACCGGGTGATGTATCGGTTGCAGCGCCTCGAACTCCTCGAACCAGTGCGGGTAGGGCGGCGGCAATGCTGGTGCGCGGCGAACGTCGAGGTGGCCGCCGGGGTAGTCGAGCGACAGCGCCGCCAGGTCGGCATTGAGCAGCAGCGCGTCGTGCAGGGCGCGATCGATCGCGGACCGGTCCGACGCCTGCACCACCGGCAGCAGGGTGTTGTGCAGGTACGTTGCCAGTTCGCTGGCGCTGCGCTGGTAGCGCGCATTGGCGCTCACGGTCTCCGACTCGAACAGCATCGAATACCGCACGACCAGCACCACCGTGATGATGACGAAAATGGGCATGAACAAGCGCGCATACACGCCCATCCGCAACCATGGCGCCAGGAGTTTTCCAAGCAGGGGCATAGGCAACGATGATGTATTAAAAGTGACCGAAACCCATTATTACTGAAAAGTTAATCGAAAGCACGGTTTGCGGAAACCGTCCCTCACAAATTTACTTATCGCAGTGTACAAATGGTTACAGCGTGGCCGCCGGTGTTACTCCGCCAGCAGCTTTTCGATGTCGGCGACGATGCTTTCCGGCTTGGTGGTGGGCGCATAGCGGGCAAACACGGTGCCGTCCTTGCGCACCAGGAACTTGGTGAAGTTCCACTTGATGCGCTCGGTGCCGAGGATGCCGGGCGCCTCGTGTTTCAGCCTGGCGAACAGCGGGTGGGCCTGGTCGCCGTTGACGTCGACCTTGGCGAACAGCGGAAACGTGACGCCGTAGTTTTTTTCGCAGAAGGCGCCGATCTCGCTGGCGCTGCCCGGCTCCTGCGCGCCGAACTGATTGCACGGAAAGCCCAGCACCGTTACGCCACGTGCGCGAAACTGCTGGTACACGGCTTCGAGGCCCTGGTACTGCGGCGTGAAGCCGCAGGCGCTGGCGGTGTTGACGATCAGGAGCACCTGGCCCTGGTACTGGCGCAGGTCCACCGGCACGCCGGCCAGGTCGTTGGCGGTGAAATCGTAGATGGAGCTCATAAGTTGGTACTCACAGGATGCCTAGTTGTCTGGCGCCGGCAGGCGGCGCCTGCTCGGGCGTGGTTTTGCTGTCGAGCTTGATAGCCAGGCGCAGGTCGTTCACCGAATCGGCGTTGCGCAGCGCGTCCTCGTACGTGATGTGGCCCGCTTCGTGCAGGTCGAACAGCGACTGGTCGAAGGTCTGCATGCCCAGTTCGCGCGACTTTTTCATCAGCTCCTTGATGTCGTGCACCTGGCCCTTGAAGATCAGGTCCGAGATCAGGGGAGTGTTGAGCAGGATTTCGATGGCCACCGCGCGCCCCGGCGCACCCTTGCGCGGCACCAGCCGCTGCGAGACCAGGCCCTTGAGGTTGAGCGACAGGTCCATCAACAGCTGCTGGCGGCGCTCCTCGGGGAAGAAGTTGATGATGCGGTCGAGCGCCTGGTTGGCGCTGTTGGCGTGCAGCGTGGCCAGGCACAGGTGACCCGTTTCTGCAAAGGCGATTGCGTGGTCCATGGTTTCGCGGTCGCGGATTTCGCCGATCTGGATCACGTCCGGCGCCTGGCGCAGTGTGTTCTTGAGCGCCGTTTCCCAGTCCTCGGTATCCACGCCCACTTCGCGCTGGGTGACGATGCAGTTGCGATGCGGGTGGACGAATTCCACCGGGTCTTCGATGGTGATGATGTGGCCGTAGCTGTTCTCGTTGCGGTAGCCGACCATGGCGGCCAGCGTGGTCGATTTGCCGGAGCCCGTGGCGCCCACCATGATCACCAGGCCGCGCTTGGCCATCACCACTTCCTTGAGCACCTCGGGCAGGCCGAGGTTTTCCAGCACCGGAATTTCACTGGTGATCGTGCGCAGCACCATGCCCACCGAGCCCATTTGCACGAAAGCCGAGACGCGGAACCGTCCCAGGTCGGGCGGACTGATGGCAAAGTTGGCTTCCTTGGTCTGCTCGAAACCGGCAGCCTGCTTGTCGTTCATGATCGACCGCGCCAGGTCGAGCGTGTGGGCGGGCGTGAGCGCTTGTGGCGCCACCGGCGTCATCTTGCCGTCGATTTTCATCGCCGGTGGAAAACCGGCGGTGATGAACAGGTCCGACCCTTTCCTCGCCAGCATATTGCGCAGCAGGTCGAACATGAATGTGGAGGCGGTGTTGGCTTCCATGGTCAGCCCGGGAAGTTTTCAGGCGTCTTGGCCGCGCTGCGCGCAGTGGCCGACGAGATCACGTTGCGCCGCACCAGGTCGGTCAGGTTCTGGTCCAGCGTCTGCATGCCGAAGTTGCTGCCGGTCTGGATCGACGAATACATCTGCGCGATCTTCGCTTCGCGGATCAGGTTGCGGATGGCCGGCGTGCCCACCATGATTTCGTGCGCAGCCACGCGGCCGCTGCCGTCCTTGGTCTTGAGCAGGGTCTGCGAGATTACCGCCTGCAGCGACTCCGACAGCATGGCCCGCACCATCTCCTTTTCCTCGGCCGGGAACACATCGACGATACGGTCGATGGTCTTGGCAGCCGACGACGTGTGCAGCGTGCCGAACACCAGGTGGCCGGTTTCTGCGGCCGACAGCGCCAGGCGGATGGTTTCCAGGTCGCGCAATTCGCCGACCAGGATGCAGTCCGGGTCTTCGCGCAGGGCCGAGCGCAGCGCGTTACTGAACGAATGCGTGTGCGGCCCGACTTCGCGCTGGTTGATCAGGCATTTTTTCGACTCGTGGACGAACTCGATCGGGTCTTCGATGGTGAGGATATGGCCATGCTCGGTTTCGTTGAGGTGGTTGACCATGGCCGCCAGCGTGGTCGATTTGCCCGAGCCGGTGGGGCCGGTCACCAGCACCAGGCCGCGCGGTTTCAGGGCGAAGTCGCCGAATATCTTTGGCGCGTTCAGGTCTTCGAGCGTGAGGATTTTCGACGGGATGGTGCGAAACACCGCAGACGCGCCGCGATCCTGGTTGAAGGCATTGACGCGGAAGCGCGACAGGCCGGGAATCTCGAACGAAAAATCGATCTCCAGGCGTTCTTCGTAGACCTTGCGCTGGCCGTCGTTCATGATGTCATAGATCATGCGGTGCACTTCCTTGTGCTCGAGCGCATCGACGTTCAGGCGCCGCACGTCGCCGTGCACACGCAGCATCGGCGGCAGCCCGGCCGAGAGGTGCAGATCCGAGGCCTTGTTCTTGACGGAGAATGCGAGAAGTTCGGAAATGTCCATTTATAATCCCTGTGCCTGACTTTAACGATTGCCTGAAGAGCCCCAATGATTATGTCCCCGATCCCCCAGAACTTGCAAGCTGTCACCGCGTCTATCGCCGCTGCCGCCACAGAAGCGGGCCGCGCCCCGGACACCGTGCAGCTGCTGGCCGTGTCCAAGACTTTCGGGCCGCAAGCCGTGCACGAGGCGGTGGCGGCCGGCCAGCGCGCCTTCGGCGAAAACTACCTGCAAGAGGGCGTGGACAAGATCCGTGCATTGAAAGACCTGGGCGCGCCGGCGCTGGAGTGGCATTTCATCGGCCCGATCCAGAGCAACAAGACCCGGCCGATTGCCGAACACTTCGACTGGGTGCACACGGTGGAGCGCGAAAAGATCGCCCAGCGCCTGTCCGAACAGCGCCCGGCCGGCCTGGCACCGCTGCAGATCTGCCTGCAGGTGAACATCAGCGGGGAGGCCAGCAAGAGTGGCGTGGCCCCGCACGAACTGGCCGCGCTGGCCCATAAGGTCGCAGCGCTGCCCAACCTCACGCTGCGCGGCCTGATGGCGATCCCCGAGCCGGCCGAGCAATTCGAACAACAACGCGCCGCGTTCGCGCAACTGCGCGCGCTGTACGACCAGCTGCGCGCCGAAGGCCTGGCGCTCGACACGCTGTCGATGGGCATGTCGTCCGACCTGCGCGCAGCCGTCGTCGAAGGCGCCACCATCGTGCGCGTTGGATCCGCCATTTTTGGTTCCCGAACTTATCCAAAGGCTTGACATGAAAATCGCATTTATCGGCGGCGGCAACATGGCCTCCGCATTGATCGCCGGCCTGGCCGGCAAACTGACCGCCGGCGCCAACATCCACGTGGTGGATCCCAATGCCGATGCACTGGAACGCCTGCGCACCCAGTACGGCGTCACTACCGCCAGCGCATCCGATGCTGCCGTATGTGCCGCCGACGTGATCGTGCTGGCCGTCAAACCGCAAAGCATGCGCGAGGTCGCCGCGCAGCTGCTGCCGCTGATCGACGCCGCGCGCCAGCCGCTGATCGTCTCGATCGCTGCCGGCATCCGCAGCGCCGATCTGTCGCGCTGGCTGGGCGGCTACGGCGCCATCGTGCGCTGCATGCCCAACACCCCCGCCCTGATCGGCATGGGCATCACCGGCATGGCCGCCACCGATGGTGTCTCGGCGCAGCAGAAGCAGGCCGCTGACGACATCCTGCGCGCAGTCGGCCCCACCGTGTGGCTGGACGACGAAGCGCAGATCGACGCCGTGACCGCCATCTCGGGCAGCGGCCCGGCCTACGTGTTCTACTTCATCGAAGCGATGCAGCAGGCGGCGGCGGAACTGGGCCTGTCCGACCAGCAGGGCACCCAGCTGGCGCTGGCCACGTTTGCCGGTGCGGCGCAACTGGCCACGCAGTCGAGCGAACCGGTCGCGCTGCTGCGCGAACGCGTCACCTCCAAGGGCGGCACCACGTATGCGGCGTTGACCAGCATGGAAGACAGCGGCGTCAAAGCGGCCATCGTCAAGGGCGCCAAGGCAGCTGCTGCGCGCGGCAAGGAACTCGGTGACGAACTGGGCGCCGCCAGCTGACCTCCACTTCCATCCACCCATTCTGAAAGGAGATCACCATGCATCACGTCGTCGCCACCACTCCTTTCCTGGGCCTGGCTGCTTACTTGCTGGACTGATCCGCTGTGCCAACCCTGGCGCGCGTTCCTCCATAAGTTCACCGACCATACCGGCAATATTACTTCTGTATTGCCGCTGTATCGCCACGCCCAATCCTCGGTTATTTTTCAGGATAGGCTCCTTCATGGGCAATTTTATTCAAGTGTTATCCGATCGTTTATCGATCATCGCGTCCGAGCGCCTGTGGCTCGAGGGCGCTGCCATACAACAGGCGCACACCACTGCCGGCCTGCCCGGCATGCGGCGCGTGGTCGGCTTGCCCGACCTGCACCCGGGACGCGGCTACCCGGTCGGCGCGGTGTTTTTCTGCGAAGGCGTGCTGTACCCGGCCCTGGTGGGCAACGACATCGGCTGCGGCATGGGCCTGTGGCAAACCGACCTGTTGGCCGGCAAGGTGCGGCTCGACAAGCTGGACAAGCAAATCGGCAACCTCGACGAACCGCTCGACGACCACGAGTGGCAGCTGCTGCACGCGCGCGATCCGCAACTGGCCGTGCACCTGGCAGCTGTCACCGGCGCGCTGGCCGATGCCGGCCTCGATACGGCCCATTTGCGATCGCTGGGCACCATCGGGCGCGGCAACCATTTCGCCGAACTGCAGGTGATCGACCGCGTGGCCTGCGCCGATACGCTGGCAACTACCGTGGTGTCGTCCAAACACCTGCAACTGCTGGTGCACAGCGGCTCGCGCGGACTGGGACAGGCCATCCTGGCCGCGCACATCGACGCGTGCTCGCACGACGGCCTGCCTGCCGGCAGCGTGGCAGCGCTCGATTACCTGCGCCGGCACGACGCCGCCGTGCGCTACGCGGAACTGAACCGCGCGGTGATCGCCGCCCGCATCGTGCATCGGTTGCGCTGCGATGCGGCGCCGGTGCTGGACGTGAACCACAACACCGTCACGTCGGCGCACATCGACGGCTGTGACGGCTGGCTGCACCGCAAGGGCGCCACGCCGTCCGACCAGGGCCTGGTGATGCTGCCAGGCTCGCGCGACGACTACAGCTACCTGCTGGCGCCGGTGACAGAGAACGGCGCGCTCAGTTTGCACTCGCTGGCGCACGGGGCGGGACGCAAGTGGCAGCGCGGCGAATGCAAGGGGCGCCTAGTCAGGCTGGCCACGCCCGCCCAGCTCAGTCGCACGGCGCTGGGCGGCCGCGTGATCTGCAACGACAAGGCGCTGATCTACGAAGAGGCGCCGCAGGCATACAAGAATGTCGAGTCGGTGCTCGGCAGCCTGCTCGGCGCGGGGCTGGTGCGCGAGGTCTATCGCAGCAAGCCGCTGCTCACCTATAAAACTCGTGGGGAGTGCTGCTGATGATCTGGCTTCAACTGAGTGCGAATACCGGACCGGCCGAGTGCTGCCTGGGCGTGGCCAAGGCCCTGCACCGGGTGCTGGCCGAGGCAGCGAAAATGGGCGTGACGGCCGGCGTGATCGAGCAGGCGGACGGCCCGGTGCCGGGCACGCTGCGCTCGATCCTGCTGCAGCTCGACGGCGACGACGGGCGGGAACTGCTGCTGGCGCGGCGCTGGCGCGGCAGCCTGCTGTGGGTGCAGCCGAGCCCTTACCGGCCGCAATGCCGACGCAAGAACTGGTTCCTGCACGGCGGGGCGTGGGCGCCGCTGGACCAGCCTGAGGATGGGGGCGAAATCCGCTACGAAGCCACCCGTGCTTCGGGGCCGGGCGGCCAGCACGTCAACAAGACCGACAGCGCCATCCGCCCACGCACGTGGCCAGCGGTTTGACGGTGAAGGTGCAATCGCAGCGCAGCCAGCACGCCAACAGGAAGCTGGCGGCGCAGCTATTGGCCAGCAAGCTGGCGGGGCTGATGGAGGACGCCAATGCAACAAGCCAGTCCGCCCGTCACTTGCAGCACCACAGTGCCGAAAGGGGCAATGCGGTGCGCAGCTTCGAGGGGACCGGCTTTATTGAGCGTTAGTACTGTAGGGAACCTTGAAAAACCTACTGCGCGATCCGCTATCGCCGCTCCGTTGCTCAGCGTACAGCCGTACGCTTCCGCTACTCGCGACGATAACGAACCGCTCGCTACGGTTTTTTGAGGTCCCCTTTAGCTTAGCGACGCGAGACCAACAGGCCAGCCAGCAGCCCGATTGCCGCGCCGATGCCGACGGCTTTCCACGGATTGTCGTGGACGTAGACGTCGGCCTGGCGGGCGGCGTCGCGGCTGTGGGCCAGTACCGTGTCTTCCAGCTTGCGCAGGTCGATGCGGGCGTTGCGCAGCGAGTCTTCGAAACGCGTGCGCGCTTCCGAAATCGCTTCGTTGGCCTTGTCGCCAGCTTCGCTCAGATAGTCTTGCGCGTCGTGGGCGGCGGTTTTTACGCCGGTGACGACCTTGTCGCGTGCTGCGCTGCTGGCATCCTTGATGTCGTTGAGCGTACCGTTGCCGTTTTGTGGTTGGTTCATATTCACCTCGTCGTTATCGCTGCGGTCGAAAAAAAGTATACGTGCCTTGCGCCCGCCTGACCGCGACGAACGCTTAGCGCATGACGTAGTCTAACGCGATACCGCCAAATACCGCCGCACCCAACCAATTGTTGTGGCGGAAGGCATAAAAGCAGGAATCACGTTCGCGGTGGCGTATCAACGTGTAGTGATAGACGGCAATGCCGGCAGCAATCACCAGCCCGCCCAGGTACCAATATCCCATGCCCATCTGCAAGCCCACCCACAACAGCAGCAGCAGGTGCACCGCGTAGCAGACCATGATGGCGGCGACGTCGTAGCGGCCGAACGTGATCGCCGAGGTCTTGATGCCGATCTTTAAATCGTCGTCGCGGTCCACCATCGCGTACTCGGTGTCGTACGCCACGGCCCAGAACACGTTACCGATCAACAGCACCCACGCCACCGTCGGCACCGTGCCCAGGATCGCGGCAAACGCCATCGGGATGCCGAAGCCGAAGGCGATGCCGAGATACGCCTGCGGGATGGCGAAGAAGCGCTTGAAGTACGGGTAGGTGCCGGCGATGATCAGCGCTGCCACCGACAGCTGCTTGGTCAGCGCATTGAGGGGCAGGATCAGGCAGAAGGAAACCAGTGACAGCAGAGCGGCAATCGCCAGCGCTTCCTTGCCGCTCACGCGGCCGCTGGTGATGGGACGATTGACGGTGCGCTTGACGTGACGATCGAAATCCTGGTCGGCATAGTCGTTCATGGCGCAGCCGGCCGAGCGCATGAGCAGGGTGCCGAGCGAGAAGATCAGCACCAGCAGCAGGTTGGGCCGGCCGTTCGAGGCGAGCCACAGCGCGCATAACGTGGGCCACAGCAGCAGCAGGGTGCCGATCGGTTTGTCCAGGCGGACCAGGCGGAAATACAGGGCAAGCTTGTTCATCGAAGGGCGTCTCGGCGAAGGGACATAACGGTAAGACCGCCATTATCGCAAATATCGCCTCAGTCTTCCGTGCACAGGGTGGTGATGCCGGGCAGGTTGCACGCGGCGACCACTTCGCACACGGCGTCAATCGCCGCCTTGCGGGTAAAACTCTTGCGCCAGACGATGACCACGCGGCGCGACGGCGCCGGCGCCTCGAAGGGCCGGTATTGCAGCATGCCGTCGTTGGCATCCATGTCCGGCACCGAGGCGCGCGGCAGCACGGTCAGGCCGATGCCACTGGATACCATGTGGCGGATGGTCTCCAGCGACGAGCCCTCGAACGTGCGCTGCATGCCGTTGCCCGGCGTGGAAAAGCGCGCCATTTCCGGGCACACTTCCAGCACCTGGTCGCGGAAGCAGTGGCCGTTGCCGAGCAAGAGCATGTTCTCGGATTTGAGGTCGTTGGCGGGAATGGTCTTGCGCCTGGTCCACGGGTGCAGGGCCGGCATGGCGACCACGAACGGTTCATCGTACAGCGCCTGCATGGTCATGCCGTGGTCGGGCAGCGGCAGCGCCATGATGGCCGCATCGAGCTCGCCCTGGCGCAGCATCTCGAGCAGGCGCACGGTGAAATTCTCCTGCAGGATCAAGGGCATTTGCGGCACCTTGTCGATCATGCCTTTTACTAATGGCGGCAGCAGGTAGGGGCCGATGGTGTAGATCACGCCCAGGCGCAGCGGCCCGGCCAGCGGGTCCTTGTTCTGCTTGGCCAGCTCCTTGATGGCGGCGGTCTGTTCGAGCACCAGTTCGGCCTGGGCGATGATTTGCGCGCCCAGCGGCGTGACCGAGATTTCGGCGCCGCCCCGTTCGAACAACACCACGCCCAGTTCATCCTCGAGCTTCTTGATGGCGACCGACAGCGTGGGCTGTGCAACGTAGCAGGCTTCCGCTGCGTGGCCGAAGTGTTTCGCTCTTGCAACGGCGACGATATATTTCAGTTCGGTCAGTGTCATGTGAGGTATTTGAACACAGGCGATAGGGGGATGCAATAATAGCGGCCCAAGAACTCCCATTCTAGCCGAGATGATTGCCATGCCCGACTTCGAACAAAAAATCTGCACCCGCGACCAACTGGCGGCCCGCGTGGCGGCGCTGCCCAAGCCGGTGGTGCTGACCAACGGCGTTTTCGACATTCTCCACCGCGGCCACGTCACGTACCTGGCGCAGGCGCGCGCGCTGGGCGCCTCGCTGGTGGTGGCGGCCAATACCGACGCTTCGGTCAAGCGGCTGGGCAAGGGCGACGACCGTCCGCTCAACAGCTGCGCCGACCGCATGGCGCTGCTGGCCGCGCTCGAATCGGTGAGCCTGGTCGTGGACTTCGACGAAGACACGGCGCTCGAAGTGGTGCAGCAGGCGCGCCCCGACATCTACGCCAAGGGCGGCGACTACCAGATGGATGCGATCCCCGAAGGACAGGCGGTGCTGGCCTACGGCGGCCAGGCCGTGGCGATCGACTTCGAACACGACCGCTCGACCACGCGCCTGCTTACCAAGGTGCGCGCCTTCCACCCCAAATGAGACTGCTGCTGATCATCCTGGCCACGCTGGTGTTCATCATCGTCCAGTGGGGACCGGTGCTGTACGTGGCGCGCCGGCAGTGGCTGCGCGGCGACCCTTATTCGTTCCGCCAGCTGCGCTTCATCATGCCGGCGCAGTTGCTGGCCACCGTGTCGCTGGCATTCGCGGCCGACCTGCTGGGCATGCGCAACCCGGCGGCGCTGTTCGCCGGCGCTGCCATCGTGGTCAGCGCGGCCGGCGCCGGCGCGCTGGCGCTGTACTACCAGTTCAAACGTCGGCAGTAGCGATCAGGGTATCGATGCGCGCCGGCGCGATCGGCATGCGCACCGCGTCCGGTCGCCAGCCATACAGCACCTCGGTGGCGCCGCCGCAGATGCGGCCCTGGCATGGCCCCATGCCGCAGCGGGTCTGCAGCTTGGCGCTGCGCCAGCTGGCGTGCCCGCGCAACTCCGCGTGCACCACGTCCTCGCAGCGGCAGACGATGGTGTCGTCGGCGGCAAGCGTGGCCAGTTCCGGGCGCAGCGCAAAGGCGCGCGCCAGGCGGGCGGCGAATTTTTTCCAGCGTGCGCGCTCGTCGAGCGCCGCCTGCATGTGCTGGGCCTGGCCACTGGCAGCCAGGCCTGCGATGCGGCCTTCCACCAGCGCGAGGTCCACGCCGCCAATCCCCGTGCCCTCGCCGGCGCAGTACACGCCGGGAATACTGGTTTGTTGCCAGCTGCCGGTCTGCACCACGGTCTGGCCGTTTGCCGCCCCGGTGGCGCAGCCGAGCGCCTGCGCCAGTTCCAGGTTGGGCAGCAGGCCGTAGCCGCAGGCCAGGTAGTCGCAGTCAAACGTCTGCTGCCGGCCACCGCGCTGTACCTTCACGGAGTCGAGCACGCCATTGCCATGGGCCGCCACCACGTGGCTGTTGCGCAGGTACGCAATGCCGCGCAACTGCGCAAACAGGCGCAGCGCCTGCATGGTCTTCGATGGTGTGGCCACCAGGCCGACGGCAAACCGCGCCAGTGCCGGCAAGGGCGCCTGCTCGACGATGGCGACGATCTCGGCGCCGCGTTCCCTGAGCGTGGCCGCCACCGCCAGCAGCAGCGGGCCGCTGCCGGCCACCACCACCCGTTTGCCCGCGACCGGGTAGCCGCCCTTGACCAGCGCCTGCAGACCGCCGGCGCCGGTCACGCCGGGCAGGGTCCAGCCGGGGAATGGCAGCAGCCGCTCGCGCGCGCCGGTGGCGATGACCAGGTGGTTGAAGTGCAGGGTGTCCGCAGTATCAGCCGTCTGCACCTGCAACTGGCCCGGCGCCGGTGAATACAATACCCGCGTTTGCGCCAGGAAGCTGACATTGGTCGCCGCCTGCAAGGCGGCCCACAGGGTTGGGGCCCGGCTGTCGCGCTGGTGCTGCGGTCCGCCGCGCCAGATCTGGCCGCCGGCCAGCGGGTTGTCGTCGACGATGGCGACCGCGCCACCGCCGGCTGCTGCCGCTTGCGCGGCCGCCAGGCCCGCCGGTCCCGCGCCCACCACCAGCACATCGAAATGCTTCATGCCGCACCCCCCAGGGTTTGCACCCGCATGCCGGGCGCGCATAGCGTCTGGCACGACAGTTGATGGGCGCGGCCGTCGATGGTCACGCGGCATTCGTGGCACACGCCCATGCCGCACAGGGGCGCGCGCGCGGCGCCGCCCACCGCGCACCGGGTCAGGGCCACGCCGTCGCACGCCAGCGCAATGGCGGCGGCCACGGTCACGCCGGCCGGCACGTCGATGGTGCGCGCGTTGATCGTCAAGGCAAAACTGGAGCTGGCGGCGGTCATTGGAAGCGGTGCGGTAAATAGGGATGATAAGGAATGCGCGAACTTTCGCCCTGCATTTGCGCGGCCAGCAGCTGCGCCGTGGCCAGCGCGGTGGTGATGCCCAGACCTTCGTGGCCGGTGGCCAGCCACAGGCCGCGCCGCGCACTGGAGGGGCCGATCAGCGGCAGGCCGTCCGGGGTGGCGGCGCGCAGACCGGTCCAGCAGCGCAGCACGTGGAGGTCGGCCAGCGCCGGTGTCAGGGTGGCGGCGTGGCGCAGCATGCGCGCCAGCATGGCCGGCTCCACCGCCGGATCGACGGTGTCGAACTGGCGCGAGGATCCGATCAGGACCTGGCCGGTGGGACGCGGTTGCAGGTTGAAGGCCACCGAGTCGCCACTGGCTGCATGTGCGCTCTTGATGTAGCCCAGCTCCACCAGCTGGTGCCGCACGAAACCCGGATAGCGGTCGGTAATGGCCAGGTGACCCTTTTTAGGCTGCACCGGCAGCTCGGGCAGCAGCGCGCGCGAACCGGTGCCGGCCGCCAGCACGATGTGCTGCGCCTCGCAGCGGGCGCCGTCGTCCAGCACCACTGCGTGGTCTTCGATGGCGGTCACGCGCGCGCGACGGGTAACGGCGCCGCGGCGCATGGCGCGGTCGAGCAGCAGGCGCGTGCTCTTGGGGGCGTACACCAGGCCGTCGCCGGCCACCAGCAGACCGCCGGCAAGACCCGGCCGCAATTGCGGCTCACGCGCATACAGTTCGGCCGGCGAGAGCATGGTGCAGTCCAGGTTGAAGGTGGACAGCGTGTGCGCCTTGGTGCGTGCGACCGCCAGTTCCTCTTCGTCGGCGGCCACCCAGATGGTGCCGCAGTTGCTGTATTCGTGGCGTTGCGGACGGTCGCCCACCAGGTCGCGCCACAGCGACACCGAGTAGGACGTGAGCGCCAGTTCGGGCAGGTTGTCGTCCATGACCACCAGGTGGCCCATGCCGGCGGCGCTGGCGCCGCCACCGACCGTGTCGTGCTCGATGACCGCCACCCGCAGCCCGCGCTCGGTCAGCGCATCGGCACAGGCGGCGCCGACGATGCCGGCGCCGATGACGATGGCGTCGACATCGCCGTCGATCACGTTCATCAAATGCCCCAGGCGTAAGGATCGTCCGGGTCGAGCACCAGGTGCGCTTGCGACGTGACCCAGGCCCGGCCCCGGATCGACGGCACCAGCTTGCCGTCGAGCTGGCGGTACGACGCTTCGAACACGCTGCCGATCACGCTTTCCTGCTGCCACACAGCGCCTTCGGCCAGCTTGCCGTCGGCCGCCAGGCAGGCCAGCTTGGCGCTGGTGCCGGTGCCGCATGGCGAGCGGTCGTAGGCCTTGCCGGGGCACAGCACGAAACTCTGGCTGTCGGCGCCGGTGCGCGAAGGGCCGAACAGTTCGATATGGTCGATCACCGCGCCGTTGTCGCCGGTGATGCCGGCGTTGGCCAGGGCGGCGCCCACGGCAACGCTGTAGCTGGTGAGCGCCTCGATATTGCCGATATCGATGTCGAGCCCATGACCGTCGGCCAGGAAGAACCAGTTGCCGCCGTAGGCGACGTCGCCGGTGACGGCGCCGTGGCCCGGCACCTCGACGGTGACCGCCTGGTGCGTGCGGCGGGCGGGCACGTTTTCGATGGTGACGCTGCCGTCGTCGTGCAGCACCGCTTCGACCACGCCGGCCGGCGTGTCGATGCGGTGGCGGCCGGCGCCGATGCGGCCCATGAACGAGAGCGACGCCACCAGGCCGATGGCGCCATGGCCGCACATGCCCAGGTAGCCGACGTTGTTAAAGAAGATCACGCCGGCCACGCAGTCGGGCGCATGCGGTTCGCACAGCAGTGCGCCCACCAGCACGTCGGAGCCGCGCGGCTCGCACACCACCGCCGTGCGGAACTTGTCGTAGTCTTGCCGAAAGCGCGCCAGGCGTTCGTCCAGCGGGCCGGCGCCCAGTTGCGGACCCCCGGCAGTGATCAGGCGGGTCGGTTCGCCGCCCGTGTGGGAATCGATAATCGAGATAAGTTTCATGCCGCGATAGTAGGCTTGCGGGCCTGAGCTGTCTTGCATCGGCTAAGCATGATGGATGACGAAATCTGCACAACTGGTAAAAATGGCCAAAAATCGCGGGACGACGTGGCGCGATGCTGGCACAATCGGCACCATGCACAATCACGACATCGAAAACCGTCACCACGACGCTGCACGCCGCATGGTAGCTGGGACCATCGCCGATCCGTTCTTTGCCGAAGCACTGTTCGACGCGCTGCCGGACGTGGTTTTTTTCGTCAAGGATGAACGCGGCCGTTACGTGGTGGTTAACCAGACGCTGGTACAGCGTTGCGGTCAGCGGCACAAGTCTGCGCTGCTGGGGCGCTCGGCGGATGAGCTGTTCAGGGCGCCGTTCGGCCAGACCTTCCTGGCGCAGGACCAGGCGGTGCTGGCCGGCGGCCACGACATCGAAGACCAGCTGGAACTGCACCTGTATCCCAGCCGCGATCCCGGCTGGTGCCTCACCCGCAAGACCGCCCTGCGCGACGCGGCGGGCCGCATCGTGGGCCTGACCGGCATCTCGCGCGACCTGGCGATGGCGGACAAGAAAAATCCCGCCTACCGCAAGGTGGCGGCGGCGGTGAACCTGATCCAGGAGGCCTACGGCGAGCCGCTGCCGCTGGCGGCGCTGGCGCGCACGGCCCATATGTCGGTGGCGCAGATCGAGCGTTACTTCCTGCGCATCTTCCACCTCACGCCGCGCCAGATGATCATCAAGACCCGGGTGGAAGCGGCGTCGCGCCTGCTGGCCGGAGACGCCAGCGTGGCCGAGATCGCCCAGGCATGCGGCTATGGCGATCATTCGGCATTTACCCGCCAGTTCAAGGCTACGACAGGCTTCACTCCCACCCAATTCCGCCAGCTGTAGAGCAGGCGCTCTTGGAAATAGCTGTATCCGCCAGCTCCACCCGGTTGCGTCCCAGCTGCTTGGCGCGGTACAGCGCCGTATCGGCCGCGCGGAGGAAGTCGGCGATGCAGTGCCTGTCGTGCGGGACGATGATCGCCACGCCCAGGCTGACCGTCAGCACCCCGAACGGGGAGTGCGGGTGCGTCAGTTTCAGGCCGGCGATGGCTTCGCAGATCAGGCCACCCATCGCCAGCGCGTGCTCCTCGTTGCCGGCCTGGGCGATGATGGCGAATTCCTCGCCGCCGTAGCGCGCCACCAGGTCGCCGGTTCGGCGCACGCGCCGCGTCAGCTCGGCCGCCACCTGGCGCAATACGTTGTCGCCGGCCTGGTGGCCGTAGTAGTCGTTGTACTGCTTGAAGTGGTCCACGTCCAGCATCGCCAATGCCAGCGGCTGCCCGGTGCGGCGGGCGCGGCTCCATTCGGCGGCCAGCATCTCGTCGAAGTGGCGGCGGTTGGCAATGCCCGTCAGGCCGTCGGTGGCGTTCATGGCCGTCAGGCGGTGGTTTGATCGCTCCAGCTCGCGCGTGCGTTCGCGCACCCGCCGTTCCAGCTCGCGCTCGCGCGACTGCAGTTCGCTGATCAGGACCGCGAAGCCGATGCCGATCATGGCCAGGGTGAGGATGAATTCCTGCGCCCGCACCACTTCCAGGTGCACCGGCACGGCGCCGAACGGCTGCAGCCCGGTGGTCATCATCATGGCGGTGGATAGCGACACCAGCGCCACGAACAGCGTGGTCAGGCGCATCCCGAAGCGGAAGGCGATGACGGCGGCCGCCGGCAGCAGCAGCGTGGGCGTGACCGACACGCCGTCGATTGCGCCGCCATGGGCGGACAGCACGGCTGCCGCCAGCAGCAGGGCGCCGGCCAGGATGGCGCCATCAAGGCGGGACAGGCGCAGCCGCTGGTAATGTCGGCCCGAGAGCGCCAGCAACAGCGGCGTGTAGATCAGCAGGCCCAGGCCGTCGCCGAACCACCACAGGCGCGCCAGCGTGAAGTAGGGCGTGGTCGAACCATACTGCTGCAGCACCAGCGCGGCGGCCAGCCCGGCCAGCATGGCCGCCAACACCGGGCCGGCCACGAAGAACTTGACGAAATCTTGCAGCCGCTGCAGGCGCGGCGAGGCTTCATACCGGCGCATGAGGGCATACGTGGTGAGAACTTCGAGCTGGTTGACAAGGCTGAGCAGCAGCGCCATCTGCCAGCCGAACGCTGGAAGGTTGGCGGCGACGTCGGAGGCGAAGGTGAGGGCGCACAGCAGCGGCGCGCGACGGCCGCGAAAGCGCAGCAACGCCGCCAGCAGCACGGCGTTGGGCAGCCACACCACCACCGCGTTTTCCGGCGTGACGGCGCAAAAGAACGTCAGCTTGACGCTGGCGAAGTGGAACAGGGGGAGCAACAGGCAAACCAGCCAGCCCGGCTGCCCCCGGCGTAAGGAACGGGCAATCATCATGTGCGATGATTGCCCAGCAGGCGTACCGGTGTCAAATTCCGGTCGCGCCGCCTGTGGCTATCGATCCACTACCAACTTGTCGCCAACGTAGGCGCGGTAGTGGCGGATGCGGCCCGTGACGCCCTCCGGTCCCTGGCGCGGCGTGTAGCGCATGCCGGCCACGGTGTCGGTCTTGCCCAGGTCGATGATGATGCGGTGCGGGTGGGCGGTGGTTCTGGCTTTACCGCTGTACGCCGTGTGCCAGTGGTCGGTGTTCTGGCCGTTGATGGCGTTCAGGGCGCCGCCGTCTTCCTTGCTCACCTCTTCGCTATCGACAAAGGCGATGGTCCAGTTGGACTGGTTGAGCGTCTTGCCGTCGGGGCCCAGCAAGGCCAGTTCGGCAATCGCGGCGAACTGCTTGCCGTCGAAGGCGTCGAGCGACTCGAGGCAGAACTGGCGGCCGGTGGCGGGCTGCGCGAACATCACGTCCTGGGTGGCGGCGCCGCGCTGGAACTCGCCCTCGTGCACCGGTTTCACGCCATCGAGCTGGGCGCGCGCGGTGCTCGGTGGCCGTGGCAGGTCGCGGTCGGGTTTCAACTGGTCGAGTACCGGGGTTTTCAGGCCGGCGCTGCGCGCCACCTGCGGGCCGGTCAGGTCGAGTACTATCACTTCATTGGCGCCGCGCTTGAGCCACGGGCCGGGCAGGTACATGGTTTGCGTGGGACCGATGCTCCAGTAGCGCCCCAGGCAGCGCCCATTGACCCACACGATGCCCTGGCCCCAGCTGGACATGTCGAGGAAGGTGTCGCCGGTGGTAGCCACGTCGACGCTGGCGCGCCAGAAGGCCGGGCCGGCGGTGCGGCCGGTTTTCCAGGCCAGCGGCGGCAGCACCGCGTCGGCGTCGAAATCGATGGCGCGGATGTCCCAGTTTTCCAAAGGCTGGCCAGCCAGCGTGACCGGGCCGTGCATGCCCTTGCGGTCGTGGATCTCCACGCCGAAGTTGACCCGGGCGATGGTGTAGAGCAGGATCTCGAGCGTGACCGGCTTGCTGCGCGCGGGCAGATCGACCTTGAAGCGGCGGTAGCGCGTATCGAGCGTGCCTGCCAGCTTGCCGTCGACGTACACCCAGGCCAGGTCGCGCACCTTGGCCGCTTCCAGCGTGGCGGCCGGACCGGCGGGCAGGGTGATGCGGTACGAGACGATGCCACGGCTGATGTCATACGCCTCCAGCGGCTGTGGCGAGACCGCCTTGATCACCTTTGGCGGCAGCGCGGCAAACACCGACGCCGACTGCTTGAACGAAAACGGCGCGATGGCGATCACCGGGTTGTGGGCGGGGGCCGGCGGCAGCGTCTCGCCAGGCAGCAGGAATGGCTTGATGCCGTTGCGGTAGGCCTGGAACTTTTCGCCCATCCAGCCTGCCTCGCTGATCGGCGCGTCGTAGTCGTAGCTGCTGGTATCGGGCCGGAACGGCCGGTCGCAACCGCCCCACAGGCCGAACGACGTGCCGCCGTGCGCCATGTACAGGCTGAACGAGCCGTTCATCTTGAGCATGTTCTGGATGTCGGCCACGGCGCGGTCGGCCGGACCGCGCTTGTGCGGCGAGCCCCAGGTATCGAACCAGCCGGAATAATATTCGCCGCACATGCGCGGGCCTTTTTGCACCTGGTCCAGCGCCTTGAAGCCGGCCGCCGGATCGCTGCCGAAGTTCGCCACCGAGAACAGTTCCTTGATGTGGGTCTTGACCACGGCGTTGGTGGGATTGCACTGGAACAGCGGCACATCGAAACCGCCGTCGATCAGCACCTGGCGCATGGCGCGCATGTAGTCGAGGTCTTCGCCGAAGAAACCGTATTCGTTCTCGACCTGCACCATCAGGATCGGGCCGCCGTGGGTGATCTGCTGCTGGCCCAGCACGCGGCCCACTTCCTTCATCCAGCGCTGCGCCGGCGCCATGAAGGCAGCGTCGCGGGTGCGCAGGAAGCTGTCGCCGGGGTGCTTGAGCAACCACCATGGCAGGCCGCCCATTTCCCACTCGGCGCACGCGTATGGACCCGGGCGCAGGATTACCCACAGGCCTTCCTGCTGCGCCAGGCGGCAGAACTCTGCGGCGTCGCGCTGGCCGGCCCAGTCGTATTTGCCTTCGCGCCATTCGTGGTAGTTCCAGAACAGGTAGGCGCACACGGTGTTCAGGCCCATGGCCTTCATGGCTTTGAGGCGATGGCCCCAGTACTCGCGCGGCACGCGGGCAAAGTGCATCTCGCCGCAGCGGATTTGCAGGCGCTGGCCGTCGAGCGTGAAGTCGGTGTCGGTAATCGCGAAGCGCGGCGAGCCGGCGGCATGCACGGTGGCGGCAAACGGCAGCAGCAGGCCGCCGGCGGCGGCACTGAGTTCTGCCACCCGGCGCAGCACGCGGCGGCGGCCGGGGGAGGTGATAGGTATGTAAGTCGTCATCTTAATAGTTTACCGGGTAATCCTTGGGGAAGCGGGCGCCCGCGAACGCTTTTTTCTGGGTCCAGTCCTGCGCAGGGGCAGTCCAGTAGGTATCGGTAGGCGCCAGGCCCAGCGGCAGCAGGCTGGCCGAGGCAATGTACATGCTGCCGTTGTTGGAATACCAGTCGCCCAGTTCGGGCTGGTGGCCGACAAAGCCGATGGTCAGGTAGCCGTCCCTGGTGAAATTGCCGGGGGCGGTCCATACCGCCTTGTGCACCGCCTGCAGCGCGGCGCGCACCTGGCCTTCGGGCAGGCTTTGCGGTAGCTGCTTGCGCAGCGCCAGTAGCGCCAGTGGCTGGAACGCCGCCGTGCGGTAGGTGAGCGAGCGGCCGATCGGCGGGAAGCTGCCGTCGGTGGAAATGAAGCGCTCGAGGTGCTCGCTGAAGCGCTGCATGCGCTTGACCGCCTGTGCGCGCAGCTCGTCCGGTTTGCCGTTCCAGAACGCGCCCTTTTTATCGTCGAGTACATCGAGGATCTCGACCAGCATCGGGTGCATCACAAAGGCGTTGTAGTAATCGAAGTGGAACGCGTCGCCATCCTTGATCCAGCCGTCGCCCACGTACCACTCGTTGATCTTGCGGATCGCCACGTTCATGCGCAGCGGATCGAACTCCTCGCCGATCGACATCAGCCACGCTTCGTTCATGGCGGAAAACAGCATCCAGTTGATGTACGGCGGCTCGATGCGGCGCAGCGACTTGATCTCGGCGATGATGCGCTGCTTTGTGGTGGCGTCGAGCGGCTCCCACAGTGCTTTCGGCGCGCGCATCAGCGCATTGGTGAAGTAGGCCGAATCGACCAGGGTCTGGCCCGGGCCTTTCCACAGCAGGCAGTCCGGATTGGCGGGATCGACCGAGTTGGTATAGCTTTGCAGCGCCATTTGCTGCAGGCGCTTGCGGGTGCGGCCTTCCGGCGTGCCGTCGTCGGCCAGGGCCAGCCACGGCGCGATGCCGGCGATCAGCCGGCCGAAGCATTCGAGGTAGGCCACGCCCTTGTCGCGGCCATCCCAGGTGGGGCTCACTTCGAGCGCGAAGTTTTTCTTCAGGGTGCCGGCGGCCATGTTTGACAGCACCGGCTCGCTCATTTTCTGCGCCAGCGCGGCCAGTTCGGCACGCGACTTGTCCGTTACCGGCTTGGCCGCTGCTGCCGGTACTGGCTTGGTGGCGGCGCCGGCTACCTGCGCCACGCCCAGCATGGCGCCGGCCGAACCGGCAGCCAGGGTCTGTATGAAATTACGTCGTTCCATCGTGTCTCCGTTTTATTTTCTGAGCAGGCGGACCATCTCCGACGACGCCAGCAGATAGGCCCCCACACCGAACGGCGTGGTCGAATTCTGGTCCACCACCTGGCCGGGAATCGCCCGCTCGCCGATCGGCTGCACATAGCCTATCTTGCCATCGGGTTGCAGTGCAACCTTGGACAGGTAATTCCAGCCACGGCGCACCACCGGCAGGTATTCTTCGCGATCGAGCACGCCGTGGTTGATGCCCCACAGGTAGCCATAGACGAAGAACGCGGTGCCGCTGGTCTCGGGCCCCGGTGCATGGGCGGCGTCGAGCAGGCTGCGGGTCCAGTAGCCGTCCGGCGTTTGCGCTTTCTTCAAGGCCTCGGCCATGCCCCGGTACTTGGCGACGTATTCGGCGCGGTGCGGGTCGTCCTGCGGCAGGTCTTGCAGCACCTTGGCCAGGCCGGCAAACACCCAGCCGTCGCCGCGCGACCAGAAGTCCTTCTTGCCGTTGGCGCTCTTGTGCTTGGGGTACACGTAGCGCGCATCGCGGTAGTACAGCTTTTCGTCGCTGTCGTACATGATGCTGTTGGCGTACTCGAAGTACGTGTGCAGCTTGTCCAGGTAGAGCCGATTGCCGGTGATTTTGTACAGCTTGGTCATCACCGGCATCACCATGTACAGGCCGTCCGACCACCACCAGTAATCGTTCTGCGCAGTGCTCATCTGGTATTCCATCACCTCGCGCGCGCGGGCGATCTTGCGCGGATCTTTTTGCGCGTCGAGCTGATACAGGTCGGCGTAGGTCTGGAAGGCGATCTGCCAGTCGCCGAACAGCACGTGTTCGTCGGTCTCGCCGTACTGGTACTTCCACTTGCTCCGGGCGGTGGACTTGGCGCCCTGCCAGGCATTGTGCACAGCCCAGTCCTGCGAGTACTGGCGGTAGCGCGCATTGCCGGTGACCTGGTAGGCCTCCATGTTGCCGGTGTGGTAGGCGGCGATGTCCCAGAACGCCCACTGTTGCGGCTTTTCACGCGCCTGCCAGTAGTCGTTGACCTTGGTGATGATGGCGAGCACCTCCTGCTCGGAAGTGTCGATGGCCGGCGCATTGGCATTGCCAGTGGCGCAGCCGGCCAATGCCAGCGTCAATGGCAGCGCGACTGCGCCTGCAATGAATGAACGTCTGATCACAGTTTCCCCCGGATGCCGAACTTGATGGTGCGGCCATCATATTTTGCATAGTCCATGCGGGTTTTCTTGCCGCTGCCGTACTGGCCGCTGGCGTCCTCGAAGTAATCGTAGGCCAGCGTGTTGGACAGGTTCAGTGCGTCGACGCGGAACTCCAGGTTTTCGCTGATCTTGTAGCTGATGTTGGCATCGAGGTAGCCACGCGCCGCGCGCCAGCGTATCAGGTCGTCGCCGAGGTTGCGCGGGTTGTCGCCGTTGAGCGCCTTGCCCTTGTAGTTATAGGACATGCGCATGGCCAGCGGGCCCTGCTCGAAGTACAGCGTGGTGCTGTAGGCGTACTTCGGCACCGAGTTGACCTCGATCTCGCGGCCGGCGTTGGTCACCCACCTGGCGCTGTTGAACGGATCGATATGGGTGTAGCTGGCCAGCGCGCCCATGCCGTCGAACGGCTTGGGCAGGAAGCTGAACGCCTGCTGGTAGGCCAGCTCGTAGCCCTTGAGCTTTTGCTTGCCGGCGTTGGTGTAGCTGCGCAGTGTCATTGCCAGGTTGGGGTCCACGCGGCCGCTGGCGTCCTGGAACAACGGTCCCAGCGCGGTATCCGGCAGGCCCAGCGAGCCAAAGGTGACCAGGCGCGTGTTGGCCACGGTGGCGTCGGTCAGATCCTTCTGGAAGATCGCCGCCGACAGCAGGCTGCCCGGCTTGAAATACCATTCCAGGCCGGTGTCGAGGTTCTTCGACTGTTGCGGGCGCAGGTTGGGATTGCCCGAGGTGGCCGAGTTGTCGAACTGGTTCGGGATCACGGTTTGCGCGGCGATGATCGACAGCGACGCGCGGGTGATGGTCTTGCCCCACGACGCGCGCCACATCAGGTTCTCGGTCACGTCGAACGCTGCGCTGACCGATGGCAGCACATTGCTGTACGAACCCTGCTCGTGGTTGGCGCCGTACACCAAGCTGGTGCCCTGCTGCTTGAAATTGTCGATCTTGGTGTCGGTTTTCGAGTAGCGCACGCCGGCGTTGAAGCGCAGTTCGCGCTCGCCGATCTTGCCCTTGAAGTCGGACTGGATGAAACCGGTCTTGACGTTTTCTTCGGCAGCGAAGCTTTGCGACGGCGTGAAGGTCGATGCCGGGTTGTAGGTGTTCGGGTTGAAGTTGTTGTAGAAGTAGTTGCTGTCCCATGTGCTCCAGGCCTTGGGCCAGCCGCCGCCGATGTCGAGATTGTCGATCGGGAGCTGGCTGGTCATGCCGCTGCGCAGGCCGGCCGCGCCGATGCGGTTGAGCTGGGCGGTGGCCAGCGCGGTGCCGTTACGCTTGTTGACATCCTTGCCGGTAGAGACATACACCAGGCCCGCCTTGAGCTTGCCGGTCCATTCGCCGGGCAGGTCGTAGTCCCAGTCGGCCACCACGCGCGCCTGCTTGCCCTTGTCGGTTTCCTTGGTCCAGCCGGTGCCGATGGTGAAACCGCTCCAGTTGTTCGGATCGGTGTAGCTGGTCGGCGACGAGATCGACGGATACACGTGGTCGCTGCCGTAGTCGATGGTCGACTGGGCGCCGTAGATGTAGCCGGCCAGCTGGCCGGTGGCGCTGGTGGCCGAGCTGTGATTGAGGCTGGCCTGGCCGGTCAGGGTGAGCTTGTCGCTGACCTTCCAGCTGCCGTTCAGGGCGCCGTAACCGAACTCGGTTTCATCCTCGGTGTAGATGGCGCCACCGTTGTAGGTGGTGTTGGCGAAGGTGCCGGTCAGCAGGTTGCTCGATGGATCGATCTTGACGTTCACCGGGATCAAACCGTTGTTGCCGTTGGCGCCGGCGGGCAGGGCGCGGTTGGTGGTGGCGGTGCTGCGGATCAGGATGCCGAACACGTTTTCCTTGCGGGTGTTCTCGAGCTTCGAATACATGGTGTCGAAGCTGACGTTGACGGTCGGTGTCTTGTATTGCAGCGACGAGACCAGGCCGTCACGCGTGCGCTCGTTTTCCGAGCCGTAGAAGCGGTAGATGCGCGGCAGCAGCGCCTTGTCGATCTGCTCGCGCGTGTAGCCCGACAGGTTGGCGCGCGGATCGTCGTAATCGAGTTTTAATGCGAAGTTGCCCTGGACCGGATTCTGGCTGCCGTTGAACGAGCTGTTATAACCGCCGGTCGCCTCGAAACCGGAACGGGTGTTGACGTTACCCGAATGCGACACGCCCACCAAAAAGCCCAGGTTGTCCCAGGTGTTCGAGTACAGCGCGAAGCCGTTCGGATCGTGGTTCTTGGAGTTGGTGTTGTAGGTGTCGGTCAGGCCGTAGCGGATGGTGCGCTTGGGGTTGTCGAACGGGCGCGGAGTTTGCAGGTCCACCACGCCGCCCAGGCCACCTTCGGTCAGTTCGGCCAGCGGCGATTTATAGAAGTCCACGCGGCCGAACAGTTCGGACGCGAACACGTCGTAGTTGAAGCCGCGCCGCGCACTGCCGATGGTGGAGGTCGAGGTGGTGTTGATCGGCGCGCCGTTCAGGGTGGTGACCGAGTAATCGGACGGCAGGCCACGGATCGACACGCGCTGGCCTTCGCCCGACGAGTCGTCGCGCTCGAGGATCACGCCCGGCACGCGCTGCAGCGATTCGGCGACGTTCGCCTCGGGGAATTTGCCGATGTCCTCGGCCACGATCGAATCGCGCACGCCGATCGACTGGGCCTTCAGATTCAGTGCCTTTTGCAGGCTGGAGCGAAAGCCGGTCACTACCACTGTATCGACCTTGGCTTCGGCCGGCGGTGTCGCCTCGCTGGTGGGGGCTGCCGGCGCGGCTTGCTGCGCCAGCGCCGTTGGCGCATACATGGCCGCCAGGGCCAGCGGTATCACGGTCTCCAGTATTTTCTTTTTCATTTTTATATCCTCAGTGTTTGACGTCTGGGCTGCCTGGGCAGTGCCCGGCTTTATGAAGACTAAGTCACCTGCCGAACATACGGCAACAGCCGAGGGCGACGGTGTTGCGTGAAAAATGGTGGCACCGTGAGCGCGCTGTTGGGTGCGTAATTGCCCTGTAGCTGCGGCGTTGACTGGGATAGTGACTTGCAGTCGCATACCGCTGCTGATCGTATCGTCACGAAACAATCAAGGGCGTGAGCAATTGCGCACCGAGCTATGACGACTTCGTATAGGTGAACGCAAATTTTCTATAGCCGGTGTGGGGTAAATGTCACGGCAATCAATTGCATGATTTTTCATTAATTTTCATGAGGAAACTTTCTTCGCGGCGATAATTAATCGATCATTGCGGATTTTGCAATAAAGAAAATCTCAATGAAAACAGCCATCCCGCTGCTGGCGGCCGAAATCGTTGCAGTCGCCGCCTTCGGCCTGCATGGCGCCGCGCTGGCGCAACCGGCGCCCGCAGCCGCCGTGAAAGCCGAGCCGCACAAGCCGTCGTCCAGGGACATCATCGAGGTGACAGTGAACGGCGCCACCGACTACGATCCGCGCCGCGACGACACCGCCAGCAAGACCGTGATACGCCAGGACGAGATCCTCAAATACGGCGACACCAATGTCTTCGATGTGCTCAAGCGCGCGCCCGGCGTGACCGTGATCGGCGAAAGCATCCGCATGCGCGGCCTCGGTAACGGCTATACGCAGGTGCTCGTCAACGGCGAGCGCCCGCCAGCGGGCTTCAACCTGCAGACGGTGGCGCCCGAGCAGATCGAGAGGATCGAGGTGGTGCGCGCCGCCACTGCCGAGTTTTCCACCCAGGCGATCGCCGGCACCATCAATATCGTGCTGAAAAAAGTGGTGAGCAAGCCGCAGCGCGACATGCGCCTGGGCGTCGGTCATTCGGGCCTGGTCAAGCGCGCCTCCGCGCTCGGTACGCTGGCCGACCGCAGCGGCGACCTGTCGTATTACCTCTCGGTATTCCTGCTGCGCCATGACAGCAGCAATCCCGCCACGTTCACGGAGCAACTGGCGTCCGGCGATGGCGCGGTGCTGCAACAGCGTGACAGCACCATCGCCAACGAGTCCCGGCTGTCCTTGCTGGGGATGGAGCCGCGCCTGAACTGGAAGCTCGCCAACAACGGCCAGTTGAACTGGAGCGCCTCGGTGGGCGTCAACCGCTTCGACAGCGACCAGGCCTATCGCTACGGCAACCAGGTCGGCAGCTTTCCGGCGCCGAATTTTGTATTCCGTGATGGCGCCAGCGAGAACCGGTCGGTGTACGTTTCAACCAACCTGAACTGGGTCACGCAACTGGCCGGCGGCAAGCTCGATACCACGCTCACCGCCACCCACAGCAATGGCCGCGCGGATAGCGACTGGGCGTCGAGCACGGCCAACCGCCAGCGCACGCTGCAACGCGACACCGACAGCGACACGCGCAGCAACTCGGTGCGCAGCAACGGCAAGTACACGCGCACCGTGTTCGACGACCACGCGCTGGCCACCGGCTGGGAAGCGAGTCGCCAGCGCCAAAGCGAAGACCGCCAGCGGGTGGAAGGCTTTACCGGCAGCGTGCCGCTGATCTTCGACGAGCGCTTTGCGCCGCAGGTGGTGCAGGTGGCCGCTTTTGCGCAGGACGAGTGGAATGTCACGAAGCAGTGGTCGATGTACCTGGGCGCGCGCTGGGAAACCATCCGCACCGACAGCGCCGTCAGCGGCCAGCCGGACACCAGCTCGCGCAACCACGTGCTGAGCCCCATCGCCCAGACGCTCTACAAGTTCCCGGACAAGAGCGGCCGCCAGCTGCGCCTGGCCCTCACGCGCACCTTCAAGGCGCCGACGGTGGGCCAGTTGACGGCGCGCCGGAACGAGGCCGATCTGAACACGCGCTTTACCGCCGACAGCAGCGGCAACCCCGATCTCAAGCCCGAACTGGCGACCGGGGTGGATGCGACCTACGAACATTTCTGGGCGCCGGGCGCCACCTTCTCGGCCACCGCCTCGACCCGCCACATCACCGATTACATCCGCACCGCCTTGTCGAAGGACAGCGGCGGGCGCTGGCTGTATCAACCGGTCAACGATGGCAAGGCCGATGTGCGCGGCCTGGGCCTGGAAGTGAAATTCCCCTCGAAGCTGGTGTGGCCGGCCTGGCCGGCGCTCGATCTGCGCGCCAGCGTCAACCGCAACTGGTCGCAGGTGCAATCGGTGCCGGGACCGGACAACCGGCTCGACCAGCAGGTGCCAATCACCGCCAACCTCGGCGTCGATTACAGGCAGGGCGCTTACACCACCGGCGCCAGCCTGGCGTTCCGCTCCGGTGGACCGGCGCGCATCTCGGCCGAACAAAGCACGCGCCTGCAGGCGCGCAGCGACCTCGATGCCTACCTGTTGTACAAAGTCAGTCCCACGGTGCAGTGGCGCTTCACCGGCAAGAACCTGCTGGCGCGCGACGGCGCCACGTATTCGCGTTACGCCGACCGCAATGGCGTGAGCCAGAACTGGGGCCGCAGCGACAGTGCGCGCGAGTGGTCGGTGAACCTGGAACTGAAACTGTGATGGGGATGGCCAAGGCATGGCCGGTGCCATGCTTCACGGCACCCTGATGGTGCAGGCGCACAGACGCCGTGCGGGTGGTGTCGCGTGCCGGCGCTGCGGCTGGTAGCGCCGCTGGTAGTGCACGACGTGGTGGGCTTCCAGGCTAGTCGTTGCCGTTATAAATAGCCGCCTCGAACAGTTGTCGCGGACGACGTTGCGGCGCCTCGTAGCCGAACTCGATCAGCGCATCGTTGCCCCACTGCGTGCTGGCGATGGGCATGCGGTACAGGAGGTCCTTCGGATCTTCGCTTGCTTGCAGCGGTACGCGTCGGCTTCCCTCGACGATCCACGCGCCGCTGGTGGCGGTCCAAGGTCGATGCCATATGACCTTGCTGGGCCGCTTGCAGCGGTTCCAGCGCCCCGGCGCCCGGCATTTGGCGTCGTATTCCCCGGGCTCGTCCATCATCGCAATGGCGGCGTTGATCTCATAGCGCAGGCGCAGGTCGCCCAGGCGCAACTGGTCGGGCGCCACGGTGCGGGTGTGCACCAGCAGTCCGATCCGCAGGGGACCTCCCTTGAAGTTGCTGACCAGGTCGGCGTCTCCTTCAAGATCGGGCAACAGCGGCAGCGTGAACAATTCGCCATGCTCGAGGCGTATCGGGAATTCCTGTCCTTGCGCCGTGCGCACGCGCAGCGCAAAATTGGGCGGCAGTTGCATTCCTGCAGGCGGCATCACCGCGAAACGGAATTCCGCGTCGGGCGCGAGCGCTTTGTGTTTTTCGTAGGCCGCGACTGCCGCGCGCATGGCGCCATAGCTCTTCCAGGGTACCGCCCGCAAACCGGTGACGCGGACCACGAACATGACGTCGCCGGCATGGCCCGCGCTTTCTGCGGGAGCTATGGTGCCCGATTGCTGCGGCTGCTGCGCCGACGCTGGCGACTGGGCAAACGCGACGCCCGGCAGGCCAACGGCCAGCCAGAGCAGGACCACGGCGCCGTAATCATTTGATTTTCTACGCAAAGCGCTCTCCCGGAGCGGCAAGTGGGAGTTGATTATAGAACTCGAGGGAAAATACGATGATCGTTTGACTGATTACTGAAGAAGGCGAGGTGCCGAAGGCGGGGGCATGCCAAACGAAAAAGCCGCCGACTCTTGCGAATCGGCGGCTCTTGGAATTTTGGTGGTGATAGGTGGACTTGAACCACCGACCCCAGCATTATGAATGCTGTGCTCTAACCAACTGAGCTATATCACCTGCAACGCGAAGCATTATGAGGGTTGGCGCTTTTTCTGTCAACGCTGGTCCAGCGATTTTTTTGAAAAAAGTGGATTTCGCGGTGAATGCGGAACTTCTATCGTACACCAGTCGTCAAAAGGTTGGCATATTGGTATTCTGGCTGCGGGGACACGATGGTTTTCTAATGGGGGCTGCATGGCGACCAACATCTTTATCAACCTGCCGGTGCGCGACTTGCCGGCGTCGATCAAATTCTTTACCCACCTCGGCTATTCCTTCAACCAGCACTACACCGACGACGGCGCCACCTGCATGATCGTGGCCGAGAACATCTTCGTCATGCTGCTCACCGAACAGCGCTTCCAGACCTTCACGCCCAAGACCATCGTCGATGCGCGCACGTCCACCGAGGTGCTGGTGTGCTTGCAGGTCGAGTCGCGCGATGCCGTCACCGCCTTGGTCAGCAAGGCGGTCGAAGGCGGCGGCAGCACCTACAAGGCGCCGCAGGACCACGGCTTCATGTACGGCCACGGTTTCCAGGACCTGGACGGTCATTTATGGGAAATCATTTACATGGATAAGGCGCCGCCCACCACCTGAAAGCCGACCCTGGCTGAATCTGGCTGAATCTGGCCGAACCTAGCCGAGCTGGTTTGCCACGTGCGCCAGGATCTCGGCGGTCGGATCGGACCCCAGGCAATCGACCACCACCCGGTCCGGCATCGAGCGCAGCCACGTCAGTTGGCGCTTGGCCAGCTGGCGCGTGGCGATGATGCCGGTCTCGCGCATGGTCTTGTAGTCGATCGCGCCATCGAGGTATTCCCACGCCTGGCGGTAGCCCACGCAGCGCATCGACGGCAGGCCCGGGTGCAGGTCGCCGCGCCGGCGCAGCCGCTCTGTTTCCGTGATCAGGTTGTCGTCCGCTGCTTCGTCGAGCATGATGTCGAAACGGCGTTCGATGCGCTGGTGCAGCACGGCGCGGTCCGACGGTTCCAGCGCCAGCGGCAGCAGCTCGAACGGCAGCTCGGTCTTGTCGCGCAGCGCCAGCAGCTCCGACATCGGCTTGCCGGCCAGCGTGCAAATTTCCAGCGCGCGCTGGATGCGCTGGGCGTCGGCCGGCGCCAGGCGCGCGGCGGTTTCCGGGTCCAGCGCTGCCAGCCGCGCGTGCATGGCGGGCCAGCCGATGCGGGCGGCATCGTCTTCGAGCTGGGCGCGCAGGGCCGGGTCGGCGCCGGGCAGGTCGTCCAGGCCATCGGCCAGTCCCTTGAAGTACAACATGGTGCCGCCGACCAGCAGCGGCAGCTTGCCGCGCGCGACGATGTCGTCCACCAGCTGCAAGGTCGCCTTGCGGAACTGCGCCACCGAGTACGAATCGAGCGGGTCGATGATGTCGATCAGGTGGTGCGGCACGGCCGCCAGTTCGGCGCGGGTGGGCTTGGCGGTGCCGATGTCCATGCCGCGATAGACCAGGGCCGAATCGACCGAGATGATCTCGGACGGAATGCGCGCGGCTATCGCCAGCGCGGACGCGGTCTTGCCCGACGCGGTCGGGCCCATGATGGCGACCGCCAGCGGTTTACTTGCGATGTCACTCATTATTGGCCACGTAAAAACAGCTTGTCGAGCGCGCCGATTTCCACCTGCACCCAGGTGGGGCGGCCGTGGTTGCACTGGTCGGCGCGTTCGGTCTTTTCCATCTGGCGCAGCAGCGCGTTCATTTCCTGCACCGCCAGGATGCGGTTGGCGCGTACCGCCGTGTGGCAGGCGAGGGTGCCGAGCAGCTCGTTCTGGCGCTCGATCAGCACCCGCGAACCGCCGAATTCGCGCACGTCGCGCAGCACGTCGCGCGCCAGCGTTTGCGCGTCGGCGTTCTTGAGCAGCACCGGCACCGAGCGCACCGCCAGCGTGGTGGGCGAGAGTGCGGCAATGTCGAAGCCCAATGCCTGCAAGATTTCCTGGTGTTCGTGGGCGGTGCCCACTTCCACCGCGTCGGCATAGAAGGTGACGGGGATCAGCAGCGGCTGCACCTGCATCGCTTCGCCTGCCACGCGGCTCTCGAGCGCGGTCTTCAATTGTTCGTACAGGATGCGCTCGTGGGCGGCGTGCATGTCCACCAGCACCAGGCCTTTCGCATTTTGCGCCAGGATGTAGATGCCATGCAGCTGCGCCAGCGCGAAGCCGAGCGGGAATTCTTCCTGCGCCATGGCAGCAGCCGAGACGGTGAACGGGCTGCTTTGCGGCAGGGCCATGTCGGTTTCTGCGCGGTAGCTGTCCACGCGGCCGTTGCCGCCGAACAGGGCGCCGTACTTTTCAGTGCTTTGCGCCACGCCACCCTCGGGCTGGCCGTAGCGCTGGCCGCCGAAGCCGGCGCCGGCGCCGGCGAAGCTGCCTGCGCCGTCATTGCCGGTGCCGGACAACGCACCGGAAGACCCTGACGAGCCGCCAAACGGCGAAGGCGAAAACTTCGGCGAATAATCTGGCGTCAGCAACGGCCCGAACGACGTCTGCTCGCCGCGCCAGGTGGCGCTGGTCAGCGTGTCGGCCGCCGGCAGCGGCGACGGCACGCTGCCGTGCGACGTGGCCGAGGTTTGCGCCAGCGCGCGCTGCACCGCGTGGAACACAAACTGGTGCACCGCGCGGCTGTCGCGGAAGCGCACTTCGATCTTCGACGGGTGGACGTTGACGTCCACCAGCGCCGGATCGAGTTCGAGCGCCAGCGCGTACGACGGAAAACGGTCGCCGTGCAGCACGTCCTGGTAGGCGGCCTTGACCGCGTGCACCAGCACCTTGTCGCGTACGAAGCGGCCATTGACGTAAAAGAACTGGCCGTCGGCGCGCGCCTTTGAGGCCGTCGGCAGGCCGGTGTAGCCGTGGATGCGCAGCGGGCCGGCTGTTTCGTCGATGGGCAGGCGCGCCTCGGCAAAGCCTTCACCGAGGATTTGCGCGCTGCGGCGGGCCATGTCGCACACGTTCCAGTGGTCGATGGTGCGGCCGTTGTGGGTGAGGCTGAGCGAGACGTCGGGGCGCGCCAGCGCAATGCGGCGCACGACCTCGGCGCAGTGACCAAACTCGGTCTGCTCGGATTTCAGAAACTTGCGGCGTGCCGGTGTATTGAAATACAGGTCCTGCACGTCGATGGTGGTGCCCAGCGCGCCGGACGACGGCGCCACCGTGCCTTCGTGCGAGCCGACCAGTTCCCATGCGTGCGGCGCGTCGGCCGTGCGCGAGGTGAGGGTGACGGCCGCCACCGAGGCGATCGAGGCCAGCGCCTCGCCGCGAAAGCCGAGCGTGCCCACGTTTTCCAGGTCGTGCAGCGACGAGATCTTGGACGTGGCATGGCGCGCCAGGGCCAGCGGCATCTGCTCGGGGGGAATGCCACGGCCGTTGTCGGTGATGGCGATGCGTTTGACGCCGCCTTCCTCCAGCCGCACGCTGATTTGCGTGGCGCCGGCGTCGAGCGCGTTTTCCAGCAGTTCCTTGACCACGGCGGACGGCCGCTCGACCACCTCGCCGGCGGCGATCTGGGAGATCAGTTGGTCTGGCAAGGCCTGGATCGGGCGCGCTGCAGCGGCCTGGCGGGGGGCGGTATCGGGGGCGTTCATGCCCCGATTATAACTGTTTGCGCCCTGGCTTCGCCCGATCAGGGCGCGGTTGGCGGCTCCGCCTTCCACGCCTGGCGCAGCAGCGCCAGGAATGGCGGGGCGGGTGGCACGGCGATGGTGTCGATGCCGTGGACCGCGATGGCGGGCGTCCACGAGTTCATCACCACCGCGCCCGTGAAGGCGGCGACATCGGCCGGCGTGAGGTCCTGCTCGCGCTGCGGCACGCCCAGCCGTTGCAACTGGCGCCGCACGATCTGCATCGTGGTCCCGGCCAGCATCGATCCCTGCGGCCAGACCACGCAGTGGCCGTCCCAGAACGCCAGGTTCCAGATCGAGCCCTCGGTCAGGCGCCCGTGGCGGTCGCGGAAAACCGCGTCGTCGTACCCGCGCGCGACGGCCGCGCGCAGGTACCAGGTCTTGGCCACCTCGCCCACGTGTTTCAACTCGGGCAGCACGCGCTCGTGCTGGAATGACGCCAGCCGCAGCGGGCCGGCCGGGCCGTCCGCTGGCGCGCTGGTGCGCACCAGCAGTGCCGGCGTGGCGTCTGGCCCGGCCACGGTGAATTCGCCGGCGGGCGAGTATACGGTGGCGGTAAGCGACACCTCGGCTGGCCCCTGGCGCAGGGCGGCGCGCAGGCAGGCGCGGATGTGATCTTCAGGCAGCGCCTGGCCGTACAGCGCCAGAGAGGCGTCGCGCAGGCGCTGCAGGTGCAGGTCCAGGCCGCGCACCAGGCCGCCGCGCACCTGCATGGCGGTGAAATGGGCGTAGCCGGCAAACGCCAGCGGCGCCAAGTGGTGATCTGCTGCCGGCTGGCCGTCGCGTTCTACGGTAAAAAAGGTCATGGCATGCTCTGATCATTAAGTGCCATGATTATTCCAGCACGCGGCTGCCCTGGGAAACGAGTAATATCGCTGCCATCTACAAGTAAAACTTAACGATCATGTCCCGCATCCTGCCCGGCACCCGCGCCTTGCGCACCTTCGAGGCGGCGGCCCGCCACCTCAACTTCACCCGCGCTGCGGCCGAGGTGGGCCTGACGCCGGCCGCCGTCAGCTACCAGATCCGCGAAATCGAAGAGCAGCTGGGCTTTGCGCTGTTTGCGCGCACCAGTCGCACCATCGCGTTGACGCCGGCCGGCGCGGTATTGCTGGAAGCGAGCGTAGAGGCGCTGGGTACCCTGCACCGCGCCGTGGGCCGGGCACAAAAGCTGGCGCGCGGCGCCGGCCAGTTGCGCGTATCGCTGGGTGCGCGGTTTGCCACCAACTGGCTGTTGCCGCGCTTGCCGCAGTGGCGGGCGGCGCAACCGCACATCGACCTGACGTTCGACATCACCGACCAGGTACGCGACTTCGACGCCGACGCTATCGACGTGGCGGTGCGCTTCGGCGCCGGCGCTTGGCCGCGCGCGGTGGCGCACCGGCTGTTCGACGCGACCATCATCCCGGTGTGCAGCCCGCGCCTGCTGGCGCAGGGGCTGCCGGAAGGACTGCCACAGGGGCTGCCGCTGCGCACGCCGCGCGACCTGCTCGCACACACGCTGTGTCACGTCGATTGCCGGGTCGATGGCGTACCGTGGCCCGGCTGGGGCATGTGGCTGGCGGCAGCCGGTGTCGAGAACTTCGACGAGCGCCGTTGCCTGGCCTTTGCCGATTCCAGCCACGTGGTGCAGGCGGTGATCGAGGGCGGGGCGGTGGGATTGGTGGAGCGCGACATGGTGGCTGCCGAACTGGCCGATGGCCGGCTGGTGCGCCTGTTCGACATCGGCGTGCGCATGGCGCCGCAGTATGCTTACCACCTGGTGCATGCGGCCAGCAGCGGGCAGGACGCCCGCGTGCTGGCTTTCAAAGCCTGGCTGCTGGCGCAGGCAGGCTGTAAGGATTAGTGCGCCGGCGGACGCACCCGCACCGGAATCGGCGCATTGCACAGCTCCACGTAGTTGGCCGCGTACTTGTTCCACGGCCCGCCGCGATTGCGCTGCGCTTCGATCACGTCCTGGTAGATCGGCGCTTCGCTGCGCATCACTTCCAGCTGCACGCGCTCGGCGGCCGGCACGTCGGACGCCACCCGCACACGGGTGATCGGCATCCTGGCTTCGTCGGCACCGTAGAAGCCCATCGTTTGCGATCCACGCGGCAGCGACGAGAGCAGCTCCATGCCCGACACCACGCGGCCCACGGCCGTGATGTTGCGGTCGAGGTGGCGCGGCGCGTGGCCGGTGATCGCGTACAGCTGCGAACCGTTGCCGCTGTCGGTGTCGGTGTCGCGCGCCACGCCCACGGTGGCGTAGCAGTGCGCTACCCAGGTGGTATTGGTCTTGGGATCGCGCCCGACCGGGAAGCCGCGCGAGTGGCCGATCTCGGGCGCGTAGCCGTCGGCGTCCTGCTGGCGCACAAAGTGTTTGTCAAAGCTCATCGGCACGGTGAATTCGCCCGGCACCTTGGCCTTGGCCGAACCGAGCGACTTGGGATTGTTTTCGTTGGCGTCGCCCCACTGCGCCACGTAGTTGTCCTGCGAACGCATCATGG
Source organism: Duganella sp. 3397 (assembly GCF_031456625.1). Taxonomy (NCBI): domain Bacteria; kingdom Pseudomonadati; phylum Pseudomonadota; class Betaproteobacteria; order Burkholderiales; family Oxalobacteraceae; genus Duganella; species Duganella sp. 3397. The sequence goes on from NZ_JAVDVB010000007.1 coordinate 191,114, forward strand.
ACAGGCCGTCGAAGTATTTTTCGCGCACCAGGGTCTTGATGTTGGCGGCGTTTTGCGGCGCGAAGTCGGCCGCCAGTTCGATCACCACGCGGCCCACCGGCAAGTCCAGGTAGAGCGTATTGGTGGGATCGAGCGGGCGCCAGTCGTCGGCCTTGGACTGCTTGACCAGGTCCGCCACCGTGGGCTTGACCGGCAATTCGGCCGCCATGGCCGAGGTCAGCAGGCACGCAGACGCCGAAAACAGCACAGCTTTACTTAACAACGGGTTAAACAGCATCCTGATCTCCTGGTTTGAAACAAACCCGCTTGCTGCGGGCGTGCCGACGATTGTAAACTGCCGTGAGGGGCCGAGGAAACTTAGACCGGCAGCAGCAGCGGTGGTGTATGATTCCGGCGCACACTTTACAGGAAGAATATGGATTTTATGCAATTCTTCGACATGCTGCTCCATGTCGATAAGTCATTGGCAGTAGTGATCCAACAATACGGCACGCTGGTTTACGTGGTCTTGTTCGCAATTATTTTCTGTGAAACCGGCCTGGTGGTGCTGTTCTTCTTCCCCGGCGACAGCCTGCTGTTCATCGCCGGCGCTTTCTGCGCCACGGGCGACATGAATTTGCTGTTGCTAAATGTGCTACTGGTCACCGCCGCCGTCACCGGCAATACCCTCAATTACAAGATTGGCGGGGCCATCGGGCAACGCGTGTACACCCACGACTATCGCTGGCTCAACAAGGACGCCATGCGCAAAACCCACGACTTCTTCGAAAAGCATGGCGGCAAGACCATCGTGCTGGCGCGCTTTGTGCCGGTGGTGCGCACGTTCGCGCCGCTGGTGGCGGGCGTGTCCGAGATGCCGCATGGCCGGTTCCAACTGTACAACATCAGCGGCGCGCTGCTGTGGGTGGTGTCGCTCACCACGGCTGGCTACTTCTTCGGCAACATCCCGGTTGTGCGCGACCACCTGTCGGAAATCGTGATGGTGGCGATCGGCGTGGTGATGATTCCGATCCTGCTCGGCGGCGCATGGCGACTCGGAAGACGCGTGATCGGACGCTGAATCGCGTTTCACAAACTTATGCTTTCGACACGCTGCAACATGCTGTAGCGTGTCTCCGCAGAAATATATCCCATTGCCAGACCTCAAGTTTTTCCCAAATGCATCCGTAAACCAGAAAGTAAATGTTACTTCTGGAACCGTATGCGCCTGCTTCTCTCCCTGATTGCCTGCTGTTGTTGCGCTGCCGTGTCGGCCAATGACAAGCAGATCGATCCGCTCATTTCGCCTTCGTCGAAGACGCCTTTGTCGACGCTGGCTGGCGCGCGCGCGTACGGTGGCGGTGCGGTGGGTTTGACCACGACCACGCCGCCGGGCAAGGCGCCGGCCGGCAAGGAAGCGGCTGCCAAGGAGGCGCCGGCCCAGGATGCCAAAGAGGCCAGGGGCGCGTCGGCAGCGGGTGCACGCAAGAGCGCCGAGCCGGCCAGCGACCCGGAAGCGGACCTGTCGGCCAAGATCGCCGCACGCCTTGCCGCCATGCGCGCCACCCAGCAGGCCCGCGCGGCCGCCGCAGCGGCCAATGTCAGAAAGGCCGCTGCCGCCAAGGCTGCCGTGGCAGCGATCCCGCCGCCGCCCAAGGTCTACAGCAATGTCTGGTCATACGAGGGCGAGGCCGGTCCCGCCAACTGGGCCAAGACCAATCCGGCGTGGGCCAAGTGCGGCACCGGCAACCGCCAGTCGCCGATCGATATCCGCGACGGCATGCGGGTGGACCTGGAACAGATCAATTTCGACTACCACCCGTCGTCGTTCAACGTCACCGACAACGGCAAGACCGTGCAGGTGATGGTCGGGCGCGGCAATTTCCTCAACGTGGGCAACCGCATGTACGAGCTGGTGCAATTTCACTTCCACCGCCCGTCGGAGGAACGCATCAACGGCAAGGGTTACGAGATGGTGGTGCACCTGGTGCACAAGGACAGCGAAGGCCGCATCGCCATGCTGGCGCTGCTGCTCGAACGCGGCAAGGTGCAGCCGGCGATCCAGCAGGTGTGGAACAACCTGCCGCTGGAAAAAATGGAGACCATGGCCCCGGCCGAATCGCTCGATCCGATGGACCTGCTGCCGGCGCGGCGCGAGTACTACACCTTCATGGGATCGATGACCACGCCGCCCTGCGAAGAGGGCGTGCTGTGGCTGGTGATGAAGGAACCGATCACGGCGTCGCCGGCGCAGATGGCCTTCTTCAGCCGCCTGTATCCGTACAATGCGCGGCCGGTGCAGCCGAGCTCCGGGCGCATTATCAAGGAATCGAACTAACCCGCACATCTGCCGGGGTTCAGATACCGATGCGGTGGCGGCCGGTCCACTGCGCGCCGGCGGCCAGCGGCTGCTGGTCCACGCGCGCCGGTTCGATGCACACGAAGCGCTGGTATTCGTCGTCGGCCAGGTCCACCAGTGCGGCCGCATCCACCTGGCCCGGGTTCCACACCACCCATTCGGTAAAGCCCTGCTGCGACAGGTTGAACGTGGTGCTGGCCGTGTTGAGCATCAGCGTGGGCGTGGACTGGTACAGGCGGTCGTGCTTTTCATTGAAGTGCAACGCCGGGTAATCCTGGATGCGGGTATTGAGCTCGTGGTCAGTGTATTGCTGGTGCTGCAGGCCGCTGATCGTCGTGGCGTTCAGCTGACCGACGTCGTAATAGGTGTGCAGCGCGACGCCGAACGGGAACGGCGCCGCGCCCGTGTTACGCACGGTGAAACCGGCTTCCAGCGCATTGCCGTGCAAGGTGAAGCGCAGGGTCAATGCAAACTGGTGCGGCCAGGCCTGTGCGTGTTCCGGCGCCAGGTCGCTCTGGTCCAGCACCAGCTCCACGAACGCGCTGCCGTTGTCGCCGCCGCTGTCGGCCAGGCGCCAGGTGGACACGCGCGCAAAACCATGGCGCAGGCCGGGACCACGCACATTAAACTGCGGGAAGATGACCGGCACACCGCCACGGATGGCCTTGCTGCCGTCGAGCGGCGTCTGGCTGCTGACGAACAGGCGTTCCACGCCGTCGGCGGTTTTCCAGGACAGCAGGTGGGCGCCGAACAGCGCGACCGTGGCCTGGGCGCCGTCCGGCGCGGTAAATTGCACTGCGGGCAGCGCGCCAAATTGCGTCATCGTGACAGCCATGTGGTTTCCGTGTAAGTGGGTTCAGGTGAGCCGGTTCCGGGCCAGCGGGGGATTGCGCGCAAAGTAGGTGCGGATGCCCTTGACGATGGCGTCGGCCATCTGGTTCTGGTAGTTCTCGTCGCGCAGCTTGGCTTCTTCTTCGGGGTTGGAGATGAAAGCGGTCTCGATCAGGATCGACGGAATGTCCGGCGCCTTCAACACCGCGAAGCCGGCCTGCTCGACCGAACCCTTGTGCAGGCGGTTGATGCCGCCGATTTCGGCCAGCACCGACTTGCCCAGCTTGAGGCTGTCGTTGATCTGCGCGGTGGTGGAGAGGTCGAGCAGCACGCTGGCCAGTTGCCGGTCGTGCGAACGGACGTTGACGCCGCCGATGGTGTCGGCTTCGTTTTCCTTGTCCGCCAGCCAGCGCGCCGCCGACGAGCTGGCGCCTTTTTCCGACAGCGCGAACACCGACGACCCGCGCGCGGTGGGCTGGACAAAGGCATCGGCGTGGATCGAGACGAACAGGTCGGCCTGCACCTTGCGCGCCTTTTCCACGCGCTTGCCCAGCGGGACGAAATAATCGCCGTCGCGGGTGAGCATCACGCGGATGTTGGGGATGGCTTCCAGTTTGCCCTTGAGGCGCTTGGCGATGGACAATACGATGTCCTTCTCGCGGCTGCCGTTGCGCCCGGAGGCGCCGGGGTCTTCGCCGCCATGGCCGGGATCGAGCGCGATGGTGATGATGCGCTCGATTTTATCGGCCTTGCCGCCTTTCGATGGCGGGCGCACCTGCGCTTCGGCGGTCTTGACCTGCTCGCGCAGCTCGGCGCGCGGCTCGGCCTTGATGTCGGGCTTGAGCGCTTCGAGCTGCGCCTGCGGCGTGGTCTGCACCGCGATCGGCGGCTGGGCGGGCTGGGGCGGCAGGCCAGGTGCGGTAGGTTGCGGCGCCCCGCTGGTCCAGTTGCCTTCCTCGATCATGGCGGCAATAGGGTCCACTTCCTTGACCGGGTACAGGTCGAAAATCAGGCGGTGCTTGTACGCGCCGGCCGGCGCCAGGGTGAACACCTGCGGCTTGATTTCCTCCTTGAGGTCGAACACCAGCCGCACCACGTTGGGCCGGTTCTGGCCCACGCGCACCTGCTTGATGTACGGGTCGTTGGACTGGATCTTGGCCACCAGGCCCTTGAGCGTGGGGTTCAGTTCCAGCCCTTCGATATCGACCACCATGCGCTCGGGGTCCTTGACCATGAAGTGCGTGGTTTTCAGTTCGCTATCGTTTTCCAGCGTCACGCGGGTGTAGTCGTCGGCCGGCCACACGCGCACGGCCAGGATCTGCGCGGCATAAGCGGGCAGCGGCGCAAACACGGAGAGCAGCAGGGTGGCGCCGGCCTTGAGGACGGTGCGGCGGTTGCGTACCACGGGCGTGAGTGGATCGCTCACAGCTTGGGGGCGAATTTGAGGCGTTGAAGGCATGAGGTACCCAAGGCGGTAGACGCCTGCAATTCTACATCACGGCCCGTGCCGGCCACGGTCAGATACAGGTCGATATCGGCCGGCGGCAGCACGCCTTCGGCCTTTTCGGGCCATTCGACGATGCAGATGTTGTCACCATTAAAGTCTTCGCGGAAGCCGGCGTCGAGAAATTCCTCGGCGCTGCCCATGCGGTACAGGTCGAAGTGGATCACGGCCACGGCGCGCCCGTCCAGCTGCACCTGGTACGGTTCCGACAAGGTGTAGGTGGGGCTCTTGACCGTGCCCACGTGGCCTGCCGCGTGCAGCAGGGCGCGGGTGAGGGCGGTTTTACCCGCGCCCAGGTCGCCGTGCAGGTAGATCGTCAGGCCAGGCGCCAACGCCCGCGCCAGCGCCGCGCCGAGGGCCAGCGTGGCTGCTTCCTCGTCGAGATGGGCTTTAAAATGAGCGTGTTGGTCGGACATATGGGCTGCAAGCTCCTGCATCGAATAAAATGTAAGGTTATGGCGGGTTATATCGCCAGCCATTGTAACCGCCAGCGTCCCCGCTTGTATTGTCTACCTTCCACGCCGATGTCCCTGTCCGAATCCAATTTAGCCGAACTGGCCCAGCGCATCAAGCACTGGGGCGTGGCGCTGGGCTTTGCCGAGATCCGCATCACCGACATCGACCTGTCGCATGCGGAGGCCGGCCTGCAGGCGTGGCTGGACGCCGGCATGCACGGCGAAATGGACTACATGGCCAGCCACGGCATGCTGCGCGCGCGCCCGGCCGAGCTGGTGCCGGGCACAGTGCGGGTGATCAGCGCCCGCATGAACTACCTGCCGAGGGACACCGAAAACGACTGGCGCGAGCGCGAGGCGCGCCGGCTGGCGGACCCCGGCGCAGCCGTGATCTCGGTGTATGCGCGCGGACGCGACTATCACAAGGTGCTGCGCGCCCGGCTGCAACAGCTGGCCGATAAAGTGAAGGCCGAGATCGGCGACTTCGGTTACCGGGTGTTTACCGATTCGGCGCCGTTGATGGAATTGCCACTGGCGGAAAAAGCGGGCCTGGGCTGGCGCGGCAAGCACACGCTGCTGCTCAGCCGCACGGCCGGCTCGATGTTTTTCATGGGCGAGTTCCTGGTCGATCTGCCATTGCCGGTGGACGCCCCCACCAGCGGCCACTGCGGCCAGTGCCAGGCCTGCATCGTCACCTGCCCCACGCAGGCAATCCTGGGCCCGGGCCGGCTCGACGCCCGGCGCTGCATTTCGTACCTGACTATCGAACTGAAAAACGCCATCCCGCTCGAGCTGCGCCCGCTGATCGGCAACCGCGTGTACGGCTGCGACGACTGCCAGACCGCGTGCCCGTGGAACAAGTTCGCCGAGCGCGCGGTGCTGCCCGACTTCGACCAGCGCCACGGGCTGGGCGACGCGTCGATGATCGAGTTGTTCGGCTGGAGCGCCGAGGAATTCAACCGCAAGATGGAGGGCAGTCCGATCCGCCGCATCGGCCACGAGCGCTGGTTGCGCAACCTGGCGGTGGGCCTCGGCAACGCCGCAGCGGCCGGCGCCAAAGGCGATGCGGCGATCGTCGCGGCACTGGAAGCACGGCGTGACGACCCGTCGCCGCTGGTGCGCGAACACGTGCAATGGGCGCTGGCCTGCCACGCCTGACTCGGCTACACTCGTGCGGTTTTCCTCTCGAGTTTTCCTCTCAAATAAGGGCCGTGCCGATGCAAACTTCCCGTTCATTAGTTTCGTTGTATCTTGCCGCAGCGTTCACCGTCGCAGCCCCCGTGGCCAGCGCCGCCAAGTTCGACGACTGGGCCAACCAGGTTGCCAGCGACAAGGTGCGCAAGGATCCCGAGCAAGCCACGCGCATCCAGTACTTCAAGGGCGCCGAGCAGGATAAGCTCGATGGCCTGCTCACGCCCAATACCCAGGCGTACCGCGCGGCAGAAGTGGCCAGCGCCAAGGCCACGCTGGCCAAACTGAACGCGATGGACCAGAAGACCATGACGCCGCAAGAACGGGCCGGCATGGCCACCATCGCCTGGAACCTGCAAGGCACCATCGACGGTGCGCCGTTCGAGGACCACCGCTTCGTGTTCAACCAGTTCACCGGCCTGCACGTGCAGCTGGTCAATTTCCTCACGCAAGCGCACCCGATCCGCAACCGCCGCGACATCGAGAACTACCTCGCGCGCCTGAGGGCTGTCTCGGGCAAGGTCGACACCGGCATTGTCCGCGCGCGCGACGCCGCCGGCCGGGGTTTTTTGATGCCCACCTTTATCACCAATTCGGCCATCGGCCAGCTCGATCGCTTCCTCGACGGCGGCGCCGACAAGAACGTATTCGTCACCACCTTTGCCCAGCGCATGGAAAAGGTCAAGGACGTCACGCCCGCGCAGCAGGCGAAGTTTGCCGCCGAGGCGCGGGCCATCGTGGCCCAGTCGGTGCTGCCGGCATTCGAGCGCACCCGCGCGCTGCTGCGCGAGCAGCTGCCGCGCACCACCGACGATGCCGGCCTGTGGCGCCTGCCCGACGGCGACAAGGCGTACGCGGTGGCGCTGCGCCAGATGACGTCATCGGACTACACGCCGCAGCAGGTGCACGACATCGGCCTGCGCGAAGTGGCGCGCATCGAAAAAGAGATGGATGGTTTGCTGGCCTCGATCGGCTACCGGGAAGGCTCGATCAAGCAGCGCATGGAAAAACTGGAAAAGGACTCGCAGCCCAAGGCCGACGCTCAAGCCGACCCTCGTCCGATGCTGCTGGAGCGCTATACGGCCTATATGCGCGACGCCGAAGTGCGCGCCAAAACCCTGTTCGACCATGTACCGAAAGCGCCGGTGGAAGTGCGCCGCGAGCCGCCATTTACCGAGAAGACGGCCGCGGCCCACTACAGCGGCCCGGCGCGCGACGGCACCTTGCCCGGCATTTTCTGGGCGCCGCTGCCGGGGCCCGAGTTCCGCATCGTTGGCATGCGCACGCTGGTCTACCACGAGGCGGTGCCGGGCCACCACTTCCAGATCGCGCTGCAGCAGGAAAATACCAGTTTGCCGCGCTACCGCCAGGACCGCGTGTTCAACACGGGATCGGCCTTTACCGAGGGCTGGGCGCTGTATGCCGAGCAACTGGCGGCGGAAAACAACTGGTACGAGGGCGACACCGTGGGCCGCCTCGGCCAGCTCGACGCGGAACTGTTCCGCGCGCGGCGGCTGGTGGTCGATACCGGCCTGCACGCGATGAAGTGGACGCGCCAGCAGGGCATCGACTACGGCATTCCGGCAGCGGAAGTGGAGCGCTACGTGGTGATGCCGGGCCAGGCCTGCGCCTACAAGATCGGCATGCTGCGCATTCTCGATTTGCGCGCCAAGGCGCAGGCGGCGCTGGGCGACAAGTTCTCGATCAAGGGTTTCCACAACACCGTGCTCGATCTCGGCAACGTGCCGCTGTCGGTGCTGGAGCAGGCGGTGGACGAGTGGGTGGCCAGGCACAAGGCCGCCTGACAGTTACTTGAGCAAGCCCGCCAGCTCCACGGCGGTCTTGACCTGCATCTTGTCGAAGATATGCGCGCGGTGCACTTCCACCGTGCGCATGCTGATGCCCAGTTCATCGGCCACCACCTTGTTCATCTTGCCGGCCAAAATCAGGTCCAGCACTTCGCGCTCGCGGGTGGACAACGTGGCCAGGCGCGCGTGCACCGCCGCCATTTCGCCGGCCTGGCGCGAGCCGGCCAGGCCTTCCTGCACCCGGTCCATCAACTGGTTGTCGTTGAACGGCTTCTCGAAGAAATCGAAGGCGCCGCGTTTCAGCGTATCCACCGCCATCGGTACGTCGCCGTGGCCGGTGAGGAAAATCACCGGCATGCGCGCGGTGAGGCTGCGCGTGGCCAGGTGGTCGAACACGGCCACGCCGTTCATGTCGGGCATGCGCACGTCGAGCAGCACGCAGTCGCCACCGGGATCGAAATCGCCGCTGTCGACCTGCTGCAAAAATTGCAGTGCGCCCTCGTAGGCGCGCGAGACGATGCCGCGCGAAGTGGCCAGCCAGGTCAGCGCGTCGCGTACGACCGCTTCGTCATCGACGATATGCAGCATATGTTCAAATCTCCTCTGTCGCCACCACCGGCGCTGCCGGCAATACGAATGTGAATATGGTACCGCCCTGCGGATTGGCGCTGTAAGTGAGCGCGCCGCCGTGGAATTCTATCGCAGTGCGGCAGATGTTGAGCCCCATGCCCATGCCTTCGGACTTGGTGGAGAAAAACGGTGAGAACAAACGCTGCGCCACTTCTTCGGAAATGCCGTGGCCGCGGTCGATCACGGCCACGCTGACCTGGTTGGCCTGGGCATCGTGGGACGCCACCACGGTGAGCAGGCGCTGGTGCGGCGGCACGTTCTGCATGGCGTCGATGGCGTTGCGGGTGAGGTTGAGCAACACCTGCTCGATCATCACGTGGTCTGCCAGCACCGGCGGCAAGCCCGCTGGCAGCTCGGTCTGGAACGTCACGTAGCGCTGGCGTGCCTGCAGTTCGATCAGGGTGCGGATGCCGTCGAGCAGCGCGGGCAGGGCCACGGCCTGGCGCCGTGGCTCGCGCTTTTTGACGAAACCGTGCACGCTGCGGATGATCTGGCCGGCGCGCTGGGCCTGAGCGCTGGCCTGTTCCAGCGCCGGTTTTAACAAGGCGCCATCGACCGGCGTGCCATTGTCGGCGGCGCGGCCCAGCACGTTCAGGGCGCCGGTGGTGTAGCTGGAAATGGCGGCCAGCGGCTGATTGAGTTCGTGCGCCAGCATCGAGGCCAGTTCGCCCATGGTGGCCAGGCGCGCGCTCGATTGCAGCTTTTCCTCCTGCTGGCGATTGAGTTCCTCCACCCGCTTGCGGTCCGAGATATCGAGGATGGAGCCCATCCAGCCGGTCTGCTTGCCGTTGTTGTCCACCAGCGGCGCCTCGAATACCAGCACCGGTATGCGCTCGCCGTCGGGGCGCTGGAAGAAGGTCTCGAACTGCGGCGTGACCTTGCCCGCCAGGACGGAGGCGAAGCGGCTCTGGTATTCCTCCATCGCCTCGGGCGCCCAGTAGGGCATCGGCGGCAGCCTGCCCACGATGTCCTCGGCCGGGTAGCCGACGATTTCGCAGAAGGCGGGATTGACGTACGTGATGCGGCCCTCGAGGTCGCGCGCGCGCAGGCCCGTGACCAGGGAGTTTTCCATCGCGGTGCGGAACGACACCTGCTGGCGCAGCGCGCCTTCGGCCGCCAGCCGCTTGGAGATGTGGCCCCACAGCGCCACCAGGCTCCACAGCAGCCCGAGCGAGAGCACGATCACCGAGCCGACCAGCAAATTGGGCAGCAGCTTTGGCGCGCTCTTGACGCTGTCGGTCACCAGCCGCACCGAGGCGCCGGCCAGGTCGAGCGCGCGCTTGTGCGTGTACACGCCGTGGCCGGGGCCGGCGGCGGCGCGCCGCGCCAGCACCTTGTCGTCGCGGTCCACCAGCGTGACCTGGTTGTCTTGCGCGAACCACCACGGCACCATTTCGTCGAGCAGGGCGCTGGTGCGGTAGGTGGCCACCAGGTCGCCCAGGTACTCGTTGCCGCGATACAGCGGCACGTGGTAATCCATCAGCACCTCGGTGGGATCGGCGCCGGGGTCGCCGGGGCGCGCCTCGGGCTGGGTGTACATGGCGCTGCGGGTCTTGCGCGTCAGTTCCATGGTCGCCTGCGAGGCCGGCGACAGTGGCACGGCGGTCGGTTGCGCATCGCTGGTGGCGACCAGGTGGCCGTCGGGGCGCAGCCAGAACACGCGCAGCAGTTCGTTGCCGTTCTTGAGGATGCGCGCCATGCGGTCGTGCAGCTGGTCGTGCTGCAGGCGTCCGCTATTGATCTCCTGCCCCAGCTGGCGCAGGCTTTCCTCGTCGCGCGCCATCTGGAAGCGGATGGTCTGTTCCACCCACAGGGTGTCGGCGATCAGTTGCTCCTGGCGCTCGTTGCTCTCCATCTGGCGCGCCTGCCACGGCAGCCAGATCAGGATCGCCAGGAAAAACAGCACCAGCAAAATCGGCAACAGCCAGCGCAGCGCGGTACTCCGTTGCGGACGGGGCACGGCAAAGGGAGAAGAGAGCGGCTGGTTCATGCGGGGGCGTGGGATGGCTGTATGAGTCTGTATAAAAAGGCAAATATTGGCTTTGTCCGGGAGAATCGGTCAAACTACCGGCACAAGTGTATCGAAGTGTATCGTTAAATTCCGGAGACTCCATGAAACTGCGCCTCGTCCTGGCCGCTGTCGGTGCCGCCGTTGCATTCAGCGCGGTGTCGAGCCTGAATGCTTACGCCCAGGCCCCCATCGTCATCAAGTTCAGCCACGTGGTCGCGCGCGACACCCCCAAGGGACAGGCGGCCGAACGCTTCAAACTGCTGGCGGAACAGGCCACGAAGGGCCGGGTCAAGGTCGAAGTGTATCCGAACAGCCAGCTCTACAAGGATAAAGAAGAGCTGGAAGCCTTGCAGCTGGGCGCGGTGCAGATGCTGGCGCCGTCGCTGGCCAAGTTCGGCCCACTGGGCGTGAAGGAGTTCGAGGCGTTCGATTTGCCGTACATCTTCCCGTCCACGGCCATGCTCAACAGCGTGACCGAAGGACCGATCGGCCGCAGCCTGCTGAAAAAACTCGAAACCAAGGGCATTACCGGCCTGGCGTTCTGGGACAACGGCTTCAAGGTCATGTCTGCCAACAAGCCGCTGCGCAGACCGGCCGACTTCCGCGACCTGCGCATGCGTATCCAGTCGTCGAAAGTGCTCGACGCCCAGATGCGTGCGCTGGGCGCCAACCCGCAGGTGCTGGCGTTCTCCGACGTGTACCAGGCCTTGCAGAGCGGGGTGGTGGAGGGCACCGAGAATACGCCATCGAATATGTATACCCAGAAGATGCACGAGGTGCAGAAGTACGTGACGGTCTCCAACCACGGCTACCTGGGCTACGCGGTGATCGTCAACAAGAAGTTCTGGGACGGTCTGCCCACCGACATCCGCCGCGCGCTCGACAACGCGATGAAGGAGGCGACGGTGTACGAGAAAGCCATCGCCCAGCGCGACAACGACGCTGCGCTGGCAGCGATCCGCAAGACCGGCAAGACCCAGGTGATCACGCTGACGGCGCAGGAGCAGGCCGAGTGGCGTGCGGCCATGGTGCCGGTGCAGCGGGCGATGGAGAGCCGGATCGGCAAGGACCTGATTTCGTCGATTAACAGGGAAGCGGCACAGCCCACTGCCAGGCGCTAGATTATTGCGTCTTAGTCAAAAATCTCGCACATTTGAGCTGTATCAAACGCATACCATAAAATTAGTCACTCTTCAGGAAATTCAATTTATTCTTAAAGTATCGGCTCAAGGTTGTCATAAAAAAACTGTATTGCGGAGATAAAGATACGTTATGATTGCTTCGCTCTCAGGGATTTACGCATAAGTTAATGCGAACCTTGCACCAGGGCCCCGAATAGTCAGTGGGGAGTGAAGATAGAATCGGTGATCAAAAACCGGCGATCAATTGAGGAGACACACGTTTTACAGAATGTCGTTGCTTAGCCTCTGCAAGCCGCCACAAGCGTGCGTTAGGGTAGTTACCCGGGCAGACAAACAGGCAGGTAAATGGCCGGGAACGTGAAGCAGGATTTGGAAACGCACCTCAGGGTGCGTTTTTTTTTGTGCGCGCCCTTACAATGTTGCCGGGCGTGCGCGAAAACCGCGTGCGCAAGGCCGCCACCTCTCCCTTTCGTGTAGTAAATACGCAACATATTGGTGCATCAGCACAAGCGGACACGACCTTTTTTGGTGCATTTGGATAGAAAAACTGTGACGAAAATACCACAAGCGTATGAAAATTTTTCTGCTGTCCTGGCCCTGCCGTTTGGCAAAATGGGCATCCGCACCGTGGCGGGGCAGATTACCGAGCTCTGTTATCTGCCGCCCCATGCTGAGGCAAAGGAACCTGCTGACGCCACCGCGCGCCTGGCTGCCGAGCAGTTACAGCGCTACTGCGCCGACCCGTCGTTTGTCTTCGACCTGCCGCTGCGCCCGGCCGGCACCGAGTTCCAGCGCAAGGTGTGGGACGCCATCAGCTCGATTCCTGCCGGCAGCATGCGCACCTATGGCGAACTGGCCAGGCATGTCGCATCGGCGCCGCGCGCAGTCGGCCAGGCCTGCGGCGCCAACTGGTTTCCGGTCGTGATCCCGTGCCACCGGGTGACCGCCGCCGGCGGCCTGGGCGGCTTTTCCAATAGCGACGACCCCAACGGCTACTTGCTGGGCATCAAGCGCTGGCTGCTGGCGCACGAAGGATCGAGCGAATACGCATGGCAACAGACAACCCTGATCTGATCGACGAGTTCTGCGACAGCCTGTGGCTCGAAGACGGCCTGTCGAAGAACACGCTCGACGCCTACCGGCGCGACATGCGCCTGTTCGCCAAGTGGCTGCAGTCGCAGCGGCCAGGCGTGGATGGCTTGCTGGCCGTGGCCGGCCACGATATCGAGGCTTACCTGGCGGCGCGCCACGCCGACAGCGGCAAGGCGACGTCATCGAACCGCCGGTTGTCGGTGATCAAGCGCTTTTACCAGATGCTGGTGCAGCGGCGGCGCCTGAAGGACGATCCCAGCCTCAAGCTGGCGTCCGCCAAGCAGCCGCAGCGCTTCGTCCACACCTTGAGCGAAATTCAAGTGGAGGCCCTGCTGGGCGCCCCCGACCTGAACACGCCGCTGGGCCTGCGCGACCGCACCATGCTGGAACTGATGTATGCGAGCGGTTTGCGGGTTTCCGAACTGGTTGACCTGAAAATGCTCGAGCTGAGCATGAACGACGGCGTGCTGCGCATTACCGGCAAAGGCGCCAAGACGCGGCTGGTGCCGTTCGGCGAGCAGGCGCGGTTGTGGATCGAGCGTTATGTGAAGGGCGCGCGCGGCGTAATCCTCAACGGCCAGGTCGATGATGCGCTGTTCGTTACCGGGCGCGGCGCGGCGATGACGCGGCAGATGTTCTGGGTGTTGATCAAAAAACACGCATTAAAAGCCGGCATCACCGTGCCGCTATCGCCGCACACCTTGCGCCACGCGTTTGCCACCCACCTGCTCAACCACGGCGCCGACCTGCGCGTGGTGCAGCTGCTGCTGGGCCATTCAGACATTTCCACCACACAGATTTATACCCACGTAGCCCGTGAGCGACTCAAGATACTGCATGCGGCGCATCATCCTCGCGGCTGAATTACTTGCGTTTGGCTCAAGTGCGTCATAATGTGGTCAGATGACTTACTAGAAGAGGTAGCAAATGGCAAAGACAAACTATTCGTACGAAAAACGCCAGCGTGAACTGGAAAAAAAGAAGAAAGCCGACGAAAAGGCGCGCCGCAAGGCAGAACTGAAGAGTTCGGGGCAGGAAGAGGGCAGCGAAGGCGCCGACGGTGCTGACGGCGCTGACGAGGATGAGGCTGAAGCGCCGAAAGAATAGTTTAACCCCGCACATATGGGGTCGGACCCCGTACGGGGTCCGACCCCGGCCTTACCGGGTTGCTGCCGTGCTCAAGTCAACGTCCGCCACGTCGTGGCGCCGCTTGAAGTACCGCACGCAGCGCTTGCCCAGGTTATCGAGGTAGGTGTACGCCACCGGTACCACCACCAGGGTCAGGATGGTGGACGTGATCACCCCGCCGATCACGGCGCGGCCCATCGGCGCCTGCGTCTCGCCGCCTTCCCCCATGCCGATTGCCATCGGCAGCATGCCGAACACCATCGCCAGCGTCGTCATCACGATCGGCCGCAGCCGTACCTGGCCGGCGCGCATGATCGCTTCGAACTGCCCCATGCCTTCCTGCTGCGCCTGGTTGGTAAAGTCCACCAGCAAGATGGCGTTCTTGGTCACCAGGCCCATCAGCATGATGAAGCCGATTACCGAGAAGATATTGAGCGTGCTGCCGGTGACCAAGAGCGCCACCAGCACCCCGATCAAGGAGAGCGGCAGCGACATCATGATTGCCACCGGCTGCAGGAAGCTGCCGAACTGCGAGGCCAGCACCAGGTAGATGAAGATCACCGCGATGCCGAGCGCCACCATGGCCGAGGTCATGCTCTCCTGCATTTCCTGGGCATTGCCACCGACGTCGAAGCGCACGCCGTCGGGCAGGGTGACGCTGTCGATGGCCTTCTTGATGTCGCTGTCGATGTCGCCGCCGGGGCGGCCCTGGGTGTTGGCATAAATCGCCACCCGCCGTTGCAGCGCCTGGCGCTTGAGCACCTGCGGGCTGAACGCTGGCACGAAGTCCACCACCTGGCGCAGCGGCACCATCAGCGGCGCGCCGTCCGGCCCCAGCTTGCTTGACGCCAGCGACAAGTCGGCCAGGTCGGCCACCGTCTGCCGGCCCGACTTGGGCAGTTGCACATTGACTTCGTAGTTCTGGCCGTCGGCGGCAAGGAAGTGGCTGGTGGTGTCACCGGCCACGAACGGGCGCAGCGCCGTGCCGATCTGCTGCACCGTCAAACCGAGGTCGCTGGCGAGCTCGTTGTTGATCTTGATGTTGGTGGACGGGTTGGCGCCTTCCTGGCTGTATTCCAGGTCCACCACGCCGGGAATGGCCCGCATCTTGTCCATCAGCTGATGGGCCACCTTGTCGAGCTTGGCTTCGTCGGTGCCAAGGATGGCGATAAAGATCGGCTTCCAGCCCACCGACATGGTGATGCCGGCGATTTTATTGAGGCGCTCGCGGATGCGGCGCTCCATCTCCTTTTGCGACGGCCGCTGGTGGTGCGCGCGGTCGAGCAGCTTCATGTCGATCTGCGCCGTGTTGCGGCCGTCCTGCGTACCCACCACGGCGATCACGCTGGCGATCTCCGGAAACGCCTTCAACGCCGCTTCCACCTGCTTGACCTTGCTGTCCGTGTATTGCAGGCTCGAGCCGACCGGGGTTTTCATCTGCAGGTTGACCCAGCCGTTGTCCTGCTCGGGCATCATCTCGCCGCCGATCATCGGCACCAGCAGCAGGCTGCCGGCAAACAGGGCAAAAGCGGCGGCCAGGGTGAGCTTGCGCCAGCGCAGCGCGCCCCCCAGCACCTTGCCATACACCACGTGCAGCCGGTCCACGCCGCCTTCGAGCCAGTGCATCAAGCGGCCCAGCCACGGCGCATATTTGAAACGGTCCTTGACCGGGTCGGGCCAGACCGACGAGAGCATCGGGTCGAGCGTGAAGCTGACGAACAGCGACACCAGCACGGCCACTGCCACCGTGATGCCGAACTGCAGGAAGAAGCGCCCGATAATGCCCTGCATGAACGCCACCGGGATGAACACGGCCACGATGGCAAAGGTGGTGGCCATCACCGCCAGGCCGATTTCGTTGGTGCCGTCCTCGGCTGCCTGGTGGTGGTTCTTGCCCATGCCGAGGTGGCGCACGATGTTTTCACGCACCACGATGGCGTCGTCAATCAGCAGGCCGATGCACAGCGACAGCGCCATCAGGGTGAGCATATTGAGCGTGAAGCCGAAGAACTTCATGGCGATGAAGCTGGCCAGCACCGAGATCGGCAAGGTCAGCCCGGTGATGATGGTCGAGCGCCACGAGTGCAGGAAGAAGAACACGATCACCATGGTCAAGACCGCGCCTTCGACGATGGTGCGCTTGACGTTGTCGAGCTGGGCCTGCACTTTGACCGATTCGTCGTTGAGGACGGTGAGGGTGATGTCGGCGGGCAGTGTCTTGCGCAGGTCGGCCGCCACTTTCTGGATGCGCTGGCCCACTTCCACCACGTTGGCGTCCTGCACCTTGGTGATGTCGAGGATGACCGCGCGCTGGCCGTTCAGGCGCGAGATCGACATCTCTTCCTGGGCGCCATCGACCACCGTGGCCACCTGTTCCAGGTACACCGGGCCGTTGGCGCGGCGCGCCACGATGATCTTGTTGAAGTCGCGCGCCTGCTTCATCTTGCCTTCCACCCGCACCAGGCGCTCGTCGGCGCCCAGGCTGATCGAACCGGCCGGCAGGTTGGCGTTGGTGGCGGTAATCGCATTGATCACTTCATCGACGCCGATCGCCTGCGCGGTCATGTCGGCCGGGCGCAGGTTGACCAGGATCTGGCGCGCGGCCATGCCGTTCAGGCGTACCTGGCCCACCCCGGCCACGCCCTGGAAGCGCTTGCCGATCACCTGGTCGGCCATGGTCGACAGGTCGCGCAGGTCGTGCGCGGTGGCAGTCAAGCCGATCTGCGCCACCGGCCGGCTGTTCTCACCCTCGAAGCGGACGATGAACGGATCTTTCGCCTCGCGCGGAAAGCGCGGGCGCACCATGGCCACCTTGTCGCGGATGTCCTGCATGGCCTTGTCCATATTGGTGGACAGCTCGAATTCCACATACACCGCGCCGCGGCCTTCCCACGAGTTGGCGCGCAGGGTCTTGATGCCGCTGACGGTGTTGACCGACTCTTCGATGGGGCGGGTGATGTCGTTCTCGACCGCCTCGGGCGAGGCGCCCGGATAATTCACTTCGATCATCGCGCCCGGGATTTCCACGTTGGGCATCGCTTCCATGCCCAGTTCGCGGTACGAAAACAGGCCCAGCACCATCAGGGCCACCATGACCATGGTGGCAAATACCGGGTGGCCGATGCTGATTTTGGTGATCCACATGGCTTAGCCTTTCTTCGGCTGGGCGGCGGCGGCAGTGGCTGCAGTGGCCGCAGCGTCGGCCGGCAGGCTGACCTGCGCGCCTGGCTTCACGGCAGGCAGCTTGGAGATAATCACCCGCGCGCCATCTTCCAGGCCGGCCAGCACCTGCGCCGTGCCGTCGTCGTCGTTGCGCAGGCCCAGCGTGACCGGTTGCGCTACCACCTTGCCGCCGGTGATGCGGTACACGACCTGGCGGCCGTTGTCGTCGCGCAGCGCGGCAAGCGGCACCACCGGCGCCACCTCGGCGCGGTCGGTGACGATGGCGCCCTTGGCGAACATGCCGGCGCGCAGCGCGGCGTCGTCGTTGCGCACGGCGATATACACCAGCAGCGCGCGTGAACCGGCCTCGGTGGACGGGTTGATGCGCGCCACCTTGCCGGTGAACTCGCGCTGCTGGTAGCCATCGACGCGGAACCGCACATCCTGGCCCACCCGCACGCGTGGAATTTCCGAGGCCGGTACCTGCGCCTCGAGCGTCAGTTCGGACAGGTTGACGATGCTGAACACCGGCATGTCGGGCGCCAGCTTTTCGCCGGCCTGCACGTGGCGCTTGCTGATGACGCCGGCAATCGGCGCGCGGATCACGCCGTCTTCGAGTGCAATGCGCGCGATAGCGACCATCGCCTGCGCCGACTTGACGCTGGCGCGCGCCAGTTCCACGCTGTTCTGGGTGGAGTCGTAGGCGTTTTGCGAAATGTATTTTTGCGCCAGCAGGGCGCCGCTGTTGCCTTCGTTCTTGGTGGCCATTGCCAGGCGGGCCTGCGCCTCATCGAGTTGCGCCTGCTGCTGTTGCAGCCGCGCGCGCAGGTCGGCCTGGTCGATGCGCGCCAGTACCTGGCCGGCGGACACGGCCATGCCTTCCTGCACGGTGGTAGCCTGCACCACGCCCGAGACCTTGGACTTGATGGTGGCCGATGAAAGGGGCGCCAGCGAGCCGGACAAGGGCAAACTGAGCGCCAGTGATCTGGCGGAAATGGCGGCCACGTCCGCGCTGCCGAGTTCCAGCACCGGCGGCTTGTCCGCCACTTTGGTGGCAGGCACGCTGGCCGGGGCCGGGATCGGGCGCAGCGCGAACCAGGCGCCGCCAGCGACGATGGCCACGACAGCGGCGGCCAGCGCCGGCTTGCGCCATGCACGTGACGCACGTGCGCGGGCAGAGTGGAGGGGGATGGAGTGCGCGGCGTTCATGGTCATGGCGGTCTTCTGTTCTGGTTCAGGTGCAAAGGTTTCGCATGTTGGCACTGTAGTCATTTGCAAGAGGCCGGACGACCGCCGTGCGACGGTTGGCATAAAAGCGTGGCTGAACTGCGGAAAACAGCGATTGGAGCGCGATTGAGCGAGGTCAAACGCGGCAGTTTGATGTACCGCAAGAATGGCGAAGGCCCGGCAGGGCGCCTTTTGAAAGGTTACCCATGTGGCCAAACTTGGCGGTGTACCAGCACACCAGCGACGCGCTGGCCGTAATCGACGGTGAGCGCTTCGTCGATATCAATCCCGGTGCGCTGCGCATGTTCGGCTGCGCCGCGCCTGCGCTCATGCTCGGCTACCGGCTGGCCGATTTTTCACCGTTGCAGCAGGTGGGCGGGGTGCTGTCGGCGCCCATTCTCACCGCGCTGGGCTGGCGGGCGCGCCAGCTCGGCAACCTGCGCTTCGACTGGCGCTGCGTGGGCCGCGACGGCCGCGAGTTCTGGGTCGACATCATGCTCACCAGCGTGCCGCACGATGGCCGGCAGCTGCTGTGCGCGGTGATGCGCGAGACCACCGCGCGCCACGACGAGCAGGTGGCGATCTACCTGGCGCTGATGGCGAATGTGGCCGTCCGCAGCCGCTTCGACGCGCATGCGCGCCACCTGGCCGAGCACGACTTTCTGACCGGCCTGCCCAGCCGCATCCTGCTGCGCGACCGCATGCGCCAGGCGCTGGCGGCGGCGCGCCGCAACGGGCGCCTGGTAGCGCTGCTGTTCATCGACCTCGACCGCTTCAAGGGCATCAACGATGCGCTGGGCCACCACATCGGCGACCTGCTGCTGCGCGAGGCGGCCGCGCGGCTGGTGCGCTGCGTGCGCAGCGTCGATACCGTGAGCCGCCAGGGCGGCGACGAATTCGTGGTGATTTTGGCCGACATCGGCGCCATCGACCAGGCGGCGCACGTGGCCGCCACCATCGGCAAGGCCATCGCCCGCGAATTTCGCATCGACGCGCACCGGCTGCACGTGAGCGCGTCGATCGGCGTGGCCATCTTCCCGGCCGACGGCGAGGACATCGACACCCTGATGCAACACGCCGACCTGGCCATGTACCATGCCAAAACCAATGGCCGCAACGGTTTCGCGTTCTTCAGCCCCGCCATGAACCGCCAGATCCGCCAGCGCGCCACGCTCGAAGACGAATTGCGCCTGGCCCTGGCGCAGGACCAGTTCCTGCTGATCTACGATGCGCAAGTCGAGATCGCCAGCGGCCAGCCGCTGGCAGCCGAAGCGCTGCTGCGCTGGCGCCACCCGGTGCGCGGGCTGCTGTTGCCCGAACAATTCATGGGCGTGGCCGAGGAGGCCGGCCTGATGGTACCCATCGGCGACTGGGTGCTGGCACAGGCGTGCCTTGAAGCTGCGCACTGGCGTGCGGCCGGCCATCCGCTGGTGGTGGCGGTCAATCTATCGCGCACCCAGTTCATGCAGAAGAACCTGGCCGACAAGGTGGCCGCCACCCTGGCGGCCTCCGGCTTGCCGGCGCACATGCTGGAGCTGGAAGTGACCGAAGCGGTCATCATGCACCACGACGGCAACGCCCGGTCCACGCTGGCGGCCCTGGGGGCGCTCGGGGTGCGGCTGGCGCTGGACGACTTCGGCACCGGCTATACCCGGGTGGGGCAGTTGCGCGACTATGCGCTCAGTAAATTGAAGATCGACCTGTCGTTTGTCAGCGGGGGACTCGATGGAGAAGTGGCGCAGGTGGCGGTGGTCAAGGCCATCATTGCCATCGCCCACAGCCTGGGGCTGACCGTGCTGGCCGAGGGAGTGGAGAGCGGGGCGCAGTTTGAATTTTTACGGCTGCACGGATGCGACCAGTACCAGGGGCGGTTTGCAAGAGCGAGCGGGCAGCTTGACGGGCTTGGTGGTTTATTGGATTGATGGGGTTGATGGGGGTGGATATAGCCGCAGCCGCACCAGCACTTGCCCGTGATCGGACGCCTCCGGCTTGTCCTGCAACAGGTGGTCGTTCAGGTACGTTACATCGAGCACTTCGCCCACCGCGTTCGGTGACGCCGGGTTGAATTCTTCCGACACCAGCACGTGGTCGATGGTGGTGTAGTGTCCTTCGTGGATGTGGGTATAGCCGACGTGGCGCAGGCGGTCGCGGCCCAGCTGGATCTGGTTGCTGTCGAACAGCCTGCCGCTCAATTCCTCGCCGGCCACGCCTGCGCAGCCCGATCCCATGACGATGGTGGTGGTGACCGCCTCGATGGTGTCGTTGAAGTCGCCGAGGATGATGCGCGGGCGGCGGCCATCGCGGTCCATGGCCGAGAGCAGGGCGCGCAGGGCCACGGCCTCGGTGCCACGGCGGATCAGCGAGCGCAGGTTGGCCTGGGCGTATAACAGAGGATTGTCGTTGCTGTCGCCGTGGCGGTAATCGGGCCGCTTCGATTTCAGGTGAATCACCAGCACGTCGACGATGCGTTCGTCGGGCAGCACCACCTGGGCGTGCAGCGGCGCGCGGGCAAAGCGGTCGAGGTCGGTGTGACCGTCGGGCAGGGTGGCGCCGTCGGGGAACACCATGTAGGCGGTGGCGGGGCCGGCCAGCGGCAACCGCGAGATCAGCGCCACCTGGGGCGTCAAGCGTGGTTCGCCGGTGACGGGATCGGGCGCGGGGTCGAAGCCGCACAGCGTGGCGTCGCGGTAGCGGCTGCTGTGGGCCAGCACGTCGCGCAGCGCGGCCATCGAGAAAATCTCCTGCAAGCCGATCACGTCGGCGTTCAACTGGTCGAGCTGCTGCGCCGTCCACACGACTTTGGCCGCGTATTCGTCCGGCGTGAGGGGCGCCAGATTGTCGTACAATTTCGCCCCGGGCTGGGAAAGATTGCAAACGTTGAAAGTGGCAAAGCGGATGTCCTGCGGCATAATAAGAAACTCCCAGTCGAACTCGTTCACAAACTGACGCAAAAACAGCGTATCACGCATGGCTAAAAAAGAGCACATCTCAGAGACACCGGCCACCAGCCTGCTGCGCAAGCACAAGGTGGTGTTTTCTGAACATCCGTACGACTACGAAGACCACGGCGGCACCAGCGTGTCGTCGCGCGCGCTCGGCGTCGACGAGCACCACGTGGTCAAGACCCTGGTGATGCAGGACGAGGCCGCCAAACCGATGATCGTGCTCATGCATGGCGACTGCAAGGTCTCGACCAAGAACCTGGCGCGCGGTATCGGCTGCAAGTCGGTGGAACCGTGCAAGCCGGACGTTGCCACGCGCCACAGCGGCTACCAGATCGGCGGCACCTCGCCGTTCGGCACGCGCAAGGCCATGCCGGTGTATGTCGAGGATAGCATCCTTGCGCTGGAAACAATTTATATCAATGGCGGCAGGAGGGGATACCTGGTCGGCATCGCCCCGCAAGTGCTCACTGATCTGCTCAAGGCCAAGCCAGTGCACTGCGCACTGGCCGAGTAAGCCGGGCCGGTGTATATTCTGCGGCCCCGAGGGACGCTATAACTAGAGGAAACAATGAATACAGTTTGGATGACCGTGGCCGCCTACCTGATCGGCTCGATCTCATTTGCGGTGATTACCAGTAAATTGTTCGGCATCGCCGACCCGCGCACGTATGGCTCGAAAAACCCCGGCGCCACCAATGTGTTGCGAAGCGGTAACAAGTCGGCTGCCATCGTGACATTGATTGGCGACGGCGCCAAGGGCTGGCTTGCCGTGTGGCTGGCGATCCGCTACCAGCAGCAATTGCAGGTGGGCGACGCCACCATCGCCTTGGTGGCGATTGCCGTGTTCCTCGGCCACCTGTGGCCGGTATTCTTCCGTTTTGTCGGTGGCAAGGGCGTGGCCACCGCGCTGGGCGTGTTGCTCGGTCTCGACCCCTGGCTGGGCCTGGCCACGTTGGCCACCTGGCTGGTGATCGCGTTTGCGTTTCGCTACTCGTCGCTGGCGGCGCTGGTCGCTGCGCTGTTTGCGCCGTTCTACTATGGCTTGCTGTTCGGCGTGGAGCCGCAATTGCTGGCCGTGTTCGTGATGAGCGGCTTGCTCATCTTCCGCCACAGCAAAAACATCGGTAACCTGATGGCAGGCAAGGAGAGCCGGATCGGCAGCAAGAGCAAGCCGGCAGCCAAGGCCGGAAAATAATTGCGGGATGGCGGTTGATTCCGCCAATGACAGCCCCATCTGTCACAAATCACGTTTTGCAAAGGTCGCGCCATGTCCAGTTCCATCACGATCGATTTTGTTTCCGACGTCTCCTG
Source organism: Duganella sp. 3397 (assembly GCF_031456625.1). Lineage (NCBI taxonomy): Bacteria > Pseudomonadati > Pseudomonadota > Betaproteobacteria > Burkholderiales > Oxalobacteraceae > Duganella > Duganella sp. 3397. Next base: position 213,889 of record NZ_JAVDVB010000007.1, read on the forward strand.
CCCATGGTGCGCCATCGGCCTGAAGTCCCTGCAGCAGGCCATCGACAACATCGGTGACGCTGCCCGGATCGACCTGCATTTCCAGCCGTTCGAACTCAATTCGAAGATGGGCCCGGAAGGCCAGGACATCGGCGAACACCTGACCGAAAAATACGGCTCGTCCCCCGAGCAGCAGGAACAGGCGCGCGCCATGATCCGTTCGCGCGGCGCCGAAGTCGGTTTCGATTTCGCCATGGACAAGCGCAGCCGCATCTACAACACTTTTGATGCCCACCGACTGCTGCACTGGGCCGGCCTGGAAGGCAAGCAGACCGAACTTAAGCTGGCGCTGCTGGGCGCCTATTTCACCGACGGCGAAGACCCGAGCTCGCACGAAGTGCTGGCCCGCGTAGCCGCCAGCGTGGGCCTGGACCGCGACGGTGCACTGGCGGTGCTGCAGTCGAGCCAGTTTGCCGAGGAAGTACGCGAGCGGGAACAGTTCTTCCAGCGCCACGGCATCAACTCGGTGCCGGCCGTGATCATCAACGAGCAATACCTGATTTCCGGCGGCCAGCCGGCCGAAGTGTTCGAGCGGGCGCTGCGCGAAATTATTTCCAAGGCCTGACGCCAATAAGCAGGACCCCGGGGCGCGGCTTTTGCTTTAAACTTAACATCTACGCCGTTCCCAAGGAAACCCATGCAGGCCGCAGAACATGTCACGTCGCCCGCCACCGCTCGCCCGGTGGTTGACAACTTCCGCCTGGCTGCGCTGCATCGCTATCACATCCTCGACACGCCCGCCTGCGAGGATTTCAGTTTCCTCACCGAGCTGGCGGCGCGCCTGTGCGACGTGCCGTACGCCTTCGTTTCGCTGGTCGATGCCGACCGTGTGTGGGTGAAAGCCTGCACCGGCATGCAGCTAGGCCAGTTGCCACGCAACGACAGCTATTGTTCGCTGGCCGTGCTGGGCACTCCCGACCTCGAAATTCCCGACCTGCAGGGCGATCCGCGCACGGCTCACCTGCCGCTCACCGTCACCGCGCCGTTCATGCGCCGCTACAGCAGCGTGGCGCTGATGTCGTCCGACGGCTTTGCCATCGGCGCGCTGTGCGTGCTCGATACCAAGCCCGGCTACCTGGACCGCCAGCAGCGCGCGATGCTGGTCAAGCTGGCGCACCAGGTGATGGCGCTGATCGAATTGCGCGCCAGCGAAAAAACCCTGGCCGCCACCGTGCGCGAACTGGAACAGCTGGCCACCACCGACGAACTGACCGGCCTGCACAACCGCCGCTCGCTGTTGCACCGGCTGCGCTTCGAGACCGCGCGCGCCAAGCGTTTCCGCGCGCCGGTGTCGGCGGTGATGGTCGACCTCGACTACTTCAAGCGCATCAACGACGAATTCGGCCATGCAGCCGGCGACCAGGTGCTCGCTGCCATCGGCCAGCTGGTGCGCGACCACGTGCGCGAGATCGACGTTGCCGGCCGATATGGCGGCGAAGAGCTGTGCGTAGTGCTGCCCAACACCGCGCTCGACGGCGCCATGCACTTTGCCGAGTCGCTGCGATTGCGCATTGCCGCACAGACGCACGAAATCGGTCCGCGCATGCTGGCAGTCACAGCCAGCTTCGGCGTGGGCACCTTCGATCACTTCGACGTGGCCGACGCCGAAAGCTTGCTGCGCCAGGCCGACGCCGCCCTGTACCGTGCCAAGCGGGGCGGGCGCAACCGCGTCGAAGGTCCCTCCACCGAGCGTCTCTAAACAAGGAATCGCCATGCCCACCGCAACCCTGAACGGCGTCGTCATCGCGCAAGCGGCCGACGATGAAGTCGTGATCGTTGAAAACAACGTCTATTTCCCGCGCAGCGCGGTCAATCCCGACTATTTGCAACCGAGCAGCCACACTTCGCGCTGCCCGTGGAAGGGCCTGGCCAGCTACTACACCGTGTCTGCCGACGGCCATACCAGCGAAAACGCTGCCTGGTACTACCCGGCGCCGTTCGAGGCCGCCAAGGAGATCCAGGACCGCATCGCCTTCTGGCGCGGCGTGGAAGTGCAGCGCTAAGGGCATGGCGCTCGCGGCCAAACCATATCTGCAGCGGATTACGGCGCTGTTTGGCGCCGAGGTGGACTGGGACAGCCATCCGTATAATGTGCCTGCTGTGCAGGCGCTCGAATCGATCGACTTCCATGCGGACGTGACGTTTTTCATTGGCGAGAACGGTGCCGGCAAGTCCACTGTCCTGGAGGCGATTGCGCTGGCGCTGGGTTTTTCTCTCGACGGCGGCAACTTCAATGTCAGCCGCCTCAACAGCGCACAGGAGCAGGCGCCGCTGGTGCGGGCGCTGCGCTTGCAAAAAAGTTTCAAGTTTCCTCAAGATCGCTACTTTTTGCGGGCGGAGACCTTTCACCATGTCGCGAGCTTTCTCGACGCGGCCAACGACCGCACATCGTCAAGCAAGGCGTCGCTGCACACACGTTCCCATGGGGAGGCGTTCATGGACGTGATGCTCGGCAGGCTCACCGGCAAAGGCCTGTACCTGCTGGACGAGCCGGAAGCGGCGCTTTCCCCCAACCGCCAACTGGCGGCACTGCGCCTGATCCACCAACTGGTGCAGGACCAGTCGCAGTTCATCATCGCCACCCATTCGCCGATCCTGCTGGCGTATCCCAACGCCAAAATTTTACTGTTCGACGACACCGGCATCACCGAGGTGGCGTACGAAGACACCGAACATTACGCCATCACGCGCGATTTTCTCAACCATTACCCGCGCCGGCTCGCGCAGCTGTTCGCCCCTGACTGACCCATGGATAATCTCACCCACAGCATCATCGGCTTCGGCGCCGGCGAATTACTGCATCGCAGCCTGCCGCGCGAGCTTGAGGACGGCGCCCAGCGCGTGCGCCACCGGCTGCTGCTGGTCTCGTGCGCGCTGGCCAGCAACTTCCCGGATCTCGACCTGGTGCTCAACAATTTGCTGCCGGCGCCGCTGGGCTACCTGCTGCACCACCGCGGCCACACCCACACGGCGCTGCTGGCGATCCCGCAGGCGCTGTTGCTGGCAGCATTGATCTGGCTGCTGTGGCCGTCGGCGCGGGCGCTGCTCAAGGCCAGCGCCACCGCGCGCTGGGGCCTGGCGGCCAGCATCGTCCTCGGCTTCACGTTGCACCTGGCGATGGATTTCACCAATTCTTATGGCGTCCACCCCTGGTATCCGTTCGATGGCCGCTGGGTGTATGGCGACATGGTATTCATCATCGAGCCGCTGTTCTGGGTAGCGATCGGCGTGCCGATGGCGCTGATCATGCGCTGGCGCGCGGCCCGCTGGCTGGCGCTGACCGGCTTGCTGGCGGCGCTGGTGGCGTTTGCCATCAAGGGTTACCTGGGCTGGATCGCCCTGGCGATCCTGCTCAAGGTGGCGGTGTTGTGCGGCGCTGTGCAGTCGCGTTCGGGCCGTGACAGCCGCGCCGGCGTGGCGCTGGGCTTGTTGCTCGGCATCGGCTTTATCGCGGTGCAGGGCGTGGCCTCGCACCTGGGGCGGGCGCAGATCACGGCCGCGTTGCAGCAGCTCGATCCGGCTTCGAAGGTGGTGGATGTGGCGATGACGGCGTTTCCGTCGCAGCCGCTGTGCTGGGCCTACGTGAGCGTGGAGAGCAACGAGGCAGCTGGCACCTATCGCCTGCGTCGCGGCATTGCCAGCCTGGCGCCGCAATGGGTGGCGCCGTTGTCGTGTTCGGTGGCGCTGGTCGAGCATGGCGCCTCGGTCACGCTGGCGCCCGGTATCGCCCAGTTCGGCAGGGAAGACGATGACCTGAAGCGGTTGCGTACGCTGAGCGTCGAGAATTGCCGGGTCAACGCCTGGCTGCGATTCGGTCGTGCGCCAGCGTTCGATGTCGACGGCGGCACCGTGTCCGATTACCGCTATGCCATCACGCCGCGCGGCAATTTCACCACCATGCCGCTGGCGTCGCAAGAGCCTTGTCCGACCGGCGTACCGGGCTGGGGTTATCCGCGTGCCGACTTGCTGCATGGTGGAGCGCAGTAACGCACCGAATCGGACCATGCATCACCGTAACGTGTGGTATCACAACCACAGTTATACCTAGTATGGTGCGGTGGGCGCAGTAAACGCTGATTCTCCTTGGCACAACAATTGCTGTGCCCTTCAGAAAGTAAGATTATCGAACTTAACAGGACAGTGAGGAGGACGTTATGAATGTAATCGAAGACAAACCAAAATCGCACGCCGTGCACGAGTCCGCAGCCGACGAACACCGCCTGCGCAGCGAGCGTATCGCTGCCCGTGGCGTTCGCCTGGGCAAGGGCAAGGTACGTTACCTGATTCCGTTAGTGGGTCTGGCAGTGCTGGCCTCGATGGCCTTCGCTACAACTTAAACGACTTTGATGTCGTCCAGCGGCCAGCGCGGTCGCACATTGAAGCTGTAGTCGCGCTGGGCGGCGTTGGGGTTGATCATCAGCCGCATCGCGCCCGCGAAAGCGATCATCGCGCCGTTGTCAGTGCAAAATTCCAGTTCCGGGTAAAACACCTTGAACTTCTTCTTGGCTGCCGCCGCATTGAGCGCCGCGCGCAACTGCGCGTTGGCGCCCACGCCGCCGGCGATCACCAGTCTTTTCAAGCCCGTGTGCTTGAGTGCGGAAACGCATTTGGCGGTGAGCACTTCCACGATCGCATCGACAAAGCCGCGCGCAATATTGGCCTTGTCCTGCTCGCAGATATTGGCGATCACCTTCTCTTCGTGGTTCTTCACCACCGTCAGCACCGCCGTTTTCAGGCCGGAAAAGCTGAAATTGAAATCCTTGGAATGCAACATCGGGCGCGGCAGCTTGTACGCTGCCGGGTCGCCGAATTCGGCCAGGCGTGAAATCGCCGGGCCGCCCGGGTAACCGAGCCCCAGCAGCTTGGCCGACTTGTCGAATGCTTCGCCGGCGGCGTCGTCGAGCGTCTCGCCCAGCAGGGTGTACTGGCCCACGCCATCGACGCGCATCAACTGGGTATGGCCGCCCGATACCAGCAGCGCGATGAACGGAAACTCCGGCGGCTGCGAGGCCAGCAACGGCGAGAGCAGGTGGCCTTCCAGATGGTGCACGCCCAGCACCGGCCGATCCAGCGCCAGTCCCAGGCTGCACGCCACCGACGAGCCCACCAGCAGCGCGCCGGCCAGGCCGGGGCCCTGGGTGTAGGCGATGGCGTCGATATCGGCCAGCGCCTTGCCGGCGCCTTCCAGGGTTTGCGTCAGCAGCGGAATGGTGCGGCGAATATGGTCGCGCGAGGCCAGCTCGGGCACCACGCCGCCGTATTCCTCGTGCATGGCGACCTGCGAATACAGGGCATGCGACAGCAAGCCGTGCTCGGTATCGTAGAGCGCCAGGCCGGTTTCGTCACAGGAGGATTCAACGCCGAGAACAATCATGGAAGGGCTGCAAAGGTAAGGGGAAGTCCGCCATTGTAAAGGAAAGCGGGCGCTTCCACCTCCGGCCGGTGCACCAGCGGTTGCACCACCGGGCCCCGAACACGCACTGCCGAAGGGAGTAATTTTGCCGTTTGGTCAGGATTGCATGGCGTTTTACACCGTTTGCCTGTGGCACCGGTTTTGCTTAGTAAAACGACGAAGTGACTGCGGGAGGGGAATATGTCAGGGCAATGGAAACAGGTGTGCAAACTCAAGGATGTACCGCTGGACGGCGCGCGCATCGTGCCGCGTGGCCTGGCGTGGCAGGAACTGCCCGGTGTGGCGCTGTTCCGTACCGACGAGGAAAGCGTATTTGCCGTGCTGGAGACGGCCAACGTGGAGCCACGCCAGAGCGGCGCGCGCCGCTACACGGTCAAGATCGAGGATTTCAAGGTCTATCTCGACCTGGCCGAACTGAGCGCGCCAGCCAGCAAGGCGGAAGCGGCGCTGGCGGGTTCGTTCGGCGTGGCCACGCGGGTGATGGTGTTCGGCTGAAAAACCAACGGCCTGCGGCGCATACTATGCCGCAGGCCGCTGAGCCGTCATTGCCACTCAGGCGGCAATCCAATCATTAAGGACGCTGCAACAACTGCTTGTGCGCATCGCGCAACATGGTCTCGGTCGTGTCCCAGTCGATGCAGCCATCGGTGACCGAGCAGCCATAAGTCAGCTGGCTCAAGTCCGCCGGAATCTTCTGGTTGCCGCCGACGATATTCGATTCGATCATCACGCCTACCAGCGACTTGTTGCCCTGCACGATCTGGTGGATCACATCGGCCATCACCAGTGGTTGCAGTTCCGGCTTTTTATAGCTGTTGGCGTGCGAGCAATCGACCACCAGGTTGGCCGGCAGCTTGGCCTTGGCCAGCGACTGTTCGGCAATCGCGATCGACACCGAATCGTAGTTCGGACGGCCATCGCCGCCACGCAGCACCACGTGGCCGTAGGCGTTGCCGCGCGTGCGCACGATTGCCACATTGCCTTGCGCATTGATGCCCAGGAACGCGTGCGGGTGCGCCGACGACAGGATGGCATTGATTGCGATGCTGATGTCGCCGTCGGTACCGTTCTTGAAGCCGACCGGCGTGGACAGGCCCGACGACATTTCGCGGTGGGTCTGCGACTCGGTGGTACGGGCGCCGATGGCGGTCCAGGCGATCAGGTCGCCCAGGTATTGCGGCGAGATCGGGTCCAGCGCTTCGGTGGCGGTGGGCAGGCCCAGCTCGCACACGTCGAGCAGGAACTGGCGTGCTTTTTCCATGCCCTCGTTGACGCGGAACGAATCGTCCATGTCCGGGTCGTTGATATAACCCTTCCAGCCGGTGGTGGTGCGCGGCTTTTCGAAATACACGCGCATGACCAGCAGCATGGTATCGGCCACTTCCGCTTGCAGCGCCTTCAGGCGGCGCGCGTAGTCGAGGCCGGCGACCGGGTCGTGGATCGAGCATGGGCCGACCACCACGAACAGGCGTTTGTCTTCGCGGTCGATAATGTTGCGCAGGGCTTCGCGGCCCTTCATCACGGTCTCGGAGGCGCTGTCGGTGAGCGGCAGCTTGCGGTGCAAGACTTCCGGCGACGGCATCGGCGCGAACGAGGTAACGTTGATGTTTTCGATATCTGGGGAAATCATGGCTTTTTGCGTGAATTTTATTCGGGGGAGGTATAGTGTAGCCGAAGTAAACAATACTGGCTTCGCCAGTAAGGTTTTTCGCTACAGCCCCAACTCTTCCGGTAGATGCTTATGACGACATCCGAACCCTTCCTGGCCGCCCGACTCATCAAGGAGATCGGCCGCGGCAAAAACGGCGCACGCAGCATGTCGCGCGATGACGCCCACGATCTTTACCAGGCCATGCTCGACGGCCGCGTGTCCGACCTCGAGCTGGGCGGCATCCTGCTCTCGATGCGCATCAAGGGCGAGTCGATCGACGAAATCGCCGGCTTTCTCGATGCGGCCGAAGGCTCGTTCGAACCGCTGACGGCGCCGCCGGGCCAGTACGCCCCGGTGTGCATTCCCAGCTACAACGGCGCGCGCAAGATGGCCAACCTGACGCCGCTGCTGGCCATGCTGCTGGCGCGCGAAGGCGTGCCGGTGCTGGTGCACGGCGTGGCCACCGACCCGGGGCGCGTCACCTCGGCCGAAGTGTTTGCCGCGCTCGACATCACCGCCGCGCGCCACCGCGCCGAAGCGGAGGAAGCGATGGCCCAGGGCCACGTGGCGTTCATCACCATCGACGCGCTGGCGCCCAAGCTGGCCTACCAGCTGTCGCTGCGGCGCCGGCTCGGGGTGCGCAACTCCACCCATACCCTGGTGAAAATCATGCAGCCGTTCGTGGGGCCGGCCTTGCGGCTGGTGTCGTACACCCATCCCGAATACCTGGAAATGCTCGGCGAATATTTCACGACTTCGGCCCTGCACGAACGCGGCGACGCCTTCCTGATGCGCGGTACCGAGGGCGAGACGGTGGCCAACGCCAACAAGGCGCAGCAGATCGACTGGTTCCATGGCGGCCTGCGCAGCACGCTGGTGCCCAAGCAGACGCAAGTGATCGAGTTGCCGCTGCTGCCCGAAGAAAAGGACGCTGCCACCACGGCGGCGTGGATCACGGCGGTTTTGAAAGGCGAAGTGCCGGTGCCGGCCTCGATCGCCGAGCAGGTGGCGCAATGCCTGCTGGTCTCGCGTACCTTGCAGTCAAGGCAGCGGGTGAGCGAGCCGATCCAGTAGCAAAGGCGGGTAGGGCGGATCCTGCTGTACAATCCCGGCCCCCCCCCCCCCCCCGGCTGAAATGTTGTTGGCCGTTATACCGTCATCCTCGCGTACGCGGGGATCCATGCTGAGCTGGCTATATAAGCGTTCTATGGATCCCCGCTTTCGCGGGGATGACGACTCGGCGGCTGATGACTTACTGTGGATGGCTAGCGGTCGGCGACCCGCGTCTTTCTTCGCGGGCAACTTATTGAATTGGAACTGGCATGGCAAAGTTTGATGTAGCAGTAATCGGCGCGGGCGCCGCCGGCATGATGTGCGCGGCCACGGCGGCCCAGCGCGGCAAGCGCGTGGTGCTGATCGACCACGCCGGCAAGCTGGCCGAGAAAATCCGTATCTCGGGCGGCGGCCGCTGCAACTTCACCAACATCAACACCACGCCGGCCAACTTCCTGTCCGAGAACCCGCACTTCTGCAAGAGTGCACTGTCGCGCTATACCCCGGCCGACTTCGTCGCGCTGGTGAAAAAGCACCGTATCGGCTACCACGAAAAACATCGCGGCCAGCTGTTCTGCACCGAATCGGCCGAGCTGATCATCGAGATGCTCAAGGACGAGTGCGCAGCGGGCGATGTCCACTGGCGCATGCCGTGCAAGATCGCCAGCGTCGAGCAGACCGATGGCGTCTATATCCTGGACACCGACACCGGCACCATCGAAGCCGACGCGCTGGTGATCGCCACCGGCGGCTTGTCGATCCCGAAAATTGGCGCCACCGATTTCGGCTACCGCGTCGCCAGCCAGTTCGGCCTGCGCATGGTCGAACCGCGTCCGGCGCTGGTGCCGCTGACGTTCGATCCGCAGGCGTGGGCGCCGTTTGCCGAACTGTCCGGCATCGCCCTGGAAGTGGAAGTGGCAACCGGGTCGTTGAAGGGGCGCAATCCAACCGGTGGACGTTTCCGCGAAGATTTGCTGTTCACCCACCGCGGCCTTTCCGGTCCGGCCATCCTGCAAATTTCGAGCTACTGGACTCCGGGCACGCCGATCGTGATCGACCTGTTGCCGGGCGTGGACGTGGCTGCCACGCTGATCGAAGGCAAGGGCACGATCAAGAAGCAGCTCGGCAACGTGCTGGCCCAGTGGTTGCCCACGCGCCTGGCCGAAGGCCTGCTGCTGGCGCACGGCTTTGCGCTCGACGCGCGCCTGGCCGACATGCAGGACGCCAGGCTGCGCGAACTGGGCGCGGCCATCAACCAGTGGACCCTGACCCCGAACGGCTCCGAAGGCTACCGCAAGGCCGAAGTGACGCGCGGCGGCATCGATACCCGCGACCTGTCGCAGCAGACCATGATGGCCACCAAGGTGCCGGGCCTGTATTTCATCGGCGAAGCGGTGGACGTGACCGGCTGGCTCGGTGGCTACAACTTCCAGTGGGCCTGGGCTTCCGGTGTGGCAGCCGGTCAAGCTGTCTGATATACTGACCTTCTAGTTGTAACGGCGCAGGTGCAATCCAATCGCCCGATCAGTTCGGGAGCAGAAAGATTGTCAGAGTTGATGTGGGAGCTGACTCAGCGTCGTCTTGTTGTTTTTGCAGTCAAAGCCGTCTGCTTGGACCGTCTCGATGGTCCATGGACTTCCATTTTCCTGCAAAAGCTGCTATAGTCTCTGTCTCCCTATAACCTCAAACGGTTTGAATTTTTACATGACCACTATTCGCCTTAAAGAAAACGAGCCGTTCGAAGTCGCAATGCGTCGCTTCAAACGCACCATCGAAAAAACCGGTCTGCTGACCGAACTGCGCGCACGCGAGTTCTACGAAAAGCCAACGGCTGAGCGCAAGCGCAAGCTGGCTGCTGCAGTCAAGCGTCACTACAAACGCATCCGCAGCCAACAGCTGCCGAAAAAACTCTTCTAAGACTGCTCAAACCAATCCGGTCGTGCGGCGTATCTTGCGCCATTGCCCCGGGTCGGATCTTGCTGCATCTAGAGAATGCCCGCTCCGGTTCGCCGCAGCGGGTTTTCGCGTTTATACTGCACGCGTTTTTATTTTGCAAAATTTTAAAAGGAAATCCTCATGGGCCTGCGAGAACAAATCACTGAAGACATGAAAAACGCCATGCGTGCCAAGGAAGCCGGCCGCCTGTCCACGATTCGCCTGATCCTGGCCGAAATCAAGCGCAAGGAAGTCGATGAGCGCATCGAAGTCGACGACCAGCAAACCGTTGCCATCGTCGAAAAAATGATCAAGCAGCGCAAGGACTCGATCACCCAGTTCGAAGCCGGTGGCCGTGCCGACCTGGCCGACATCGAAAAAGCCGAACTGGCGGTGCTGGCCGCCTACATGCCAGCCGGCCTGTCGGACGAGGAAATCGCTGCTGAAGTGACTGCTGCCGTGGCTGCCTCGGGCGCTGCCGGTCCGCAGGACATGGGCAAAGTCATGGCCATCGTCAAGCCCAAGCTCGCTGGCCGTGCCGACATGATGGTGGTTTCCGCCCTGGTCAAAAAGGCGCTGGCACCGGCCTGATGTGTTGCTCTGCCGTGCTTGATCGGTGTCAAAACCGGATCAGCACGGCGGTATAGTCTGAATAATTACCCTGGCACCGAACCCTGTGATCCCTCAATCATTCATTGCCGATTTGCTCAATCGCGTCGATATCGTCGACGTTGTCGGACGTTATGTGCAGCTCAAGAAGGGCGGCGCCAATTTCATGGGCCTGTGCCCATTCCATAACGAAAAATCCCCGAGTTTTACGGTCAGCCCCACCAAGCAGTTCTATCACTGCTTCGGCTGCGGCGCCCATGGCACCTCGATCGGCTTCCTGATGGAATACTCGGGCATGGGCTTTGTCGATGCCGTCAAGGACCTGGCGCAAAACGTCGGCATGGTGGTCCCCGAGCAGGACGACAAGATTCCCCCGGCCCAGCGCGCGCAGATGCAGGCCCAGAGCATGGCCCTGTCCGACGCCATGACCCAGGCGTGCGATTTTTACCGCGCCCAGCTGCGCACCGCGCCGGACGCCATCGCCTACCTCAAGGGGCGCGGCCTGACTGGCGAAGTGGCCGCGCGCTTCGGCCTCGGCTACGCGCCGCCGGGCTGGGATAATTTGAAAGCCATCTTCCGCGACTACGACGTGGTGGCCCTGGCCGAAGCCGGCCTGGTGATCGACCGCGTCGATGAGGACGGCGGCAACCGCAAGCGGTACGACCGTTTCCGCGAACGCGTGATGTTCCCCATCAAGAACACCAAGGGCCAGGTGATCGCCTTCGGTGGCCGGGTGCTCGATGGCGGCGAACCGAAATACTTGAATTCTCCCGAAACGCCATTATTTTCGAAGGGATTCGAGCTGTATGGCCTGTTCGAAGCACGCCAGGCGATCCGCGATGCCGGTTACGTGCTGGTGACGGAAGGTTATATGGACGTGGTGGCGCTGGCGCAGATGGGTTTCCCGCAAGCGGTGGCAACCCTCGGTACCGCCTGCACCCCCCACCACGTGCAAAAGCTGATGCGCCAGACCGACACCGTGATCTTCAGCTTCGACGGCGACAAGGCCGGCCGCCGCGCCGCCCGCCGCGCACTGGAGGCGTGCCTGCCGCACGTGGCCGATAACAAGACCATCAAGTTCCTGTTCCTGCCCACCGAGCACGATCCGGACAGCTATGTGCGAACTTACGGCAACGAAGCGTTCGAGCAGGAGATTCACGAAGCGATGCCGCTGTCGCAGTTCCTGATCAAGGAAGTGGTGGGCGAGCATGATTTACAAAGCCCGGAGGGCAGGGCGCGCGTGCAGTTCGACGCCAAGCCCTTGTTGCAATCGATGACACCGACCGCGCTGCGGCTGCAGATCGTGCGCGGCCTGGCGCAGCTGACGCAAACTACGCCGCACGAGATCGAATCGCTGTTCGAGCTGGCCAAGCCGGTGGCGCTGTCGCGCAAGGCGCCGAGCCGCAGCGGCCGCCCGGCGCCGGTGGGGCTGGAGTTGCAGATCGTGCGCCTGCTGGTGGGCCATCCGCCGCTGGCGCTCGATATCGACGAGGCGGCGCTGTCGGCGTTCCAGTTCTTTGGCGCCGAGGCTGCCGAGCGGCTGTTGCAACTGGTGGCCGGCGCCCAGGCGCTGGGCGCAAACGGCGGGTTTGCGTCGTTCGCCCAGCATCTGAAGTCGCAGGGCGACGAATACGACGAGATCATCAGCGAAATCGCCCGGGGAGCGGAGTCCGATGTCGATGCCGACCGCCTGTTCCTGCGCAGCGCCATCCGCCAGATCAAGGAAGATGCCCTCAAACAGGAGCTGATGCAACTGTCCGCGGCGGGCCTGACGCCGGAGAGTATCGCGCGCTTTCGCGAGATCACCGCGCAGCAGGCGCAGCTGGAAAGAGAGAAGCAAGCGGAATTTGCAAACCGCTAATGTTGTATCAATGTTCAAGTGTTGATCGCCGTCATGTTTTTGCAGGTTTACAGAGGGGCAGCGAGGGTGCTTCCCTCTGGAGTTTGAAAAGTGACGTGCTATAATAAAACGCTAAGTGTTGTATGTTTTGGCATCGTTTTTCCGTTCAGAGTGTGTTTGTTTTCAGTGAGTTAGGTTGTCGAGCAGCATGCAGGACAGCACGATTGGGTACTAGGCAAAGAAATAAGAAGAAGGTGAACCCCCGCTTATGTTTGTTGTCTAACCCTGTCATCGTTTCTTGCCACTACGCATGAGTTTGATGCAGTAGAATTTTGCGGTCACAGCCTGACCAGGTATAAGTAGTCGTAGTGTTGTCGGACTTGTGAAGTCGGCAAGTTCGAAGACGTGGGTTCCAAGGGAACTGCAAGAAACTTTATCCTAAATAAGCAAGTCGTTGTGTAATCGAAAGCGCCTGTGCCAATCAAGAAACCTGAATCCAATGTGGCTGAAAAGCCGAGCAAAGCGACCGCAAAATCCGCTAAAACAGCGGATAAGGCGGAAACGCGTGTCGCCAGCAACAACCCGCCGGTGGTCAGCCAGACCACCGACGCGGCTACGCTGGCTGCCATCGATACTTCGGGCTACGTACTGCCGTCGGTCAAAGTGCCCGGCCGGCGCGGGCGCAAGCCGAAGGAATTCCAGCCTGAGAACGACGAAGTCGCCGCGCTGAACGCGGTCGAACGCGCCGAGCTCAAGGCCGTGGACAAGGCCAAGGCCAAGGACCGCAAGGCCAAGGAAAAAGCGCTGCTCAAGGATGCGTTCTCTTCGGACACCGAAGCGACCGAAGAAGAGCTCGAGCGCCGCCGCCAGAAACTCAAGACCCTGATCAAGTTCGGCAAGGAACGCGGTTTCCTCACGTACGCCGAGATCAACGACCACCTGCCCGAAAACATCATCGATCCCGAAGCGATCGAAGGCATTATCGGCACATTCAACGACATGGGCATCGCCGTCTACGAGCATGCGCCGGATGCTGAAACCCTGCTGCTGTCGGACAACGTCGCCACCGTCACCAGCGACGACGAAGCCGAGGCCGCTGCGGAAGCCGCACTGTCCACGGTCGACTCCGACTTCGGCCGCACCACCGACCCGGTGCGCATGTACATGCGCGAAATGGGCTCGGTCGAGCTGCTCACGCGCGAAGGCGAAATCGAAATCGCCAAGCGCATCGAAGACGGCCTGAAAGACATGATCCAGGCCATCTCGGCCTGCCCGGTCACCATCGCCGAAATCATCGCCGCGTCCGACCGGATCCGCGCCGACGAAATCAAGATCGACGAAATCGTCGACGGCCTGGTCGATGAGAGCGACGACGGCAGCGCCACCGCAGCACCTGCCCCGGCCGCCGCCAGCGATGACGACGAGGAAGATGAAGAAGCCGAGGAAGAAGAAGCCGAAGAAGAGGAAGAGGCGGGCAACTCCGCAGGCGCCGCCGCCGGCTACTCGGCCGAACAGCTCGAAGCGCTGAAAAACACCGCGCTCGAAAAATTCGACACCATCTCGCTGCAGTTCGACAAGATGCGCCGTGCCTTCGAAAAAGAGGGCTACAACTCCAAGGCCTACGTCAAGGCCCAGGAAGCGATCTCGTACGAACTGCTGGGCATCCGCTTCACCGCCAAGGTCGTCGAAAAGCTGTGCGACACGCTGCGCGGCCAGGTGGACGAAGTGCGTCACATCGAAAAGCAGATTCTCGACGTGGCCGTGAACAAGTGCGGCATGCCGCGCGCCCACTTCATCAAGGTTTTCCCGGGCAATGAAACCAACCTGGACTGGGTCGATGGCGAAGTGGCCGCCGGCCACGCGTACAGCGCCATCCTGGGCCGCAATATCCCGACCATCAAGGAATTGCAGCAGCGCCTGATCGACCTGCAAGCGCGCGTGGTGCTGCCGCTGCCCGACCTGCGCAACATCAACCGCCAGATGGCAGCCGGCGAAATGAAGGCGCGCAAGGCCAAGCGCGAAATGACCGAGGCCAACTTGCGCCTGGTCATTTCCATCGCCAAGAAGTACACCAACCGCGGCCTGCAATTCCTCGACCTGATCCAGGAAGGCAATATCGGCCTGATGAAGGCGGTCGATAAATTCGAATACCGTCGCGGCTACAAGTTCTCCACGTATGCCACCTGGTGGATTCGCCAGGCCATTACGCGCTCGATCGCCGACCAGGCGCGCACCATCCGCATCCCGGTGCACATGATCGAGACCATCAACAAGATGAACCGGATTTCGCGCCAGATCCTGCAGGAAACCGGCGCCGAGCCCGACCCGGCAACCTTGGCCATCAAGATGGAAATGCCGGAGGACAAAATCCGCAAGATCATGAAGATCGCCAAAGAACCGATATCGATGGAGACGCCAATCGGCGACGACGACGATTCGCACCTGGGCGACTTCATCGAGGACAACAACACGCTGGCGCCATCCGACGCCGCGCTGCACGCCTCGATGCGCGGCGTGGTGAAGGATGTGCTGGATTCTCTCACGCCACGCGAAGCGAAGGTGCTGCGCATGCGTTTCGGTATCGAAATGTCGACCGACCACACGCTGGAAGAAGTCGGCAAGCAGTTCGACGTCACCCGCGAACGGATCCGCCAGATCGAAGCGAAAGCGCTGCGCAAGCTGCGTCACCCGAGCCGTTCGGACAAGCTGAAAAGCTTCCTGGAAGCCAACTAAGACTTGACGTGCGCTGCCGCTAACCCTTATCCTCGCGCGTTCGCCCAAAAAGCGAACGCGCGTCAGCGGGGCCGGCAAGACCTCCAGCGCACAGGTATCACCTCGGGCCTCTAGCTCATGCTTGGTTAGAGCAGCGGACTCATAATCCGTTGGTGCCCAGTTCGACTCTGGGGAGGCCTACCAAATTCATCTTTAAAATAAAAGGGTTAGCTAACGCTAACCCTTTTATTTTTGGCTTACTTTCCACTGTCCACATTCTGTCCAGAATTTCTCCAGTGACTTGGTGGCTTACCCCAGTTTCACGATCAACTGCCGGATAGGCCAGTCTTGACTGCATAGATCACCACTATTAAAATTATCAAGTAGAATTTAAATAGTGTTGGTGCTTAATTAGGCTAGCCTAATTAACGTTAGTCGTTATTAAAGGGGCTTTCTTGAACTCACCAGATGTCGGTCGGCTCGGCCGCTATGTCACCACCGTGGCGTTTGACGAAACGGTGCAAGCATTTGTGCCGCCCCCTTTGCCGCCAGTGCCGGCATTGGAAATGTCCTCGCTACTGCTGAACAAACTGAGCGAAGCCGATCGGGCCATCGGCCGCCTTGATGGCATCACGATGATGTTGCCGGACAAGTCCCTGTTCCTGTACATGTACGTGCGCAAGGAGGCGGTGTTGTCGTCGCAGATCGAGGGAACCCAGTCGACGCTGGACGATTTACTGCGCTTCGAGAATGCCGCCATTGCTGGCCAACCCATCGATGATGTGAGCGAGGTATCGAACTACGTGAAGGCCATGATGTACGGCTTGGAACGCATTCGTGCGCCCAGTCCGCATGGCTTGCCGCTGTGCCTGCGCTTGCTTCGGGAAATGCACGGGCTACTGTTGAAGGACGGACGCGGCAGCGCCAAAGATCCGGGGGCCTTCCGCCGCTCGCAAAACTGGTTGGGCGGCACACGCCCCGGCAATGCGATTTATGTGCCGCCTCCGCAGCAGGAAATGCAGATCTGCCTGGGAGAATTGGAAAAGTTCCTGCATGAGGACAACACCCTGCCGCCGCTGATCAAGGCCGGCTTGCTGCATTTGCAGTTTGAATCGATCCACCCATTCCTGGATGGCAACGGCCGGCTGGGGCGCCTGCTAATCGCGCTGTTTTTGGTCGAGCAGCAGGTGTTGCGGGAACCGCTGCTGTACCTGAGCTTGTATTTGAAGACGCACCGGACCGACTATTACCGGCTGCTGCAGGAGGTGCGTCAGCGCGGCACGTGGGAGGCCTGGCTGGAATTTTTCCTGACGGGCGTTGCTGCTACTGCCAACAATGCGCACGACAGCGCGCTGCGCATCGTGACACTGTTTTCGGAAGACCGGGCGCGCATTACCGCTGCAGGGGAGCAAGCCAACTCCATGTTGCGGGTGCATGCACTGCTGCAGAATCAGCCGTTTGCAAACGCC
This sequence comes from Duganella sp. 3397, assembly GCF_031456625.1. Taxonomy (NCBI): domain Bacteria; kingdom Pseudomonadati; phylum Pseudomonadota; class Betaproteobacteria; order Burkholderiales; family Oxalobacteraceae; genus Duganella; species Duganella sp. 3397. The sequence continues at coordinate 230,610 of NZ_JAVDVB010000007.1, forward strand.
ACCCAGGTGGTCGACAAGACGGGCCTGAGCATGCCTACCGTCAATAGCGCGATGGCCGGGCTGGAAAGACTGGGCCTGGTCCACGAAGTGACTGGCAAGAAGCGCGGCCGGGTGTATGCCTATGAGGCGTTTTTGCGCATCATCGACGAGGGAACGAACGTGATGTAATGCGGGTGACACACGGTGGCTTGGTGATGGCTCTCCAGTCGCCACTGCGGTCAATTCCCCACCAACACATCCTTCCTGAACCACTCGCTGAGCATCTGCTTTTCATAGTGATACATCTCGTTGCGATAACTGTTTACGTTGAGCTGGTAGTTGCGATCCGCCAGCTCACGCTCGCCGCTGCGCAGTACTTTGCCGTCCTGCTCGAGGCTGTAGCGCAGGTGGATGCGGGGGAAGTCGTAGGTGCCCTGGGTGACGCGGACATCGCGGATCGGCACGCGCGGGAAGACGTCGCCAGCCAAGTCGATGTCGAGGATTTCCACCTTTAAATCCTGGCCTGCCGGCAGCTTCCTGGCCTGCTCCTCGAAGAATTCGCGGAAGTCGATTTCCATCGATTTGCGGTCGGTCTCGAAGCGCGGCACATCGGTCATCTTTTCGGTATTGACGTAGGTGACGGTGACGGCCGCCGAGGCGGTGCCGGCGGCCAGGCCAAAGGCGAGCAGGGCGCAGGCGGCTGGACGGATCAGGTGGTGCATGGCGACTCCCCCGGTAGTGGGCGTGAATAAGTCCCCAATATACTCCAAGAATTATTGACCGCGCGCCTGCGCGAACTCCTTGAAGGCCGCAATAAATGCCTCGCCCGAACTGTGCAGGCGCGGCGCGCCGACGTCGAAGGTGCAGCGCTGCACCGATGGCGGCGGCGCCAGGCCGGCTGTGGCCAGCGCATGTTCGGCACGCAAGGCGCCAAGCATGCCGTCCATCATCATGCGGGGCATGTCGAGGCCGGCGTTGTCGGTGTGGCCGCCGTCGAGCACGCTGGGGGCGAAAGCCAGCGAGCGGGCGCCGTGGCGGATCGCTTCGCGCATGGCCACGCGGGTGGCGCGGCGCAGGCGGTCGCCGTCCAGCGTTTCGGGACTGCCCAGGCCGATCACCAGTACCGCGCGGGCGGGCAGACTGGCTGGTGGCAGGCTGATCAGGATGGTTTCCATTTCCTGGGCACGGAAGGCGCCGCTGGCGCGCAGCGCCGTCAGCTGGCCGCCGAGCGCGGTGTCGAGGCCGAGCAGGCCGCCGGCGACGGGGGCGCCGCCTTGCTCGTGCTCGAACATGCAGGCAACGCTGAAGTCGACATCGGCTTGCGCCGGTCCCCAGGCGACGACGTCGAATTCGACGCCGTCCAGGGTGCCGATGGGCAGGCGTTCGGGTGATTGTTCAGTTGTTGCATGCGGTTCATTCATGGCGGAACTCCAGGTCAAGTCGGTCGCCTATCTTAGCGCGGTTCGCCAGAATGCGACCCTGCCGAAATTTATGGCGCGCGGCATGTTACCGATGCTCTGTAGCGCTAACATTTGTACTAAAATTGCCGAACAAGAAACACAAACCACGAACAGGAGATAGAGGATGATGGATTTTACTCGGCGTAATCTGGTCATGACTGCAGGTGGCGTGCTGGCGGCAACCGCAGTGGGCGGTCCCGTGTGGGCCAATCCCGACCGCAAGATGGGTTATGCGATCGTCGGCCTCGGTGGTTACGGGCTCGGCATCATCATCCCGCAGTTCAAATACTGCCAGCACAGCAAGCTGGTCGCGCTGGTCAGCGGCGACCCCGTCAAGGCCAGGAAAGTGGCGGGCGAGTATGGCGTGCCGGAATCGAATATCTACGATTACAAGAACTACGACCGCATCAAGGACAATCCCGACATCGACATCGTCTACATCTGCCTGCCGGTCTCGATGCATGCCGAATACACGATCAGGGGCGCCAAGGCCGGCAAGCACGTGCTGTGCGAAAAGCCGATGGCGATCTCGTCGGCCGAATGCGAATCGATGATTGCCGCCTGCAAGCAGGCCGGCAAGAAATTGATGATCGGCTACCGCTGCCACTTCGAGCCGTTCAACCTCGAGGCGCGGCGGCTGGCGCGTTCCGGCGCGATCGGCAAGCTGCGCTATTTCCGCTCCGAGCATGGCTACACCACGGGCGGCAACAACTGGCGTGTGAAGAGGGCGATGTCGGGCGGTGGTTCGCTGATGGATATCGGCATCTACGCGCTGCAGGCGGCGCGTTACATGACCGGCGAGGAACCCATTTCTGTGTATGCCAAGGAAACCACCGACCGGTCCGATCCGCGCTTCCGCGACGTCGAAGACATGATCGAGTTCCAGCTCGAGTTCCCGTCCGGCGTGATCGGTTCGTGCATGTCGATGTATTCGGCCAACCGCAACCAGTTCCTGCTGATGGGCGACAAGGGCCGCATCGAGATGGAGCCGGCCACCGGCTACCAGGGCCAGAAGCTGTGGGTAGGGGACGGGCGCAAGAACGAAATCACCGCGCCGCCGAATGCGTCGGCCAACCAGTTCGCCGGCCAGCTCGACCATATGGCGCAATCGGTGATGCAGGACCGCACGCCGATGGTGCCGGGCGAAGAAGGCTTGCGCGATATCCGCATCATCGAGGCGGTCTATCGTTCGGCCCGCGAGCACAAGCGCATCGCGTTGAAGTAATTAGATGCCGGGTTGCTGGTGCAGCCCGGCTTCCTCGGCCAGCTTGATGTCGAGCATCGAGATTACCAGGTCGGCATCGGTCAGCACGTCCTTGAGCGGGAAGCCGTCTTCCATCGCCACCACGGTGCCGGGCGGCACCCGTTCGGTGTTGTCAAAGCCCGGCGGCGTGTTGGGCATGAAGGCAAATTGCGGGAAACGGGTTTTGCCGTGCAGGGCGATGTCGGACAGCGTGCGCGGGGCGGCGCGCAGCAGGCCGTTGCGCACGTGTTGCTGGCGTTCTTCGTGGCGCTGCTTGAGCAGGGCGGTCAGGCGCACGATTTCGCCGGCCAGGCGGTCCGATTCGGCCTGGTGTTCGGCCAGTTCGCCGTCGCTCAGCGCTTCTTCCCATTGCGTCAGTTTCAACAGGCCGCGCTTGTGCAGCGCCTGGCGCTGCAGGTCGATTTCGATCGACGCGGCGCGGGTCTGGTGCGTGTCCAGGTCTTGCGTGATGGCGGCGTCGCCGTTGGCGCGCAGCCACTTGTCGCCGAACGCAAACACCAGGCCATCGAAATAGAAATACATCGGCAGCACTTGCGGCACCGCGCCAGCGAGCATTTGTTGCGGCGTCATGTGCCAGCGTTCGGCCAGCTCGGGCAGGGTGAGGGTCAGGGGTTCGATCAGGGGCATACGGTGTCTCCGGGGTTCAGGCGCCAATTTTCTCACACACGCGTAAAATAGCGGCTTTGTCACTGTTCGTCACGGAGTATGCCGCATGATGTTTCTTAAAGTTCCGTTTGCGGAAAAAGACGAGGCCAAAGCCCTGGGCGCGCGCTGGAACGGTGAGCGCAAGTCCTGGTATGTGCCCGATGGCAAACCAACCGAAGCGTTCTCGCGCTGGCTGCCACCGGGCGGCGCCGACTTCGTGCCGGCAGTCGCTGCCACGTCGCTGAAAAACCGCCCGGTCACCGTCGATTCCTACGCCGGCAAGCCGGTGATGGGCAAGCTGTTCATCGACCTCGAGCACGACTGCGATCCGTTCGTGGACTGCCCGGTCTGCGCGCCCAAGCTGGCCACGTCCGGCTGGACCGCCACCCACGACAGCGTTGCGCAACTGCTGGTCGGGCTGCGGGCCTAGGAGTCCGGTCGTGTGCACCAATTACCGGCCCACGTCGCGCGACCTGCTGGCCGACCTGTTCCAGTTGAGCTTGTTCGAGGGCGACGAGTGGCCGCAAGAGAGCTGGAAAGACTATCCGGCGCCCATCATCCGCTACAACGAGCACGGCCAACTGGTGTGCACCACTGCCACCTACGGCCTGGTGCCGCGCCGGCAGATTCCGCCCGGCGTCAAGCCGTGGGACACCATGAATGCCCGCACCGAAACGGTGGGCCAGCTGCGTTCATACGCGAAATGCTGGCGCGAAGGGCAGTTGTGCCTGGTGCCGATGACCGGGTTTTTCGAACCCAATTACGAGTCGGGCGCGGCCCAGCGCTGGCAGATCGGCCGGGCCGACGGCGCGCCGTTCGCAGTGGCCGGCATCTGGCGCGAGTGGCCTGGCGAGAACGGTCCCGAATATTCGTTCACGCAGCTGACCATCAATGCCGACGAGCATCCGTTGATGCAGCGCTTCCACAAGCCGGGCGACGAAAAGCGCTCGCTGATCGTGATTGCCGCCGACGAATATGACGACTGGCTGCGCTGCCGCGATCCCGAACGCGCGCGCAGCTATTTCCAGCAGTTCCCACCCGAACTGATGCGGGCCTGGTTCGACCCGCCGCCGCCGCGCAAGAAAAAAGCGCAGCCGGCTGCATCGCCGCAGCCTGAATCGACGCAAATCGACCTGTTTTAGACGCTGCGCCAGCCGGGCGGCGGCAGTGCATTGAAACAGCGTGTAGCGGCCGGTGCTTAATCTCCCGGCTGCAACAGCCAGCGTCGCGCCGTGTCTATCACCTGCTCGGTAAGCGCCTTGGTAAACGGCGTCTGGATATCCCACATATGCCAGATCAGCGGCACATCGAGCACCCGCCCCGGCGCCAGGTCGACCAGCGTGCCGGCCGCCAGCTGCGCCGCGCATTGCAGCTGCGGCGCCATGCCGTAGGCAAATCCGGCTTCCAGAAACCGCACGAACCCCTCCGACGACGCAAACGAATGGTGAGGATAACGGCCCTGGTAGCCGGTAGCCTGGGCGATAAACCGCGCCAGCAGCGCATCCTTGCGGTTGAAGTCGAGCGCGGGCGCGTTTTCCACGCTGGCGGCGGTCAAACCGTCCGGGAACCAGCGCGCGGCAAACGCCGGGCTGGCCAGGCAGTGGTAGCGCATCCGGCCCAGCGGCGTGGCGGTGGTGCCGGCCACGTGCGCGGTTTCGCTGGTCACGCAGCCAAACACCCGGCCTTCGCGCAGCATGGTGAGCGTATGGTCCTGGTCGTCCATGGTGATGTGCAGCATGCAGTCGCCGGCCGCCATCAGTGGGGTGACCGCTTGCTGCAGCCACGTCACCGCGCTGTCGGCATTGACGGCGATCGCCAACTCCGCGCGACCGGCGCCGGACCGTTTGCTGCTGTCGAGGGCGGCTTCGAGCAGCCGAACCTGACGATAATGGGCGATCAGGCGGTGGCCGGCGTCGGTCGCCTGTGGCGGCTGGCTGCGCAGCAACAGCAGTTCGCCAGCCTGGCTTTCCAGCATGCGCAAGCGCTGCGAGACCGCAGATTGCGTGATGGAGAGGGCCACCGCAGCCTTGTCGAAACTGCCATGCTCCACCACGGCATCGAGCGCGGCCAGGCCCCGGTAGTCGATCCTGCTCATTAGCATTCCTGATATTAGTCCAATATTATTAATTATACTGATGATTGGGGCGCCGCTAAGCTGTGGTATTTTTTGCAGGAGACCACCATGGAACTGGGTGCATTACTGAAGGGAATGGGCCTCGGCGGCGGCCTGATCATTGCGATCGGCTCGCAAAACGCCTACCTGTTGCGCCAGGCGTTGAAGCAGGAATATGTGTATACCTGTATTGCCATTTGCATCGCCTGCGACGTGCTGCTGATCGGCGCCGGCGTGGCCGGGATGGGTGAAATTATTAATAATGCGCCCGGCCTTTTATTCTGGATAAAAATCGCCGGCGCCGCTTTTTTATTCTGCTATGGCGTACGTGCTGCGCGTTCCGCCTTTAAATCATCGAGTTTCGACGTCACTCAACAACCCTCTGCTGTCAGCCGACGCCAGGTGATTGCCGCCATGCTCGCATTCAGCCTGTTAAATCCCCATGTTTATCTCGACACCGTGGTGTTGCTGGGCTCTATCGGGGGCCAGCAACCCGGTGCTGGTCCATGGTATTTCGCCGCTGGCGCCATGCTGGCATCAATTATCTGGTTTTTAAGCCTGGGCCTGGGCGCGCGATATTTAATCCCCGTTTTTACACGTCCGACGGCGTGGCGAGTGCTCGACGGGGCGATTGCGGTGGTGATGTGGCTGCTGGCGCTGTCGCTGTTCTGGTGAGGTCGCTTCGATGCGCCGATCGGCCGCCAGGGCGCATGCCATCGTGGAAAAAAAGCTGAAAATTGGCGGTATCATGCTCATTGCTGGCATGATGGCGGTGTTGCAGGCGCGCAAAATTTCACCGTGTTAGCAAATCTCGGGTGTTACTGGCATACAATAGCTGCAATCAAGTAATTATCAGCACGCCAACGGCGCCAGGTCATGAGCATTCAGCCGGAACAGTATGACAACTTGTCGATGATGACGTCCTCCTTTGCGGTGGACGCTCTCCTGGTGGTATTGCTGGTATTTTTATGGCTGATGCACCGCAAGGAAAAGCACGCCCTGCTGTGGGGTATTGGCCAGGCTGCCGTCATGGCAGGTGGATTGACATGGTTTGCAGGAGCAGCGGTGTTATCGCCATCCTGGCGATTATTTATTTGTGCGCTGATGCTGGTGATCGGTATGGCCGGTTATTATGGCGGTACGCAATATTTTCTCGGCGATTTGCGGCGCCGCCATTGGCGTCCGATTATTGTCGCGATCGCTGTCGCCACGGCGGGATTTTATGCGCTGTGGCAATGGCATTCGCACTGGGTGCCGCCCGGCAGCGCCGCCGCGCTGGGCCTGGTGATGATCTGGATGGGTGTGCGCCTGTACCGCGCCCAGCGCCGTTATCGCCTGCTTGGCTGCACCCTGGTGGCGCGCGGCGTGTTCAACCTGGTGTCCGCCGCCACCATGCCGCCGGAATGGTATCTGCTGTGGTTTGCCGGCACGTCCATCCTCAAAGCCGTTTCCATGCTGGGCCTGATTTACGCGGTGCAGGATGAAATGCAGCAGCGCTACGCGCGCACCATCGACAGCCTCAGCCACGGCTTTTTGATCCGCGACCGTCGCGGCATCATCCACGTGGCCAACGAGCGCGGCGCACGCTTGCTGGGTTTCGAGAAAGCGGCCGACCTGGTCGGCAAGCACCTGAGCGACATCCTGCCCAGGATCACTCCTGCGATGGTGGACGATTATTTCAAGCGCTTCGAGGCACCCGGGGTGCAATACCCGATGACCGACACCGCCGTGGTCACCCTGCATACGGGCGCGCGCCTGCCGCTGGAAATGGCCGGCTCGCCCTATATCGAGCGTGGCCAGCTGTACTGCCTGGTGCAGTTGCTCGATATCAGCGAGCGCCAGCGCAAGGACGACCTGCTCAAGCAGGCGGCCCGCATCGACCCCGTCACCGGCTTTTACAACCGCCACGCGCTGTCCGAAGCGCTGGCAAAGGAAGTGGCGCGTTGCCGCGAAACGGGCCGCGAATGCGTGGTGTTGTTCCTCGATCTGGACAAGTTCAAGCGCGTCAACGATTCCTTCGGCCATGCCACCGGTGACGAACTGCTGCGCCAGACCGCGCAGCGCCTGTTTGCCGTGCTGGGGCCGGGCGACCTGCTGGCGCGTTTCGGCGGCGACGAGTTCATCATCGTGCTGCCGGACCTGGCGCCGGGCGCAGCCGAGCAGGCCGCGCGCCGTTGCGCCGAGCATATTCTCGCCGCCCTGTCGTCGCGCTTCCAGCTGTTGCACCACGCCATCGGGGTGTCGGCCAGCATCGGCGTGGCCTGCTATCCCATGCTGGGCAGCGACAGCGACACCCTGGTACGCAATGCCGACATCGCCATGTACGAGGCCAAGAAGGCCGGGCGCGGTGAGCTGCGCTTTTTCCACGATTCGATGAACGCTGCCGCCAAGAACGCGCTGGTGATCGACGGCGCCCTGCGTGGCGCCATCGAAAACAACGAGTTCCGCCTGGTGTACCAGGCCATCGTCGATGCCCGCACCGGCGCGCTGACCAAGGCGGAGGCGCTGATCCGCTGGCATCACGCGCAACTAGGCAATGTGCCGCCCGACCGGTTCATTCCCGTGGCGGAGGACAGCGGCATGGTGGTGGCGATCGGCGCCTGGGTGCTGGAGCAGGCCTGCCGCCAGCTGGCGGCCTGGCGCGACGGCCCGCTGGGCGCGGTCACCGTCAGTATCAATGTCTCGGCGTGGCAACTGGCTGATCCGTTCTTCGTGGCGCTGGTGCAGCAGACGCTGGCGCGCCACAACCTGCCACCGCGCCAGCTCGAACTGGAATTGACCGAGCGCGTGCTGATCGACGATGGCGGCCATGTCCACAGCGTGATCGACCGCTTGCGCGCGCTCGGCGTGGGCGTGTCGCTCGACGACTTCGGCACCGGCTATTCGTCGCTGAGCTACCTGACGCAGTTCAACCTCAATACCCTCAAGATCGACCGCGCCTTCGTGATGGACATCGAGCACAGCGACCGCAGCAACAGCCTGGTGCACGCGATTATCGCCATGGGCCAGTCGCTGGGCCTGAAGCTGGTGGCCGAGGGTGTCGAGACGGCCGGCCAGGCCGCCATTCTCGAGTGCATGGGCTGCCACTACTTGCAGGGTTACCATATTTCGCGGCCGATTGCGCCCGACGCGCTGCTCGACTTTGCCGTGGACAGGAGCAGTGCCGCAGTCTAGCTAAAGTGTTGCAGTGTCACTCAACTGTCATCGTCACGTCATCGCAACGTCACATGCTGTTCTTACAATCTTGCTGATTGATACCAACTCACCCAGCAAGAAAGAGAACAGCCATGTCCCAGCGCTTCCCCCTGAAACCTTTGTGCCTGCTCGTGCTGCAAGCCCTGGCCATCGCCGCCCACGCCGAAGAAGTGGCCGACAGCGCCACCGTGGCCGCCATGGCCGGCCCGGTGCAGACCGTGGAAATCACGGGGCGCGGCCAGTCGCGCCAGGTGCAGAACATCAACAAGGACGACCTGGCCGAAGCGCTGCCCGGCACCAGCCCGCTCAAGGTGCTCGATAAGCTGCCCGGCGTAAACTTCCAGTCGGCCGATCCGTTCGGCGCCTACGAGTGGTCGACGTCGTTCAGCCTGCGCGGCTTCAGCCAGAGCCAGCTGGGCTTCACGCTCGACGGCATCCCGCTCGGCGACATGAGCTACGCCAACAACAACGGCCTGCACATCAGCCGCGCCGTGTCGTCGGAAAACATCGGCCGGGTGCAGGTGTCGCAGGGCGCCGGTTCGCTGGCCACTGCCTCCACCAGCAACCTGGGCGGCACGGTGCAGTTCTTCACGCTGGCGCCTACCGACGAACGCGGCCTGACGCTGTCGCAAACCGGCGGCAGCGATTCGACCTCGCGCACCTTTGTCCGCGTCGATTCCGGCCTGATCGGCGGCGCCATGAAAGCCTCGCTGAGCGGCACCCGCCAGCGCACCGACAAGACCAAGGGCGAAGGCGGCCAGGACCAGGACCAGGTCAATGCCCGCTTCGTCTTCAACTTCGGCGAGAGCAACAGCCTGACCGGCTTCTTCAACCATTCGGACCGCAAGGAAGTCGATTACCAGGACATGTCGAAGGAAATGCTGGGCCGCCTCGGCTACGACTGGGACAACTACCAACCCGACTGGCAGCGCGCCATCAACGCCGCCCATGGCCAGTTCAGCGGCAACGTCACCAGCCTCGACGACGCCTACTATTCGGCCGGCGGCCTGCGCAAGGACAATCTGAGCGGCCTGATCCTGGACCTGAACCTGACCCCGACCTTCAACCTCAAGACCACCGGCTACCACCACGACAACAAGGGCGAAGGCCACTGGTACACGCCGTACGTGCCCACCAACGCCGCCAACCCGCTGTCGATCCGCACCACCGAGTACCGCATCAACCGCAACGGCATCATGGCCGATGCAACCTGGGAGGCGGGCGACCACACCGTCACCTTCGGCGCCTGGGGCGAGCGCTCGGACCACACCGGTACCCGCGCCTACTACGCGGCCACCGGCCCGGCCGACACCATGTACTTCCTGTCGAACCCGTTCCAGATCGACTGGAAACAGAACTTCATCACCACCACCTCGCAGTTCTACCTGCAAGACAGCCTGGCCCTGATGGACGGCAAGCTGAAAGTGAACGCCGGCTTCAAGAGCATGAGCGTGGACATTTCCGCCCGCAACATCATCGGCAACCGCGCCGCCGGCCAGTTGAACGCCGAGAAGAGTTTCCTGCCGCAAGTCGGCGCCAACTATGCGCTCTCCGCCGACGACGAGATTTTCGCCTCGGCCGCCAAGAACATGCGCGCGCACCAGCCTGGCGTCGGTGGCCCGTTCTCGCAAACCCAGGCTGCGTACGACGCCGGCGTGGGCAACCTGAAACCGGAAACCTCGACCAATATCGACCTCGGCTACCGCTTCAAGCGCGATGCGGTGCAAGGTTCGCTGGCCGTGTACGGCGCCCGCTTCGACGACCGCCAGTTGAGTGTGGCCACCTGCGCCGGCATCGTCGGTTGCCCGTCCACCTTCGTCAACGTCGGCAAGGTCGATACCCGTGGCGTGGAAGCGATCGCGGTGTGGAAAATCAACCGTCAACTGAGCTGGTTCAACTCGGCCACGTATAACGACTCGAAATACAAGTCCGATTACATGGACGGCACGACGCTGGTGCAGGTGAACGGCAAGCAGGTGGCCGGCGCGCCGAAAACCCTGTTCAGCACCGAAGCATCGTACGACAGCGGCGCCTGGTTCGCGCGCCTGGGCGGCAAGTACACGGGCAAGCGCTACTACACCTACACCAACGACGCCAGCGTGGACGCGTTCTGGATCGGCAGCCTGACGGCCGGCTACAAGCTCAAGTCGCTGGGCTTCATGAAAGACCTCTCGCTGCAAGTGAACGTGAGCAACCTGTTCGACAAGCAGTACATCAGCACCGTCGGCACCAACGGCTTCCAGGCCCGCGATCCGAACGGCACCGCGCAAACCCTGCTCACCGGCGCCCCGCGCCAGGTGTTCCTGACCCTGAGCGGCAAGCTGTAAGGGTGTGACACTGGCTGGCGGGATGTAACAAGCGGTTATCCGTGTTCAAGGATTGCAAATGATAATCATTCTCGATTATAGTGCTGCAACTTTCAAAAACACCACGGAGCACCATGTTACGTCCTCTCAAGCCCTGGCTGGCCCTGGGCCTGCTGTCCACGACCACGTTAGTCCAGGCGCAAGACGCTGCGGAAGGTGACGCCACCTTGCAGCAAGTGAACGTGGTGGCCGAGCGCAGCGCCGCCTTCAATGCCAGTCATAGCAGCGGCGCCACCCGCACCGATACGCCGATCCGCGAAGTGCCGCAATCGGTGCGCGTGGTCAACAGCGAGCAGCTCGAAGACCTGGGCGCCATGCGCCTGGCCGACACCGTCGATTTCGTCAGTGGTATTTCGCGCCTGAACGACTTTGGCGGCACCTGGGACAACTTCGGCATCCGTGGCTTTTCCAGCACCGACATGGGTTTCCTGGTCAACGGCTTTCCCGGCTCGCGTGGCTACAACCCGCCGCGCGACACCGCCACGGTCGAGCGCTTCGAGTTTCTCAAGGGGCCGGCCGGGGCAATTTACGGCAGCAGCGAGCCCGGCGGCACCATCAATATCGTCACCAAGAAGCCGAAGTTCACCGCGCGCCACGTGGCCGAGGTGGGCTTCAACGATCGCGGCCTGCGCCGCGCCACGGTGGACACCACCGGCCCGTTGAGCTCGACCGTGGCCTACCGCCTGAACCTGATGACGGAAGAGGGCGATCCGCGCTCGTCGCTACTGCACAACAAGCGCATGCTGGTGGCGCCCGCGCTGACCTGGAAGATCGACCCGCGCACCACGCTCAACTACGAAGCGGAAATCCTCAAGTCCGACACGCCGCTTGACCGCGGCGTGATCAATGTGCGCGGCCAGCTCGGTACGCTGCCGCGCGACCGCATCCTCAACGAGCCGACCGACAAAAACATGCACCTGTCGAGCAAGACCCAGCAACTGACGCTGGACCGGGTGCTGGCCGACGGCTGGCGCGCACGCCTGGGCGCGAGCTACAAGGAAAGCACTTTCGAGGGCGAGTACACGGAGGCGACGTCGCTGGCGGCCGACAACCGCACCCTCAATCGCCAAGCCACCTGGCGCACGCTGCCGTCGCGCGATACCTCGGTCAACGGCGAGATCGAAGGCAAGTTCGCCACCGGCGCGCTGGAACATACGCTGCTGGTCGGCGCCGAAGCCTCGCGCCTGTGGATGAATACCGAAATCCTGCGCTCGGCCAACACGCCGCTCGACATCTATGCGCCCGTGTACGGCCGGCCGGCAGGCCCGCTGATCTCGCGCACGTCGAGCTCGGACGAACGCCAGCGCGTGAAAGCCGTGTTCGCGCAAGACCAGGTCAGCCTGTCGGACCAGTGGAAGCTGCTGGCCGGCCTGCGCTGGGACGAGTACAGCCAGGACCTGGTCAACCGCGTGGCCGGCAACCAGCTCAACCGCAAGCAGAGCGCGGTGTCGCCGCGTGCCGGTGTGACGTACTTGCCTAACAGCTGGAGTTCGCTGTACGTGTCGGCCGGCAAATCGTTCCGGGGCAATACCGGCATTGATGTCAATGGCAACGCCTTCGATCCGCAAAAGTCCACGTCGTACGAAGCGGGCTGGAAGCTGCAAAGCGCCGACCAGCGCCTGGGCGCCACCGTGGCCGTGTACGACATCACCAAGACCAATGTGCTCACCGCCAGCGACGTGCCGGGCTTCTCGGTAGCGGCGGGTGAAGTGAAAAGCAGCGGCGTGGAGGCGGACGTGACGGGCCAGATCGGCCGCCACTGGCGCGTGAGCGGCAACGCCGCCTACGACGACGCGCGCGTGACGCACGACCGCACCCTGGCGGCCGGCACGCGGTTGATGAACGTGCCGAAATGGAGCGCCGGCCTGCTGGCGATCCGCGAAGACAGGCTGCCCGGTGGCAGCCGCTACGGCGTGGGCGCCGGCATTAACCACGTGGGCGCACGCTCGGGCAACACTGCCGATACCTATAGTTTGCCGTCGTACACCACCGCGCGCCTGCTGGGCTACTGGCAGGTGACGCCGCAGGTCAAGCTGTCGGTCGACGTGCTCAACCTGTTCAACCGCACATACTACACGTCCTCGTGGGCCGGCCTGTACGTCACGCCCGGCGCCGAACGCAGCGTCGCCGCCAGGATCAAGGTCGAGCTTTAAGTCGTACCGACGGTCGGCGCAAGCAGCGCCATGTTGCGTCCGCGCTCCTTGGCCTGGTACAACGCCCGGTCCGCCATCGCCACCAGCATGGCCGGCGAGTTATCGTCGCCGGGCACCAGCGCCGCCACGCCGATGCTGATGGTCAGCATGCCGAACGGCGAGCGCTGGTGCGGCAGGCATCGCTGCACCAGCTCGGCGCACATCAACTGCGCGGTTTCGACGGCGTCGGCCGCACCGGTATTGGCGGCCAGCAGGGCGAATTCCTCGCCGCCATAACGGGCCACCAGGTCGGTGGGCCGGTGGCCGTGGGCGGTGATCAGGTCGGCCACGACGCGCAAGGTGGTGTCGCCGGCCTGGTGGCCGTAATGGTCGTTATATTTTTTAAAGAAATCGACGTCGATCATCGACAGCGCCAGCGGCTGCCTGGCGCGCGCGGCGCGGCGCCATTCTGCCGCCAGCGCCAGGTCGAAGCCGCGCCGGTTGACCACGCCGGTCAGGCCGTCGGTGGTGCTCAGTTCGGCGAGCTTGCGGTTCGACTCTTCCAGCTCGGCCGTGCGTGCGGCCACCACTTTTTCAAGCTGCAACTGGTGACGCGTCAGGCGGGCAATGCGCTGCTGGTATAGCAGCGTCAGCGTGAACACCACCAGCGCCACGCCCAGCATGCGGAACCACCAGCGTTGCCAGAACGGCGGCGTGATGGTGATGCGCAAGGTGGCCGGCTCCGCGTTCCACACGCCCAGGTGATTGGCGGCTTTTACCCGGAACACATAGTTACCAGGGTTGAGGTTGGTGTAACTGGCGCTGCGGTGCGCGGCGTCGGTATGCACCCATTCGCGATCAAAACCCTGCAACTGGTAGGCGTAGCGGTTCTGGCCGGGGTCGGTGTAGTGGAGCGCGGCGAACTCGATCGAAAACACCGACGCCTCCGAGGCCAGAGTGAGCGCGGTGGGCGCGGTGACCGGCCCCTCGGCCTTGACGTTGGCGCGCGGTGTGCCGCTTTGCAGCGAATGGTTGAACACCGTGATGTCGGTGATCGCCACCTGCGGCGGCACCGAGCTGGCGCGCACCTTCGCTGGCGTCACCGCCGTCATGCCGTGCACCCCGCCAAAATACAGCACGCCATCGGCGCCGCGCGCGGACGAGTTGACGGTGTAGCCCTCGGTCAGGCCGTCGGCGGCGGTAAACCGGCTGACCTTGCCCGTCTCGGGATCGAGGCGGAACAGGCCGGCCAGCGTGCTGCACCAGATATTGCCGTCCAGGTCGTGTTCGATGGCAAGGATTTTCTGCGCCCGCATGGCTGCCGCGTACGACGTGAAGCGCACCTTGCCGCCTGTCTCGAACACGGCCAGGTTCAAGCCCTTGCTGGTGCCGATCCAGATCCGGCCCCTGGCGTCCTGGTGCAGGCTGACGATGTTGTCGTCGCTGATGCTGGCGGGGTCGGCACGGTCGTGGCGGAAGTGGCGAAAGGTGCCGGTGGCGGGATCGAGCCAGTCCAGGCCGCCGCCATTCCATTCCGATCCCACCCACACCCGGCCGCTGCTGTCCTCCAGCACGGTGGAAGCGCCGTTGACGCTGCGGCTGTTGCTGTCGTGCGGGTCGTTGTAGTAGATCTTGCGGGCCTCGGTGGCCGGCTCGTAGCGGATCAGGCTGTTGCCGGTGGCCAGCCACAGCGCACCGCCCGCCCCGGGAGCGATGAAGTTGATGTAGTCGCTGGCAGTGTTGCCGAAGCGGATGGCCCGGAACGCGCCGCCCACATGGTCGAGCCGATGCAGGCCGTTCGACGTGCCCAGCCACAGCGGCCCCTGGCCATCGTCCTGCTGGTACATGCTGTAGACGATGGAGCGGCTCAGTTTGCTTGGCGCCTTGCCGTCGGCCTGCCAGGTCTTGATCACCGTGTTGCTGCCGGGATCGAACAAGCTCATCCCCACATTGCCGCCGAGCCAGATCTGCCCGTCCCGCGCGCGCGCCAGGCTCAACAGCGCGTTGCTGGCAGGCGCTGCGCGGTGGTCGATGCGGAACGGCACGTGGCGCGTAAAACCCTCGCTGCTGAGGTTGGCCAGCGCGATGCCATCGGTAAACGAGGCGATCCACAACATGCCGCCGCGGTCCTGCATGACGGCGCGCAGGTTGTTGCCGGGCAGGCTGTACGGATCGTCGGCGGCATGGGCGAACTGGTCGAAAACGCCGCTGGCGCCATTCCAGCGCAGCAGCCCGGCCGACAGGGTGGTGGCCCACAGCACGCCCTTGTTGTCGAGGTTGAAGTCGGTGATGCGGCTGGCGGGCGAGGGAACGGCGGTGCGGGTGCTCCAGTCGCGTTTGCCATCCCAGCGCACCACGCCGGCCTCGGTGCCAATCCACAGCGCGCCGTTGCGGTCGAATTGCAGTGCCCGCACAATGTTGCCCCGTGTATCGGCGCGCGCCGAGGGATCGACCTGGTGGTGGCGGAAGGTGGTGGCGCCCGGCGCCAGGTAGTCGAGGCCGCCGGGCCAGGTGGCAGCCCAGACGCCGCCCTGGCTATCGAGCGCCAGTGCGTTGAGGTCGTTGCTGGCCAGGCTGCCGGGATCCTTGGCGTCGTGGGCGTACACGGTAAACTTGCTGGTCTCGGGATCGAAGTGCTGCAAGCCGCCCCAGGTGGCGATCCACATGCCGCCCCGGCCGTCGGCGATGATGCGCTTGACGATGCGGTGATTGTTGGGGCCGCTGGCCGGCGCCATCGTGCTGAAGTCGTTGGTGTCCGGGTTGAAGCGCGCCAGGCCGTTCTGGGTACCGGCCCAGATGCGGCCCTGCGGGTCTTCGTAAATGGCCGAGACCCGATCGTGCGGCAGGCTGTTCGGGGCGGCGGACTCATGGGCATAGCGCACCGCCTGGTAACCGTTGTAGCGGTACAGGCCGTTGGCATGGGTCCCCACCCATACGTAGCCCTTGCGGTCCTGCATCAGCGCCAGCATCGACGGCTCGTCGCCGCCCAGCGGCCCCAGTTTTTTAAAGCGCAGCGACGGCGTGGCGGCGCCGGCCGATAACGGCCAGCCGGCCGCCATGACCAGCATGGACAATAGCGACAGCAGTAATAACATATACAGCGATGAGCACAGCGGGCGCAAGGCGGATACGGAAGACGGGGGAAGTGCGGACATGTGGGTTTTTCAAGGAGCCGGTCAGCTCCGTCCGGCAGGGTCAAGTGTTATCAATTTTATAGCTTGCTTGCCATTATACCTTCCACTTTGCAATGGTTTCGGGATAATAGTCAGTGTTTTCGCGCACTTGTCGCTTTTTAGGGTATAGTTTACGGTGCTGCCTGCCGTGTATAGAGCGCCGCCACCGCACCCGTCCCTTTTCCCCGGTGCGGATTCTGTTGTTTATTGAAGAAAGCTGGTTGTCCCCCAGGGGCCGGCCCACACACTATGTCCGAATCCGAGATCACTACCCCGTCCGCTGACGCCCAGTCCGCATCCAATGCACCTGCTGCACCTGCTGCACCCGCGCTCGAAGCATCCGTACCACCAGCGGCGCCAGTCGCACCGGCAGCACCTGCCGCACCAGCACCTGCTGCACCAGCACCGCTAGCGCCCGCGCCCGAGATCGTTGCTGCAGTGGCTGCACCAGCCGCGCCGGTAGCACCGGTCGTGCCGGTCGCCGGCGTACGCTTTGCCGACTTCGGCCTGTCGCCGCTGATCCAGCGCGCGCTCGACGAGGCCGGTTACGAACATCCCACGCCCATCCAGGCCGAGGCCATCCCCGTGCTGCTGCAAGGACGCGACGTCATGGGCGCGGCCCAGACCGGTACCGGCAAGACCGCCAGTTTCTCGCTGCCCATCATCCAGATGTTGCTGGCCAATGCCAGCCATAGCACCTCGCCCGCACGCCACCCGGTGCGCGCGCTGATCCTCACGCCTACCCGCGAACTGGCGGTGCAGGTGGCCGAGAACGTCAAGGCCTACGCCAAGCACACGCCGCTGCGCTCCACCGTGGTGTTCGGCGGCATGGACATGAAGCCGCAAACGGCGCTGCTCAAGGCTGGTGTGGAAATCGTCATCGCCACCCCGGGCCGCCTGCTCGACCATATCGAGCAAAAGAATATCAGCCTGTCGCAAGTGCAAATGCTGGTGATGGACGAAGCCGACCGCATGCTGGACATGGGTTTCCTGCCAGACTTGCAGCGCATCATCAACTTGCTGCCCAAGCAGCGCCAGAACCTGATGTTCTCGGCCACGTTCTCGCCGGAAATCAAAAAGCTGGCCAACACCTTCCTCAGCAACCCGATCACCATCGAAGTGGCGCGCAGCAACCAGACCGCCGACAAGGTGACCCAGGTCGTCTACAAGGTCGCGGAGAACCAGAAGCACGCGGTTACCGCGCACATTCTGCGCCAGCGCGAGCTGAAACAGGTGATCATCTTCTCCAACACCAAGATCGGCTGCTCGCGCCTGGCGCGCGAACTCGAGCGCGAAGGCATGAAGGCGGTCGCCATCCACGGCGACAAGACCCAGCAGGAGCGCATGGCCGCACTCGAAGCGTTTAAAAAGGGCGAGACCGACATCCTGGTCGCCACCGACGTGGCCGCCCGTGGTCTCGACATCACCGACCTGCCGTGCGTGATCAACTACGACCTGCCGTACAACGCCGAAGACTACGTCCACCGCATCGGCCGCACCGGCCGCGCCGGCGCTTCGGGCGACGCCATCTCGATCTTCTCCGACAAGGACGAGCGCCTGCTGGCCGACATCGAAAAACTGATCAAGCAAACCATTACGCGCGGCGAGCTGCAAGGCTTCAACCCGACCCCTGCCTACGGTGCTGCGCCAGCCGGTGAAGATCGCGGCAACCGTGGCGAGCGCAGTGACCGCAGCGAGCGTGGCGACCGCCATCCGCGCCGTCCGGAAGACAGCAGCCGCAGCCCGGCCGGCCGTCCCGGCGAGCGCGCCCCGCGCAGCATGGGCATGGCCCCGCGCCGCGACAAGGTCGATCCCTGGTTCCTCAAGCCGTACGAACCGGCGCGCAGCACGCTGCCTGCGGCCAGCGCCCCGGCCGGCAATGCCGCGACCAAGCCCAAGCAAAAGCTGGCGGTCCTGCTCGGCGGCGTGCCGAAGCAGTAAACCTGTTTGGTAGCTGGGGCCGGTTCGCGGCTGTCTCAGCGTACCAGCCTCGGGCACGACTATATTGCCATTGTGGTTTCGACTACAATGGCTTTTTTTTATGCTTGATCGCTGGACAATAGCCAGCGGTTCGCGCCATGACACCACGTCCGTTTTCTCCGCCCGATGCCGCGCCTGCGGCCAACGCGTCAAACTCCGCCACCTTGTCATCCCCGCTTGCCGCAGCGCACCCGGCCTACCGCGCCGACATCGACGGCTTGCGTGCGCTGGCCGTGCTGGCGGTGGTGCTGTACCACGCGTTTCCGGCGCGCCTGCCGGGCGGCTTTGCCGGCGTCGATATTTTCTTCGTGATTTCCGGCTTCCTGATCGGCAGCATCCTGATCGCCGGCATCGAGCAGGGCAGCTTCCGCTTCAGCGATTTCTATGCGCGCCGGGTGCGCCGGATTTTCCCCGCGCTACTCCTGGTGCTGGGCGCCTCCATGCTGTTCGGCTGGTTTGGCCTGTTCCCCGATGAATACAAGATGCTGGGCCAGCACGTGCTGGCCGGCGCCGGTTTCGTCTCGAACTTCTTCCTCTGGAGCGAGGTGGGCTATTTCGACACGGCAGCCGAAACCAAGCCGCTGCTGCACCTGTGGTCGCTCGGCATCGAGGAGCAGTTCTACATTGTCTGGCCGGTGCTGATGTGGTGTGCGTGGCGGCGCGGTGTGAGCGTGCTCAAGCTGGCGCTGGTGGTGCTGGTGCTGTCGTTCGCGGTCAACCTGGCCGGCGTCCACAAGTTTTCCAGCGCGACCTTCTATTCGCCAGCCAGCCGGGTGTGGGAAATGCTGTTCGGCACCGTGCTGGCCTACCTGTCGGTGCACCGTATCAAGCTGTTCGTCGGTGCGCGTCAGCCCGGTCACGATGGCGCCGGCGAACGGACCACGCTGTTCGATGCGGGCAGCGCGCGGGCGCGCGATGTCGCTTCGGTGGCCGGGATGCTGCTGCTGGTGGCGGCGCTGGCCCTGCTGCGCGCCGACCGCCACTTTCCCGGCGGCTGGGCGCTGTTGCCGGTGCTGGGCGCCACCCTGCTGATCGCGGCGGGGCCGCAAGCGCTGTGCAATCGCCTGCTGCTGTCGAACCGCGTGGCCGTGTGGTTCGGGCTGATCAGCTACCCGCTGTACCTGTGGCACTGGCCGCTGCTGTCGTTTGCCCGCATTGTCGAGTCGGGCCTGCCGTCGGCCAGGGTGCGCGTGTGCGCCGTCCTGGCGGCGGTGCTGCTGGCCTGGCTGACGTACCGCCTGGTCGAGCGGCCCCTGCGCGGCGCCAGCGGCGGGCGCATCAAGGTAATGGTGTTGTCGGGGGCCATGCTGGCGCTGGTGGCGGTGGCTGCCGGCATCGTCGCGGGCAAGGGCTGGCCGCAGCGCGCCAGCATGGCCGTCAACGCCCTGCAGCAAAAAGACCTGGTGATCGTCGAGGACAAGGCCAACGCGGCCGCCTGCAAGCAGCGCTACGGTTTCGACTCTTTGTATGAATATTGCCTGCTCGACCAGCCGGCCCGCGACCCGACCGTGCTCCTGATCGGCGACAGCCACGCCTATCACCTGGTGGCCGGGATGACCCGCTACTACCGCGCGCAGCGAGAAAACCTGTGGTTCCTCGGTACCCGCGTGCCGTTCCTGGGTCTGCCCGACGGCGACGATCCGTACCAGAAGGCCACCCCGATGATGCTCAAGCTGGCGCTGGAGACGCCCGGCATCAAGACCGTGATCGTGTCCACCGCCGTCAAGCTGCACGGCGAAAATGCCGATGGCCAGTCGGTGATGGCGGCCATGCGCGAGACTGTCAAACAACTGCTGGCTGCCGGCCGCGAAGTGATCCTGGTGTATGACCTGCCGATGCTGGACTTCGATCCGCGCGGTTGCCTGCGGCGCCCCGGCGTGGCCAGTTCCAGTACCAACGTGGAGTGCGCCATGCCGCGCGCCACGTTCGACAAGAACATCGCCGCGCACAAGCAGGCGTGGGACGCCGTGCTCAAGGACTTCCCGCAGGTGCAGGTGTTCGACACGGCCGCGCCGCTGTGCGACGCCGCGCGCTGCCATGCGATGATCGGCACCACGCTGATGTACCGCGACCAGCACCATTTCAGCTATCGCGGCGACCTGTACATGGGCGAACTGTTCGCCCGCCAGCAGCAGGCCCGCCAGCGCCAATAGCGCCAATAGCGACCTGTGTTTTACGGCTGGTCGAAGGCGCCCACCGTCAGATCCACCAGGCCCAGCCCGAGCGGGCGCGGGTCGCCCTTGCCTCCGGCTAAGGAGCTGGGCGAGGTCGGGTGCGGTATGTCGAACACCAGTTCGGTCTGGCGGCCATCGGTATCGACGCGCACGTTGTACGAGGTGACGCCAGCAATAAACATCAACTCGTGCTTGGCGGCGCCGACGGTCAGCCCGATAGGCGCACCGATGTTGGGGCCGAAGGCCTTGGCGTTGATGGTCAACAGCATGTGGCGCGGCAACGGCTGGGCAAAGCGCAAGACCACCTTGTTGCTGTCGGACCAGGTGCCCCACAGTTCAGGCGTCGACAGGCCGGAGGTCGTCACCAGGCCGGCATTCGGCTGGCCCTGGAAGTACACTGTGGTGACCACCCGGTCCGCCAGTGGCTTGGGCGGCATGCGGGTGAGGGTGTAATCGGCAGTCACTACCTGGGGCGCGAGGTCCGGCGCCAACGGTTGCTGGCCAAGCACCATCAACGCCTCGGTGCCTGGCGGCAGCATGCCGGCCGTGATCGGCGCGCCTGGCGGCACGATCAGTACCTTGCTGGCGTGGCGGTCTACCTGGAACTGCGCGCGGTACAGGTCGGCATCGTTGGGGCCGGCCAGCACCAGGTGGTCGCGCTGTTGCGGGGTGAATTGCTGGTACATGGCACGTCCCGCGCGGTCAGCGGGCAAGGAATTGCCGCTCAAAGCCATCAGCATTCTGGTGGATGTGACGGCGGAATTGATCGCCAGCAGCGGCAGCAGCACCCAGATGAAACCCCGGCGCGCCACCGCCGGGCGCCAGACCCACAGCCCTACCAGCACCAACTGCGTCAGTACCAGGAGATTGAAGACGGCCCTGAACCTGCGCAGGTTGGTCAGTTCGGGCGAATCGACGATAATGTACGGGAAGTGCCGGAACAGTGTCATCGCCGCGTAGATGGTCAGCACGGCAAACAGCACGGCCAGCACGGCGCGCAGCCGCTGGCCGAGATCGGCGACCAGCAGGGGCGAGGCTGCCAGCATCGGCAGCAGCGGCAGCACGAAACCGTAATAGCGCATGTGCAGGCGCGAAACTTCGTTGGGGCCGACATGTGCGATCGAGGCGGTGAACGCCACCGTCAGCGCCATGGTGGCGCCCAGCGTGAGTACGGTGTAGACCAGGGCGTTGAGACCCGGCTTGCCCGCCGCAGCACGGACGGCCGGGCTGGTGGCGGCAGTGGCCACGGCCACCAGCGGCAGCGCCCAGAGCAGCACCAGCGCCATGGCGTGGCCGTACAGGTTCCACAGCGCCGGCTGCAGCAGCCGCAGCGGCGAGCTGTCGCTGCCCGTCTGGTTGCCGTAGAAGCTGCCCAGCACGTCCAGTCCGGAAGGACCGGCCAGCAGCCAGCCGAGCCCCCATTTCACCGCCAGCAGGCACAGGCCCATGACCACGGCAGCGACCAGGCCAACGCCGGTCCGGCCATCGCGCCAGTTGCGCCAGATGGCGTACACCATGATGGCGGGCAGCAAGAACAGCGCATGCACTTTTACCAGGCTCATCAAACCGAGCGTGATCCCGGTCCACACGGCGCCGCGCACACCGGTACCGCCGATTTCTTCCAGCACCAGCCAGGTCAGTACCCAGAAACACAGGAAATACGTGGCCTCGGGCATGAAGAAAGCGGTGTAGACGCTGGTGCCGCCGAGCAGTATCGAGAGCGTGATCATGACCGCTGCCGCGCGGCCGGCAAGCGGCAGCGCCACCCGGTACAGGAACGGCGCAGCCAGCAGGTACAGCACGGTATTGCCGAGGCGCGCGCATTCGAGGAACTCCGGGCCGCACGCGTTGGTGGCGCGGAACAACCACAGGTACAGGTAGGACGGCACGATCGCCTCGCCCAGCGGCGCCAGCCGCGAGTAGCGGCTATAGCTCCATTCGTCGAGGAAGACCAGCGGGTACAGGCCGTGGTTGCGGATGAGCAGGAACAGCAGGATCAGCAGCACGCCTGCCGGCAGGGCAAAACGCGCCAGGCGCGATGGGTAACGGTTGTCAGTAGTCATGGAAGTGAAGGGTGTGATCGTCAGGGCCGGTGCTGGCGCCAGGCGGCCAGTTGTTGCTGCATCTGCGGCCAGGTAAAGAATTCGCGTTGCTCGTAATACAGGTCACCAGCATGCGGACGCTCCAGCGTGCGGGCCGGGTTCACCGGCTGCAAGGCCTGTTCGCCGCGCCGCAGGTAATGCCACAGCACGAACGGAAACAGGCCGATCCAGGTGATCGCCTGTGACGGATAGCACATGCAGTAACGCAAGAAGCGCAGGCGATTTTTCCACGGTATCGGCTTGCGCTCGACCGCGCCGTTGGCGCCCAGGGGCCGCAGCACCGTGAACAACGGTTTCGGCAGGCCGGCGCTGTTGTACAGCGCGTACTGGCGCACGATGGCCAGCAGGCCGGCCGCCTGCGCCGTATCGAGGGCAAGCGCGTGCAGCGCGTCGTGGTCGTGGTGGCCGCCTTCCCATGCCGGCACGCACAGCAATCGTGGCGTGCCGGCTTCAACACACCAGCGCGCCAGCCAGGCTGCCGCCGGCGCCAGGTGGTGCGGCAGGCGCGCATCGAGAATGCCCAGCTCGGCGCCAGGGAAAAAGATATCGTCCTGCGCCACGCCGATGGCGCCCAGCACCCGGCGCGACTCGGCCGCGCGGCGCGCCGACAGGTCCGCCGTGGGGCTGGTGGTGAAATACGCGCAGCGCACCCGCAGCCCACGCGCCATGCAGTCGAGCATGGTTTGCCAGACGCCGAACTCGTCGTCGGGATGGGGGAACAGGAACAGGGCGGTATCGGTATCAGTAGGCATCGAAGTCGAGGAAGGAAAAGTCGATCGCTTCCGGCGCCAGCCGGCTCTGGGCGCTGCCGGCCAGCGGCAGCCAGATCAGGTTGAGCGGGGAGGGGCGCAGCCGCTGTGGAATATTCACGTAGCGGCCGTAACCACCGTCGGCGTCGGGACGCAGACCGAGGAACAGGCGCAAGGTGGCGGGGGCCGATGCGGCGGCCTCGGGCAGCGCCAGCGCCGGCGGCACGCTGGCGGCGGCCAGCTCGGCGTAGGCGTGCACCAGCGGCATGGCCGGTGCATGGAACTGCCACCGGTCGCCGTGGCGGCGGGCGCCGAGCGGCTTGCCGGGGCAGGCCGCACGCCAGGCCAGGCTGGCCTGGTCCCAGCGCCGCGCGAACGAGCGGGGGCCGGCGCCGAGTCGGGCTGGCGGCAGGCTGCCGATGCCGATCCGCGCCTCGAGCGGGCGCACCAGCTGGAAGTTCAGCTTGCGCAGGAAACCGGGCGTGCTGTTGGCGTTGGCCACGCCGTACACGCCGTGGTAGCCGTGACGCGCGCCCGCCTCGTAGGTCAGCGCCGCCAGCTTGGTGAACAGGCCCTTGCCCTGGTGCGCCGGATGGGTGGCGGTGTTCAACGAGAGCAGCACCGGCACGGTGGCGCCGTTGACGTCGGCGCGCGCGGCAATGCACACGTAGTGCGCCGCCAGAGTGTCGCCGTCCCAGGCGTCGAAGCCCACGGCCACGCCGTCCGGGTTGTCGCGGTACAGCCACGCCAGGTAGTCCCTGGTAAATTTGTCGGTGCCCGGAAAACAGGCCGACAGCAGTTGCGCATAACTGGCCAGCGCGTTGTCGTCGGTGCGGATTGGCAGTAGAGTGGTCATCGGAAGGTCCAGTATTTGCTAAGCAAAAAGCCGTTGCACGCCACCAGCGGCAACGACACCAGTTTGCCGGCCAGTGCCGCGTTCGCTGCGCTGGCGGCGTCGGCGCCCAAGCCCAGCCGGGCAATGGCCAGCGCGGCGCCCACGCAGGCCATGGTGAGCAGGTAGTTCAGCGCCACCACGCACAGGAAGCGCAGGAAGGCCGCAGCGCTGTGCAGGCGGCCAAAAGTGACGCGCGCATGGAACGCATAATTGAGCACCAGCCCGGCCGCGAAACCGGCGCTGGTGGCCGCCGCCACGCTGATGCCGATGCCGGCCAGCAGCAGGCCCTGCATGACGCCGATGTCGAGCACCGCGCACAGCAGGCCGCCGCCGACGAATACCAGGAACTGGCGCTGGCGCAGGGCGTGCGCCAATTTAATCATGGCGCACCATGATGTGCCACTGCGGCCCGGGCCACCGACTTCTTGTGCACCACCCGGCGCGGCACCGACGCGATATCGTGGGCCAGGAACGCCAGGATCAGCTGCAGGCCCATCAGCACCGGCAGCGCCGACACCATCACCGTGCCGGCCGGCGTGGCCACGCCTTGCGCAGCCGCGTGGGCCCAGTGCCAGGCGCCGTGGACGCTGCCGAACAGCAGCAGCCCCACGCCCAGCGGCAACTGCAGCGACGCCAGCGACATATTGCGCAGGTAGTAATTGTAGAACAGGCGCTTGCCCAGGTTGCGCGCGTGCTTGGCCATGAACTCGGTGACGATTTTCGAGATCTTCAGGTTGCTCACCTCGTCGCCATAGCTGGCGTCCATCGGCACGTCGGCCACCACCGCCTGGATGGTGTTGAGGCGGAACAGCATGTCGGATTCAAAAAAATACCGGCTGCTGATGCGGTCGAATGGCAGGTGGCGGGCGGCGTCCGCGTGCAGCGCGGTATAGCCGTTGGTGGGGTCGAACAGATCCCAGTAGCCGGACGACAGCTTGGTCATCAGCGACAGCACGGCGTTGCCGAACAGGCGCATGGCCGGCATCTGGCGGATTTTCTCGAGATCGAAAAAGCGGTTGCCCTTGGTGTAGTCGGCGTCGCCGCTCAAGATGGGCGCGACGAAGTACGGCAGCAGCGCCGGGTCCATCTGGCCGTCGCCATCGATCTTGACCATGATGCGCATGCCGTCGGCCAGCGCGGCGCGGTAGCCCCTGATCACCGCGCCGCCCACGCCCTGGTTTTCGGTATGCTGCACCACCACCACGCGCGGGTCGCGGCACTCGGCGCGCACCAGCGCGCCGGACTGGTCGGGGCAGCAGTCGTCCACCACGTAGATGCGGGCCACTTCGGGGCCGATCGCGGCCAGCACGCCGAGGATGTGGCGGGTAACGCGGTAGCTGGGGATCACCACCGCAATGCGGTCGGCGTCGGCTGGGAGGGTCGTGAGCTGGTTCATGCGGTACCTGTAACGGATAAGTGCGCGCCGGTCGCGCCGGGCGCAAGCGTGCGATGCCAGTGCTGGCCGCCTAGCAGACGCAGCAATTGTTCGGTACTGGCTTGCCAGGTCAGCCACGGCATCTGTTTGGACTGCGGCGCGCGGCCGGCCGCGTGCAAGGCCAGCCATTGCTGCAGGGCGTCGGCCAGCGCGGCGGGATCGGTGCCGCTGAAGTAATAAGCATGGTCGCCGCCCACCTCCTGGAATACCGGCAGGTCGCGCGCGATGATGGGCAGGCCGTGCTGGGCCGCTTCGATCAGCGGTAGGCCGAAGCCCTCGCCGATCGAGGGCGCCACCAGCGCCGAGCAGGACTGGTACAACTTGTCCAGCATTTCGTCGGAAACGCCGGCCAGCCAGAACAGGCGCCGATCGCGCTCGGGATGGTTGGTCAGTTGCTGAACCAGCGCGTCGACCATCCAGCCCTGCTTGCCGACCACGACCAGGTTGACATCGACGCCCCGGTCCCACAGCTGCTCGACGGCGGCCAGCGCCTGGGCCTGGCCCTTGCGCGGTTCCAGGGTGCCGACCAGCAGCAGGCTGGGGCGGGCGCTGACGGCGGCCAGCACCTGCGCCGCATTGGCGGGCAGGCCCTTGCTCGGGGCGCTGGCGTCGAGGTCGGCGCCCAGGTGAAAATAGCCGATCTGCAAGGGATCGCGGCGATCGCGGCCGGGACGCGCCGCCAGCCAGTCGTGCAGTTCGTCGGCCACGGCGCGCGAAATGCACAGCACGCCATCGGCCACGGCGGCGATGGTGTCGAGGTAGCCGGAGAAATAGGCATCGGTGCCAACCGGGAAAAATTGCGGTTTGAGCAGCGGCAGCAGGTCGTACACCACGAAGTAGATTTCCACGCCGCGCCTGCGCATGTCGAGCAGCCGTTCCTGGTTTTGCGCGGTGCCGTTGGTGTACAGGTCGAGGCCGAGGAAGCGGTCGCCGGCGCGCACCTCCAGCGGTGCGTCCTCCAGCGCCATGGCGGGGCAGCCCAGCATGCGCAGGGTGTGGGCGCGGGCGTAGCGATACGGCCGGTTGCCGCCGTCGCAGTACACCGGTTCCACCCGGAACCCGGGCGGCGGCGACTCGATCAGGCGCAGCAGGATGCTGCGCACCACGCGCTGGATGCCGGTCTTGAGATCGGCTTCCACCAGCGCCGAGATATCGACGAACAACTGGCGCGGCGCCTGCGGCAGGCGGTTGGCGGCGATCGCTGCCGCCGTGTCCATCAGCGCGCCCGCTGGCGCCGGACCCAGTGCCTGCACCGAGGCCACCAGCGCCGCATAGTGGCGGGCCGGGCTGTGTTGATGCAGGGTCTCGATGGCGGCGCGGAAGCGCGGCCCCACCTGCTGCGGCGCATGGTGGGCGGCCATGTAGGCGCGCGCGCGCGTGGTCAGCGCGGTGCGCACCGCCGCGCCGGTGGCCGGCGCATGCAGCTGCGCCAGCGCGCCGGCCAGGGCAGTCACATCGCAGTCGTCGGGCAGTTGCAGCAGCACGTCCGCCGGCACGTCGGTGTTGGATCCGTGGGCATTGACCACCGTGGGCACGCCGTACAACAGGCAGTCGAGCACCGAGGCCGAGGTCTCGCCGCGCGTGTGGCTGCGCAGCTGCACGGCAGCATCGGCGGCGGCCAGCCAGGTGGCGTACTGGCTGGCGTCGACAAAGCCGGTGATGCGGACGCGGGCGCCGGCGCCGGCAATCTTCTGCGCGATGGTGCGGCCGTACTGCTCGGGGTCGGGGGCGCCGACGAACACCAGCTGGCAGCGCGGATCGGCCGCCAGCGGGCTGGCCAGGAAGGCGTCGAGCAGCAGGTCGTTGCGCTTGGTAACGCCCATCATGCCGAAGCTGCACACCAGGAAGTCGTCATCGGCCAGGCCCAGTGCGGCGCGCGCGGCGCCGCGGGCATGGTCGGCCTGGTAGTGCGCCGGCAGGTCGCGCAACAGCGGCACAGTCTGCCACTGCGCGGCGCTGTCGCCGCCGTACCAGTGCGCAGCCAGGCGCCGGGAAAAGTCGGAATGGACGATCACGCCGCTGGCGTGGTCCAGTACGTCCTTGTTGCAGGGGAAGGCCCAGATCGACGGATTGCGCCCCTGGCGTGCGTGCGCGAGCAGGCCGGTGTGGCCGTGCGACGCATACAGGGCGTCGAGGAAGGCGTGCGGGTGGCCGTCGCGCTCCATGTGGTCGAGCACGCCGCTGAGGAAGAAATCGTGCAGCACGACGATGCCGGGATGGCGCCGCAGCAGCGCGAACAGGTGCTGGTGCACGAAGTGGTTGCCGAAGTGGTAGAGCACGCGCGCGTAGCGGCCGGCATGCTGGTCGAACCAGGCGCAGTCGCGCACTGCGAAGCGCGCGGCCAGGGCCGGGTCGAGCGGGCCATCGACGATCAGTTCGATGTCATAGAATTGTTCGAGCTGGGCCAGCAGCTCGACGCTGTAGTCGGCGATCCCCGAGTGTTGCGGCGGCAGCGGCGACAGGAAGGCCAGCAAGGGTTTGGCTGGCTGGTCGGCTTGCCCGGTTGAGCGCGTGCCAGCGGCCACCAGCGCTGCCAGCACGGCCGCTGCATTCGTCATCTGCGTCACGTTCGCCACCGGTACTGCGCCGGCAGCGGTCGCCGCGCCAGCATGGGCGGGGGCGGCCAGCCCCGGAGCCCAGACCACGTCGGCGCGCCAGTCCTGCAGCACGGTGGTGCGCAGCAGCTCGGCGGCGCCTTGGCGCCAGGCGCTGCCGCCGCGCGGCGTGTCGAGCACGTGCAGCTGGACCTGGCCGGGCGCGTCCGCTGCCGATACTGCTTGCCAGGGCAGCGCCAGCTCGCGGCGCAAGGTGTCGGCCCGGTCGGGCCAGGCGTGGTGCAGCACCAGCAGCATGGTGTGGCCGGCCGCCTGCGCTGCGGTCACCACCGCCCGCACCAGCGCCACGGTGGCGGTGGAATTGGCGGCGCCATGCTGGCAGGCTTGTAAATCAATGGCTAGTCGCATGCTTCAACGATCGGTAAGGTGGCGGGGACGTTCGAGGTCGGCCAGCACGCGGCGGGCCGACTGCGGCAGGTGGGCCAGCGCCGGCGGCACGTCGGACGGGATGATGCCGGCGCCGTTGCCACGGGCCCGGGCATACCAGGCCAGGAAGCGTTTTTCCAGCCCGGGCACACGGCGCAGCATGCCAAACGCCACGCGCCGCACCAGCGGCACCTGCGCCAGCGCGATCAAGGTGCGGCGCGGCGCCTGGCGCAGCGCAGTGCGCAGCGTGCCACCCTGGAGCAGGCGGCCTGCCAGCCGCAGCGGCCGCGTCACGCGCCACGACGTGCTGGCATGGACGGCCTTGAGACTGGCTTCGAGTTCCTGCGCCCAGGCGGCAGTGTCGCGCCGGCTGATTTCTGCTGCGTCGGCTTGCTCCTGCACAGTGGCCAGTGCCACACGGACCTGTTCGTGTTCCAGGGGCCGGGCCGCTACCGCCAGGGCCTGCTCCAGCTGCCCCTGCAGGTCGTCGCGGACGCGCCATGCCTGGGCCAGGGAATGCCTGATGTAATTGTCGAAAACATTGGGCGGCACCGCCAGCACCGGCAGCAGGTGCGCCTGTTCATCGGCCACGTAGTACCGGTTCAGGCCGTCGAAGAAAGCGAACTGGTAGCCGCAGGACAGGACCAGGTGTTCCCAGTGCTCGTGATTGGTGACGGTACTGTTGGGCAGGGTTGCCTCGACCACCAGGATCCACGGGCGCCAGCGGCGCAAATCCATGCCGCGCAACACTTCGGCTTCGAAGCCTTCGACATCGATCTTGAGAAAGTGGATGGTGGCCGGTGCGTGGTCGGCGCAAATGCCGGTCAAGGTGCGCATCGGCACTTCGGTCTCGACCACCGCAACACCGTCGGCGCGGTGCGCATGCGCGGTGTCGGCGTCGGTGGAGGCCCAGCCGTTGATGTCGGGCGTGTCGAACAGTGTGATGCTGCCGTCGGCCGCACCGCACGCCAGCGCCAGGTTGATGTCGCGCGGCCGTGCGCGCTGCAGGACTTCGCGGTACGACGGCATCGGCTCGATGTTGATGCCGTGCCAGCCGGCGTCGTAGAACAGCTTGGTGACCGAGCCTTCCTGCGGGTCGTTGGCGCCCACGTCGATGTAAAAGCCATCCTGCACCGCGCCCAGCGCGCGCCACAGCAGCACATCCTCGGCATTTTGCGCGTACGAAATCAGGGGCATGCGGCAGGAATTCATGACGATACGCTTTCTGGATTGCATGAGAGCCGGTCGCAGTCGAACCGTGGCGCCAGGTTGGTCATGCCGGCCCAGCGGATCGCTGCGGTGTTGGGCAGCACCGTGAAGGCGCTGACCTCGTGCAGGTAATTGAGCACTTCGTGGAAGCTGCCCTCATCATAGCCGCCATTGCTGAAACCCACCGTCAGGGTGTACTCCTGCGGTGCCAGGGTCATGGCAAAGCTGAAACTGGCCGACAGCACCTCGCCGGCCGCCACTGGTCCGGGGAACTGGTTCATGCAATACGAATTGGTTTCGAACAGCACCACGCCGTGGCGGTTGCGGATCTTGAAACCGATGTGCGGATCGTCGAGGGCGCGGTGGACGCGGTAGTCGATACGCAGCATGACTTGTTGATCGGAAATGATGGTAGCCAGCTGCGCGCCGGCCGCATCGACAAAGGCCGCGCCCACGCAATCGGCGGTGGTGGTGACGATGCTGCCGGTGCTGCCGGCCAGCACCGGCGCGCCAGCCACGCGTTGCAGGTGGTCGGCAGGCAGCGCCGATTGATTGCTCACGGTAGCGGCGCCGGCTGAATGGTCGAACCGCGCATCGGCCGGCGTATCGAGAAGTGCATGACCCAGCAGCTCGGCCTGGTAACGGTCGGCAGCGGTGCGCGGGGCGCCGTCGAAGGCCAGCCGGCCCTGGCGGATGTAGAGCGCGCGGTCGCAGATGTCCATCACCGTGCCCATGCTGTGCGAGACGAACAGCAAGGTGGTGCCGGCGGCCGTGAAGCCACGGATGCGGTCGAAGCATTTCTGCTGGAAGAAGACGTCGCCGACGGCCAGCGCTTCGTCCACGATCAGGATGTCGGGCCGCTCGCAGGTGGCCACGCTGAAGGCCAGGCGCATCTGCATGCCGCTCGAATACACGCGCACCGGCTGGTCGATGTAGTCGCCGATGCCGGCGAACGCTTCGATCGCCGGCATCAGCGCGGCAATGCGCTCGGCCTCCAGGCCCATCAGCTGGCCGGCCATCAGCACGTTCTGGCGGCCGGTAAAGTCGGGGTGGAAACCCAGGCCCAGTTCCAGCAGGGCTGCCACCCGGCCCTGCGTGGTCACGCTGCCGACGGTGGGCAAGGTGGTGCCGGTGATCAGTTTCAACAGCGTGCTCTTGCCGGCGCCGTTGACGCCGATCAGCGCCACCGCCTCGCCGGCGGCGATATGGAAACCGATGTCCTGCAAGATCCAGTGCGACCGGTGGCGCGGGCCGCGCCATGGCAGCAGCCACTCGCCCAGGCGCGCCCAGCGCGTGGGATATTGTTTGTAGGCCTTGCCCAGGCCGCTGACGGTGATCGACCCCATCACAGCTCGTCCACCATTTCGCCGGCGCGCTTGCGGAACAGGCTCAGGCCCAGCAGGCACAGCACCAGCGCGCACGCGGCCGCCGGCAGCAGGCCGGCCCAGTCGGGTGCGCGGCCGTGCAGCAGCACGTCCTGGAAGCCGCCCGTCACCGCCGCCATCGGGTTGACCACCAGCAGGTCGCGCAGCGCCGGCGGCAAAATCGTGGCCGGGTAGACGATGGGGGTGAACCAGAACCAGAACTGGATGAAGATCTGGAAGAACTGGCCGACGTCGCGGAAGAATACGTTGAGCACGCCCAGCACGAGGCCCAGGCCGATGGCCAGCGCCACTTCCAGCAGCAAGAGCGGCAGCAGCAGCGCGAACACGGCGCCGGGGAACTGGCCCGAGAGCACCAGGAACACGGTAAACAGGCCGAAGATGATGGCGAAATTGAGCAGCGCATTGCTGGCCACGATGGCCGGCAGGCAGATGCGCGGGAAGCTCGATTTCTTGAGCAGGTTGGCGTTGTCGATGAACATGTTTTGCGCGCGCGTGACGATCTCGGCGAAAAGGCCCCACGACAGGATGCCGGCGCACAGGTAGATGCTGTAGCCGAAGCGGCTGACGTCGCCCGGCAGCTTGCTGTGCATCACTTGCGAGAAAATCACCGTGTAGACCACGATCATCGCCAGCGGATTGAGCACGGTCCAGGCGGCGCCGAGCATGGTGTTGCGGTAGCGGGCCTGGAAATCGCGCTGGACGCTGCCGCGGATGAAACCACGGCTTTGCCACAGCACGCGCAGCATGGCGCTCATGGACGCATGGCTCCGGCGCAGGGCGGCAACAACAGTGGGCGAGGGGCGACGATCATAAGAATCCTGCAACGATAATCAAAAGATTATATCGCAGGCAGTTGTTAGCTTAATATCTTGTAACAGCTTGTTACGCGCTGTAACGATCCTCTCCGCAAGCCGCTGTTTACGGCCCGAGCCACTGCCAACTCAGTTGCAATTGGGTATCGTCGTACTGGAAAATCGAGATGTTTTCGCGGTTGTGGATGCGCCGCGCTTCGAGCACCAGGTTGTGGCTCCTGCCCAGCGGGTAGGTGTAGGCGGCGCGCAGCATGTGGGCCTGCTGGCGCCGGGTTTCGTCGATCAGGCCGGCCGCGTAGGCGCTGGCGCTGCGCCAGGACTGGCGCGTGTAGCCCAGCTCACCGGTGCCGGCGCCCAGCAACTGGCGGTATTGCAGCGACAGGCTGTTGCCGTGGCGGTTGCCGCCGGGGCGGTCTTCGGCGGCCTTGTCGTCGAGCAGGCCGAAGCTGGCGCTGGCGTAATGGTTGCCGCTGCGCCAGGTCAGCTGGCTGCGCACTTCGCCGGTGGTGCCGCGAAAATTGTCGAGGGTCCGGTAATCGACATGGGTCACGCCCGTGTGCAGCGACAGTTGCAAGGTCTTGGGCAGCGGCAGCGGCGGCATCAGCTGCGCTTGCAGCTGCACCTGGCGCTGGTACAACTGGCTGCCCAGCGTGGCGTAACCGACGGTGGCGGTGGTGCGCAGCTTCCATTGCCTGATGCGCCACGGCGTGTCGATGCCGGCGAACAGCGAATAGCTGTCGTAGTCGTGCAGGCTGTCGTGGCGACGGCCCTGGAATTGCACGAAACCCTGGGTGCCATTGGGCGTGAGGTCGCGGATATAGTCGGCCGACAGGGCCGTGTACTGGTCGCGCCGGGGCAAAAAATCGGGCAGCAGCACCAGGCCGTCGCCACCGTCCACCGGCTGGTACGTGGCGCTGTTGGCGCCCTGGTTGACGTTGCGGCTCCAGCCGCGTCCCAACGACAAGCTGTAGAGCGGACGCGGTTGCCAGCCGGCGCAGCCGCCGGCGCGGGCCTGGGCGATCAGTTGGCGAATTTCGGGCGGTGGTGCAAAGCGCTGTTCGATGGCCTTGAACAGGCGCTCGGCCTCGGCCATGTTACCCAGGTCGCAGCGCACCAGCGCCAGGTCGAGCCAGGCGCCCGCGTGCAGCGGTTCCTGGGCGATCACGCGTTCGAGGGCGTCGGTGGCGTCGTCGCGGCGGCCGTCGGCGATCGAGCGCAGGGCATCGCGGTACAGGTCCTGCACCACGTCCGGGGTCTGCGCCCGGGCATTGCCTCCCACCACGGCCAGCAAGGCCACCAGGGCCAGCAGGGTAGTTGTCGACAACTTGTGGTGGAGGAAGCCTGGCAGTGTCATCAAATCGAATAAAAACTGTCCGCCCCGGAATCGGCGCAATGGCCGCGCAGTATAACTTACCTCTCTGGAATTTTCCGAACGGGGCCCCGGGCCAGTTACAAGCATTGATACAAAGTGTAACGACTGTCTTGTCAGAAATTAATTTCGGTAAAATGCCGGAATCAGGGGGGAATTCCATCATGGCGCGTCAACTCATCTTCATTAGCATGGCGCTGCTGGCGGCGCAGGTCCACGGCGCCGAGCCGGGACACATCATTTTTGTCGCCGGCCAGGCCGAGGTGGAAGGCGATCCTGCCCGCGTGGGCGGCACCGTCCGGGACGGCGACCGCGTGCGCACCGGCGGCGACGGCTACCTGTACATCCGCACGCCCGACCAGCGCCTGGTGATTGTGCGCCCCGAAACCGAAACGCGGTTCGCCCGCGAGCTGGCTAACCCGGCCCCGGCTGCCTTGATTGAGGCCAAAGCCGCCAATGCCGCCGTGTCCGCCGGCGCCCGCTTCGAGCTGCCGGCCATGGCTGGCGCGGTCTTCCCTGCGGGCGCCAATCCCGACCTCGACGCCCGCAAAAACGATGTGCTGCAAGCCCGGTTGCCGCAGCTCGGGGCCGCCGGCACCGGGGAGGCGTCCGACTTTGCCGGCGGTGCGCAGGTGGTCAGCTGGGGGCGCTGGGAAAAAGTCATCGACCGCGCGCCCAACGTCATCCTCGAGAACCTGGCCGGCGGCGCCGGTACTGCGGCTACTTCTGGTACACGGCGCCTGGCCAGCAACGAAGTGTACGTGCTGATGCGTGGCGAAGACGGCGCGCCGTACCAGGCGCCGGTGCGCGGCAGCGCCGGTTTCGCGCTGGCCGCCAGCGAAGCCTATGTGCGCGATGCCGGCACCGGCCAGCGCACGGCCGCCACCCTGGCCGACGGCCGGCTCACGGTCGATTTCGCCAAGGCCACGTTTGCCACCAGTGTTGATGTGCGCGACCAGGATGCCAGCTACCGTTTGTCCGGCGCTGGCCGGGTGGGCAGGGATGGCCAGTTCGGCAGCGCCCGCTCGGCCCAGCCTGGCACGATGCAAGTCGATGGCGCGCTGGGCGGTAATGGCGGCGCCACCTACCTGTTCGAGGGCGCGCTGACGCCCACCCGCACCGTTTCCGGCGTGGCAACCTGGCGTCCCAATCCACCGCGCTGATCGTTTTACCGTTAAGTTGTGCCGATTTCCAACAGATGCCCTAAGTAAATAGCGGCTGGCTGCGCCTATGGCCGCCAGTGTGGGAAATTGTGAATTTTCATGGAATTTTGTGAGCGATAATTGCCGAGCCAACTACGTGGAGTTGATTCGTCACAAATTGCCCATAATGAAAAACAACTACTCGCCGCCCAGTAACGAAATCACCGACGTTCTCTCCACGCTCAAGCGCGCCTTTTTCACGGTGGGCGTGTTCAGCGCCATCACCAACCTGCTGATGCTGGCGCCGTCGCTCTACATGCTGCAAGTCTACGACCGCGTGCTCACCAGCCGCAACGAAACCACCTTGCTGATGCTCACGGTGATGATACTGGGCGCCTACCTGATGATCAGTGTGCTCGAGCTGGTACGCAGCTTCATCCTGGTACGGGTGGGCGCGCGCTTTGACATGGAACTGAACCAGCGGGTGTACACCGCCGCCTTCGAGCAAAACCTGCGGCGCAGCGGCGGCAACGCCGGCCAGGCCTTGAGCGACCTCACCAATATCCGCCAGTTTTTGACCGGTAACGCGCTGTTCGCATTTTTCGATGCGCCGTGGTTTCCGATCTACCTGGTCGTGATCTTCATTTTCGAGCCGGGCCTGGGCGTGTTCGCGCTGTGCGGCACCGCGATCCTGGTGGTGCTGGCCTTCCTCAACGAGCGGGTGTCGAAGCAGCCGCTGGCCGAAGCCAATACGCTGTCGATCGCCTCGTCCTCGCTGGCGACCAACAACCTGCGCAATGCCGAGGTGATCGAGGCGATGGGCATGTTGCCCAACCTGATGGGCCGCTGGTTCAAGCTGCACGGCAAATTTTTGCACTTGCAGGGCGAGGCCAGCGAAAAGGCCGGCCTGGTGGCAGCCGCCACCAAGTTCGTGCAGATCGCACTGCAATCGCTGGTGCTCGGTTATGGCGCTTTGCTGGTGCTGGAAAACAAGATCACCCCGGGCATGATGATCGCCGCCTCGATCCTGCTGGGCCGCGCGCTGGCGCCGGTGCAGCAGGTGATCGCGGTGTGGAAAACCTTTGCCGGCGCACGTAGTTCCTACGGCCGCCTGCTCGAGCTGCTCGACAAGAACCCGGCGCGCAAGGCCGGCATGCCACTGCCCAAACCGACCGGCACGGTAACGGTGGAAGGCGTGAGCGCAGTCGCCCCGGGCGGCCAGGTGACCTTGTTGCGCAGCGTGTCGTTCGGCCTGCTGCCGGGCGACGTGGTGGGCGTGATCGGTCCCAGCGGCTCCGGCAAGACCACGCTGGCGCGCCTGCTGGTGGGCGTGTGGCCGGCCGCGCTGGGCAAGGTGCGCCTGGACGGCGCCGACATCTACCAGTGGAACAAGGCCGAGCTGGGCCCGCACCTGGGTTACCTGCCGCAGGATATCGAACTGTTCGCCGGCACCGTGGGCGAGAACATCGCCCGCTTCGGCGAGGTGGCGGCTGACAAGGTGGTGCTGGCGGCGCAGCGCGCCGGCGTGCACGACATGATCCTGCGCCTGCCGCAAGGCTACGACACCCCGCTCGGCGACGGCGGCGCCGGCCTGTCGGGCGGCCAGAAACAGCGCCTGGGCCTGGCGCGCGCCATGTACGGCGACCCGGCCGTGCTGGTGCTCGACGAACCGAACTCCAACCTCGACGACGCTGGCGAGCACGCCTTGCTGGCCGCTGTCAACGACCTGCGCGCGCGCGGCAAGACCATCGTGCTGATCACCCACCGCACCAGCGCGATCGGCATCACCAACAAGTTGCTGCTGCTGCGCGACGGCGCGGTCGAACTGTTCGGCCCCACCAAGCAGGTGCTGCAGGCGCTGCAAGAGAAAAACCAGAAGCAGATGCCGGCGCAGCCGCCAGCACCGGCGAGGGAGCAGGCATGAAATTACTCAGTTCCGAATCGAAAGCGCTGGCCGCCGACGCGGTCAGCCACGACGTGGCGCCGCTCACCGTGCCTACCGATGCCAGCGGGTATGGGAAACTGGGCTGGCTGGTGGTGTTGCTGGGCGTGGGCGGCTTCTTCCTGTGGGCCACGCTGGCGCCGCTGGACAAGGGCGTACCGCTGCAGGGCACGGTGGCCAAGGAAGGCAACCGCAAGACCATCCAGCACCAGAACGGCGGCATCGTCAACGAGATCCTGGTGCAGGACGGCGACACCGTCAAGGCCGGCCAGTTGCTGGTGCGCATGAGCGACATCGCACCGAAGTCGCAGGTGGAAGTGGCGCGCGCGCAGTACCTGGCCGCGCGCGCGGCCGAGGCCCGCCTGGTGGCCGAGCGCGACGGCAAGGCCATCGTGTTCCCGGCGTCGCTGCAGGCCTATAAAGCCGACCCGCGCACCGCCGAAGTATTCGAAGTGCAGCAGCAACTGAAAAGTGCACGCGAATCGGCGCTCAAAAATGAACTGGCGGCAGTCGATGAAAACATCGCCGGCCTGCGCGCCCAGACCCGGGGCCTGGAAGAATCGCGCCAGGCCAAGGTGCAGCAGCTGGGGTTCCTCAAGGAGCAGGTCGAGAACCTGCGCGACCTGGCCAAGGAGGGCTATATCGCCCGGTCGCGCCTGCTGGAAGTGGAGCGCACCTATGCCCAGGTCAGCGGCGCCATCTCCGAGGACATCGGCAATATCAGCCGCGGCCAGCGCCAGGTGATGGAGTTGTCGCTGCGCCGCGTGCAGCGCACCCAGGAATACCAGAAGGAAGTGCGCGCGGCGCTGTACGACGCCCAGAAGGAGGCCGAGGCACTGTCGGGCCGCATGCTCTCGCTCGACTACGATTTGGCCAACGCCGAGATCCGCGCGCCGGTAGGCGGCATCGTGGTGGGCCTGAACGTGTTTACAAAAGGTGGCGTGGTGGCGCCCGGCGCGCGCCTGCTCGACATCGTGCCGGCCGATGACGGCTTGATCGTGGAAGGGCTGCTGCCGGTCAACCTGATCGACCGCGTGCAGACCAAATTGCCGGTGGAGCTGATCTTCTCGGCCTTCAATGCCAACCGCACGCCGCATGTCGACGGCGTGGTGGAACAGGTGGCGGCCGACCGCACCGTCGACGAGCGCACCGGCGCGGCCACCTACAAGGTGCGGGTGAAAGTAACGCCGGCCGGCACCCGCATGATCGCCCGCCAGCACATGGATGTGCGGCCCGGCATGCCGGTGGAAATTTTCGTGAAGACCGGCGAGCGCACCATGATGAATTACCTGTTGAAACCGGTGATGGACCGGGCCAAAACCTCGCTGTCGGAGGACTGAGTGAAGCCTGTCGCTCCATCGATTTTATTGCTGGCGCTGCTGTACGCCGGCAGTGCCCACGCCGTCAGCCTGATGCAGGCCTACCAGGCGGCGCTGCAAAACGATCCCGGCTACCGCGCCGCCACCTTCGAATACGCGTCCGGCATCGAGAACGAAGTGCTGGGCCGCTCGGCCCTGCTGCCGGCGGTCTCGGCCAGCTATTCCAGCAGCCGGGTGGAGGCCGACGTGGTGTACATCACCAACGGCATCGAATCGCCCACGCGCGAACTCGACTACCGCAGTAAAGCAGCCGTGCTGCAAGTGCGCCAGCCCGTGTTCAGCCTGGAGGCGATCGCGCGCTACCACCAGGGCCTGGCGCAGACCAGTTACGCCACGGCGGTCTTTGCCTCGCGCAAGCAGGAGCTGATCCTGCGCCTGGCCGGCGCGTACACCGAGGCGCTGTTCGCCAACACGCAGCTGCGCCTGGCCGAAGTGCAGCGCGATGTCTTTATCGAGCAGCGCGCAGTCAACACCCGCCTGTTCGACAAGGGCGAGGGCACCAGGACCGACATGCTGGAAACCGAAGCCCGGCTCGACCTGGCCGAAGCGCAGGTGCTCGAAGCGCAAGACAATGTGCAGACCACGCTGGCCGCGCTGTCGGCCATCGTCGGCCAGCAGGTCAATTCGGTCGATGACGTGGCGGCCGAATTCCGGCTGGCGCCCGACG
The DNA here is from genome assembly GCF_031456625.1 of Duganella sp. 3397. NCBI lineage: Bacteria > Pseudomonadati > Pseudomonadota > Betaproteobacteria > Burkholderiales > Oxalobacteraceae > Duganella > Duganella sp. 3397. The sequence continues at coordinate 269,158 of NZ_JAVDVB010000007.1, forward strand.
CCGCGCTCCGTTTCGACGAATGGCGCGACATTGCGCTGCGCCAGAACCCCGACATCATCGCCATGCAGTTCGCGGTAGAGTCGTCGAAAGAGGACATCAACAAGGCGCGCGCCGGCCACACGCCCAGGGTGGACCTGGTGGCCAGCTACGCGAAAAACAATTCGGACACGCTCAACACGCTGAACCAGGATTCAAAACAGAAGTCGATCGGCTTCCAGGTCAATATTCCGTTGTATTCGGGTGGGGCGGTGAGCGCGTCCAGCCGCCAGGCGGTGGCCGCCACCGAAAAAGCCAAGGCCGACCAGCAAGCGACGACCGACAAGGTGCTGGTGGAGCTGCGCAAGCAGCACGCGGTGGTGGTCTCGAGCGTGGCGCGGCTGCGCGCGCTCGACAAGGCGGTGGCCTCGGGCACCATGCTGGTGACGGCGACCGAGCAAAGCATCAAGGGCGGCGTACGGATCAACCTCGATCTGCTCAATGCCCGCCAGCAGCTCTATACCAGCCGGCGCGACCAGGCGCAGGCGCGGTACGGCTACCTGCTGGCGATGCTGAAGCTGCGGTCAGCGGCCGGCGTGCTCGATGCCGATGCGCTGCGCGAGGTAGCGGCGTATTTCCGCTAACCCGCAAACCTGACCCCGCGCGGGTTGCGGGGTCAGGCCAGCGCGTAGCCCTGATGCTCGTGCACGACGATCGATGGCGTACCACCCTTGCTGCCACCGGCCATCGGCTGGCGCGAAGCGCGCAGGCTGGCGCCGATGCCGTCGGCCAGCGCGGCCAGGGTTTCGTGGCGCTTGCGCGCCTCCGAACGTTTTTTGGACGCGATCGCCGCCAGGTCCGGCTCGGCCAACGCCTGGCACGGCAGGCGGTAGTCGCCGTCGGTGCGCGGCGTGGCGTCCAGCTCCTGCCACAGCGCGTCGTAGTCGGCATGGACCTTGCCCTGGCGTACCGAGCGGCACACGGTGCGGTTGCCGTTGCCGACCAGGCGCAGTTCGGCGCAGCCGAGCACGTGGCCGATCTGCACCAGCAGCTTGACCATCATGTTTTTTGGCCGCAGGCCATGCAGCTCGCGGGTCGCGTCCTTGATCACCTGCAAACCGTGGTCGCCGCGCGGACCCTGCATGCAGCCCACGCCCAGCACCGTGCCGCGCTCGTCCTGGTGGAACGAGAACGCGCAGTTATAGACCACGTCGTCGCCGTGCACCAGTTGCAGCACCAGTTCGCCTTCGCGCTCCATCGGCTCGACCGCCGCCAACTGGATGTGATAGGGCAGCCCGGTCTTGCCGGTCACGCGGGCCAGCACCACGCGGTCTTTCGAGGCCAACGCCGTCAGCGGACCCAGGCCCTGGCGCAGGATGAAACGGTAGTGCTCGGAAAGCAAGTTCAGGCGGGCGTTGTAACCCATGGTATTGCTGAAATACGGGCGGAAGATCTTGTAGATCATGCGCGGATGGTCCGCCACCAGGTCGGTAAACAGCGGCGACGAGTTCAGCAACTGCAACCAGCCGTCGGCAGCTTCGCGGTGCAACAGCGCACGGGCGGACAGTTTGATGGTCTCGCGCAAGCGGCGCAGCCCTGTCAGGCCGACCGTCCCTGAGTGCAATGTAATCGACATCATGTTTCCTTGGGGTATCAGCGGTAGGCATACCGCAAGGAAGCGATGGTAGGCTTGCCCTATGGTGCTGACAATTGGGGCGGCAGCGTAAGGGTGTTCCCGTATGCTGCCACGGCAGGCGCAGCGCGGTTGGCAGGGCGGAAAGAGGTATTGCTAAGGGTTACACTTAGTTGTAAAAAGTATGCGCGTTGAGGGCCAGCAAGGCATAATGCTACAATACGATACAAATCTTGCCATTCATGTCTTTGCTGCGGCCCCAATTTTTTCTACGTCATTTGCAGTTTCCAGCCTTTATAGCGCTGTACCTGCTGTTCGACTGGGCCACGTACATCGACCCCCTGTACGGTCTCAATATTACGCCCTGGAATCCCGATCCGTCGCTGGGGCTGGTGTTCTGGCTGCGCCATGGCTGGCGCGCGGCGCTGCCGTGGTTTATCGCGCTCACCCTCGGCGAAATATTGGTGCGCGGCATGCCGGCCGGCATGCTGCTGACGGTGCTGCTGTCGGTGTGGCTTACCGTGGGCTATGGCCTGGTGGGCGAGGCGCTGCGCCGCACCTTCGGCAGCGAAGGCCTGTTTGACAGCCGGGGACGCCTGTTCCAGTGGGTGGCGATCGTGACCGTGGGCACACTGCTCAACGACCTGGTGTACATCAGCCTGCTCTCGGCTGCTGGTTTGATTCCTACTGGAAACTGGGGCACGGCAGTGCTGCGCTTCGGCATCGGCGACATGGTGGGTGTGGTGGTGTCGATGCCGCTGATCTGGATGCTGGCCAGCGCGGCGTCACGGCAGCGCCTGCGCGATACCGTATGGCGCGCTGAAACGCTGGGCTACCTGGCGCTGGCCATCGGTGTGCTGTACCTCGTGTTTGGCAGTATTGCGACGTCGGAATTCAAGGATTTCTATTTCCTGTTCCTGCCGGTGGTGTGGGCGGCATCGCGCCAGGGCCTGTATGGTACGGCGCTGATGGTGTTCGTGTTGCAGGCCGGCATAGGTGCGCTCGTCAAGCTCAACCACGCCGGCGATATTGCCGTGCACGAGCTGCAAATGCTTGACGCGGTGCTGGCGCTGGTGGGTTTCTCGATCGGCATCGTGGTCGATGAATTACGCCAGGTATCGAGCGATTTGAAACAGTCGCTGCGATTGGCGGCGGCCGGCGAAATGGCGGCGGCCCTGGCGCACGAGCTCAATCAACCGCTGACCGCGCTGGGCACTTACGGCAAGGCGTGCGAATTCCTGCTCGAACGCGGCGAGAGCGGCGCCATGCTCAAGAGCGTGGTGCAGCGCATGATCGCCGAATCGAGCCGGGCCGCCGAAGTGGTGCGCCGCCTGCGCGACTTTTTCCGCACCGGCGCCATGAAGCTCGAGGCGATCGATGCGCGCCACCTGGTGGCCGGTGTGAGCCAGCAGTTCATGGCGCAGTTGCGCGAGCGCGAAGTGGTGCTCAATATCGAGGCGGTGCCGGCCATGCAGGTATTGGTCGATCGCCTGCAAATCGAGCTGGTGCTGCGCAACCTGCTGGCCAATGCGCTCGAAGCGGTGCAGGAACAACCGCCCGGCGCGCGCCGCATCACGGTATCGGGCCGGAAGGTGGACGCGGTGGCTGGCAACGGCGGGCGCGGCGCCAAAGGCAGGCAAGCGTCGGAACGGCGCGCCTGCCTGCATTTGACGATCGAGGACAGCGGCAAGGGCGTATCGCAGGCATTGGCTGCGCGCCTGTTCGAGCCGTTCGTCTCGTCCAAGGCCAGCGGGCTGGGACTGGGCCTGGTGCTCAGCCGCGCCATCATGGAAGCCCATGGCGGCGCACTGTGGGCCGAGGTTGGAGACAAGGGACTATTTAAAATGGCGCTGCCGTTGGCACGCGCCGAGGAGCCAGAGCATCATGTTGCTGCATAATCCAGACGCGCCCGAACAGAGCGCCCACAACCTGACCGTCTACATCGTTGACGACGACCCGTCCGTGCGCGATGCGCTGGGGTTGCTGCTGGGCGTGCGCGGTTACCGCACCGCCGTGTTTTCCAGCGGCGAAGCGTACCTGCAGGCGTGGCGGCCCAACTGGCGCGGCTGCCTGCTGCTCGACATCCGCATGTCTGGCATGGACGGGCTGGCCCTGCAGCAGGAGCTGGCGCGGCAGGGTTGCCGGATTCCCTTCATCATCATGAGCGGCCACGGCGACGTGGGCACCGCGCGCGCGGCCTTCAAGGCCGACGCTGTCGATTTCCTGGAAAAGCCGTTCGACGACGTCAAGCTGATCGCCGCCATCGACGAAGCGCTGTCCCGCGCGCGCAGCGAACAGCATGAACAGCAACGGCGCAGCCGCCACGCCAGCCTGCTGGGCGAACTGACGCCACGCGAGCGCGAGGTGATGGACCTGGTGGTATTAGGCCGCCACAACCGTGAAATCGGCCCGGCGCTGGGCATCAGCGTGCGCACGGTGGAAGTCCACAAAGCCCGCCTGATGGCCAAGCTCGGCGTGGACAACGTCGCCGACCTGGTGCGCATCAGCATGCTCGAAAACGACGCCTGAACTTCGGGGTCAGTGCCGACATTCAGACACGAGCCCAACAGCAGTATGGCTTAGTTCGTGTCCAATTGTCGGCACTGACCCTGAACTTTATGCCTGGTAGCAGGCGGGGCAGGATTTTTCGTAGACGTATTCGGGGGCGAGTTGCTGGCGCGGGGTGACCACGGCGCGGCACACGAAGCATTGCACGGTTTCCGTTGGCTCCAACTTGGGGTTGAGCGCGGTGCGGTAGTCGAACACGAAGCAGTCGCCCGTGTAGTGGGCGCCGCCGACTTCCTCGAAGTATTTCAGGATGCCGCCTTCGAGCTGGTACACATTGTCGTAGCCGATGTTCTGCATGTGGATCGCGGCTTTTTCGCAGCGGATGCCGCCGGTGCAGAAGGTCACCACGGTCTTGCCCTCGAAGTCGTCCTTGTGGGCGGCGATCAGTTCCGGGAACTCGGT
>NZ_JAVDVB010000008.1:0-229385 GCF_031456625.1 Duganella sp. 3397
GAAATGGCATGTGATAGCATCGTGCAGAAAGTTAACACTTCCGGCAGTCGTTTACAAGAAAAATGCCGCTAAGAGCTTAACTTAGCGGCATTAGGGTCAGTGCCGACATTCGGACACGCACTCAACCATATGGCTGTTGGGCCCGTGTCTAAATGTCGGCACTGACCCCGAAGTAGACCCGAAGTAAGGGCGAAAAAAAAGCCGGCGCTGAGCCGGCTTTTGTTGTGCTGCGCGCGCTTATTTTGCGGCTGGTGCCTGTGCTGGTGCTGCTGCTGCCGGCTTGTTCTGGTAGATGATCCAGAAGCGGGCCAGGTCGCCGCGGCCGTCGTCGCCTTTGATGGTTTCGAGCAGCTTGATCGATTCGTCCTTCTTGCCGGCCATGGCCAGGGCATAGCCCAGGCGCAGTTTGGCGTCTTCAGGATTTTTCGCCACGCCCTTGGCAATACCTTGCTTCATCAGGTCGATACCCTTGTCGAACTGGCCCAGGGTGATGTAGTTGTAACCGAGGTTGACCAGGCCGATGCCGTCTTTCGACTTCTGGGCGGAGGCGATGCCCGAATCGATGTTCTTGGCATCGTCGGCAGCACCACGGGTGGCGGTGTCGCGGATCTTGGTGATCGCTGCCTTGTCCTTGCCGGCCGGAATGTTGCCGTTCGGGTAGGCCTTGTCGATGGCGATCTTCGCTTCGGTGAAGAAGCCGCCCAGCGAGGCCAGCTCGGCTTGTTCCAGGTAGTCTTCGGTTTCCATTTTGCTCGGGGCAGCCACCATTTTCAGGCGGGCCATGTCCAGGTCCAGGCGCTGGGCATAGGTTTTCTTGCCGCGCGTGCGGTTCAGCAGGTCGAACCAGTAGTCTTCGCTCGGGTAGTAGCGTACCAGTCCTTCCACGGCGGACAGGTACAGGTCGGTGTCCTTGAGCTTCAGGCCGATGTTGCCGAGCAGGTTGAGCGTGTCTTTGGTTGGCGCGGTGCCGGCCTGCTTGGCAGCTTCGATGTCTTTCAGCACTTCGGTCTTGGCGCTGGCGAAGTCATCTTTCAGGTAATACGAGCGGATGATGAACTGGCGCTGCTTGGTGGTATCGCCCGACTCCTTGCCATAGCGATCGAACCACACCAGCGCCTTGTCGTAGTCCTTGACGTTGCTGTAGTAGATGGTGCCGATGGCGTCGATGAAGCGCAGCTTGACGTCCTGCGTCAGGCGGCCCGAATCGATCATCGATTCCAGCGCCGCGATGGTCATGGCGTTGTCGCCCATGCCCTGGCCCACCTGCACACGCATCTGGTTCAGCACGAAGGTTTCGTACGGGGTCAGGTTGGGCATGGCCGCTGCGGTGTCGATGCGGGTTTTGACTTCGGCGTAGTTCTTGGCGTCGAGCAGTGGCTTGACCTCTTTCGGGTCGATCAGCTTGAAGATCTCGGGACGGACCGTGTCTTTCGGTGCTTCGGCAGCGGCCTTTTCCTTGTCCTGGGCGTGGACCATGTTCATGCCCAGCATGGCGGGAGCGGCGTTCAGGCCGATGGCGGCCAGGATCAGGCTAATACGAGCGAGACGAATGTGGGACATGTGTAATCCTTCAATCATAGACATTGGTTTTCTCAAGGCCGCAGGCGCAGGCACGGCGGCCAAACGCGCGTATTGTTACATAAAATACGTCATTTGCGCCGGATTCAAGCGTGTGCCGGCAGTGTCAGGCGGCGAAGCCCGGCACCGGCGCGGTTCCTGTCGCGGGCAGTTCCCCCGCCAGCCAGGCGTTGACGGCATCGAGCGCCGGCGCCGCAAAGCCATACGTGAGCAGGGCCGGGGCGGCGATGTCGAGCGCCTGGTACGGGTTCCACAGCGCCAGGTGCAGGTCCGGGCGCCAGGTGCTGCGCGCATGGGCGCCGTAGCGCAGGCGCGAGGTGGACGCCAGCACGGTAAAGCGCCCGTCCTGCGGCAGCGCGCTCCAGTCGAAGCTGTCGGCGTCGGCATACGTCAGCAGCTCGACGTCGTACAGGCGGCGCAGCGAGTCTGCCACCCGCGCCGCCGGCACGCCCGCTTCCGACACGCCGTCGCTCACCACGTCCTGCCGCACCACCAGGCGCAGCCTGGCGCCCGGTGCCGGGCGCTGTGGATTGCCGTGCGCGGTCAGCGCCCGTTGCCAGCCTTCGGCCATCACCGCGCGGTCGGCGGCGTCGTCCAGGTAGGGTGGTTGTGCGCACGGGTAGTCGCGCGCCAGCGCCGCCAGCTGATCGAGCCGCTGCTGCACTGCATCGACCGGCAGCTCGCCCGAGGCGATGGCGGCGGTAATCGACGCCAGGGTTTCTTCCTGGGTTTGCGGGGTGCCCAGCGCCATCACCATGTCGGCGCCGGCGGTGAGCGCGCGCACTGCCGCGTGGCCCACGCCGTAACGGTGCGCGATCGCGTGCATGTCCATGCCGTCGGTGATGATGATGCCGCGGTAGCCCCACTGCTCGCGCAGCAGGTCGTGCAGGATGGCGCGCGACATGGTGGCGGGATTGTCGGCGTCGAGCGCCGGATAGACGATGTGCGCGGTCATCAGCGCCGGCGCCGCCCGGTCGCCCGACGCGGCGGTGCGAAACGGCGCCAGCTCCAGCCGTGCGAGCTCGGTCACCGGCTTGTCCACCGTGGGCAGGTCGCGGTGCGAATCGACGTTGGTGTCGCCATGGCCGGGGAAGTGCTTGACGCAGCAGGCCACGCCTTCGGTGTGGCTGCCGTCCATCCAGGCCAGCGCCAGTTCGGCTGCGCGCTGCGGATCGGCGCCAAACGAGCGCTCGGCGATGACCGGGTTGTACGGGTTGTTGTTGAGGTCCAGCACCGGCGCGAAGTTCCAGTTGAAGCCCAGCGCTTTCACCGCGCGCGCCACCGCCGCGCCGGTGCGCCGCGCCAGGTCGACATCGTCGGCCGCACCCAGCGCCATGGCCGACGGCGGCGCCGGCACCCAGGTGGCGCGCACCACGGCGCCGCCTTCCTGGTCGATGGCGATCAGCGACTGCGGCCCCATCACCGCGCGCAGGTCTGCCGTCAGTTTGGTCAGTTGGGCGGCGTCGGTCATGTTGCCGCGAAACAGGCACACGGCGCGGATGGCGTTCGCCTTGATGAAGTCGGCTGTGGCGGCATCGAGCTCGGTGCCGGGGAAGCGGATCATGATCAGCTGGCCGGCCAGTTTACGTAAATTGTTTATATCGTTCACAGTCGTTCGCCTTCCAGGTACACGGCTTTCAGTTGCAGGTCGCGGTCCAGAACGACGACGTCGGCCCAGGCGCCGGGGACCAGGCGGCCGCGGTCGGCCAGGCCCAGGTAGTCGGCCGCATAGGTGGACACGCGGGCCGACGCATCGGCCAGATCGAGTCCGATGCCCACCAGGTTGCGCAGTGCCTGGTCCATGGTGAGCGCGCTGCCGGCCAGCGTGCCGTCGGGCAGGCGCACGCCGCCCAGGCATTTCATGACCACCTGCCGGCCCAGCATGTATTCTCCGTCCGGCATGCCGGTGGCGGCGGTGGAATCGGTCACGCAGTAAAGCTTGGGGATGCAGCGCAGCGCGGTGCGGATCGCGCCCGGGTGCACATGCAGCAGGTCGGGGATCAGCTCGGCGTACTGTGCATGTGCCAGCGCTGCGCCCACCATGCCGGGTTCGCGGTGGTGCAGGCCGGTCATGGCGTTGAACAGGTGGGTAAAGCCGTGCGCGCCATGCTCGAGCGCCGCCTTGCCGTCTTCGTACGAGCCGGCGGTGTGGCCGATCTGCACGCGCATGCCGGCGTCGGCCAGTTCTTTCACCAGCGCCAGGTGGCCGGCGATTTCAGGCGCCACCGTGATCAGTTTTAACGGCGCCAGCGCTGCCAGCGCGTGCACGTCTGCCAGCGTGGCCGCGCGCGCGTAGTCCGGTTGCGCGCCAAGCTTGCCGGGGTTGATGTACGGTCCTTCCAGGTGCGCGCCCAACACACGCGCCTCTCCCTTGCCGCGCCGGGCGGCGGCGCGGCCGATGGCGGCCAGCGCCAGCTTGATGTCGTCCGCCGGCGCGGTCATGGTGGTGGCCAGCAGGCTGGTGGTGCCGTGGCGGGCATGGATGGCGGCGATGGTGCGTACCGCGTCGCCGGCTTCCATCACGTCCTTGCCGCCGCCGCCGTGCACGTGCAGATCGATAAAGCCGGGCAGGATGTAGTCGCCGCCGTTCGATGCCGGATCGACGGCGCCGCCGGAAATCGACGCGATACGCGTGTCGAAGCCGATCTCGCCGTGGACCCAGCCTGCGGGAGTGAGGATGTTGCCGGTGATTGCAGCACGCATGGTGCGACTCCTCTAGGTGCGCTGTGGTTGGTCGAGATGCTGGCGGATCAGCCGCAGCGCGCCGGCCGCCGAATCGCCGCGCGCTGGCACCACGCGCGCCAGCAGGGCCGGTGGCAGGTACGGGCGCAGCGGTGCGGCCAGCCCGCCGCACAGCGCAATCGGCAGCGTGGCGCCGGCGTCCAGCGCCCGGGCCAGGCGTTCGACCTGCAGCCCCGCCGCGTGCACGATGGCGCGCGCGGCGTCGTCCGAGGGCGCGTGCCGCAGCACCACCGGCGCCAGCTGCGCATAGCGGGTTTGCGAGGCGCCGGCCAGCCATTGCTGGAGCACCTCGCGCGCGGCCGGGTCGCGCAGGCCTGCGGGTGCGCCGCAGGCCTGCGCCACGTCGTCGGCAAAGGCATTGGCGGGCAGGCGGCCATCGAAGCTTTGCTGCATGTGATTAATCGCGCGCAGGCCGATCCAGGCGCCTCCGGCCTCGTCGCCGGACGGGAAGCCCCAGCCGCCCACTTCCAGGTGGCGGCCGTCGGCCAGCTTGGCTTCGCCCACGCTGCCGGTGCCCAGCGCGATGATGGCGCCGGGCTGGCCGTCGTGCGCGCCCAGCACGGTGGTGTGGCCGTCCGATGCCAAAGCCAATGCGGCATAACCGGGGTTGGCGGCGATGAATTGCGCCGACCACTGGCGGTTGTGGACGCCGGCCAGGCCCAGGCCCAGCGCGGTTGCCGCGCGCGGGGCCACCGGCAGGCCGGCAGCGGCAAAGGCGGCCGCGATGGCTTGCTCGACAGCGGTCCAGGCGCTGGCGATGCCGTGCGCCAGGCCGGAGGGACCGGCGGCGCCGGTGCCGAGCAGGGCAGGTAGGCCGGGTAGGCCGGGTTGGCCTGTCTGGCAGGAAGGCGCGGGGGCCAGGATGGCGCGGGTGCCGCTGCCGCCGCCGTCCACGCCGAGGAGAAATTTGATCATGCGGCACTATAGTGGGAGGTAAAGCACACTGTCAAAAGGAGTTTGGCCCGGGTTGAACGGTAGGCGATTCAATTTGCCGCGCGCCGCGCCGATAATGTCATAATAAAGACGCATGGAAAGGGACCACATATGATCAGATACCTGGGAACCAAAAATACCAAGGACGGTGGGGTGCTGTATATTTTTCTGATTAACGGCTTGCAGAAAGAAATTCGCGAAGCCGCGTTAAAGCAATACCCCGGCTGTTACGACGCCTTGCCGGCCACCGCCAAGGCGCGCATCAGCGCCAACCGCGCCTGGTTGTCGAAGACCTGAGCCGGTGGCGTTTCTTTCTTCCTCGTTGCAGCGCGGCGCGCTGGCGATTGCTGTGACTTTGGCGCTGGCCACCGCGCCGGCGCGGGCGCAAAACGTGCCCACCACGTTCGGCACCATCATCGGCAACGGCCTGCTGTGCCGCGACCAGACCGCCAATTTTTATTACTACGATTACCTGCTCAAGCATTTCGGTCCGGCCTACAAGCACGAGGGCGGCGCGTACTGGTTCCGCACCGACGGCGCGTCGCTGTGGGGCCGCGAGATTTCCGAGGTGATGGTCAGCGACGACACCAGCACCTATATTTTCGTGGGCGCCGTGGCCGAGGCCACGCCCGAGGAACTGCAGCAGGCCATCATCACCCAGGTGGGCGTGCACCATATCCGTATCGACACGTCGGCCTTCCCGGTGCGCGAGGCCAAGCCGGCCAGCCGCATCGTCTATTTCGATACCAAATCGAAAATCTACTGCGCCAAATACAAGCCCCTGCCGCCGGTGCAACCACCGCCGGTGCGCTCACGCCCCAAGTAGGGGCTAGAATACCGGCACGCGCACTCTCAAGGTTTTCATGTACACGCAATACTTCAACCTGAAACAATCGCCGTTCTCCATCGCGCCCGACCCGCGCTACCTGTTCATGAGCGAACGCCACCGCGAGGCGCTGGCGCACCTGCTCTATGGCATCGGCAGCGGCGGCGGCTTCGTGCTGCTCACGGGGGAGATCGGCGCCGGCAAGACCACGGTCTGCCGCTGTTTCATGGAGCAGATCCCCGACAACTGCAAGCTCGGCTATATCTTCAATCCCAAGCTCACGGTCGAGGAATTGCTGCTGACCATCTGCGACGAGTTCGGTGTCGATTTGCCGCCGCAGGGGGGCGGCGCGGTCAGCGTCAAGGGTTATGTCGATGCGATCAACGCCTACTTGCTGGCCAGCCACGCCCAGGCCAAGAACAATGTCCTGATCATCGACGAGGCGCAAAACCTGTCGGCCGAGGTGCTGGAACAACTGCGCCTGCTGACCAACCTGGAAACCAGCGAGCGCAAGCTGCTGCAAATCATCCTGATCGGCCAGCCCGAACTGCGCACCATGCTGGCCCGGCCCGAACTGGAACAACTGGCGCAGCGCGTGATTGCCCGCTATCACCTCGGCTCGCTGTCGGAGGCCGAGACCTCGGCGTATATCGAGCACCGCCTGGCGGTGGCCGGGGCGGCAGCGATTGCACCGTTTCCACGCAGCCTGATGGGGCTGGTTCACAGCCTGACCAAGGGCGTGCCGCGCCGTATCAATCTGCTGTGCGACCGCGCGCTGCTGGGGGCCTACGTGGAAAACCAGCCGCAGGTGTCGCGCACCATCTTGCGGCGGGCGGCGGCGGAAGTGTTTGCCGGCGCCGATAACGTCGGATCGGTTGGGCGGGGCAGTGGCGCTGGCGGCTTCGCGCCCGGCGCGCGCTGGCCGCTGGTGGCGGCCGGCGTGGCCGGCGGCGTGGTGCTCAGCGTGCTGCTGTTGCAGTTTGCCGAGCGACAGCGGACCAGCGCGGCGGTGCCGATGGCGGCCGTGGCGGTGCCGGTCGCGGCGGGAGCCGGTAGCAGTATCGGTATCGGTACCGGTAATGGTCAGGGTACCGTGCGCGGGAGCGCGCCCGGGACGACAACCGCGACCGGGACCGTCACGTCGCCCGCGACGACAGGCGCGCCGGTGCCGGCGTCCACGTCGTTATCTGCCGTTACTCCCGCGCAGGCGGTTTCCTCTGCCGAATCCGGCGTCACTACCGACAAGGCTGCCGCCTTGCGCCAGCTGGCTGGCCTGTGGGGCCTGGCGCTCACCGACAGCGACCCGTGCGGCGCCGCTGCGCGCCTGAACCTGCGCTGCCTGCAAACCCGGGGCGGCATCGACGAGCTGCGCCAGCTCGACCGGCCGGCCGTGTTGACGCTGCGCGACAATCCGGTGATCCCCGGTTACGTGCTGCTGACCGCGCTCGACGCCAGGGGCGCCACCATCACCGCGCCGGGCGGCAAGACCGAACGCATGACCTTGGAAGCGCTGGCCGCAAGGCTCGACGGTGAGTTCACTACGTACTGGCGCGCGCCGGCCAACTGGCGCGACCAGGTGGTGGCTCGCGACCGCGGTGCCGACGTCGACTGGCTGGCCCAGCGCCTGGCGCAGCTGTACGAACTGGCCGCGCCGGCCGAAAACCAGCCGCTCGACGCCGCGCTGCGCAAACGCCTGCGCGACTTCCAGGCGTCGCAGCAACTCAAGGCGGACGGCGTGGCCGGTCCGAAAACATTTATCCGGCTGTACCAGCTGGGCGGCGTGCAGGAGCCGCGCCTGGTCGCGCAGTCCACCGCCGGAGCGGGGAAATAATATGTCTTACATCCTGGAAGCGCTGAAAAAAGCGCAAGCCGAACGCCAACTCGGCAACTCACCGACCATCCACGCGCCGACCTTGCAGGCCGGCGCGCAAGCCTCGGCGTCGGGCCGCCTCAAGCGGCCGGTCGTGCTGGCGCTGGTGGCGATGGCGGTCGCCATCGTGGTGCTGGTAGTACTGGTGTTGCGGTCAGCCACGCCGGTGGTCACCGCTGACGCCACCGCGCCGGCGGCCAGCGGTGACACGGCCGCCGCCACGCTGCCGCAGCCACCGACAGCAGCGCAACAATCGGCAGCAGCGCAACAATCGGCAGCAGCGCAACAATCGGCAGCAGCGCAACAATCGACAGCAGTGCAACGATCGGCCGCTATGCAGCCATCGTCAACCGCGCAGCAATCCGTCGCCGCGCTGCCTGCGCCGGTCACGGCCCTGCCGCCGCCGGTCGCCACGGTGACAACACCGTTGGCCCAGCCCGCCACGCCAGTTGCAGCCCCGGCGCCGGCCACCACTGCCGCGCCCGCATCGGCCACCAGGTCTGCACCGGCCCCGGCAGCGGCCGCCGTTGCCAAGGTTGAAGAACCGGTTGTCAACCTGCGCGAGCTGCCGGAACCGATACAGCGCGCGATTCCGCAGGTGGCTGTGGGCGGTTACATCTACTCTAAAAATCCTGCCGACCGGCTGCTGCTGGTGGACAAAATACTGCGCCGCGAGGGCGAGGAAGTCGCGCCCGGGCTGTTGCTGGAAAAACTGAATCCGAAAGAGGCGGTGTTCAGCTATAAAGGCTACAGGTACCGCGTTCCGTACTAAATTGTCATCAAAGCGTCACGGCGCGGTGATAACGTCGTTCCCATGCCAATCATTGCAGGGGATGATCATGAAATACCTGACGTTATTGCCTTTCCTGATAGCCGCCACCATGGTCATGCCGCGCGCCCACGCGGCGGTCCATACCATTTACACCGCCATCGATAGCGAGCCGAGCACCTATATGACGGCGCTGGTCTGCCTGCTGTTGATCCTGCTGGCCAACAGCCGCTCGCGCAGCGAGCGTTTCCGTCAACTGGACGAGGAGCAATAGGCCTTTCGGTGTCTGCCACGTGAAATATTGCTGGGTATAATGCCAGGCAAGAGCAACGATGTGGCAGGGAGAGTAGCAATGTATCAAGCAAGTTCCGCGCCGCTGCGCCAGGTGCTGGGTGTGATCGGCACGTCGGGCAGCGGCAAGACCACTCTGCTCGAGTACCTGATCGCGCAACTGGCCAACCGTGGCCTCAAGGTCAATGTCATCAAGCACAGCCATCACGACCTGGAGCTGGAGCCACCGCGCAAGGACAGCGCGCGCCTGCGCATGGCAGGCGCGGCCGAGGTGATGGTGGCGTCGCCGTTTCGTTATGCCATCGTCCACGAATTGCGCGGCGCCCTCGAACCGTCCCTCGAAGAGCAACTGGCTCGCCTGTCGCCGGCCGACCTGACGCTGCTCGAAGGGTTCAAGCAATATCCGATCGACAAGCTGGAAGTGTATCGCCGCGAGCAGGGGCGCGAACCCCTGTATCCGCACGATGCGCACGTGGTGGCGGTGGCGTCCGACCTGCCACGGCCTGCAGAGTTGTCGGCCAGCACAGCCTGGCTCGATTTGAACGCGCCGCAGGAGGTGCTGGACTGGCTGCTGGCGCTGGTGGAAAAAAAACGCCATGAAATGTCGCCACCGGCCTAAAGTTCCGGCGCGTCCTTCCGTAAATAAGGGATACGCCTTAAAGGAGGACACCATGGACGTTTCCAACATTGCCCAGCTTGCAACCAGCATCGCCGACACCGGCAACAAGCAGGCGGTAGGTATTGCCGTTTTGAAAAAGGCGCAAGATATCCAGGCGTCCAGCGCCACTGCGCTGATCGAGGCGATTCCGCCGGTGCCCTCGGCGCCGCGCCTGCCTTCCAATCTCGGCAATACCATCAACACCACTGCATAATGGCGCCATCTTCCGGGTGGACCGGCCGCGCAGACTAGCCGTGGCAGCATGATTGCTGCTACGCTGCGCCTGCACACCACCACCTTCGAGGAGAACCGACCATGAACCAACGCCACGCCCTGATCGCCGCCGCCCTGGCCGCTGTTTGCAGCGCCAGCACGGCCACCGCTGCGACCACCGGCATGAACGGCAGCGCCGATACCGAGAAATGCTATGGCGTGGCCAAGGCAGGCCAGAACGACTGCGCCGCGTCCGATGGTTCGCATTCGTGCGCGGGCCAGGCCACGACCGACAATGCCGCAGTCGAGTGGAAGCACGTGCCCAAGGGCACCTGCGAAAAAATCGGCGGCAAGACCACTGCGCCTGCCAAGTAAGCCGCCCGGTCAGCCGGCTGTGATCCCGTAGCACAAGTGACCGGTAACGATGCCGCGCCTGCTGTTGCACCGCGCCCGCTGGGCGTGGGAATCGGCTTGCGCGCGCCGCACCATCGCCAGTTCCTCGATGAACGGCCGGCGGTGGACTGGCTCGAAGTCCACACCGAAAACTATCTCGACCAATCCGGCCGCGACTGGCATGTGCTGCACCGGTTGCGGCGCGATTATCCGGTCAGCCTGCATGGCGTGGGGCTGGGCCTGGGCTCGGCACGGGGATTTTCCACGCAGCATCTCGAGCGCGTGCGCACACTGGTGCGCAGCGTCGCACCTTGCCTGGTGTCCGAACATCTTTGCTGGGGCGCGGTAGGCGACCGCCACTTGAACGACCTGTTGCCGTTGACGCTGGACGCCGCCGCGCTCGACCTGCTGTGCGAACGCGTGGACCAGGTGCAAAACCTGCTGCAACGGCAACTGTTGCTGGAGAACGTGTCCACCTATACCAGGTTCCACGGGGACAGCATGAGCGAAGCGCAGTTCCTGGCGGCGCTGGCCGCGCGCACCGGCTGCGGCCTGCTGCTCGACATCAACAACCTGTATGTCAACCAGTGCAACCACGGCGAAGATGCGCTGGCCGCCTTGCAGGCGATCGCGCCCGCCACGGTGGGCGAACTGCACCTGGGCGGTCACCTGGTAACGCCGCAGGCAGTCATCGATCACCACGGCGCTGCCGTTGCCGCGCCGGTCTGGCAACTCTACCAGGCTGCGCTGGAACGCTTCGGCGCCGTGCCAACGCTGATCGAGTGGGATACCGATATTCCGCCGCTGGCGGTGTTGATGGAAGAGGCTGCCAAGGCGCAGGCGCTGCTTCGTTGCCAAGGAATTGCGCCGACCTTGCAGCAAAGCAACGCAGCAGCGGCGACCCGACTGCCGCGCCACGCAAAGGCACCAGTTCCAGCTCCAGCTCCAGCTCCAGCTCCAGCACCAGCACCAGCATCGTCGCATGACATCGGCGCCCTCGCCACGCCTGGCGCCCAAGCTTACCCCACGCCGGCCCAAAGCCAGCAACTGTTCGCCGACGCCCTGGTGGACCCGGGTGCCGCGCCGCCGGCACTGGCCCTGTGGCGCCCGCATCAACATAACGCCCACCGGCTGACGCTGTATCGCGGCAACCTGGCGGCGACCGCCACGAAGGCGCTGGCGGCCGCCTACCCGGTGATCGCCGCGCTGGTCGGCCACGCATTTTTCGGCGCGCTGGCGCACGCGTACGTTCGCGCCCAGCCATCGCAAGACGGCGATCTCAACCGCTTCGGCGCGCAACTGGGCGATTTCCTCGACGATTTTCCACCTGCGGCCACGTTGCCATACCTGGCCGACATGGCGCGCCTGGAGTGGGCCGTGCACCTTGCTCACTACGCGGCCGACGCGGCGCCAGTGACGGCGCAGCAACTGGGCGCACTGGCGCCGGCGCAACTGGAAGCGGCCCGGCTGCGCCTGCACCACGCCTGCGTGCCGGTGCAGTCGGCGTGGGCGGTGGTGTCGCTGTGGCTGGCGCACCAGCCGGCGCACGGTCACGCTTTTCCCGCCGATATGGCGGTGGCGGAAGTTGGCGTGGTGGCGCGGCCTGGGTGGTATGCAATGGTGGCGCCGCTAGGGCGGGGCAGCCATGCCGCGCTGGCGGCGTTGCACGCGGGCGGCACCTTCGGGGGGGCGCTGGACGCGGCATTCGCGGTGGATGAACAGTTCGACGTGGCGGGGCAGTTGCAGCGCTGGCTCGCGCTGCAGCTGATCGTGGAAATCCGGACTTAATCTTCGCGGTGGAAGGCGCGCAAGAGGCGTGCTTCGCCGGTGAGATCGCGATGCAACTGGTTGGCGCGGGCGGTCAGCTCCATCATGCGGCCGATGTGGGCGTCTTCGAAGCGGGCCAGTTCTTCGGTGGCGGCCAGCAGCGCCTGCGCCAGCTTGCTGCGGGCGGTTTCGTACATGGCGCCGTTGTATTGCGTGGTGTTGTTCAACAATTCTTCGGCATTTTCGATCACTTCGCGCAGATCGCCCAGCAGGCGTTCCTGGGTTGGTGTGGTTGGTTGCGGACCGTCCATAACTTCCCCCTGTTCAAGTTCGACACATAACGGTTTTGATGAGATGACAGCAGCCGACTCCGAACTATACGAGGCGGGAATAACGGCCGGATTACGCGGCGTCATGGAAAACGCAGCGTTTCCAGCTTAGACCATTATTGCTCAAATGCAAGTAAGTTTATACGGGATCGACACTGATGCGGATGTCGCCGACGGTGACCAGCTGGCCCGCGCGGATCTTGGCGGTCTTGCGCAGTTCCTGCTTGCCATCGACCTTGACGTCGCCGCTGGCCACCAGCATCTTGCCGGCGCCGCCGCTGTCGCACAGCCCCACGAGCTTGAGCAACTGATTCAACTCAACAAATTCCCCATTCAACTCAAAACTGACTTTCTGCATTTTTTCCTCTGATACCATGGTTTTCAAGTGCGGCGCCGCGCGACAAGGATAGTGTAGCGGCATTCCGACAGGCGCACAGTTTACCGTGCCAACGCGTATTTGCCAGCAAGAAAAACTGGTAGGCTGGTTCGTACGCTCGACCCGCAACACTCAACACTCAGCGCTGTTCTACCTCTCGGGTGGCATCATGCACAAGTTTTCGATGGCGATCATCAGTTCCATGGCAAGCTGGTCTTGCTGCGCTGCCGACATGCCGCTGCCGCTGCTGGTCCAACCGGACCAGGCGCGCGCCGACTTCCGGCCGCTGCTGGCCGAGCGCAACCGCCGCTATTCGAGCATCGCGGAATTCGAAACCCATATGGGCCGCGCGGTCGGTGCCGTTACTGCCGGCATCCTGCGCCAGACCGGCCCCGAAGCCGAGCGCAACACGGCGCTGGCGCTGCGGGCGCGGCCGACCACGGCCTTTACTTCGTTGTCGATGGGCTATGCGGTCACTCCGCGCAGCTCGGTGATGGCGATGGCCACCTACGGCAAGACCGACGGCTATGGCAGTGCGGACAGCCTGATGGCGCAAGTATCCTCGGTGCGCACGGTGGCGTTCAGTGTCGGCTGGACCACGCGCGAAATATTCGACCACCGCGACCGCATCGGCGTCACCGTGTCGGTGCCCGCCAAGGTGCGCACCGGCGGCCAGCAGGGCGGCAGCCAGGCCGCCTACATGGGCAGCCAGGCGTTTGGCGCGCCGGCCTTCAACCTGCAGCCGACCGCCACCGAGCGCGATATCGAATTCGGCTACAGCACCATGCTCGGCCGCGCCCGCGACGGACGCGGCGGCAAGCTGACCGGCGCGGTGATGCTGCGCTTCAACCCCGGCCACGACGCCAACGCCGCGCCGGACTGGCTGGCCGGCGTGCGTTACGCTTACGGGTTCTGATCAGCCAGGACGCGTCATGTCGATGGGGACTATCCACTGCTCGAATTGCTCGGCCGTGACGTAGTCCAGCGCCAGCGCTGCCTGCTTGAGCGTGGTGCCTTCGTGCTGGGCCTTCTTGGCGATCGACGCCGCCTTGTCGTAGCCGATGTGCGGCGCCAGCGCGGTGACCAGCATCAGCGAGCGTTCCATCAGTTCGGCGATACGGTCGCGGTTCGGCTCGATGCCGTGGACGCAATGTTCCTCGAAGCTGCGCATGCCGTCCGCCAGCAGGCGCGCGCTCTGCAGGAAGTTGTGCGCGATCAGCGGCTTGTACACATTCAGTTCGAAATTGCCCGAGGCGCCACCCATGGTGATCGCCACGTCGTTGCCGAACACCTGGCAGCACAGCATGGTGACCGCCTCGCACTGGGTGGGATTGACCTTGCCCGGCATGATGGAGCTGCCCGGTTCGTTTTCCGGGATGGTGATTTCGCCCAGGCCCGAGCGCGGGCCCGAGGCCATCCAGCGCACGTCGTTGGCGATTTTCATCAGCGATGCCGCCAGGGTTTTCAGGGCGCCGTGGGCCGACAGCAGGGCGTCGTGGCCGGCCAGCGCGGCAAACTTGTTGTCGGCGGTGCGGAACGGCAGCGCCAGCGTGTGTTCGAGCTCGGCGGCGATGCGGGTGGCGTATTCCGGGTGGGCGTTCAGGCCCGTGCCCACCGCCGTGCCACCGGCGGCCAGTTGCAGCACGCCGGGCAGGGCGGCTTGTATCGCGTGTTCGGCAAAATCGAGGTGCGCCACGTAGCCGGAAAATTCCTGGCCCAGGGTGAGCGGGGTGGCGTCCTGCAAGTGGGTGCGGCCGATCTTGACGATGTCGGCAAAGGCTACGGCCTTGGCGTGCAGGCTGGCGCGCAGCTGGCGCAGGGCCGGCAGCACGTTGTTGGCCAGCGCCTGGGCGCACGCGACGTGGATGGCGGTGGGGAAGATATCGTTGGACGACTGGCCCTTGTTGACGTCGTCGTTCGGGTGCAGCAGGCGCGACTCGCCGCGCACGCCGCCCATCAGTTCCGAACCGCGGTTGGCCAGCACCTCGTTCATGTTCATATTCGATTGCGTGCCCGAGCCGGTTTGCCACACGGCCAGCGGGAATTCGGTGGGGTGCTGGTTGGCCAGCACCTCGTCGGCCGCGCGGGTGATCGCGGTGGCCTTGGCGCCGTCGAGCAGGCCCAGGTCGAGGTTGACACGGGCGGCGGCGCGCTTGACGCTGGCCAGCGCGTGGATCAGTTCGGGCGGCATGCGCTCGGTGGAAATATGGAAATGCTCGAGGGAGCGCTGGGTTTGCGCGCCCCACAATTGTTCAGACGGTACATCGATGGGACCAAAGCTGTCTTTTTCGCTGCGGGTACTCATAACGGTTCCTTTGTGAAATTGGTAATCATTCTCATCTGACATGCGTCAGCCAGTGTAGCGCAGTTCGGAAAAATTAACTGAGGGCTACAAAAAGTCGATTTCCAGCCGTTAATAGAGAAGATCCCCAGATGTCGCCCGGCGGCCCACCGATTATGCAACGCTACCTTCTTGATATTTTGCTTCGCCTTGTGGCCGTGCTGGCGCTGGCCATGCTCGCCGTGCTGGCGCCAACGCTGCATGCCGCCGAGTTGGGCGACGTCGCCGCGCGTTCCTATATCGGGCAGCCGCTGTCGGCCGATGTCGAACTGCTGGCTGGCGACGGTGGCCCGGTGCAGGCACGGCTGGCGCAGCCCGACGTTTATCGCGGCGCCAATATCACCATGAATCCGGCGCTGGCGTCGGTCAGGATGGCCGTGGCGCGACGCGACGGCAAGGATGTCCTGCACATCACCACCGCCGGCGCGGTCAATGCCGAATACGTGCACGTGTACGTGGAATTGAGCGCGGGCGGGCGGCGCGATATCCGCCTGGCCACGGTGTGGTTGCAGCCCGACCCCAACCCGGCGCCGCCGGTGCGGATGGCGCCGGCCGCCATCGCTGCCGCCGAGCCGGCCAGGGTGGCGGACAGCGCAGCGCCGGCGCCAGCGCGCGCGGTACGCGACCGCACCCGGCCGGCGCCGATGCCGTCGTTCCACGAGTCGGAAGTGGGCGGACCGGGCGGCTTGAAAGCGGCGCCAGCGCAGGCCCGGCCGCCAGCGCTGGTGCCGGTGCGCGATATCCCTGAACGCATTTCCGAGGCGCTCGGTTCCCGGTTGATTGCGCCGGCCAGGGTGGCTGAGAAAACGGCAGACAAAACGGCTGACAAAACGGCTGACAAAACGGCGGAAAAGCTGGCGTCAAAAGCCGACAACAAGCTCGCCGCCAAGCCCGAAGGCGCCGTTGCCAAACCAGAGGCATTAGCCGCCAAGCCCGAAGCCGCCTCTGTCAAACGCGAGGCCGTCGCCACCAAACCAGCAGCAGCCACCAAGCCTGCGGCGGTCGCGAGCACCCCAGCCACCTCTGCGCCACCACCGCTAGTGGCGCAAGCGTTGTTGCCGATGCCGCCCTTGCCATTACCGGTCGGCGTGAAAAAGGCGGCCGCTCCTGCCGCCTGCGCGCCAAGCAGTTCTGGCGCCAAAGAGTGCCAGGTGCTCGATGCCCAAAGCCAGGCGCTGTCGACCAAGCTGGTGGAGCTGGAAGGCAAAGTGAAGCAATTACAAACCGCGCTGGCCGGTTCCACCGGCGCTGCAGCTGCGGCCCAGGTGGCAAGCAAAATGGCAATCCCGATCGCAACTCCGCCCGCCCCGGCCGCCAAGCCGTTGACGATCGCCTCCGGCATGGGCGAAGCGCGGGCCGCAGAGATCAAGCCGGAGACACCGGTCGCGGCCAAGCCAGCCGCGCCCACGCCAGCGCTGAAGGCCGAGGCCGGCGTCGAGGGCGCCAAGGAAGCCGCCAAGGAAGCCGCTGTACCGGCGCCGGAAGCCGCACCAGTACAGCAACGCCGCGTGCTGCCCAAGCTCAAGTACAAAAAGGAAAAGCCGCCGGAGGAGCAATCGAGCAAGCTGCCGCTGATTCTCGGTGCGCTGGCCGCCGCCTTGCTGGCTGGCGCTGGTGTGTGGTTCTACCTGCGCCGCAAGAAGTCGGGCAAGCCGCTCAAGATATGGCAAGGCTTCCGCAAGAAGCCGCGCACGACCGAAGCGGCTGGTGACGAGTTCCGCGAAGTGCCCACGCCCGAGTGGGCCGCCCCGGGACCGGCGGTCCAGCCCTGATTCCATGTAAGAACTTTTTTCGCATAAGTATATAACTTGAAGCTCTGTCAACGCTCTGACGAACTGGGGTATAGTTATCGACGCTTTCGAGCCTCGCCTTCCCATTTTGAAAGAGCCCCATGACTGCAGCCGACCTTCCATCCCAGGACCAACAACAGTACCAAGCGTTCAAGCAACTCGGTCTCAAACTCGATATGTCACGTGGCAAGCCATCGCCCGAGCAGCTCGACCTGTCGAACGCCTTGCTCGAGGCCGTGCACGGCTACAAGGCCGCTGACGGCACCGACGGCCGCAACTACGGCGGCACGGTTGGCCTGCCGGAGGCGCGCGCATTGTTCGGCGAATTGCTGGCCGTGCCGGCCGCGCAGGTGGTGGTCGACAGCAGCGCCAGCCTGTCGCTGATGCACGACGTCATCGTCTATGCCCTGTTGAACGGCACGCCCGGCAACGCGCCGTGGGTGCGCGAGCCGGTGACCTTCCTGTGCCCGGTACCGGGCTACGACCGCCACTTCGCCATCTGCGAAACGCGCGGCATCAAGATGATCAACGTGCCGATGAACGACGATGGTCCGGACATGGACCTGGTGGAAAAACTGGTGGCCGAGGACGCCAGCATCAAGGGCATGTGGTGCGTGCCGAAGTACAGCAACCCGGGCGGCGTGGTGTATCCCGACGCCGTGGTGCAGCGCCTGGCCGCGATGAAAACCGCCGCTCCCGACTTCATCCTGATGTGGGACGACGCCTATCGCTTCCACCACTTGGGGGCGCAAAAGCTGGAGGTGCAAGATATCCTCAAAGCGTGCGCCGCCGCCGGCAACCCGGACCGTGCGTTCGTGTTCGCCTCCTCGTCGAAAGTGACCTGGGCCGGTTCGGGCATCGCCGCGCTGGCGTCGTCGCCGGCCAATATCGCCTGGTGGACCAAGCTTGCCGGCATCCGCAGCATCGGCCCGGACAAGATCAACCAGCTGCGCCACGTGCGCCTGCTGAAAGACCTGCCGACCGTGGAAGCGCTGATGGAACAGCACGCGGCCCTGCTGAAGCCGAAGTTCGACGCGGTACTGGCGCAATTCGAAGAGTACCTGGGCAATGTGCCGGGCGTGAGCTGGACCCGTCCGCAAGGCGGCTACTTCATCGACCTGGTGACGCCGGACGGCGCCGCGAAACGCACGGTGGCGCTGGCCAAGGAAGCGGGCATCACCCTCACGCCAGCCGGCGCGGCCTTCCCGTATGGTAACGATCCGAAAGACCGCCACATCCGCATCGCCCCGAGCTTCCCGTCGCTCGACGAAATCACCCAGGCAGCCCAAGGCATCGCCCTGTCCCTGCGCGTCGCCCTCGCATAAGACTTCGGGGTCAGTGCCGACATTCGGACACGAGCGCATCAATTTGCTGACCAGTGCGGTGCAAATAAGTTCAAAAATGTCCGAATGTCGGCACTGACCCCGAAGTAGGGGTGAAAAAAAAGCGCCGGGTGGGCGCTTTTTTGTTGGGCTGGCTGGTTTTACTGGCGGGCCATGCCGGGGATGGTGTTCATCCAGGGATCGGCCAGGTCGCGGATTTCGCGGTCGTTGGCCAGGATTTGTTTGAGCAGGTCGATCTTGCGCAGGCGTGGTGCGCCTTCCATTGGCGGTACGCCGGTGGCCGTGGCGCGCGCGGCGCTGGCGCAGCGGGCTTCCAGTTTGCCGACGCCATCCCAGTCGCCCATGCGCGCGGCGGCAGCCATCTGGGTGCTCAGGCCGGCAATGTTTTCGTACATCGAGAGGACTTCGGAAGTGTTCATCAGCTCACCAGGATAAGTTGCGAGATTAAGACGGATTACCGCATGTCTTGATTAACGTCCGCTTAAACGGGAACTTGAGGGCAAAATCAAAATAATTTGAAAAAAGATGAAAAAAAAGCTGCCGGACCGAAATCAGGCAGCTTTGGCGGCGAAACAGTGCGAAATATTGTCGCTTACTTCACCAATTCTTCCAGGCCTGCGGACAGTTCGTCCGGTGACGGCATGTCGTCGATCAGGGCGTCGTCTTCCAGGCCCAGTTCTTCGGCCAGCTCGGTCGGGTAGCAGGCGGTGATTTCTTCGGCCGTGAGGCCGGCCTGTTCCACGCGGGCGCGCCAGGCGGCCAGCGACACCACCGCTGCCAGGCGGTTGAGCTCGCCATCCTTGTGCGGCTCGGGGAAGGCCATGATGGTTTCAGCGAAGGTTTCCGGGAATTTCCAGCGGCGGGCCAGTTCGGCGCCGACGTCGGCGAAGGTGTAGCCGAACGAGGCCACTTCGGCGTCCAGGCGGCGCGAGTCCATCGGACCGGCCACTTTATCGAGGGCCATGGCCTTTTCCGGCATGGCCGAGTGGATCACCAGTTGGCCGATCGCGTGCATCATGCCGATGGTGAAGGCGAGGTCGGTGTTTTCGCGGGTTTTCTTGGCGATCCACTTGGCCGAGACCGCCGTGTGCAGGCTGTAGCGCCAGAATTGCTTGAGGTCGAGGCCGGGCACGGTCTTGAAACCGCTCACCAGGCCGGAGCTGATAACGAGCGTACGCACCGTGACGAAACCGAGCATCAGCACCGCATCTTCCACCGTGCCGATGCTGCGCGAGACATGGTAGTAGGCCGAGTTGGCCAATCGCAGCAGCTTGGCGCTCAGCACCGGGTCCGTCGACAGCTTCTTGGCGATCTCCTCGGTGGAGACGCTGGCCTTGTCAAAGCTGCTGATCAGTTCTTCGACGACTTTCGGGGCGGTAGGCAACGCGGTCGGATTCTGGAACAGTGCATCAAGTTTCATCTGGGATCTCCTGGGTGTTCGTCGTTGTTAGCACGTTGCTATGGGTTAACTATATAGCGATTCGCCATCAGAAAGAAGCCTTTTGCACCCGACCGTATCTTTTCTGTCGCCCACGGTTTTACATTCTTGGTGAGTGACCGCACAGAAGCTCGACCATGACCGGCCTATAGTGAAACCCATGCACACAACGTTGTGTGTCCGGTAGCTTCAACATTGACCCAAGGAGTGCATCATGAACGAAGATCAAGTCAAAGGTAAGGCGAAGGAAATCGGCGGCAAAATCCAGGAAGGCGCCGGTAAAGTAGTCGGCTCTTCGGAACAGCAGGCCAAGGGCCTCAACAAGCAAGCCGAAGGCAAGCTGCAAAAGAACGTCGGCGACGCCAAAGAAGCCATTGACGACACCCTCAAGGGCAACCGCAACTAAGCCACGCTTGGGATGCAGGTAAAACAAGGGCCGCAATCGCGGCCCTTTTGACGTCTGTCTACATTACTTGGTGGGTTCCGGCATCAGGTTCTTCTTGAAGAAGGCCTCGATCATGCCATACACGTGGCGCTGCGGCACCTTGCCCGAGATACCGTGCTTGGCGCCCGGGTAGGTCATCAGGTCGAACTGCACGTTGCGCGCCACCAGCGCATCGATCATGCGCGTGGTGTTAGTGAACAGCACGTTGTCGTCGGCCATGCCGTGCACCAGCAGCAGCTTCGATTTCAAGCCATCGACGTGCGAGAACACGCTGCCCGACTTGTAACCGGCCACGTTCAGCTTCGGCGTGCTCATGAAGCGCTCGGTGTAGTGGGTGTCGTACAGCGACCAGTCGGTCACCGGCGCCACCGACACGCCCATGGCGATCTTGTCCGAACCCTGCGACAGCAGGCGCAGGGTCATGAAGCCGCCGTAGCTCCAGCCGAACACGCCGATGCGCTTCGGATCGATAAAGCTCTGCTTGCTCAGCCACTCGATGCCGGTCAGCTGGTCTTCCACTTCGGCGCGGCCCATGTCGAGGTAGATCGGGTCGGTGAACGCGCGCTCGCGGCGGCTCGAACCGCGGTTATCGAGGCGCCACACCACGAAGCCCTGCTGCGCCATGTACTGGTCGAACAGGTTGCCCCACTTGCGCGCGACATGCTGCGCGCCCGGGCCGCCGTAGGTGGACAGAAACACCGGGTACTTTTTGGCCGGATCGAAGCCGGATGGCTTGGTGATCGAGTAGTACATGGTCTGGCCGTCTTTCGACTTGATGGTGCCGTATTCGGGGCGCAGGTGGGCGTCCAGGTATTTCGCGTACGGGTGGCTGGCGTTCAGCTCATTGTGCTCGAGCCAGCTGATCATGGTGCCGTCGGGCCGGCGGATGCTCACCTGGGGCGGCGTGCTTGGATCGGAGTAGGTATCGACGAAGACTTCGCCATTGCCGGCAAAGTTGGAATCGTGCCAGCCGTCGCCTTGGGTGATGCGGGCAGGCTTGTCGGCGCTGGAGCCGTCGAGCCTGAGCGCGTAGGTCTGGCTGTCGGTCACCGCGTCGCGGTTCGACTGCACGAACACGCGACCGGCTTTCTCGTCCACGGCCAGCACGCGGTCCACGCCCCATTCGCCGCTCGAGATCGGATGCAGCAGCTTGCCATTCATATCGTACAGGTACAGGTGCTTGCGGCCCGTGCGTTCCGACGACCACACAAAACCCTTGCCTTTGGCCAGGAAGCGCAGATCGTCGAAGATATCGACCCAGGTTTTCGAGGTTTCGGTGACCAGCACGCGCTGCGCCAGCGTGGCGGCATCGACCGAGATCAGTTCGAGTTTTTTCTGGTCGCGGCTCTGGCGCTGGAACAGCAGCGCTTTGCTGTCGCTGCTCCAGTCGGCGCGCACCAGGTAGATATCCTGTTCGCTGCCAAGGTCCACATTGCGAATCGCGCCGCCGGCAGGCGAGACGATCTTCAGTTGCACGGTGGCGTTCGGGTCGCCGGCGGCCGGGTAGCGCTGGTCGATCACGTCGGTACGGTCGGCATAGATCTCGAAGCGGCGCACCACCGGCACCTGCGCTTCGTCGTAGCGCTTGAAGGCGATGGCCGAGTCGTCCGGCGCCCAGTAGTAGCCGGTGGTCTGGTGCATTTCTTCCTGCGCCACGAACTCGGCCTCGCCGTTGTGGATGGTGCCGGCGCCGTCGCTGGTCAACTGGCGCTCGGCGTTGGTAGTCAAGTCGATCACGAACAGGTTCTGGTCGCGCACGAACGAGAGGTAGCGGCCCTTGGGCGAGATCTTCGGATCGAGCACATTGCCCTTGGCGACCAGGCGCGCGGCGTCGGGTTTGGCGGCGTCGATCAGGTACAGGTTGCCGGCGATCGGCACCAGCAGCTGCTTGCCGTCCGGCGACCAGCTGTAGTTGAGGATGCCCTTGAGGGCGGCGGTGCGGGCGCGTTCGCGGCGCGCTTTTTCGGCGTCGGACAGGTTCTCTTCCGGCACCAGGGTTTTCGAATCGACCAGGCGCTGGGTCGATTTGTTCTTCAGGTTATATTCCCACAGGTCGAGCTGGAACTGGTTGTCGTCGCGGCCCTTGAGGAAGGTGACGCGCGCGCCGTCCGGCGAGACCTTCAGGTTGCGTACGCCAGGGCCGCTGAGCGACGGGTCGGAGTGGATGCGGTCCAGGGTAAGTTTCTCGGCGGTGGCGTGGCCACCGGCAAGCATTGCACACAGCGTGATTGGTGCGAGAATAAAGCGCATGAAGAATGTCTCGGAAATTATGCAATCCGTGACGATACCAGACTGACTCACTGCTGGCGAGGTAGCAATGTTCTGAATAAGACGGTCAATACCGTTGATAGTTTGGTGCGGTTTTGGCGAACCGCACCACCGTGGTGATCAGGCCGGCGCCGTCTTTACACGCGCCAGCGAAAGTCGTTGCAGGGCCCAGCTCAGCAGCACCGCAGCCACCGTCAATCCCACCACCAGGCCGATCCAGAAACCGGACGCCGCCATCGGCTGCGCCGGCGCGAACGGCAGCCATTGCGGCGCCAGGCCCAGCCAGCAGCCGATCGGCAGTGCGAAGCCCCAGAACGCCGTCACCTGGATCACCATCGGCTGGCGCGACACCTTGTAGCCGCGAATCGCGCACGACGCCGCCACCTGGGTGGAATCCGATAACTGGAACAGCGCGGCAAACAGCAGCAGGTGCGCACACAGCTCCTGCACCGCCAGGTCCGACGTGTAGGCGCGGGCGATCTGGTAGCGGAACAGCACGATGAAGATGGCCGAGAGCACGCCGAACGCCAGCGACATCCACACGCCCACCCACGAAATGAAGCGCGCCCGCGCCGGTTCGCCTTCGCCCATCGCCTGGCCCACGCGGGTAATCAGGGCAATGCCAAAGCTGAGCGGCACCATGAACACCAGCGAGGTGAAATTGAGCGCGATCTGGTGCGCCGAAATCGGTATCACGCCGTAGCGCGCCACCAGCAGGCTCACTGCGCCGAACGCGCTGACCTCGGCAAAATAGCTGATGCCGATCGGCACACCGAGGCGCAGCATCGAGGCGATCTCGGGCCAGTGCGGGCCTTCCCAGTGCGAAAACGGATACGTGGCGCGGTAGGCCGGCGCGCGTCGGATCCACAGCAGCATGGCCGCGAGCATCAGCCACATGCACAGCGCGGTGGACACGGCGCAACCGACGCCGCCCAGTGCCGGCAGCCCCCAGTTGCCGAACACCAGCAGCCAGTTGACGAACACATTGAACAGCAGGCCCAGGATGGCGATCGCCATCACCGGCCGCGTCTCGTTGATGCTGGTGCTGTAGCCGTACAAGGCGCGGTAGGCTGCAAACGGCGGCAAGCCGAAGCTGATGATGTGGACGAACAGCTCGGCCTGGTGCTGCACGTGCGGGGTCAGGTACAGGTGGTCGAACAGCAGCGTGGCCAGGTTGGCCAGCGCCATGGCGATCACGCCCACGCCCAGCGACTTCCACAACGACTGCCGTA
The DNA here is from genome assembly GCF_031456625.1 of Duganella sp. 3397. Taxonomy (NCBI): domain Bacteria; kingdom Pseudomonadati; phylum Pseudomonadota; class Betaproteobacteria; order Burkholderiales; family Oxalobacteraceae; genus Duganella; species Duganella sp. 3397. The sequence goes on from NZ_JAVDVB010000008.1 coordinate 23,603, forward strand.
CCGCGTGCGGCACCCGCGCCAGCTGGCCGGCGCCGATGTCGTGCGCGACGATGCTGTTAATCGCCATCATGGTACCGCTGACGGTGACCAGGATGATCGACCAGATCGAAGCGCCCAAGGAGACGGCCGCCAGCTCGTCGGCGCTGGTGTGGCCTGTCATGGCCACGTCCGCCACGCCCATGCCGACGGTGGCCAGCTGGCCGATCAGCATCGGCCAGGCCAGTTGCCACAGCGAGATGACTTCGGCGCGGATATTACGAACGGTGAACGTGTGCTGCATGGAAACCTGCCAGATGGGAGAAACCCTTGATTTTACTGTGAGACACACCAACTTGCGGATTATCATTTGCATCACGAACTCACTGCCCCCTCAAACTGCGCTAGACTGCTTTTCAGGATAGCGGGCAGCCCATACAGGAGCATCAAGGTGGAATACAAGGATTATTACCAGACCCTCGGCGTGGCCAAGACGGCCTCCGAAGACGAGATCAAGAAGGCCTACCGCAAGCTGGTCCGCAAGTATCACCCGGACGTCAGCAAGGAAGCGGACGCGCAAAAGAAAACCCAGGAGCTCAACGAAGCCTACGGCGTGCTCGGCGACGCCGAAAAGCGCGCGGCCTACGACGACCTCGGGCGCGGCCAGCAATTCCGCGCCGGCCAGGAATTCCGGCCGCCACCGGGCTGGGGCGGTGGCGGCGGCCGTGCCGGTGGGGCAGGGGGCTTTGGGGGCGGCGCCGATCCCAACGACTTTTTTTCCGACCTGTTCGCCAATTTCGGCAACGGCGGTGGTCGCCGGCGCCAGGCCTACCAGCCGCAAAAGGGCGACGATACCCACGCCAGCATCACCATCGACCTGTCCGACTCGTACACGGGCGCCACCCGCAAGATCAGCCTGATGGTGGCCGAGCGCGACGAGCACGACCGCATTCACACGCGCGAGCGCACGCTCAGCGTCAACATTCCGAAAGGCGTGACGGCCGGCCAGCAGCTGCGCCTGAGCGGCCAGGGCCAGAATGGCGAAGCGGGGCCGGGCGACCTGTACCTGGAAATCCAGTTCAGCGCCAACGCCCGCTACCGCATCGACGGCCGCGACGTCTATCAGACAGTGCCGGTGGCGCCGTGGGAAATGGCGCTGGGCGGCGAGATCGAGGTGACCACGCCATCGGGCAAGGTCAACGTGACGGTGCCGGCCGGCTCGCAAACCGGCCGCAAGCTGCGCCTGCGCGGACGCGGCATTCCGGGCAAGGAAGCGGGCGACCTGTACCTGCTGCTGGAAGTGGCGCTGCCGCCGGCTGCCACCGATAAAGCCAAAGAACTGTATCAGCAGATGGCGCGCGAGATGGCGTTCAATCCGCGCGCGGGAGGATGAGCATGGCAACGAGCAATGAAACCATCGTCACCGCGGTGGTGATCGACGAAGTGGCCCTGACCCTGGACGAACTGGCGCACGCGTGCGCGGTCGAGCCGGGCTGGGTGGTGCAGCGGGTGCGCACCGGCGTGCTGCTGGAAACCGCGCCGGACGATCACTCGGTATGGCGCTTCACCAGCGCCGACCTGGTGCGTGCGCGCCGCCTGTGGCAGATCGAGCGCGACTTCGAGGCCAACGACGACGTTGCAGCGCTGGTGGTGGACCTGACCGAAGAAATCTCGCGCCTGCGCCAGAAACTCAACGCTGCCGGAGTGCGATAGGCGCTGGCGCCGCCGGGGTTGTCAGCAACTCAGGGGGCGCATCGGCCATCGGCGGCAGCGGGCCATCCTGCGCAGCATTACCCAGCCGGTAAAAATGCGCCGGCGCTTCCTGCGCATGGTGTGGTTGCGCGTGCGCGGCGGAGTCGGCCTCGTGGCCCGCGTGTTCGAGATCGAGAAACTGCTGCATCAGCCAGCGCGTGGCCGGCCCCGGCTCCTCGTCGCCACGGCGGATCACGTACAGCGGGAAGCTGAACGAGCTGCCTTCGGCGACGTCGAGCTGCACCAGGCGGCCCGCGTCCAGGTCCCACTGCACGAATTCCACCGGCATGTTGCCCCAGCCGATGCCGCTGCGCAGCAGCGCGTGCTTCGAGCTCAAGTCGCCTAGGCGCCAGTCGCGCAGCGCCATCACGCCGAAGTCCTGGCCTTTGGTCAACGTGCTGCGGTCGGTGAGCACCAGTTGCGTGTGCTCGCGCAGTACCGCGCTCGGAATCTTGCCCTGGATCTGCGCCAGCGGATGGTCGGGCGCGGCCACCGGCACCATGGTGACATAGCCGCAGCTCTGGCGCTCGATGGTATCCGGCGTGCCCGGCATCCAGCCGCTCACGCCGATCTTGCACGTTCCCTCCATGACCAGTTGGGTGACCGCGCCCAGCGCCTCGGTGCGCAAGCGCATGGAGACCGTGGGGAACTCCTTCTGGAACGCGTGCAGGATGCGCACCAGCTTGCAAGTGGAAAACATCACATCGACCACCACCGACACTTCCGCCTCCAGCCCCGAAGACATGGCCTTGGCGCGCGCGCGCATGCCATCGACCTTGAGCGAGACGGCGCGGGCGTCGGCCAGCAGCGCCTTGCCCGCCTCGGTCAGCACCGGCTTGCGCTTGCTGCGGTCGAGCAACTCGATATTGAGCTGTTCTTCCAGGTTGGCGATGGTGTAGCTGATCACCGACTGGGTGCGGTGCAGCGCCCGCGCCGCGTGGGCAAAGCCGCCATGGTCGATGACGGCGATGAACACGCGTAGCTGGTCGAGGGAGGGGAGGCCGGGGTCGCGCATGGTGTCAGTCCTTATATCTACAATATCGATAGATATCATTGAAACTTAGTGTATTTCCTCGATACTAAACCCGATCTATGATGGATGCAACTCACCACTTACCAGGAGCCCATCATGGCAACCATTCTTCATATCGATAGCAGCGCACGTCAAACCGGTTCCCTGTCGCGCCAGTTGGGCGCCGAACTCGTGGCCAAACTGCAGGCCACCAACCCGGCCGCCACCGTGGTCCGCCGCGACGTGGCCCAGAACCCGCTGCCGCACATCACCGAACAGCTGATCGGCGCCTTCTTCACCCCGGCCGAGCAGCGCAACGCCGACCAGGCTTACGCCATCAAGACCTCCGACGCCCTGGTCGATGAACTGTTCGCTGCCGACACGATCGTCATCGGCACGCCGATGTACAACTTCTCCGTCGCGTCGACCCTGAAAGCCTGGATCGACCACATCGCCCGCGTCGGCCGCACCTTCCAGTACGGCGCCAACGGCCCCGAAGGCCTGGTCACCGGTAAAAAAGTCTATGTCGTCGTCGCCAGCGGCGGCGTGTACAGCAGCGGCCCTGCCGCCGGCTACGACCACGTGACCACCTACCTGGCCGCTGCGCTGGGCTTCATCGGCATGACCGACGTAACGTTCATCCGCGCCGAAGGCGTGTCCATGGGCGAAGCGGCCGTGGCCGACGCCATCGCCAACGCGCGCAGCCAGATCGCCGCCATCGCCGGCTAAGTTCCACCAGGCTTTATCGATGCAAGCTCCGCTCGGCGGAGCTTCGTCGTTGGCGCGCCACAAGTCTGCAAGGCTGGCAGCCGGTCCGGGATATGATGGGGACTACCCGTTACGGAGCCCTGCATGAAACGCCACCTGCACCTGTTGATCATCGACCCGCAAAACGATTTTTGCGACCTGCCGCCAGCCTATTTACCGGTGCATCCGGTCACCGGCGCCGCGCGCGCTCCGGCCTTGCCCGTGCCTGGCGCCCACGCCGACATGCAGCGCCTGGCCAGCCTGATCAATCGCGGCCGCGACGGCATCACCGCCATCAGCGTCACGCTCGACTCGCACCACCGCTTCGACATCGCCCATCCCACTTTCTGGACCGCCGGCGACGGCCAGCCGGTGACGCCCTTCACCGAAATTACCGCCGCCCAGGTGCGCGCCGGCCAGTACCTGCCGCGCGATGCGGCCGGCCTGGGCCGCGCACTGAACTACCTCGACCGCCTGGAAGCCGCCGGGCGCTACAAGCTCATGGTCTGGCCCGTGCACTGCGAAATCGGCAGCTGGGGCAACAACGTCCACGACGACGTGCGCACCGCCTACAACGCCTGGGAGGACAGCCAGCACAAGATGGTGACCAAGCTGGCCAAAGGTTCCAATCCGTGGACCGAACATTACTCGGCCGTGATGGCCGAAGTGCCGTACGACGACGACACCGCCACGCAATTCAACACCGCCTTCGTGGCAGCGCTGGCCGCCGCCGACACCATTTACGTGGCAGGAGAGGCCGGCAGCCACTGCGTAAAAGCCACGGTCGAACACATCGCCGACCATTTCGGCACCGATGCTGCGAAACTGGTGCTGGTCACCGACTGCATCAGCCCGGTTGCCGGCTTCGACGCCCAGTACCAGGCCTTCCTGCAGGCGATGGCCGCGCGCGGCGTACGGCTGATGCAGTCGGGCGACGTGCTGCCCGAACTGCTGGCCAACGCTAGCTGACGCTGCGATGATCACCCGGCGCCAGCTGCTGGCCGCCTCGGCTGCGCTGCCCATCGCGGGGCACGTGGCCGCTGCTGCGCCGGCGTCGGACGTGCTGCGGTTCGTGTTCTCGCGTCCGCACGACAACCCGCGCACCCAGTGGCTGATCCGCGTGTACACCCAGCTCACCACCGAGCTGGGGCTGGGCTTCGACTTCGTCGAGGTGCCGCCCAAGCGCGCCACCGCGATGGTGCTCAGCGGCGAGGTCGATGGCGAGCTGGGCCGCACCTTCGATTACCAGTTGCTGTACCCGAGCCTGGTACGGGTGCCCGAGCCCAACAACGCGGTGCGCTTTGCCGCCTACGCCACCCGCCCAAGCCTGCGCTTCGATACCTGGCAGGCACTGCGCGCCGGCGGCATCCAGTGCGAATACCGGCTCGGCATCGTCGAACTCGAACACATGCTGCTGCGCGAACTGCCGGCCAGGCAAGTATCGACCATTGCCACCATCGCCCAGGGCGTGAAGAAATTGCAGCTGGGGCGCACCGACCTGTACTTCGACGTCGAGGAAGCGGTGAGCGATTACCTGTATTTTCTCGGCGCCGAGCAGCGCAAGGCCGCCAGTGCCATGCGCCAGGCCGGCGTGGTGCTGGCCACCACCGGCCACGCCTACCTCAATTCGTCGCGGGCGGCGCTGGCGGGGCCCATGGCCGCCGGCCTGGCCCGCCTCAAGCGCCAGGGCGATGTGCAGCGGCATTTGCTGGCCAGCCTGGCTGCCTACAAAGCCAGGCTGTAACAGGTGGACAACGTTCCCGGCCGTGATCGCGTAAGATCATGGACACAAGCAATTTGGAGACCCACAGACACCATGAAGCAGCCCATCGTCCGCAGCCTGCTGGAGACAGATTTATACAAATTCACCATGTGGCAGGCCCTGCTGCATGGCCATCCGAACGCCCACACCGAGTACGAATTTGTATGCCGTAACCAGACCGCCTATCCGCTGACGGAATTGATCGAGGAAATCGAGCGCGAGCTCGACCACCTGTGTTCGATGAGCTTCCGCGACGAAGAACTCGATTTCCTGCGCGCGCTGCGCTACATCAAGAGCGATTTCGTCGACTTCTTGACCGTGTTCCGCTTCCAGCGCAAGTTCATCGACGTGCGTGCCGACGCCGCCTCCAATACGCTGGTGATCCACGCGGCCGGTCCTCAGGTGCACGTGATGGGCTTCGAGATTTATGTGCTGTACATCGTCAACGAGCTCTACTTCCGCCGCTTCGACCAGGACGCTGCGCTGGCCGAGGGCCGCCAGCGCCTGGGCGCCAAGATCGCCTTGTTAAAGGAATTCGGCCAGACCGAGCCGCAGCGCCTGAACCCGTTCGAGTTTTCCGACTTCGGCGTGCGGCGCCGCTTTTCCGGCGCCTGGCACGACGAGGTGGTGCAGCGCCTGTCGCGCGAAGTGCCCGAGTATTTCAAGGGCACGTCCAACGTGTACCAGGCGATGAAGTTCGACCTGGTGCCGATCGGCACCATGGCGCACGAATACATGCAATCGTTCCAGGCGTTCGGCGTGCGGCTGCGCGATTTTCAGAAGGCGTCGCTCGAAGCGTGGGTGCAGGAATACCGCGGCGACCTGGGCGTTGCGCTGACCGACGTGGTGGGAATGGATGCGTTCCTGGACGACTTCGACCTGTATTTTGCCAAGCTGTTCGACGGCCTGCGCCACGATTCGGGCGACCCGGTCGTGTGGGGCGAAAAGGCGCTGGCCCATTACACCGCGCTGCGCATCGACGCCAAGACCAAGCGCCTGGTATTTTCGGACAGCCTGAACCTGGAAAAAGCGATGTCGCTGTACCGCCATTTTGCCGACCGCATCATGACCGGCTTTGGCATCGGCACTCATCTGACCAACGATGTGGGCCTGGCGCCGCTCAATATCGTCATGAAGCTGGTGGCCTGCAACGGCCAGTCGGTGGCCAAGCTGTCCGACTCGCCGGGCAAGACCGTGTGCAAGGACGAGACTTTCCTCGCGTACTTGCGGCAGGTGTTTCACCATCCTGCCGCATAAGAGGAAGACCTGGAGCGCTTAACATGACCTTCAGGGCAAGGCGCAACGACGAAGACAGTACGCAAGTACGGCGCGGAGCGGCAACGAAGCCATGGAGGTTTTGTTACGCGCTCTACGCCGCGCGGGCGCCGAAAGTGGCGATAATGGCGTCGGCCTGCTCCTGCTGCTCATCTTCGTAGATGTCGATGGTGAGCATGGCGCCGTTGCGCTCGCGCGCGTGCTCGGCAGCGTCCGGGCCGCCCGGGGTCAGGTTGTCGAGCAGGTGGCTGACGGTGCTGGTGGCGCCGTTTTGCGGCAGCGGCTTGTGACGGGTGAGGGTCACGCTGGCCGGTGGAAAACCCTTGGCCAGCAAGGCGGTGCGCGCGCTTTCGGCGTCCGTGACTTCCGTAAAATTGCGGTGGATGGTGCGTGTCATGAAGCCTCCGTGTAGTGATTGGGTGATGGGGCTTAGAAGCCGTCCACCACGGTTGCGAAATGCTCCACCTTGGGCGGCCGCGCAAAGTGGTCGCCCACCAGCGCGCGCCAGGCATGGAAATCCGTGCTCTCGCGAAAATCGACGGTGTGGTTTTCGAGCGTTTCCCAGCCGATCACCAGGTGATAGGTATCGGGGGTTTCGATATCGCGATCGAGGCGCATCGACACGCAACCCTTGGCGCCCCGGAACAGCGGCACGGCTTCGGCAACGCCAGCCTGGAAGGCGGTGTGCGACTCGGGCTTGACATAGATTTCGGCGACTTCGTAAATCATGGATTTCCTTGCCTGGTGGAGAGGATCCTATTGTGCCTCAAGTCGCGTATTTACGTCTGTGCGTCCGGCGCCGCTGGTGTGCGCAGGATGAAGCGCAGCGCCTGGCGCGCCAGCTCGGGCACATCGGCGCCCGCGTCGGGCTTGTACCACTGCACCGTCCAGTTGAGTGCGCCGAAGATCAGCAGCCGGTCGAACTGCGACGGCGTCATCCATTCGCCCGACTGGTGCAGCGCCACGATGGCGCGATCCCACACCGCCTCGTAGCGGTCCTTGAGCGCCACCACGCGCGAACGCGACGGCTCGTCGAGCGAGCGCCATTCGTACAACAGCACGGCAATATAGTGGTGGTCAGGTGCGAGCAGGGTATGCAGGTGCGCCTCGACCAGCTGCGACAGGATCTGGCAAGGCGGCAGCGGCTGCTGGCCAATGCGTTCGATGTCGGCCAGCGCCTGCTCCATGCCGTGTTCCATGATGGCGGCCAGGATATCCTGCTTGGACTTGAAGTGATAAAACCAACTGCCCGCCTGCACGCCGGCCGCCGCCGCGATATCGCGCACGGTGGTGTTTTCGTAACCTTTTGCGCGGAACAGCACGGCCGACTTCTCGATCAGCTCCGCGCGCAACCCCCCGCCTTCTCCCTTGAGTGGCCGGCCCCGTTTTTTCGGGCGGGATGCGTCGATGACGTCTGGGAGTCGCATAGGTGAAAAATCGATCATGAGAGTCGTGTCACCGTTGATTCTAATGCAGGCAATCACGAACCAATCAACAATCCGCGTGATTTTGACGCTTTTATTCTGGAAGTTGATCAGTTTGTGTTGCGTTGCAACAGCCAACTGCGCAGTCCACGCTCGTTGCCAAGTATGAGGGGAGGCGGGATCGGGTCGTGGCCCCGATCCCGCAGGAAGATGGTGCCGGTATATTTCCCGACCGCCGGCGCCGGTAGAAGCGCCCCGTAGAGCGCTAATGAGTCGTTCCATGTGAGAACTGAAGCCATCATAGCGACCGATTGTGACGGGCGTTTGACGCGGTGACGTGTGGTGAGTGCGTTCGTGGTCAAAGTGGGGTAGAATCACAAGTCTGTGGGGACGACCTGGTTTCGACGTGGGTTGCAAAGCAGAGCAGGGCATACCGAGGGCGGGCTACCTCGTAAATACAACCTGAAAAAACTTAACTGCAAACGATAACTCGTACGCACTGGCAGCTTAATTGCTGTTAGCTCCACAACACCTCGTCCCTGGGGTGGGCCGTTAAAAGCTGTGGAGTCATTTACAGGGACTCGCGCTGTGAGGGGTCACTTCAATCAGCGCTAAATCTAAGGTGAATCGCTAGTCCAAAACGTGCACGTCCGTGTTGTACTGGTTAAATTAAATGATAGTGCTAAGTATGTAGAACTGTCTGTGGAGTGCTTGCGGACGCGGGTTCGATTCCCGCCGTCTCCACCAAAAAACACTTTAATTCAAGGAGTTATGAAAATTAGGTGGTCAGTGAATGGGGTTTTCTGGGCTGTTAGGGCATCGGAATGACAACATAATAACAGCATCGTTTTCAGGTTCTTGAAGACTCGGTAAAAGAGAAGGCCTGCCAACAAGCGGGCCTTTTCTTTTGGAGAGCAACTCCGCTCGCGCTCGACCGATGACTTGCGGCCCAACTGCCGGCTGCCATACCGTCGCGCAATCATCCCCGGCCTTATCGCCCATCTGCCTGGCCGCTCGAGTAGCAACATGCCGCTACCGGCAACTCCGCCGTTCGATCGACAGTGTTCCCTAACCACTACCTCCTGCCCGGGTCATGGCTGGACGGCATCAAGAAATTTGGTCATAATATTTTTCAAACAGGCCAATGCCTTATCTTTCATCCGAGGTTCTGCACATCATGTCGAGCATTGCTGTCACCGATCTCTCTGTCTCTGGGCACATCGACAGCGTCTCGCGCCCCGTTGTGGCCTTGAGCGCAACATCGGTAGCAAAGGACTGGGAACATGCGAGGCATCGGCACCGCAAGGCGCAACTGATCTACTCCGCGCGCGGCATCCTCACCTGCGAAATCGAAGACGGCGTATGGATCGTGCCGCCGCAGTGCGCCATATGGATACCTGGAGAGGTGGTCCACTCGTCACGCGGGGCGGGTGAAACGGAATGCTATTGCCTGTTTGTCGAGCCTGACGCCGCACCGGACCTTCCCAAAACCTGTTGCACTATTTCGGTATCGCCATTGCTGCGCGAGTTGCTGCTGAAGGCGGCCGGTGTTCCTGAGTTATACACGCTGGGAGGGCGGGAGGAGCGGCTGCTTGCGACTTTGCTCGATGAGTTGGTGGCGGCGCCGGTGGAAGACCTGCATCTGCCCATGCCGCGCGACCTCCGATTGCGCCGCCTCGCAGAAATGATGCTGGCCAACCCAACGGACAAAACCTCGAAGGCCGATTGGGCGACCCGCATCGGCATGAGCGAGCGAAGCATGAGCCGTCTGCTGTTGCACGAAATCGGCATGAGCTTCGGGCGCTGGCGTCGGCAACTGCATGTGATTCTTGCGCTTCAACGTTTGACCAAGGGTGACAGCGTGCAAACGGTGGCGTTGGAACTTGGGTATGAAAACGCCAGCGGGTTCGTCACCATGTTCCGCAAGGCGGTGGGCAAGCCCCCGGCACGCTACCTCTCGGATCGCACGAGCGGCGCGGAGCTTGCTCCCGTGCCCGGCATCCTGCTCCCCGACGGCATCTCAATCTGACTGTGGCAGGCGGTCTTGCCCCGAGACCGGCGACAGCGGTCTCCCGCCCTCTGTCCTACCAGGCACGCCGGTCTGGCGCAGCCGGTCCACGTTGGCAACCGGCCGCGTTGTAATATCAGGCCAAAGTATTACTCAATACGGCCAGATTGCGTGAACTGAGCGCGGTTGGCCTGAATGAATAACAATCTGTCCTGATTTCGCTATTTGCTCAGCTTCTCCGCATTGTTAAATAAGACATCTAAATGCAAATGAGTCTTATTTATGTCTATCGTCACAGCTGCTGGGAAGTTCCGTTGGTCAATCGATGTGCGCGCAGATGCCGCCCTCCATCCTCATCTGGACGGGGCGTCCAAGGGCGCCACCTGGAGCCCGCCCCGCACCGTGCTGGGCTCGGCAGTTGCGGCGGCAGTTCTCCTTGCCGGGCAGGGCGCATTCGCCGCCGAGTCAGCGCAGATACAAACCAGGGCAGCGGAGACGTCAGAGGAAGTAGCCTTGCCTGCCATCACGGTAATGGGCCGCATGGAGCCGGCGACCACCGAAGGTACCGGCTCCTACACCACGGGCCAGACGGCAGCGGCGACGCACCTGCCGCTGTCGCTGCGGGAAACACCACAGTCGGTGACGGTGATCACGCGCCAGCGCATGGACGACCAGCAACTGAATTCCGTGCAGGGCGTGTTGGAGAACACCACGGGCGTCTCGTCGTACCAATCCGACAGCGACCGGACGAGTTTCTATTCTCGTGGTTTCTTGATCAACAACTTACAGTACGACGGCATACCCACCGAGGTCGGCAACATCATCAATGGAAGCGGTATCGGTTCTATCGATACGGCGTTCTACGATCGTGTCGAGGTCGTGCGCGGCGGCTCCGGTTTGCTCACCGGCACCGGCAATCCCTCGGCCGCCATCAACCTGGTGCGCAAACGACCGACCCGTGAATTCTCGGCAGCCGTCTCGCTTGGTGCGGGAAGCTGGGACACCTACCGGGGCATGGGCGACATCTCGACGCCGTTGAGCGAGGACGGCAGCATCCGCGCGCGCATGGTGGGGACGTACCAGGACGGACACTCGTACATCGACGGCTACAAGCCGAAGAGGAAGGCGTTCTACGGCATCGTCGAGGCGGATCTGACACCAGGCACGACGGTGAGCCTGGGCTATGATTACCAGGACATCACGCCGAAGGGTTCCACCTGGGGCGGTATGCCTTTATGGTTCAGCGACGGCACGCAGGCGCAGTATGCCCGCTCCGCGAACTACGCGCAGGACTGGAGCCATTGGGACAACACGCTCAAGACGGCATTTGCCGGGATCGAACACCGCTTCGACAACGGCTGGAACCTGCGGGGCATCGCCAACCAGTACCGCACGCAATACGGTGCCGAACTGCTAGGCCTGATCGGCCGCCCCGATCGCGCCACGGGATTGGGCACTTTTCCCAACGGGGCCTATCCGGTGGCACTGGCGTTCGACGGTCGCAGCCGCCAAAACAGCGTCGACGTGATGGCGACCGGCCCGATCGAACTGCTGGGGCGCCGACACGACCTGGTGGTGGGGGCGACGAGTTCGCGCCGCACGGCCAGTCAGGATGCCGCGCCATTCTCTCTTGGCTTTACCCCGGTCAATGTCTATGACCTGAGCCCGGCCTATCCCCGCCCTGACTTCGATGCCATGGCTTGGGTACCGACCCGCACCCGAATCAAGCAGAGCGGTGTATACAGCGCAGCCCGGTTTTCGCTGGCCGACCCTCTGAAACTCATCGTCGGCGGCCGCTTCAGCAATGTCGAAATCGACGACGCCGCCGGCGGCACGTCTTTGCACTACAAGAAGAACGGGAAATTCACACCGTATGCCGGGTTGGTCTACGACATCGACAAGACCTATTCGGCCTACGCCAGCTACACGGGCATCTTCAATCCGCAAACCGACTATCGGGACAGCAAGGGCAACGTGCTCACGCCGTCAAACGGAAAAACCGGAGAAATCGGCCTCAAAGGCGCTTACCTGGACGGGCGCCTGAATGCCTCGGTGGCCTGGTTCAGGACCCAACTGGACAACGCGGCACAGATGGTCGCCGGAACCTTTACGCCAGCCGGCGCCCAGGCCTATCAAGGCGCCGATGGGACGAAGTCGCGCGGGATCGAACTGGACTTGCAGGGCGAATTGGCGCGTGACTGGAACATCTACGCCGGTATCGCCTACTTCACCGCGCAAGACGGCGCTGGCGTCCGCTTGAATTCGCAGCTACCGCGCACCACGGCCCAGCTTTTCACCACCTGGCGGTTGCCCGGCGGGTGGAGCAAGTTGTCGCTCGGTGGCGGCGTCAAATGGCAAAGCCGCTTTTACCAGGCGCCCAACACTGGCACCAGTTCCTTGGGTGGGGAACAAAATTCCTTTGCGCTGGGATCACTGATGGCGCAATACGCGATCACGCAGAAGACCAGCCTGGCCGTCAACCTCAACAATTTGTTCGACAAGAAGTACGCGCTCCAGAAGGGCGATTTCGACACCGTCACTTATGGCGCACCACGCAACGTGATGGTGACGCTGAACTACCGGTATTGATTTGCCCCTACATCCATTGATTATCGAGAAAGTTCCTATGCCCCTTCAGTCCCCCATTAACCCCACCCAAGACCTGGCCATGCCCAACGCAAACAAGGTCGCCCTGTTCTGGTTGACGACAGCGGCCGGCGCCGTGCTGTTTGTAACCTTCCAATTGTTCTTCTATGTAAACGACTTTGTGAGGGCGCATGGCGCGACACCGGCGATTACGTTCGAGCCCGACATACTGTGGATGTTTTCCGCGTTCTATGGTTGCTGGATCGTCACGGTACTTGTCGCATTGATCGGAACCCGGACGGCCCTGTGGGTAGTCCTGGTCCTCGGCAGTTTGATGGTCTTCCTCAATACCCTCGGGGGGATCGCCGACGGCTTGCGCGACGGCTGGCACATTGCCTTCTCGGCAGTATTCTTCATCACGTTACCCGGCGTGTTCTCCATTGCGGCCACCTGGCGCCGCATCAAAAGCAAAGGCAACAACCATGTCTATCAATAGTTCCAACTTCCCCTTGGTCTGGATGAATTTTACGCAAGAACCAGGACATGATCCCCAAAAAGACTTCGACGAATTCGAGGCCAATTTGCAGCGGGGAGAGCCCTTCGTGCTCCTGACCGATACCGTACCTGCTGAAGACCACGAGCACTCGCCGGAAGACAATAAACGCAGCGCGCTCTGGATGAAAAAGCACAAGGTTCAATTGCGAAAGCTGGTTCTGGCAGCGATCATGATCGAACCCAACGCGGCCAAACGTCTTGGCTTCAAGGCCTTTGCGGTGGTTTTTGCCAAGTTCTGGGGCTACCCTCTGCTGCTTGCCGCTACACGCGAGCAGGCAATGGAGATGGCCGGAGAACTGCTCGCCAAGGATGGCATGTCATCGCACGGATAGCTCGCTGCCGATGTTTTTGGATGAAAAAAAGCCGCGCTCCGAAGAACGCGGCTTCAAATACCACCCTCCGATTAAACCATCAACCCCGACGCCGGCGACGTAACATCAAGCCCATCAACCCCAGTCCCGCCAGCATGGCCGCGTACGTCTGCGGCTCCGGCACCGCGCTCAGGTTGGTGACGTTGAGCGTGTAAGCGCCCGTGCCTTCGTATTCGGTCAGGGCGAACGTGCCCAGCTTGAACACCGGGCTGTCTTCCGGCCCGGAATACAGTTGCGGGCCATCGGTGACCAGCAACGGGTTACCCAGGTAGAAGTCTTCGATCACCAGTCCTCCGCCCGATGCCGCCGAGAAGAAGGTGATATCGGCAATCGAGAAGATCGCGTCAGGGAATCCTTCCACGTCATACACCAGGAAACCCACGCCGTCTTGCGACACGTCCGGCGTCACATTCGAGTCCAGGGTCCACTGGGCACTGTAGTCCCCCGTGACAGTGAATTGATACAGCGCTGCGTTTGCCGCCCCGGTCCACAGCAGTGCTGCGGAAATGGCGACCTGGCTCAGGAGACGTTTCACATTCATCGGACTACCTCTCATTGAAAGACTATGGTGGAAGTACTTGGCGTGCCGCAAATGATGCACTGCGGTATTGTAATATTAGCATTGTCTTTAAAATAAGTATAAATAGTTTTATAGATATGTTGTCATTACGCCCGTCAAAATCCCGGCGCCGGTACTTCGGGAATCTGGTTATGCAAGCTGGCGTTGATCACGTTCCAACCGCGTATCACGGCGATGCCATAGCTCAGTTCGATGATCTGGTTGTCGTCGAAGTGGGCTTTAAGCTGTGCGAAGTCGTCATCGCTTGGCTGCTGGTGGGGCAGGGCGTTGGCGGCTTCGGCCCAGTTGAGGGCGGCGCGTTCGCTGGCGCTGAAGAATGATGGCGGGGCTTCGCGCCAGCCGCCAATAGCATTCACGTGGCGCGGGTCCATGCCTTGTTTGATCAGGTCGCGCCAGTGCATGTCGATGCACACGCCGCAGCCGTTGATTTGCGAGACGCGCAGGTTGACCAGTTCCACCAGGCGGATGCCCAGCGAACTTTTCTTGACGCTGGTGGATAGCGCGATCATCGCCTGCAGGCTGGCGGGGGCGGCGTGGTAAAAATCGTTGATGCGGGCGGCTTGGGTCATGATGTTCCCTTTCGAAGCAGTGGAGGGCGCACCATTGCGCGCCTCATGCTCCTTAGACGCGGCAGCCACCGCGCTTGTGACAGCCTTCTAAAAAATAGCGTGGGGCACGTTGGCAAGCTTGTCGGGGTTGCGCACCACCAGCACCGCCGCGATCTTGCCGTCCTCGATCACGAACGATTGCGCCGATTCCAGCTGGCCTTCCACGTAGCGCAGCAAGCCCGGCTCGCCATTCACGCGTGCCTGGCGGTAGTCCACCCGCAGCGGGTGCTGGTGCTCGACCGACCAGAACACGCCCGCCACCCGGCCGGCTCCGTGCAGGATGCGCATGAAGGAACGGATCTTGCCGCCGCCGTCGGACACCAGTTGCACGTCGTCGGCCATCATGGCTTTCATGGCGTCGCGGTCGCCGGCCTTGGCAGCCGCCATGAAGCGGCCGAGCAGGGCATGATGAGTGTGTTTCGGGACGTCAAAGCGCGGCTGTTGCTGGCGCACGCGGTCCTGGGCGCGGTGCACCATCTGCCGGCACGCCGCTTCGGTCTTGCCCAGCATGGCGGCGATGTCGGCGTAGTCGTGGTCGAACACCTGGCGCATCAGGAAGGCGGCGCGCTCTTCGGGCGACAGGCGCTCGAGCACCCACAGAAAGGCCATCGAGATGTCGCTGGCCATCTCGGCGCTGGTCTCGGGTGTGCGTTCGTCGAGCTCGACAATGGGTTCGGGCAGCCACCAGCCGATGTAGGTGGCGCGCTCGGCCTGGCGACCGCGCAGGTAGTCGATCGCCAGCCGGGTGGTGGTGGTGACCAGCCAGGCTTCGGGTGACTGGATGGCGGCTTGGTCGCTGCCGTGCCAGCGCAGCCAGGCGTCCTGCACCACGTCTTCGGCATCGGCGCGCACGCCCAGCATGCGGTAGGCGATGGCGAACAGGCGCGGGCGCAGGGTGTTGAAGGTGTTGGCGTCGGTCATGGTTGTCGCGAACGAGTGGGCTTGGATCATAGACGGCTAACCGCCGCGGTTTGTGACAGCATCCGCGAAAATATCTTTGGTCAATATCAAGCCACCGCTACCCTGAATTCCAGGCCTGTGGAACTTATCCAGCCACCCACAGTCCAACCCTTTCCGCCGCTGCGAGCCTGAAATCCACTCAGGCTTATACACGGGGTTGCCGGGAGGCTGCACGACGGGCTGCCGGCGCCCCGGTATGCATGTTTGCGCCGGCGGGTTCGTCAGGCGCGCGCCTTGCTCGGTGCTGCCAGCGGCACCGGTGCGGTCATCACCGCGCCATCGTTGAAGGTGCAGTCGAATACATGCGCGCGCGAGGCGGGCGCGGCCACCGAATACAGGTCGTTGTACGGGTTGTCGTCGGCGATGCGCAAATCGATGCGTACGCTCTCGAGGTGGTTACTGGCCTCGATCTCGCGCAGCCGTTCGCGCCGCACGTCCACCTCGCGGCTGGTGCGTCCCTGCATGATCGGTCCCTCGAAATACCGTATCAGCGCGCATTCGATGGCGTCCACCCGGTCCTTGAGCAGCATGTCGGCCGCCACCGCGTTCTGGTTTACCGGCTGGTCGCCAGGGTCGCCGTCGTCGCACAGCACTTCCACCTGCATGCGCTGCACCAGCAGCAGCAGGTCGTTGTCTTCGCTGTTGTTGTGGTGGATGCGTTGCACGGCCGACAGCCGCGCGCGCACCAGGCGCCCGGCCGGATCCTTGGTTTGTCCCACGTACTGCACTTTGCTGGGAATTTTCAGGCTATGGTCGTAACGCTGCAGCACTTCGTGAATCGAGAAGGCCTCCACCAGGCCGCCCCAGTTGAGCGTGATGAAGCGGTCGGTCATGCTCACGACCGGCTTCTTGAGGGTGGCGGCAAACGGCACTTCCAGGTCCATTTGCACGGTGGCGCGCTTGCCTTCGCTGCCGACCAGGATCGGCACGGTGAGCTTGAGCGAGAAAAACGCCCAGCTCACGCTGCGCGTTGGATCGAAGCGCACGATGGGGCGGTTGATGACGAAATAGATCAGCCGCTTTTCCATGGTCGCCTCGAGATCGAACTGCATACGGCGCAGCTGGCGGCCAACCGGGTCGCGAATGTCGGGCCGTTCGGGAAAACCGGCAAACAGGTCGTACCAGTGGTACTTGGCGTCGGAGACGGTCACGCGCCAGGTTTGCGGCGCGCTGCTGCGCTGGGGCAGCAGCGGCAGCAGGTCGTCGAAAGCCTCGGGTGCCGTCAGCAGATCGTTGAACGGTTCGGGTGCATCCTCCGGCGGCGTTACCAGGCCCAGTTCTTCCAGCGAAGGCTCTTGATCGTCCTCGCCGGCGACCTGGTCGGGTAAATCGCTCGTCATGTGGATGCTCCAGTCTGTCAGCTCAATTGGCCAGTATAGACCTTACCGTGACTTATTTCTATCCAGCAATCTCCAAAATGTCACACTTGGCGCTTCACTTTTGCGCCGCCGGCAGGCGCCGGTGGCGTCATGCGCGACACCACCACGTCGTCGTCGGCGACAAAGCAACTGAGCAGGTGGCGCGGCGCCGCAGCTGCCAGCGCCGAGCCGATGGTGTCATACGCGCCCATTTCCGGCCACTCCAGGTCGAGCGTGAATTGCACCAGGTTGTTGGCTTGCTGCACAGCGGTGACCCGCTCGCGCCGCGCCTGGCGTTCGGCCTGCCTGCGCGTCTCGGCGGCGGTGCCTTCGAAATGACGGATCAGCGCCGCTTCCAGCAAGTCCATGCGCTCGCCTTGCAGTACGGCGGCGGCGCGCGGATGGGCGTTGTGGGGCAGTTCGGCCGGGTCGCCGCTGGCGCAGTTGACCTTGACATCGAACTGCTGCACCAGCAGCAGGGTGTCGAAGTCTTCCTTGTGTTTGGCGTGCAGCTTTTGCAGCGCCGGCAGTTGCGCGCGCGCCAGTTGCGCTTCCGGATCATGGGTCTGGCCCACGTACACCACCTCGCACGGCACCTTGTCCGGCGCGTGCGCTTGCAAGATATCGTGGACCGAGTAGGCCTCCACCAGCCCGCCCCAGTTGAGCGTGACGAAATTGGCGGTCAGTTTGACGGTCGGCTTTTTCAGCGTGGCGGCAAACGGCACGGTGAGCTCGAAGGTGATGCTGTCGCGCTTTTTTGCCTGGCCCACCAGCAGCGGCAAGGTCAGCTTGAGCGAAAAGAAGCCCCACTGGATGGCCGCTGCAGGATCGAAGCGCACCTGTGGCCGGGTGAGGGCGAAGAACAGGTGGTGGCGCGATGCCATCGCTTCGAGCTCGAACTGCATGCGGCGCTGGTAGCGGCCGATCGGGTCGTGAATGTCGAGACGCTCGGGGAAGCCGGCGATCAGGTCATACCAGTGCATCCTGGCGTCGGCCACGCTGGCGTACCAGCTTTGCGGGGCAGTATGGCGCTCGGGCAGGTATGCCGTGTAATCGGCGATTTGCTCCGCTTGAGGCCGCAGGGTTGGGGCAGCCAGCTCGGTAAGAGTCATGATGTTGGAGTGTAGGTTAAAAGGTCTCGCTGCTTTCTAGTTATTAGATTACTAATCAGTAATTCTACGCAGCAAGACGCAGGCTACCCCTGCTTTCCATGCAAATCAACAGTTTTTCGACACTGCTGAAAAAATACGCAACTTCTACAACGATTCCTGCATCAACGCCAGCAGCGCGAGCGGGTCGTTCAGCACCCGGTCGGCCTGCCAGTCCAGCGGCTTGTGCGGGCCGCAATAGCCCCAGCCGGCGGCAATGGTGGGCATGCCGGCGGCCTTGCCGGCCTGGATGTCGCGCAGGTCGTCGCCCACGTACCAGCAGTCGCGCGGGTCGAGGCCCAGGCGCGCGGCCGCCTCGAACAGCGGCGCCGGGTGCGGCTTGGCGTGCGCCGTGGTGTCGCCGGAGATCGAGCAGGCCGCGTGATCGAGGCCGATCAGCGGCAGCAGCGGGTCGGTAAAACGCTTGGGCTTGTTGGTGACCACGCCCCATTGCACGCCGGCCGCTTCGATACCGGCCAGCAGTTCCGGCACGCCGTCGAACAGCGTGCTGTGGTCGGCGATGTTGGCTGCATAGTTGTCGAAGAAGCCGTCGCGCAGCGCCAGGTAGTCGTCGTCCTCGGGCGTCAGGCCAAAGGCCACGCCGATCATGCCGCGCGCGCCGGCCGAGGCGGTAGGGCGCAGCAACTGGTAATCGGACGGCGCCAGGCCGCGCGTGGTGCGCAGCAGGTTGACGGCGGCGGCCAGGTCGGGCGCAGTGTCGGCCAGTGTGCCGTCGAGGTCGAACAGGATGGCGCGCGGCGCAGCCAGGGCAGCTAGGGCAGTGGTCATTGAGGTCAGTCGAGTGGGCGGGTGGTGGCGATCATGTAATTGACGCTGGTGTCGTCATTGAGCGAATAGATCTTGGTGAGCGGGTTATAGGTCAGCCCTTTCATGGCGCGCGTTTCGAGCCCGGCGCTGCGGACGTACTGCGCCAGTTCCGACGGCGTGATGAACTTGGCGTAGTCGTGGGTACCCTTGGGCAGCAAGCGCAGCACGTACTCGGCGCCGATGATGGCGAACAGGTAGGACTTCGGATTGCGGTTAATTGTGGAAAAGAACACGTGGCCCCCCGGTTTGACCAGGGTGGCGGCGGCGCGCACGATGGCGCCCGGATCGGGTACGTGTTCGAGCATTTCCATGCAGGTGACCACGTCGTACTGTCCCGGCTCCTGCGCGGCCATGTCTTCGGCGGCGATCAGCTTGTAGCGCACCTGCACGCCCGACTCCAGGCTGTGCAGGTCGGCCACCTTCAGCGCTTTTTCGCTGAGGTCGATGCCGGTGACGTCGGCGCCCTTGCGCGCCATCGATTCGCTGAGAATGCCGCCGCCGCAACCGATGTCGATCACCTTCTTGCCGGCCAGCGGCACGCGGGCGTTGATCCACTCCAGACGCAGCGGGTTCAGTTCGTGCAGCGGGCGGAATTCGGAGGTGGGGTCCCACCAGCGGTGAGCCAGGTCGGAAAATTTTTGCAGTTCTAAGGGATCGGCGTTCATGGTGCGGCTTTCATGAAAAGGGTTGCCGCTATTCTAGCCGACAACCCCGCAATCCGACGCGGTCGGACCCTGTACAGGGTCCGACCCCAGGTTTTGCCGTGCGGGCGAAAAAAAACCCTGCCGAAGCAGGGTTTTTTTACCGGGGTACTACGCTCAGCGAATATTACTTGCTGGTGCCAACGACTTCGATTTCCACGCGACGGTTCTTCGCACGGCCTTCGGCAGTCTTGTTGTCGGCTACTGGCTGTTTCTCGCCTTTGCCTTCGGTGTACACGCGGGTTGCGTCAACGCCTTTGGAGATGATGTAGGCTTTAACGGCTTCAGCGCGGCGTACCGACAGCTTCTGGTTGTACTCGTCCGAACCAACGGAGTCGGTATGACCAACAGCGATGATGACTTCCAGGTTGATGGCGCCCAGTTTCGAGGTCACTTCGTCCAGTTTCGACTTGCCTTCTGGTTTCAGGACCGATTTGTCGAAGTCGAAGAACGCGTCAGCTGCGAAGCTCACTTTTTGTGCGGTTGGCACTGGTGCTGGCATTGGTGCTGGAGCTGGTTGTACTGGTGCTGGAGCAGGAGCTGGTGGTGGTGGCGGTGCTACGCATTTGCCATTTTCCAGTTTCTCTGGCTCAACGCACAGTGGCAGGTCGCAACCTGGCACGGCATCGGCTGGCGTCCAGTAGCCGGTGCGCCAGCACAGACCGAACGGATCACGCACGATCACACCGCGTGCATCTTGCACGTAGGCGCTTTTAGGGGTGGCAGCCTTGATGTCCTGGGTCACAGGAGCGTAAGGTGGCGCGGTAGGCGCGGTTTGCGCGAATGCCGAACCTGCAAAGGCAGCCGAGATGGCCAACAACGAAATAAGTTTCTTCATATTTTTTTTCCTTTCGGGGGTGATATCCGCAGAAAAACTGCGCGACGTGCATTACGTGGGCCGGATTTTACCACGCAGGGGCGTCACGCCCGTCTCCCGATTGCGAAACAAGCAATTGACTTCTAATTCATTTTGCCACAATAGATCGTGGTGCGCGAAAGAGGTGCACTTATGCACCATTTTGCCCACTACCAATATGTTGTTTCGGCGCAACGTGATTCTGGATAATAATTGAGTAATGTGTCACGAATATTACATCGTGTTACAAGCGCCTATCGTGCGCCATCCCGCATAGGCGCTGGGCTGGCGGTCTATTTGTGCTGGCAGCCCGGTCGGCATGGTAAAATCGAATGCTTGCCTCTCTGGTAAAACAGCGTCGGCAAGCATGCAGCAAGTGCGGCATACATTGCTTAATGCTCAAGAGTTAACCCCACAGTCAAAGATCAGTCGACCCGCCAATGGATCAATTCGCAAAAGAAACAATCCCTATTTCCCTCGAAGAAGAGATGCGCAAGAGCTACCTCGATTACGCCATGAGCGTGATCGTGGGCCGCGCGTTGCCTGACGTGCGCGACGGCTTGAAGCCGGTGCACCGCCGGGTTCTGTTCGCGATGCATGAAATGAACAACGTGTGGAACCGTCCGTACGTCAAGTGCGCGCGCGTGGTCGGCGAAACCATGGGTAAATACCACCCGCACGGCGACGCCTCGATCTACGACACGCTGGTGCGCATGGCGCAGGACTTCTCGCTGCGCTACATGCTGGTCGATGGCCAGGGCAACTTCGGCTCGGTCGATGGCGACGGCGCGGCGGCGATGCGTTACACCGAGTGCCGCCTCGACAAGATCTCCAGCGAACTGCTGGCCGATATCGACAAGGACACCGTCGACTTCCAGCCCAACTACGACGGCAAGGAAAAAGAGCCGACGGTACTGCCTACCCGTATTCCCAACCTGCTGATCAACGGTTCGTCCGGTATCGCGGTGGGTATGGCCACCAATATTCCGCCGCACAATCTGCACGAAGTGATTGCCGGCGCGATGCACGTGCTGCAAAACCCGCAGTGCTCGATCGACGAACTGATCGAACTGATCCCTGCGCCCGACTTCCCGACCGGCGGCACCATTTATGGCGTCTCGGGCGTGCGCGATGGTTATCGCACCGGCCGTGGCCGCGTGGTCATGCGCGCCAAGACTCACTACGAGGAATACGGCAAGGACGGCGGCCGCACCGCCATCATCGTCGACGAGCTGCCATACCAGGTCAACAAGAAGTCGCTGCTCGAGCGCATCGCCGAAAACGTGCGTGATAAAAAGCTCGAAGGCATTTCCGACATCCGCGACGAGTCCGACAAGTCGGGCATGCGGGTGGTGATCGAGCTCAAGCGTGGCGAAGTACCTGAAGTGGTGCTGAACAACCTGTACAAGCAAACCCAACTGCAAGACACCTTCGGCATGAACATGGTGGCGCTGGTCGATGGCCAGCCGCGCCTGCTGAACCTGAAGGAAATGCTGCAGTGCTTCCTGTCGCACCGCCGCGAAGTGGTCACGCGCCGCACCGTGTTCGAACTGCGCAAGGCGCGCGAACGCGGCCACGTGCTCGAAGGCCTGGCCGTTGCGCTGGCCAATATCGACGACTTCATCGCCCTGATCAAGGCCGCGCCTACGCCGCCGGTGGCGAAAGCCTCGCTGATGGACCGTTCGTGGGATTCGTCGATCGTGCGTGAAATGCTGGCCCGTACCGGCGAAGGCGACACCGTCGGCGGCATCGATGCCTTCCGTCCCGAGCACCTGCCCAAGCACTACGGCATGCAGGCCGACGGCATGTACCGCCTGTCCGACGACCAGGCCCAGGAAATTCTGCAAATGCGCCTGCAGCGCCTCACCGGCCTGGAGCAGGACAAGATCGTCAACGAGTACAAGGACGTGATGGCCGAAATCGCCGACCTGCTCGACATCCTGTCCAAGCCGTCGCGCGTGACCACCATCATTACCGACGAAATGACCTCGGTGCTCAACGAGTTCGGCGACCGCGCCAAGGATCCGCGCCGTTCCAACATCGAACTCAATGCCACCGACCTCGGTACCGAAGACCTGATCACGCCGCAGGACATGGTCGTGACCTTGTCGCACACCGGTTACATGAAGGCGCAGCCAATTTCCGAGTACCGTTCGCAAAAACGCGGCGGTCGCGGCAAGCAGGCCATGGCCACCAAGGAAGAAGACTGGATCGACCAGTTGTTCATCGCCAACACGCACGATTACATCCTGTGCTTCTCCAACCGTGGCCGCATGTACTGGCTCAAGGTCTGGGAAGTGCCGCAAGGCTCGCGCAATTCGCGCGGCAAGCCAATCGTCAACATGTTCCCGCTGGCCGACAACGAGAAGATTACCGTGATCCTGCCGCTCTCCGGCGAGAACCGCACCTTCCCTGAAGACCACTACGTGTTCATGTCCACCAGCCTGGGTACGGTCAAGAAGACGCCGCTGAAGGACTTCAGCAACCCGCGCAAGGCCGGCATCATTGCCGTGGACCTCGACGAAGGCGACTTCCTGATCGGCGCCGCGCTTACCGATGGCGAACACGATGTGATGCTGTTCTCCGATTCCGGCAAGGCCGTGCGCTTCGACGAAAACGACGTGCGTCCGATGGGCCGTAACGCCCGTGGTGTGCGCGGCATGAATCTCGACGAAGGCCAGCGCGTGATCGCGCTGCTGGTCGCCGAGAACGAGCAGCAGTCGGTGCTCACCGCCACCGAGAACGGCTACGGCAAGCGTACGCCGATTACCGAGTACACGCGTCATGGCCGTGGCACCAAGGGCATGATCGCGATCCAGACGTCCGAGCGTAACGGCCGCGTGGTCGCCGCCACCCTGGTGGAGCCGACCGACGAGATCATGCTGATCACCACCGGCGGCGTGCTCATTCGCACCCGCGTGGCGGAGATCCGCGAAATGGGCCGCGCCACGCAAGGCGTGACCCTGATCGCGGTCGAAGACGGCACCAAGCTGTCCGGCCTGCAGCGCGTGGTGGAAACCGACATCGATGAAGTGGAGCTGGAACCAGGTCCGGACGGTGCTGCTGCTGCTGCTGTCCCTGCCGCTGCTCCCGCCGATCCTGATGCCAACCCGGATGACACAGCCGCCGAATAAGGCGTAGCCTATTTCCTGGACTCGTTCCGGGGCCGGCGGGGCCAGGTCTGTCGCAGCGATGCGGCGAGGACTGGCCCCGTTTTTATTTGAGGATCACATGAAGAAAATCGTCGCAATCCTGGCCGCATCGGCCACCCTGGCGCTGTCCGGCGCAGCTGCGGCCCAGGCGCCAGTTGCTGCTCCGGTGGCTGCTGCTGCCCCGGCAGCGCTCGACCCGGCCGCACTCAAGGCCGCGCGCGAGTTGTTCGACTCGATGAACTATCGCCAGTCGATGCAGGAAATGATGCGCCAGATGTCGCAGTCGGCCATGCAGTCGATGCGGCCGATGATGGAAGCCGCCACCAGCCAGGACAAGCGCCTGAGCGAAGCCCAGCGCAAGCAGATGCTCGACAAGATAGACGCCAAGATGCCGCAACTGAACCAGATGATGATGGAATCGATGGGCGACCCGGCGCTGGTGGACGAGTTGCTGGCGCAGGCGATTCCGATCTATGCCCGCAATTTCACTGTAGACGAATTACACCAACTGGCAGCGTTCTACGCCACCCCCGTTGGCAAGAAAATGATGGCGGTGATGCCCAAGCTGGCCAGCGAAAGCATGGCCTCGAGCCAGCAGCTGATGGCGCAGCGCATGCAGCCAATGATGGCCAGGCTGCTCACCATTTTGCAGGACTAGCATTCATTGTTTAATAAGGAACGCAACGTGACTCACATCTATAACTTCTCCGCCGGCCCGGCCGTCCTGCCCAAGGAAGTGCTGGCGCAAGCCGCCGCCGAAATGCTGGACTGGCATGGCAGCGGCATGTCGGTGATGGAGATGAGCCACCGCGGACCAGAGTTCATTTCGATCTACAAGGCGGCCGAGCGCGACCTGCGCGAGCTGCTGGCAATACCGGACAATTACAAGATCTTGTTCATGCAGGGCGGGGGCTTGTCCCAGAACGCCCTGGTTCCGTTGAACCTGGTGGGCCACAAGCCGCAGCCAGCAACCATCGATTTCATCCACACCGGTTCGTGGTCGGGCAAATCCATCAAGGAAGCCGCCAAGTACGCCAACGTCAACATCGCCGCTTCGTCGATGACGTCGGTGCCGCCGCAGTCCACCTGGCAGCTCACGCCCGGCGCGGCCTACCTGCACATGTGCACCAACGAGACCATCGACGGTGTCGAATTCGATGTCGATGCCGGTGTGCCGGCAGTGCAGCCGGACGTGCTGCTGGTGGCCGACATGTCGTCGCACATCCTGTCGCGTCGCATCGACGTGTCGAAATACGGCGTGATCTTTGCCGGCGCCCAGAAAAACATCGGCCCGGCGGGACTGACCATCGTCATCGTGCGTGACGACCTGCTGGGCAAGGCGCTGCCAGCGTGCCCGTCGGCGTTCGACTTCAAGCTGGTGGCCGACAACGACTCGATGTACAACACGCCGCCCACCTACGGCATCTACATCGCCGGGCTGGTGTTCCAGTGGCTGAAAAAGAACGGCGGCGTGGCGGCCATGGAAGAGCGCAACATCGCCAAGGCCAAGCTGCTGTACGCGGCGCTCGATGCCGACGATTTTTACCAGACCCGCGTGGATGCGGGCAGCCGCTCGCGCATGAACATTCCCTTCTACCTGAAGGACGAAAGCCGGAACGACGAATTCCTGGCCGGCGCCAAGGCGCGCGGCCTGCTGCAGCTGAAGGGCCACAAGTCCGTCGGCGGCATGCGCGCATCGATCTACAACGCCATGCCTATAGAAGGTGTGCAGGCGCTGGTAGACTATTTAAACGAATTCGCTGGGCGGCGATAACCGTTGCCTTTACCAACGTCATCCTCGCGAACGCGGGGATCCATACTGAGCGTACTGAAGACGCGTTCTATGGATTCCCGCCTGCGCGGGAATGACGGCTTTGCGTTTAGCTGATAAAGAAACCGCCATGAACGACAAACTCAAACCCCTGCGCGAACAGATCGATGCGATCGACGCGCAAATCCTCGACCTGCTCAACCGCCGCGCCCAGGTGGCGCAGGAAGTGGGCCACGTCAAGGCCGAAACCAACGCCCCGGTATTCCGTCCCGAGCGCGAAGCGCAGGTGCTGCGCGGCGTGGCCGACCGCAACCCGGGCCCCATGGGCAACGCCGAGATGCAGACCATCTTCCGCGAAATCATGTCCGCCTGCCGTTCGCTGGAAAAACGCGTGACCGTCGCCTTCCTGGGACCGGCCGGCACCTACAGCGAACAGGCCGTGTACCAGCAGTTCGGCACTGCGGTCGATGTGATGGCGTGCGCTTCCATCGACGAAGTGTTCCGCGCCACCGAGGCCGGCACCGCCGACTTTGGCGTGGTGCCGGTGGAGAACTCCACCGAGGGCGCCATCGGCCGCACGCTCGACCTGCTGCTCAACACGCCGCTGACCATCAGCGGCGAGGTGGCCATCGCCGTGCGTCACAGCCTGCTCACCGGCAGCGGCACCATGGACGGCGTGACCGCGATCTGCGCCCACGCCCAGGCGCTGGCGCAGTGCCAGATCTGGCTGAACAACAATTACCCCGAGATCGAGCGCCGCGCCGTCTCGTCCAACGCGGAAGCGGCGCGCATGGCGCGCGACGATCACTCGGTGGCGGCGATTGCCGGCGAGCGCGCCGGCGTACGCTACAGCCTGGGTACCGTGAAAGCCAATATCCAGGACGACCCGCACAACCGCACCCGCTTTGCCGTGATCGGCACCTTGCGCACCGGTCCATCGGGCATCGACCGCACGTCGATGGCGCTGGCCGCGCCGCACAAGGCCGGCTCGGTTTACCGTCTGCTCGGTTCCCTGGCGCAGAACGGCGTGTCGATGACGCGTTTCGAATCGCGCCCGGCCCGCAACGGTAACTGGGAATACTATTTTTACGTGGACGTCGAAGGCCATATCGAAAACCCCGCCGTGGCCAAGGCGCTGGAAGAATTGCAGGGCAATGCTGCCTTCTTCAAGGTACTGGGTTCCTACCCGGTAAGCCTGACTTGAACCTATAAAAAAGAGAGACCACCATGACCAAGAATTTCGGGCCGGAGTACGTCCGCGCCATTGCTCCTTACCAGGCCGGCAAACCGATCGCTGAAGTCGCGCGTGAATTCGGTTTGCAGGAAGACGCCATCGTCAAACTGGCATCCAACGAAAACCCGTTCGGCGTGCCGGAATCGGCCAAGGCCGCCATGAGCGCTGCCGCCGCCGAACTGGGCCGCTACCCGGACGCCAACGGCTTCGACCTGAAAGCCGCGCTGGCCAAGCGCTACAACGTGCCGGCCGACTGGATCACGCTGGGCAACGGCAGCAACGACATCCTGGAAATTGCCGCCCACGCCTTCGTGGAGCGCGGCCAGTCGGTCGTGTATTCGCAGTATTCGTTTGCCGTGTACGCGCTGGCCACCCAGGGCGTGGGGGCACGCCACATCGTGGTGCCGGCCAAGGCCCACGGCCATGACCTCGACGCCATGCTCGCCGCGATTGCCGAAGACACGCGCCTGGTCTTCATCGCCAACCCGAACAACCCTACCGGCACTTTCATTCCGGCTGCCGACATCGAGGCGTTCCTGCAGAAAGTGCCGGCCAGCGTGGTGGTGGTGCTCGACGAGGCGTACAACGAATTCCTGGCGCAGGAAAACCAGTTCGAGTCGGCCGACTGGGTGAAAAAATACCCGAACCTGCTGGTCTCGCGCACTTTCTCCAAGGCCTATGGCCTGGCCGGGTTGCGCGTCGGTTTTGCCATCGCCCAGCCGGCGCTGACGGACCTGATGAACCGGATTCGCCAGCCGTTCAACGTCAACTCGCTGGCGCAGGCTGCTGCCATCGCTGCGCTCAACGACAAGGAATTCCTGGCCAAGAGCGCGACCAACAACGCCGCCGGCTACCGCCAGTTTACCGAAGCGTTCGAGCAGCTTGGGCTCGAGTACGTGCCGTCGTACGGTAACTTCGTGCTGGTCAAGGTGGGCGAAGACACCGGCGCCGGCGCGCGCGTCAACCTGTCGCTGCTCAAGCAGGGCGTGATCGTGCGCCCGGTGGGCAACTACGGATTGCCCGAGTGGCTGCGCATCTCGATCGGCCTGCCGCAGGAAAACGCGGTGCTGATCGCGGCGCTGACCAAGGCGCTGGCCGAAAGCTGAAGATGAAGAAGGCAGTCATTTTTGGCGTGGGCCTGATCGGCGGCTCGTTTGCCCGTTCGCTGAAAAAGGCCGGCGTGGTCGAGACGGTGGTGGGCATGGGCCGCTCGCAGGCATCGATGCAGCGCGCGCTCGAATTGGGCATCATCGACGTGATCGGCGCCGACGTGCAGCAAGCGCTGGCTGGCGCCGACCTGGTGCTGCTGGCCGCGCCGGTGGCGCAGACCGAAGCGATCCTGGCGGCCATCGCCCCGCACCTGCAACCGGGCACCGTGGTGACCGACGCCGGCAGCACCAAGTCGGACGTGGTGGCCGCTGCGCGTAGTGCGTTGGCAGGGAAGGTAGCGCAGTTCGTACCGGGTCATCCCATCGCCGGGCGCGAAACCAATGGTCCCGAGGCGGCGATCGACGACCTCTATGTCGGCAAGAAGGTGGTGTTGACGGCGCTGGCCGAGAACAGTGCGGCCGACGTCGAGCGAGTGGCGGCCGCGTGGCGCGCGTGCGGGGCGATTATCCATCGCCTGTCGCCGGAAGAGCACGACAAGGTGTTCGCGGCGGTGAGCCATCTGCCGCACCTGCTGGCGTATGCGCTGGTGGACGATATCGCCCGCAAGCCCCATGCGGACCTGCTGTTCCAGTACGCGGCCAGCGGCTTCCGCGACTTCACCCGCATTGCCGGCTCGTCGCCGGAAATGTGGCGCGACATCAGCCTGGCCAACCAGGCCGCACTGCTGACCGAGCTCGATGCCTACATGGCGCAGCTGGCGGCGCTACGTGGCCGGCTGGCCGCTGGCGACGGCGCTGGCCTGGAACACGTGTACGGCAATGCCCAGCGCGCAAGACATCAATGGATTACCGCGATTGAAACGGCGGAAGCGCCGCAGTTGGCGGATAAAGCGGATTAACCAGATAGACCGCAAATAGTCTGCGGCCGCCGCTCCGTCATCCTCGCGCACGCGGGGATCCATACGGCATTCGAACGATGTTGGCTGATGGTGAAGCTGGCACTGCTCGAGTGTTCCATGGATCCCCGCGTCCGCGGGGATGACGGATTCGAGGGCGGCGCGTTACTGTTATTGCGG
This sequence comes from Duganella sp. 3397, assembly GCF_031456625.1. Classification (NCBI taxonomy): domain Bacteria; kingdom Pseudomonadati; phylum Pseudomonadota; class Betaproteobacteria; order Burkholderiales; family Oxalobacteraceae; genus Duganella; species Duganella sp. 3397. The sequence goes on from NZ_JAVDVB010000008.1 coordinate 52,452, forward strand.
CTGTCTTTAAGGAATACCTATGAACCACGACTACATCGACCTGCAACCGGTCACCCACGTACAAGGCACCGTGCGCCTGCCGGGCTCCAAGTCCATCTCCAACCGCATCCTGCTGCTGGCCGCGCTCTCGCAGGGCGACGTCAATATCATCGACCTGCTGGCCTCGGACGACACTGCCGTCATGCTGGCGGCGCTGCGCTCGCTGGGCGTGGAATGGAGCGAAGAAGCAACCGCCACCGGCACCATCCACCACGTCAAAGGCGTGGCTGGCGTGCTGCCCAATAAATCGGCCGACCTCTTCATGGGCAATGCCGGCACGGCGATCCGGCCGCTGACCGCCGCGCTGGCCGTGATCGGCGGCGACTACACGCTGCACGGCGTGCCGCGCATGCACGAGCGGCCGATCGGCGACCTGGTCGATGCCCTGAACGCGGCCGGCACCAATGTCGACTACACGGGCAATCCCGGCTACCCGCCACTGCACATCAAGCAGGGCAAGATCCACGCGCAGCGCCTGTCGGTGCGCGGCGATGTGTCGAGCCAGTTTCTGACGGCCTTGCTGATGGTCGCACCGCTGATGGCGCGCGAGCACGCGATCACCATCGACGTCATCGGCGAGCTGATTTCCAAGCCGTATATCGAAATCACCCTGAACCTGGTGCGCCGCTTCGGCGTGCAGGTGGCGCAGGACGGCTGGTCGTCGTTCACGATTGAACCCGGCCAGGTGTACCAGTCGCCGGGCACCATCCACGTCGAGGGCGACGCGTCGTCGGCGTCGTACTTCCTGGCGGCCGGCGCGATAGGCGGCGGCCCGGTGCGCGTCGAAGGCGTGGGCCGGCAGAGCATCCAGGGCGACGTGCGCTTTGCCGCAGCGCTCGAACAGATGGGCGCGACCATCGTCATGGGCGACAACTGGATCGAAGCGAGCAGCAATGGCCCGTTAAAAGCCATCGACGCCGACTTCAACCACATTCCCGACGCCGCCATGACGATCGCGATTGCCGCCCTGTACGCGGACGGCACCAGCACCTTGCGCAACATCGCCAGCTGGCGCGTGAAGGAAACCGACCGCATCGCCGCCATGGCCACCGAGCTGCGCAAGCTGGGCGCCACGGTGGAGGAGGGCGCCGATTTCATTCGTGTGACGCCGCCCGCCGCCCTCGGTCCTGCTACTATCGATACCTACGACGACCACCGCATGGCGATGTGCTTCTCGCTGGCGTCGCTCGACGGCCTGGCGCGCAAGGGCACGGCCGTGCGCATCAACGACCCCAAGTGCGTCGGCAAAACCTTCCCTGAATACTTCGCTGCGTTTGCGGCGATTGCAAAATAGTAAACACATGCCAACATCCCAGATTCCAGTCATCACCATCGACGGCCCTACCGCATCCGGCAAGGGCACTGTCGCACATCGCGTTGCCGATAAACTCGGCTTCCACTACCTGGATTCGGGCGCGCTGTATCGCCTGACGGCGCTGTCTGCCTTGAGGCGCGATACCGACCTGGCCGACGAACATGCGCTGGCCAAGCTGGCCGAACACCTGCAATGCAGCTTCCAGGGCGAGCATATTTTGCTCGGCCACGAGGACGTGAGCGACGCCATCCGCGCCGAGGTGGTGGGCAATACCGCGTCGAAAATCGCCACGTTCCCGGCCGTGCGCCATGCGCTGGTGGGCCTGCAACTGGGCTTTCGCAAGGCGCCGGGCGTGGTGGCGGACGGGCGCGACATGGGCTCGGTGATCTTCCCGCACGCCCCGCTCAAGGTGTTTTTGACGGCAAGTGTTGCTGCCAGGGCCGAGCGGCGCTACAAGCAATTGATCGGCAAGGGAATTTCTGCTAAGATGGAAGACCTGCTGATGGATTTGCAGGCGCGGGACGACCGGGATACAAACCGGGCCATCGCGCCGCTGGTCCCTGCCGAAGGGGCGCATGTGCTCGAAACGTCGAATCTGACTGCTGACGAAGCGGTCGAACAGGTGTTGAAGTGGTACGCCGCCCTGGGGCATAAGCATTAAGTCGTATGTTTTTGGTAAGGTGTCTGGCCGCTCTGCGGCCTAGACGTGTTTCAACCCTAACCCAACTGAAGTCGCATATCGCGAGCCTTGTTGGCAAACCTGGAAGTTACAATGTCTAATATGGAAAGTTTTGCAGCCCTCTTCGAAGAATCCCTGTCGCGTCAAGACATGCGTTCGGGCGAAGTGATCTCGGCTGAAGTCGTTCGTCTGGATCACAACTTCGTGATCGTGAACGCCGGCCTGAAATCGGAAGCATTCATCCCTGTTGAAGAATTCAAGAATGACCAAGGCGAACTGGAAGTCAAAGTAGGCGACTTCGTTTCCGTGGCCATCGAATCGCTGGAAAATGGTTTCGGCGATACCATCCTGTCGCGCGACAAAGCCAAGCGTCTGGCTTCGTGGCTGGCACTGGAAAAAGCAATGGAGTCGGGCGAGATCGTCGTCGGCACCGTCAACGGTAAAGTCAAAGGCGGCCTGACCGTCCTGACCAACGGCATCCGCGCATTCCTGCCGGGTTCGCTGGTTGACACCCGTCCAGTCAAGGACACCACCCCGTTCGAAGGCAAAACCCTCGAATTCAAAGTTATCAAACTGGACCGCAAGCGTAACAACGTGGTTCTGTCGCGTCGCGCCGTCATCGAAGCTTCGATGGGCGAAGAGCGTCAGAAACTGATGGAAACGCTGAAAGAAGGCACGGTCGTGACCGGCGTTGTGAAAAACATCACCGACTACGGCGCGTTCGTGGACCTGGGCGGCATCGACGGCCTGCTGCACATCACCGACCTGGCATGGCGTCGTGTGCGTCACCCATCGGAAGTTCTGACCGTTGGTCAGGAAATCACCGCTAAAGTGCTGAAATACGATCAAGAGAAAAACCGTGTTTCGCTGGGCGTGAAGCAACTGGGCGACGATCCTTGGACCGGTCTGTCCCGTCGTTACCCACAAGGCACCCGTCTGTTCGGTAAAGTGACGAACCTCACCGACTACGGCGCGTTCGTTGAAGTGGAACAAGGTATCGAAGGTCTGGTACACGTTTCCGAAATGGACTGGACCAACAAGAACGTCGCTCCAAACAAAGTTGTCCAGCTGGGCGACGAAGTAGAAGTGATGGTTCTGGAAATCGACGAAGAGCGTCGTCGTATTTCGCTGGGCATGAAGCAGTGCAAAGCCAACCCATGGGATGACTTCGGCGTTACCCACAAGAAGGGCGACAAAGTCCGCGGCGCGATCAAGTCGATCACCGACTTCGGCGTGTTCATCGGCCTGGCTGGCAACATCGACGGCCTGGTACACCTGTCCGACCTGTCGTGGACCGAGTCCGGCGAAGAAGCCGTACGCAAGTTCAAGAAAGGTGACGAACTGGAAGCCATCGTTCTGGCCATCGACGTTGAGCGCGAGCGCGTTTCCCTGGGCGTCAAGCAACTGGAAGGTGACCCGTTCAACAACTTCGCCGCCATGAACGACAAAGGTTCGCTGGTTAACGGTACCGTGAAATCGGTGGAGCCTAAAGGCGCCGTGATTCAACTGTCGGAAGAAGTCGAAGGCTACCTGCGCGCTTCGGAAATCTCGCGTGACCGCGTTGAAGATGCTGGCACCCACCTGAAAGTCGGCGACGCCGTCGAAGCTCTGGTGATCAACATCGACCGTAAAGCACGTTCGATCCAGCTGTCGATCAAAGCAAAAGACAACGCTGAAACCCAGGAAGCGATGAAGTCGATGGCTTCGGACAGCAGCGCAGCTTCGGGCACCACCAGCCTGGGCGCACTGCTGAAAGCCAAGTTCGATAACAAGAACTAAGTAACACTAGAACCAGTCGATGACTAAGTCCGAACTCATCAACCGCCTGGCTGAGCGTTATTCTCAGCTGGTGGCCAAAGATGCGGAGTATGCGGTCAAGACCATTCTTGATGCGATGACCAACGCCCTGGCGACCGGTCAACGCATCGAGATCCGTGGTTTTGGCAGCTTTGCCCTCAACAGCCGGCCACCACGCATCGGGCGTAATCCCAAGTCGGGTGACAAGGTGATGGTGCCTGAAAAACGGGTACCCCACTTCAAACCCGGCAAGCAGTTGCGCGAGCGGGTCGACGCGATGGTCGGGCAACCGATCATCGAGGACTGAGGTTGTGACGGTTTAAACGAAAAAGCGGCGTCCTCGGATGCCGCTTTTTTTTTAGCGGTTCTAATGCCATACTGGCGCTCTTGGAAAATCCGATCAGGAATCAGGCTGATGAAATTTGTATCCACCCTCGTTGGACTTGTTCTATTCGTCCTGTTTTTTGGCTTCGCCCTGAAAAATACGCAGGAAGTCGATCTGCACCTGTTTCTCCACTATGAGCTGCGCGGCCCGCTGGTGCTGATGCTGCTCGGGTGCTTCGTGGCCGGCGCCGTACTGGGCGTGCTGGCGCTCACGCCCACGGTGTTTCGCTATCGCCGCGAAACCAATAAACACAAATCCACCATCACGACGATGCAAACGACGGCGCAGCGGGCCAATGCCCAGCCACAGCCCGACAGCGTCCTCGCTCCTTAAGCCACTGCATCATCCTCAAAAGAATAAAGCATGGAATTTGAACTCTTCTGGTTGCTGGGTATCCCGGTCTTCTTCGGCCTTGGCTGGCTGGCGGCGCGGGTCGATATCCGTCAACTGATGGCCGAATCGCGCACCCTGCCGCGCGGCTACTTCAAGGGCCTGAACCTGTTGCTCAACGACCAGCCGGACAAGGCGATCGACGCCTTCATCGAGATCGTGCGGCTCGACCCGGAATCGGCCGACATGCACTTCGCGCTCGGTAACCTGTTCCGCCGCCGCGGCGAGACCGAACGCGCCATTCGCGTGCACCAGAATTTACTGGCGCGGCCGGACCTGCCGCAGGAGCAGAAAGAACACGCCGAGTACGAACTCGGGGTCGATTACCTGAAGGCGGGCTTGCTCGACCGCGCCGAAGAAACCTTCAATCGCCTGATCAACGGCCAGTACGGCGCCCAGGCACGGCGCCAGTTGCTGGAGATCTTCCAGCGCGAAAAAGAGTGGCCGCGCGCGATCGAATCGGCGATGGGCCTGCAGGAGTCGGGCGCCGGGTCGCGTCAAAAAGAGATCGCGCAGTTTTACTGCGAGATGGCGCAGGACGCGCTGGTGCACCTCCATGTCGATGAAGCGATGGCGCTGCTCGATAAATCGCTGGCGGCCGACCGCAACAACGTGCGCGCCACCATTCTGACCGGCGACGCCCAGCTGGCCAAGGACGATGTCGAAGGCGCGCTGCTGACCTGGCGCCGCGTGGAGCAGATCAGCGTGCCGCACACGGCGCTGGTCGCCCAGCGCATCATGGACGGCTACCGCAAGGTGGGCCGGCCGCAGGAAGGCGTCAACCTGCTCAAGTCGTACCTGGAACAGGCGTCGTCGATCGACCTGCTGGAAGTGGTGTACAAGGAAGTGATGGAACTGCACGGCGTGGCCGAGGCCAAGGAACTGGTCGTCAACGAGCTGCGTCGCACGCCGACCCTGCTGGGACTCGACCGCCTGCTCGAAGCGCGCATGGTCGATGCGCCGGCGGCCATCGTCTCCGAGCTGTCGATGGTGAAGAACCTGGTGCACGGCTATACGCAAAAGCTGGCGCGCTACCAGTGCAGCCATTGCGGCTTCAAGGCGCGCCAGTTCTACTGGCAGTGCCCCGGTTGCAGCCGCTGGGAGACCTACCCGCCGCGCCGCACCGAAGAACTCAACGTGATGAACTGAACGATGGCCAACGACCTGACGACTTACACCGCACCGGACCTGAACACGGTGCGCATCCTGATCGTGGGCGACGTCATGCTGGACCGCTACTGGTTCGGCGACGTCAACCGCATTTCGCCGGAAGCGCCGGTACCGATCGTGCGCGTCAACCACCGCGAAGCGCGCCTGGGCGGCGCCGCCAACGTGGCGCGCAACGCCGCAGCCCTCGGTGCGCACACGGCCCTGCTGGGCGTGGTGGGCGCCGACGAGGCGGGCAACGAGGTGGAGCAGATGCTGGAAACCGGCGGCATCCACAGCTATCTGCAGCGCGACGCGGCGATATCGACCATCGTCAAGCTGCGCGTGATCGGCCGCCAGCAGCAGATGGTGCGCATCGACTTCGAGGAAGCGCCCACCGACACGGTGCTGCGCGACAAGCTCGAGCAATTCAAGACGCTGTTGCACGACTACGACGTGATCGTGCTGTCGGACTACGCCAAGGGCAGCCTGGTCGCCGTGGCCGACATGATCGCGTCGGCGCGCGCGGCCGGCAAGGTGGTGATGGTCGATCCGAAAGGCGACGATTTTTCGCGCTATGCGGGCGCCACCGTGCTCACGCCAAATAAATCGGAAATGCGCCAGATCGTCGGCACCTGGTCGAGTGAAGAACAGCTGACGGCCAAGGCCCAGCAACTGCGCGCCGACCTGCGCCTGGACGCCTTGCTGCTCACCCGCTCGGAAGAGGGCATGACCCTCTACACGGACGGCCAGCAGTACCACATGCCGGCCGCTGCGCGCGAAGTGTTCGACGTCTCCGGCGCAGGCGACACCGTGATCGCCACCATGGCCTGCATGCTGGGCGCGGGCGCTGGCTGGAACGAGGCGGTGCAGACCGCCAATCGCGCCGGCGGCATCGTGGTGGGCAAGCTCGGGACGGCGACGGTGACGCGCGAAGAATTGTTCGGCTGAGTGTTCGGCTGAGGTCGCTCAATATGGCCGCGCCGGCTTGACGTTGATCAAGCGGGCGGGTCAACTTGGCGCAAGCGCTGGCGTTAGGGAGTATGCAGGGTGCGATGGTCGCTCCTGCTCACTTCATAACGGAGAATGTCATGTTGAAGAAACTCATGCTCGCAGTCGTCGCACTGGTCGCCACGATGAACTTCGCTTTCGCCCAGGTCGATGTCAACAAGGCCGACGCGGCCGCACTGGACAGCGTCAACGGCATCGGCCCGGCCAAGTCCAAGGCCATCCTGGAAGAGCGCAAGAAGGGCGAATTCAAGGACTGGAGCGATTTCCAGCAGCGGGTAAAGGGCGTGGGCGAGAAGAACGCGCTCAAGCTGTCGGCAGCGGGGCTGGTAGTCAATGGCAAGGGCAAGGATGGTGCAGCGGTGGCGGCAGGTACGCCGGCCAAGCCCAAGGCTGCGGCTAAATAGGTCGCTAACGTGTACTTCGTCATTCCCGCGCAGGCGGGAATCCAATTGCGCCTGCGCCGCCTTTGTCATCAAAGCCAACACCGCGCACACAAATTGGATCCCCGCCTGCGCGGGGATGACGGCTTTGCGGTTGGCGCAAAGAGCTACATCAACTGGCCTCCATGAAAATTTCCCGCATCCTCCACGCCGGCTACGTCTTCGAATCCGGCGGCACCCAGATCCTGTTCGACCCCATCTTCGAAAACCCTTTCAGCCGCAACTGCCACGCCTTTCCCGACGTCCGCTTCGACCCGGGCCAAATCCGGCAACTCACGCCCGATGCCATCTTCATCTCGCACTTCCACGACGACCACTGCTCGTTCGACAGCCTGCACCTGCTGCCGCGCGCCACGCCGGTCTACCTCTACTGCCTGTTCGAGGAACTGTTCGCCATGTTGCGCGAACTCGGTTTCACCAACGTGCAGTCACTGGCAATTGACGCCCCGGTGCACGTGGGCGCCTTCGAGATCATCGCCCGCCGCGCGCTCGATGACGAAGTCGATTCCATGTTCCACATCCGCGCCGAGGGCCTGAACATCCTCAACGTGGTCGATTCATGGATGGACCCGCACACGCTGGAGCAGTTGAAGGCCTACGCACCGTGGGACATGGTGCTGTGGCCATTCCAGACCATGCGCGAAGTGGACGTGATCGCGCCGTCGCGCACGCGTGATGGCGACACCGCGCCAGAGTTGGTATGCGCGCCCGTGCCCGCGATGGCCGGCGCGCGCGCCACACCGGCGGTGGCGCTGCCCGACGACTGGCCCGGGCAACTGCAAGCACTGAACCCGCGCTACGTGGTGCCCAGCTCGTGCCAGTTCGTGCAGGAGCCATGGTCGTGGTACAACCACGCCATGTTCCCGATCACGTACCGCCAGTTCGCGCAGGATGCAGGCGCCTGGCTGCCGGCCGCGCACGTGGTGCGCCTCGATCCCTCGGTGGCGTTCGAACTGACCCCGCAGGCCTTGACGCCGGCCGCGCCGTTGCCGTGGGTGATCCCGGTAGGCGACCAGGACGTCGATTTCCAGTACGACCCGGCCATCGCGCCACCAGCCACGGCCGACATCGCGCGCCGCTTTCCGGCATTGACCGTGGAACAGGCGGCGCTGGTGCTGGACTTCTGCCAGCGCGGCCTGCTGCAAAAGTATGAAGAGATGGAACTGCCCGACGACAGTTATTTCATGGAGCCGCGCCGGTGGCAGCTGACGGTGTTCGATCATGACGGGGCAGGGCGCCGCTTCCGCTATCGCATTCACGGTGACAGCATCGAGCGCGCTGATATTGAAGACGGCAGCATTGCAGCAGCCACCGGCAGCCAGCCATTGGGCTGGACCACCGAAATCCCCGCTGCCAAGCTGTACGCCGGCCTGGCGCTGGGCGAGTCGCTCACCTCGATGTATTTGCGCATCAACGGTGCGCCCGAGGACGCCGACATCGCCGACGACCCGCTGATCCGCTGCCTGTTCAACGACGCCTTCGGCGCCTACCAGGCCGCCCAACTCAAACGCCTCAAGGAGACTGCATGAAACGATTGATCCTGGCCGTGGCCGCCACTGCCACCGCCATTGTGTGCACACTGGGCACGGCTGCCGCACAAACCGTCGCCTTCACCTTCGACGACGGCCCGCGCCTGGAACAAACGCCTTTGATGACCCCGCAGCAGCGCAACGATGCGCTGCTCGGCGCGCTGGCCGCGCACCACGTCTCGGCCGCGTTATTCGTCACCTGCGGCAACGGCGCCAACGAGCCGGCCGGGCTGGCGCTGGCGAAGGCCTGGGGCGACGCCGGCCACGCGGTAGGCAATCACACCATGACGCACCCGGACCTGAACAGCACCAAGGTAACGCTGGCGCAGTACCAGCAGGAAGTGCTCGATTGCGACCGCATCATCGCGCCGCTGCCCGGCTATCAAAAATGGTTCCGCTACACCTATCTGCGCGAGGGCAACACGCCGGAGAAGCGCGACGGCATGCGCGCCTTCCTCAAGCAGCACGGCTACCGCAATGGCGGCGTTTCGCTCGACACCAGTGACTGGCGCCTCGACGAAAAACTCAACGAGGTCCTCGAGGCCAATCCCAAGGCAGATCTGACCGTGATCCGGCAAGCCTACCTGGACCACCTGCGCCAGCGCGCCACCGCCTACCGCGACCTGTCGCGCCAGTACCAAGGCCGAGACATCCCGCAAGTGATCCTGCTGCACCACAACCTGGTCAATGCGCTGTGGCTCAAGGACGCGATCGCGCAGTTCAAGGACATGGGCTGGACCATCATCACGCCCGCGCAGGCGTTTGCCGATCCGTTCTACCAGCAGGTGCCCGATCGCCCGGTGCCAGGCCAGAGCCTGGTGCTGTCGGTCATGCGCAGCAAGGGCATCGACCGCTTCCCGGGGCGGGAGCGGCTGGTCGATGACGGTGATTTCGAAATTAATGCCATCGATGCGGCGGCAAGGTAAGGCGATGGCAAATTATCTGCAAACATTGATCGCGGACGCGTCATGCGCACATACGCTGCCTGACCTGAGCCGGTACGCCGCCAATTGTTCCGGTTATGTACGGGAGGCTGCCGTGCGCCGATGTGGTCAGCTGGGCCAGCCCGACTTGCTGCCCATCGTCAACGAGCGTCTCAACGACTGGGTGCCCGAAGTGCGCGAGGCTGCGCGCCAGGCGCTGTCGGAATTGCTGCTGACCTCGCCCAAGGCGCAATTGCTGGCCAACTTGCCCGGCATGTTGCGGCTGCGTGGCGGTAGCGGCCGGGGCGACAGCGCGCAGTGGCTCGCAACGTTCGAGGCCAGGCTGATCGCGCTGCTGGGGACCGATGTGATTGCCGAGCAGGCGCGCCATGGCGATATTGTCAGCGCGCGCGCCTGCATCGGGTTGCTGATGCGCTACCGGCTCGTCGATACGCACGCCCTGATCGCGCTGATACTGGGCCGTGGTGACGATATCGTGCTGTGCCTGGAAGCGGTGCAACTGATCGGTGACTTGCCTGCCGGTCAGCAGCCTGCTTGCCAGGCGCTGGCGCTGCGTTCGCATTTTGGCACGGTGCGTACCCGGGCCTTGCGTGGTTTGCTGGCACAGGACGATGCGACGCCGGAAGCGCGGAAGACAGCCGCGATGCGCGCCCTGGGCGATACCCAGTCGTCTGCCAGGTACGTGGCACGCGAGTATCTTGGCGCGCTGGGCGTCGATGTGCGAGCCTATTACCGCACCTTGCTTGGCCAGGCGGTAACGGCCAGAACCGCGCAGATCTGCTTGGCCGAACTGGCTGCGCTGCGCGCCCTGGGCGATACGGAACTGGTGCGCTCATGCGCTGCCGACACTCGCGCCATAGTACGTCTGGCCGCGTTGACTGCGTGGTTCAAACTGGCCGCAGCCGACAAGGATCATATCGCGGCGGTCGCGCTGGCAGATAGCGCGCCCCGGGTGCGCAAGTTTGGCGCCATGCTGGTACAGCGTGACGGCGCCTATCTGCCGTTCGAGCAGGTCGCGCGCATGCTCGAGGCGGTAGGCGACCTGCGGCTGCTGTTGCGCATGGCGGAAAGCCATCCGTGGCAGTGGCTCGAATGGATTGCCCGGCTCAGCCTGCGGCTCGACCGGGAACAGGTGCTGGCGCTGCGACTCGATGCGTCGTTGGGCAAATGGCTGACGCAATCGCAGATCTGGTACGACAACCTCGGCAGCGAGCAGTCTGCACGGCTGCGCGCCGAACCCGCGCGCAGCAGCCTGCGCGCCTTGGTAAGCGGGTCGAGTGCCGCCTTGGCGGAGGTGGAGCGGGAGCTCGACGCAAGGGCGTAAGCCTGTTCAGACAGGTCCCGAGAAAAGCCGCTGCCAGGTCGGTTACACCGCTCGCTTGTCCACCGGCAGGTTCGCCAGAAATTGGTGGATTTGCGAGACCACCGCCGCGCCTTCGCCCACCGCTGCGGCCACCCGCTTGGTGGAGGTGGCGCGCACGTCGCCGATGGCGAACACGCCCGGCACGCTGGTTTCCAGCGCCGCGCGGCTGGGCAGCTCGCGCGGATAGACGCCGTTTTCGAAGTTGGCGCGGCACTGGGCCTTGGTGACGTCGAAACCGGTGCGGATGAAACCGTGGTCGTCCACATCGACACCGCAGTCGCCGAGCCACGCCGTGTTGGGATCGGCGCCGATGAACAGGAATACGCGGCACACATCGTAGTCGGTCTCTTGCCCGGTTTTTGAATTGTGCACGCGGATCTGTTTCAGGCCGTCGTCGTTGCCCTCGAGTGCGACGATTTCGCTGTACGTGTGCAGCTCGATATTCGGCGTGGCTTCGATCCGTTCGATCAGGTAGCTCGACATGGTGGCGGACAGGCTGTCGCGGCGGATCAGCATGTGCACCTTGGACGCGTGGGCCGACAGGAACACGGCGGCCTGGCCGGCCGAGTTGCCGCCGCCGACCAGCACGATTTCCTCCGAGCGGCACAGCCTGGCTTCGATGGGCGAGGCCCAGTAATACACGCCCTTGCCCTCGAACTGCTTGAGGTTGGCCAGCGAGGGGCGGCGGTAGCGCGCTCCGCACGACAGCACCACGGTGCGGGCCTTGAGGCGCTGGTAGCTGCCGCACATTTCCACTTGCAGCGGCCAGGTGTCGCAGATCAGGCGGCCGCTGGGCGCGGGGATGGCGATCTCCACGCCGAACTTCTGCGCCTGCACGTACGCGCGCCCGGCCAGGGCGCCACCCGAGACACCGGTGGGGAAGCCCAGGTAGTTTTCGATACGGGCGCTGGCGCCGGCCTGGCCGCCGTAGGCGCGCGTTTCCAGCGCCAGCACCGACAGCCCTTCGGACGCGGCATACACGGCGGTGGCCAGGCCGGCCGGGCCGGCGCCCACCACGATCACGTCCCACACCTTGTTGTCATCGAGTTCGGGCAGCATGCCCAGGCAGCGGCCCATGTCCACCGTGGTCGGATTCTTCTTGATGGCGCCGTCGGGGCAGACCACCAGCGGCAGGTCGTCGCCGCTGGCGTCATGCGCGGCGATCAGGTCGGCGGCGCGCTGGTCTTCGGCCGGATCGATCACGCTGTAAGGATGACCGTTGGCCGACAAAAAACTCTGCAGCGCATGGACCCGGCCCTGGCTGCGTGCGCCGATGATGGTGGGGCCGCCCGAGTTCTGTTCGATCAGGCCCACCCGGCGCAGGATCAGCGCGCGCACGATGCGCTCGCCGAGGTCGGCGTGCGCCACCAGCAGCGCGCGCAGCGACTCCGGCGGCACCACCAGCACGTCGGTGGCGCCAACCGCGTAGCCATTGGCCAGCGGCGAGCGGCCCGACAGCTGCGCCACTTCGCCGGCGAACTGGCCCACGGTGTGGGTGGTAAACAGCATCGGCTCGTCGAGGCCGTTGGTGCGGTACATGGCCAGCGCGCCCTTGAGCACCAGCATCAGGCCGTAGCAGGTCTTGCCCGCCTCGATCACCGGTTCGCCGTCCTGGTAAATACGCTGCTGGCCGAAGCGCAGCATCTGCTTGACGTCGCCGGGGCTGAGCGTGGGGAAGATCTGGTAGCCGCGTTTATCGAGGTCGAGCGTGGGAGCGGCGTGGGCCGGCACAGGCGCAGTGGGCGAGGTGGCCAGGGCGTCGTGCGTTTCTGCGGCGATGGGGTCGAGTGGGGAGATGGCCATGGTGTGGAAAGAAGTAGGGATGCGCCGGAGTGGCGGTTTGGTGAAAGTCTAGCGCAAGGCGTGGCGCGCGTGTGAAGAGTTGGCGCGTCTTGTCCTTTCGGGAGGGGCTTGCCATACACGCAAGCCCAACTCGGATTAAAATGGCTGTTCTGACGCACTCACCGACAAAGACAACGATGGCTTACAAGACTCTGGAAGATACGATCGGCAACACGCCGCTGGTGCAGCTGACGCGCCTGCCGGGCGCCGAGGCGGCCGCACGCAACAACATCATTTTGGGCAAGCTCGAAGGCAACAACCCGGCCGGTTCGGTCAAGGACCGCGCCGCCATGTCCATGCTCAAGCGCGCCGAGGAACGCGGCGACATCAAGCCTGGCGACACCCTGATCGAAGCGACCAGCGGCAATACCGGCATTGCGCTGGCCATGGCCGCTGCGCTGCGCGGCTACAAGATGCTGCTGCTGATGCCGGAAAACCTGAGCATCGAACGGCGCCAGAGCATGGCCGCCTACGGCGCCCAGATCATGCTCACGCCCAAGACCGGCGGCATGGAATACGCGCGCGACATGGCCGACCAACTGCAAAAGGACGGCAAGGGCATCATCCTCGACCAGTTCGGCAACCAGGACAACGCCCGCGCCCACTACGACAGCACCGGCCCGGAAATCTGGCGCGACACCGACGGCCGGGTCACGCATTTTGTCAGCGCCATGGGCACCACCGGCACCATCATGGGCGTGTCGCGGTACCTGAAGGAGCAGAACCCCGACGTGCAGATCATCGGCGCCGAGCCCGAAGAAGGTTCGTCGATACCGGGCATCCGCAAATGGCCCGAAGCCTATCTGCCGAAAATTTACGACCGTACGCGGGTAGACAAGGTGGAATCGGTGTCGCAGGCCGCAGCCGAACGCATGGCGCGCCGCATGGCGGCGGAAGAGGGCATATTCTGTGGGATTTCGGCGGCGGGCGCCTGCGAGATCGCGCTGCGGCTGTCGCAAACGGTGGAGAACGCAACGATCGTGTTCATCGTGTGCGACCGTGGCGACCGTTACCTGTCGACCGGTGTGTTCCCAGCCTGACAATGCAGATAATCCCGCGCCCCCGTAAGGGGCCGGGATGATGTGACGACCGGGGTAAATTAACCCTGGCTGCCCGAACCGGAATCGACCGGATCTTTCGGTTTGAACTGCTTGTCGCTGATGCGGAACTTGTTGCGGCGATCGCCCATCAGGTAACGCAGGTCGCGAATGCTCAGATCGCTCACTTCGTGCATGCGGATCAGCAGCGAAGCGCCGACCGGCAGGCGGTGGTGACGAATTTTCGAAATGACCGGCGGCGCGACTTCCAACGCACGCGACAGTGCTGCATCGTTTTTCAGACGCAGGTTCTCGATCAGCGTATCGAGCAGGCGGTTGGGATTGTATTGCAGCAGATCATCGCCATCCGCATCGTTGTTCATATCTATGCCGACTTGGTTTGTCATGATATCGTCTTTTCCTTCGGGTAAAGTTGTCCTGCTAAGTACAACACTCGGAACTCGCTTTGCCGCGTAACGTTCTTCCCTCGACAGGAAAACTCACACATGGACGCAATTCCGGGATAAAAAGTTTCATAATATATACACAATTATACAACATCGCGCAATATAATACTCAGCAGCAATTAAAAAAAGCGTTGTTGGTGTTATCTTGTTGTCACGATGCAACATTGTGTGAGAATTATACACCGCTTCGTGTGCTAAGCTTCCGTGCACACATCATATTAGCAACTAAACTTAATTGTAAGGCAATTCAGTTGTTGTGCCGGATATTTTTTTGCCGCGCTAAGTTAGTTGTCGCACGGAAGATAATTTCTAAATGGTAATTAAGATAGTGCTCTCAGGAACTTGTCCCAAGAGCATTTACGCTTACTTACATCCTTATGGATTGCCAGCCGCCGTGCCAGTACTTGTGGTGGCACGCGCATCCTTGATCGCCTTCCCCAGGTCCACCACCGACATCGCGTAGAAATAGCTGCGGTTGTATTGGGTGATGGCAAAGAAGTTCGGGTTGGCCGCCCAGTACTCGGTCGCCTCGCCGCCGTTCTGCAAATCCACCAGGCCGTACATCGCTTGTTCCGGCAATGCTACGGTGGGGACGACACCGGCCGCCGTCAAGTCCTGCGGCTTGTATTTTGCCGTCAAGCCCTGTTGCAGCAGCGGTTCCCAGGCGCGGTTGGGCGACACCTTGACCGGGTAGGCGATCGGCCCCGTGACCTCGCGCTGCCAGCCGTGCGCGGCCAGGAACGACGCCACGCTGCCGACCACGTCGGTGCTCGAGCCAAGCAGGTCGATCTTGCCGCTGCCGTCGAAATCGACCGCGTATTTCATTGCGCTGCTGGGCATGAATTGCGGCATGCCCATGGCGCCGGCAAACGAGCCGCGCAGCGACAGCGGGTCCAGGCCGTCGGCGCGGGCAAACAGCAGCGCCGCTTCCAGCTCGCCCTTGAAGTACGTCATGCGCGCTTCGCGCGATGGCGACTCGGGATAGGCAAATGCCAGCGTGGCCAGGGTGTCGAGCACGCGGAAGCGGCCGGTGATGCGGCCGTACACGGTTTCCACGCCAACGATGGCGACGATGATCTCGGCCGGCACGCCGTACAGCGATTCGGCGCGCGCCAGCGCCTCGGCGTTCTCGTTCCAGAACCGCACGCCGGCGCTGGTGCGTACCGGATCGACATTGAGGGCCCGGTACGCCTGCCAGTTCTTCGGCTTGCCCGGCGGCGCCGGTTTCACCAGTTGCACCACCGAGTCGAGGTAGCGCACCTGGCTCATCATGGTGTCGAGCTCCTTGCGGTCGAAATTGTCGCGGATGGCAACGTCGTCGAGGAATGCCCGCACTTCCTTCCACTCGCCGAAGTTGACGTATTCGCCGACGTAATCGGTGGCCGCCTTGGGTGCCGGCTTGGGCTCGGCCTTTTTCTTGGGCGCGGCCTTTTTTTGCGGCGGCTGCTTGTAGCCGTAGCGGTCCACCGGCTGGTTTTGGGCATGGGCGCCGGCGGCGCAGGTGAGCAGCACGGAGGCCAGCAAGGGAGCAATCAGGGTTTTTGTCGGCATAGGGGTAACAGTGTTGTAAGCGTCGCCAGCGACGCTGTGCGTGATTCGGGGTCGGGCGCGGCGTATTTGAGCGTCCCGTACAGTAACAAAAACTGGTCGGCGGCGGCGTGCTGTTCCGCACTTGCCGGCCGCGTGCGCAAGCGGGCAGCATAGGCGGCCGGCCCTTCGTCGGGCTGGCGCGGGTTGCCGTGGCGCGCTTGCTGGCGGCAAAAGGCCTCGTATACAGCCTCGAGCGGATCGACCGCGCGCCGCTGGCGCCGCCAGCGCCACAGCGCCACCAGCACAGCGATCATGAGCGCCGCCAGGGCTGCGCGCCAGGTCGCCAGGCTGGTGCTCAACTGCGCAAGAAAACTGCGCTGCCGCTCTGGATTGTAATCGAGGATGTATTGATTCCAAGCATTATTGAGCGCCGCGTAGCGGAATCTGAAGCCTGCCAGCCAGGAATCGGGATCGTTTTGCAGCGCAAACAACGGCGCAAAGCCGGCCGGCGCCGGCAGCGCCCGCGCCAGGTTGCGCGATACGCGCTCGGGCGCCACGGCTGCAGTGGGATCCACCCGGCGCCAGCCACGCCCTGGCAGCCAGATCTCGGCCCAGGCATGGGCGTCGGACTGGCGCACCGCCAGGTAACCATCGACCGGGTTGCGCTCGCCGCCCTGGTAGCCGGTAACCACGCGCGCCGGCACGCCCATGGCGCGCATCAGTACCACGTACGCGCTGGCGTAGTGTTCGCAAAAGCCGGCGCGGCTGGCGAACAGAAAATCGTCGACCAGGTTACGTCCTCCCAGCGGCGGCTGCAGGGTGTAGCTGAAGGCCTCCCGGCGGAATTTGTCGAGCACTTGCTGCGACAGTGCGGCGCCATCGGCATGCGGCGCGGCCTGGCGCAGTTGCCGCGCCAGCGCCAGTGTGCGCGGGTTGAAGCCGGCCGGCAGTTCCAGCCAGCGCGTCAGGCTCTCCGGCTGGGCGTTGGCCTGCAGCGCGTAGTCTGGATACGAGGTCGCGCTGTAGCGCGCACGGCGGTCCACCGGCGTGGTGGTGAAGTACTCCATCTCGTCCGAATCGCGCACGCCGTAGCCCGCCATCTCCACCTGCGGGCCACCCAGTTCCAGCACCGCCAGCCAGCGCTGGCCGCTGGGCTCCATGGTGACCTCCTGGCGCACCGGTGCGCCGCGCAGGGCGATGGCAATCTCCTGGCGCTGCGGTCCGCGCCGGCGCGGCACCCGGGTCCAGGTACTGCCGTCGTAGTCGCCCAGCACGATGCTGCGCCAGTAAAGCTGCTGCTGCGGCGGCGTCTGCGCGCCCGGGAAGCGCACGCGGAACGCCACCTCGTCGGAAAGCGCCAGCGACGACAGCGTGCCGGGCGCCATGCTGTCGGACAGGCCGGTGCGGCCGCTGGCGGCGTCGCCCGGCATGCCCCACAGCGGCCCATGGATGCGCGGGAAGACGATGAAGATCATCACCGCCAGCGGCGCCGCCAGCGCGAACAGCCGCGCCGACGTGCGCAGGCGAGCGCCCAGCGGCGGCACCATGCCCGTGTACTGAAAGGTTTGCAGGGCGGTGAGCAGCACGATCAGCGTGGCCACCATGAACAGCGCGGTGGGCATGCTTTGCGAGTAGAAGAAATTCGTCAGCAGCACGAAGAACGCCAGGAATACGACCACGAACAGGTCGCGCCGTGCGCGCATCTCGAGCAGTTTGAACGCCAGCAGCAGCGTGAGCATGGCCACGCCGGGGTCGCGCCCCAGCAGCGTGCCGAAGCTGGCGTACACGCCGGCCATGCTGGACACCGACACCGGCAGCAGCACCCGGAACGACGGCATGCGCCGGCCGCGCCAGGTGAGTACCGCGCGCCACAGCAGGATTGCGCAGACGGCCACGCTGGTCCACGGCGGCAGGTGGCCGAAGTGGGGCGCCAGCACCATCAGCGCGGCCACCAGGAGCAGCAGCGTGTCCGATTTTTCGCGCGGCAGCCGTTGCAGGCGCTCGAACAGCGGCGACTTCATGCCGCCCCCCGGTACAGCGCCAGCGCGCGCAGGCAGGCGGCGCGGTGGGCCTCGCCCAGTGCCGGGCCATACGATGCGGCGCCCAGGCGCAGGCTGTAGGGCAGGGCGTGCAGCTCCGCTTGCAGCACCCACTGGGTCAGGCGCGAGAGCCGCAGTTCGAGGCCCAGGTGGGCCGGCAGGTCGGCAAAATCGAGCGCCAGTTCGGCTACCGCGCCGCCGTCGAACTGCTTGGTCACCAGCTGGCCGCCAAGGGCCGGATCGTGGCGCGCGATCTGGCGCCAGGCCAGGTGGCGCAACGGGTCGCCCTGCTGGTAGGGACGGATGCCGGCAAAATTGTCGAGGCCCACCGCGCCGTGGCCGTCCTCGCTGGCGGCGCCGTGCGAGGGCAACGGCGGCCCCGGCGTTTCGGGCGCCGGGTACACCAGCACCGCCAGCTCGGGCGGTACCGGCTTCCAGTACGACCAGGCGCGAAACAGCCCGAGCGGAAAACTGGTGACCAGGCGAATGCGCGGCGCGGCCAGCCAGCCCCGGGCAGTTGCCGGCGCCGACAGCACCACGGCGCTGCTGGCGCCGGCCGCCACGTCGGTGGCATGGGTGGGCGCGCCGGCCTTGTTTGCGCTGGCAGCGTCTTCGAAGCCGACCATGATCGCAAAGCGGTCGCGCCGCGTGGGGTTGTGCAGGTGTATTTCGAACTGCGCCTGCTCGCCGGCAAACACCGGCGCCGCGCGGCCTGCCGTCAGCCTGAGCGCCACCAGGTTGCGGGTGGTGAGATACATATCGGCCACGGCGCAGGCGCCGGTAAAGAAGGTCAGCGCGAAACCCAGGCCCAGGTTGTAGTTGAGGGCGCCGATCAGCATGATCAGCAGCAGGACGGTAAACGACAGGCCGGGCCGGGTAGGCAGGATGTACACGCGGCGCGGGGTGAGCGTGAGGCCGCTGCCTGCATGGTCCTCGCGCCGGTCACGTTCAATCAGCCAGCGCTCACGGCGTTCGCGGTACCACGCCTGCCATCGGGACCGGGCTGCCATCGTCGCCTACACCGGCACCGATTTTTGCCACTGCAGCACCAGGTCGCCGCTGGCCAGCGCCGTGCCGTGCGCCGCCTTGACCGGCCGCAGGCGGTGCGCGCACACGGGCGCCAGCACCGCCTGCACGTCCTCGGGCAGCACGTGGTTGCGGCCTTCGAGCGCGGCCCAGGCGCGCGCCGCCTGCAGCAGCGCAATCGCCGCGCGCGGACTCAGGCCCTCGGCAAACATGCCGTTCTGGCGCGAGGCGGCGGCCAGGCGCTGCACGTAGTCGGCCAGCGTGGGCGCCACGTGCAGTGCGCGCAGCGACTGCTGGGCGTCGGCCAGTTCGTTCGACGTCATCGCCGCCGGCAGCGTCTTGAGCAGGGCGCGGCGGTCGTCGCCCAGCAGCAGTGCGCGTTCGGCGGCGGCGTCCGGGTAGCCGAGCGAGAGGCACATCAAAAAGCGGTCGAGCTGCGATTCCGGCAGCGGGAAGGTGCCGATCTGGTGGGTGGGATTTTGCGTGGCGATCACGAAGAACGGCGTGGGCAGTTCGCGCGTGACGCCGTCGGCGCTGACCTGGCGCTCCTCCATCGCCTCGAGCAGGCCGGACTGGGTTTTCGGCGTGGCGCGGTTGATTTCGTCGGCCAGCAGCACTTGCGTGAAGATGGGGCCGGGGTGGAACACGAAGCCGTTCTGTTCGCGGTCGTAGATCGAGATGCCGTTCACGTCGGCCGGCAGCAGGTCGCTGGTAAACTGGATGCGGTTGAAGCGCAGTCCCAGCGAAATGGCCAGCGCGTGCGCCAGCGTGGTTTTGCCCACGCCCGGCACGTCTTCCACCAGCAGGTGGCCACCCGCCAGCAGGCAGGCCAGTGCCTGTCGGATCTGCAAGTCCTTGCCGACGATGATGGTGCCCACCTGCCGTGCTGCCGCGTGCAATTTTGTGTACATGATATGTGGTAGATTAGCGCATAGAAAGCATGGAACAGCTGGGCATCTTGCATACAGTCGATTCTATGCGAGAAACTGCGCCGGAGACACAAGAGAGTCATGACCACCGCCATTTACAGCCATCCAGACTGCCAACGCCACGACATGGGCGAGTGGCACCCCGAGTCCCCCGCGCGCCTGCAGGCGATTTCCGACCAGCTGATCGGCTCCCACATCAGCGACCTGCTCGACTACCGCGAGGCGCCGCTGGTCGCCGTGGCCGACCTCGAACGCAACCACAGCAAGAATGCGATCGCCATCATCCGCGACAACGTGCCCGCCCCCGGCGACACCTACCCGCTCGACGGCGACACCTCGCTCAACGCCTGGAGCTGGCTGGCGGCGCAGCGTGCGGCCGGCGCGGCGGTGGCCGCCACCGACGCTGTCATCGACGGCGAAATCGACAACGCCTTCTGCTCGGTGCGCCCGCCGGGCCACCACGCGCGTGCGATGGAGCCGATGGGCTTCTGCCTGTTCAACAACGTCGCGGTCGCCGCCAAGCATGCGCTCGACGCGCGCGGACTGGCGCGGGTGGCGATCGTCGACTTCGACGTCCACCACGGCAACGGCACCGAAGAGGCGTTCCGCGACGAGCCGCGCGCACTGATGGTGAGTTTTTTTCAGCATCCGTTTTACCCGTACAACGAGCCGCTGCCGATCACGCCCAACCGCGTCAACGTGCCGGTGCCGCTGGCGTCCAAGGGCGACGACGTGCGCCGCATCGTTACCGAACAATGGCTGCCGGCGCTGCACGCGTTCCAGCCCGAGATGATTTTTATCTCAGCCGGCTTCGATGCCCACCGCGAGGACGACCTGGGCGGCATGGGCCTGGTGGAAGCCGATTACGCCTGGATGACCGAACAGATCATGGAGATCGCGCGCCTGTACGCGCAAGGACGCATCGTCAGCTGCCTCGAAGGCGGCTACAACCTCTCCGCCCTCGGCCGCAGCGTGGTCGCCCACCTGAAGGCGCTCGCCGAAATCTAACCCGAAGCTTAGTGCTTGAGGTTGGTGTCGAGGAAGGTTTCAACGCGCTTCCAGAAATCGAGCAGGGTTTGCTGCTTGCGCCAGCCGTGCTGTTCGTCGTCGTAGATGATCAGTTCGGCTTTCGGGTTGTTCGACTTGACCGCGCGGTAGAACCTGGTGGCGTGTTCCAGTGGCACGCGCCGGTCGTCGGCGCCGTGCGCCAGTAATAAAGGTTGCTTGAGTTCGGTTGCGCGCTGCAGTGGCGAATGTTTGCGGAACAGTTCGGCGTCGGTGTCGGGGTCGCCGATCATGGTGCGCATGCTGTAGCCGAGGTTTTCCCTGGTGGCATCCGAGCTGGACGAGGTGAACATCAGTCCCAGGTCGGTCACGCCGGCCCACGCCACGCCCACCCGGAACAACTGCGGATCCTTGATCAATCCCATCAGCGTGGCATAGCCGCCGTAGCTCGCGCCCATGATGCCGATCCGCGCGGGGTCGGCCCAGCCCTGCTTGACGGCCCACTGCGCGGCGTCGGCCAGGTCGTCTTGCATGGCGGCGCCCCATTGCCGGAACCCGGCCCGCAAATGGTCGCTGCCAAAGCCGGCGCCGCCACGGAACTCGGGCTGGATCACCACGTAGCCGCGTGAAGCGAGGAAGGCCGCTTCGTCGTCCCATTCCCACGAACCGCCGCGCACTGCCGGGCCACCATGCACCAGCACCACGGCCGGCCGTGGTCCGTCCGCTTTTTCGGCTGGCAACGTAACGTAAACCGGTATCTCGCGGCCGTCGCGCGCCTTGTAACGATGGAAACTTCGTTCGCCCATCTGCGCCGGCAAGATGCCCGGGTGGGCGCTGCCCAGGCCGACCATCTTGCCGGTGGCGCGCGTGTACAACACGTACTCGGACGGTCGGCGATCGGTTTCCCGGCGCACCAGCAGGATCGGCGACGCCAGGCAGTGCGCCGCGCAAATGATGCGGTTGATGCCGGGCAGGGCGGCGTCGATTTTGGCCTGGTCAGCCTTGAGCGCAGCGTTGAACCAGACCGTGGTATTGGCGTCGGTGGTCAGGTACAAGCCCAGCATGCGTTTGCTGTCGAAGTCGATGATCGGGGCGCCGCGGAAGTCGAACCCCGGGGTTTCCACCACCGGTTCGGGATCCAGTTTCATCGCGGCCAGGTTGTAGCGGTACAACGCGGCATAGCCATTGTGCGCGGCGTTCACGTACAGGCTGTCGCTGCCGTCGAAAAACCGCGGCTGGAAGAGCGTGCCCAATTCCAGGCACTGGCCGCTGTCGATGTTGGTCCAGGTGGTGTCGTCGGGCTTGCGGTAATAGGTGGTGCAACGCCCTTGCACCTTGGACGTCACGACGCGCGGCACGCCGTCGTTGTCGGTCATCCAGTCTTTGATGGCCGCTGGCTGCGAACCTTCGAATGCCGGTGTCAGTCGCTGGGTACGGGTATTGAGCCGGTACAGGCGCGACGATTCGGACATGATTTCGGTGTTATTCCAGAGGAACTTGACGACTAGGATGTCATCCGAACCATCATGCACGGCACCTACGTACATGTGCCCGGCGGTAAGCATGCGGCTGCCGATCATGGTGCCGGTGGGCGCTTCCTGGTCGTGATTCCAGTTGCCGCTGATCAGGTGGCGCCGGTCGCTGCCATCGACATCGATGGCAAATTCGTCGAGGAAGGTGCTGCTGTTCTTGCCCAGGTTCTTGAGCGTGTAGCCAAGACGCTTTTCGTTGATCCAATGGATATCGGCAATGCCGACATTGACATTGTCCACCCGCGCCAACTCGCTACCCTTGGCTGGGTTGGCCGTCTCGCGCACCTCGATGGCCAGCGTGCCGTCATCGCGCCTGATCGCCATGGCCACCATGCTGCCTTTCGGCGACAACGTTACCTCGCCCAGGTAGGGCGTTTCAAAAAAAGCGGAGACCGGCGGCAGCAACGGCGCCGCCAGCGCTGGCGCCGTTGCACCAGCGAGGAGTGCGCCGACCAGCGCGAACACGCATGAAAGGGGATGACGTCGCAGCGGCGGTGGGCAGGAGCTTGACAGTTGGATGATCATAAACGTGGAAATCAGTGCTTGAGATTGGTATCGAGGAAGGTGTCGACGCGTTGCCAGAAGTCGAGGATGGTTTGCTGTTTGCGCCAGGTGTGCTGTTCGTCGTCGTAGGTCACCAGTTGTACCTGCTTGTTGTGGGCCTTGACGGCGCCGTAGAAGTCGCTGGCGTGCTGGATCGGCACGCGCAGATCGTCGATGCCATGGGCCAGCAGCAGCGGTTGCTTCAGTTCGGCGGCGCGGCGCAGCGGCGAGTTGGTGCGGAACAGGGCTGCGTCGCGCTCGGGATCGCCGATGGTCGCGCGCATGCCGTAGTCGAGCGCATCCTCGGTGGCGTCCGATTGCAGCGAGGTAAACAGCAACTGCAGGTCGGTCACGCCGGACCAGGCCACGCCGGCACGGAAAATCGCCGGGTCCTTGATCAGGCCCATCAAGGTGGCATAGCCGCCGTAGCTCGCGCCCATGATGCCGATGCGGCGCGCATCGGCCCAGCCTTGCTTCACCGCCCACTGGGCGGCGTCGGCCAGGTCGTCCTGCATGGTGCCGCCCCATTGCCGGTAACCGGCCGTGGTGTGGTCGCTGCCGAAGCCGGTGCTGCCACGGAACTCGGGCTGGATCACCAGGTAGCCGCGCGAAGCGAGGAAGGCCGCTTCGTCATCCCATTCCCACGAACTGCCGCGCACCGTGGGGCCGCCGTGCACCAGCACGACGGCCGGGCGCGGCCCGGCGGCGCCATCGGCCGGCGTGGTCACATAAACAGGGATCTTGCGGCCGTCGCGCGCCGGGTAATGGTGGAAGCTGCGCTGGCCCATCTGCGCCGGCTTGATGTCGGGATGGCTGCTGCCCAGGCCCAGCAGCTTGCCGGTGGCGCGCACGTACAACGCGTATTCGGTCGGCAGGCGGTCGTTTTCGCGGGTGACCAGCAGCACCGGCGCGGCCAGGCAGTCGGCGGCGCACGAGATGGTGTTGATCGAACCGCTCAGCAGGGCGTCGATCTTGGCCTGCTCGGCCTTCAGCACCGGGTTGAACCAAACGGTCGTGTTGGCGTCTGTGGTCAGGTGCAGCCCGAGCAGCCGCTTCGAGGTCATGTCCACCACCGGGCTGCCCTGGAAATCGAAGCCCACGGTTTCCACGACCGGCTGCGCGTCGCGCGTGAGCGTGTTCAGATCGTACCGGTACAGCGCGTCGTAGCCCTTGTAGTTCGCTTCCACGTACAGCGAGTCGCTGCCATCGAAAAACTGCGGCCGGAAGGCCTTGCCCTCGGCGCAGGCGGCGCTGTCGATCTCGGTCCAGCTGGTGTCGTCCGGCTTGCGGTACCAGGTGGAACAGCGCCCCTTGAGTTCCGACGTCACCACGCGCGGTACCGCATCGTAGTCGTTGAGCCAGCTGCGCACCGCCGGCGGCTGGCTGCCCTCGAACGCCGGGCGGATGCGCTGGGTACGGGTATTGAGACGGTGCAGGCGCGACGAATTTGACGCGATGTCCACATTGTTCCAGCTGACCTTGGCGATCAGGATGTCGTCCGAGCCGTCGTTGATACGGTCGACATACACATACCCGGGCGGCAGCATGCGACTCGAGATCGTGCTGCCGATCGGTGCATCCGGTTTGAAACGCCAGTCGCCGCTGATCAGGTGGCGCAGGTTCTTGCAGTCGATATCGACTGCGAACACGTCGCGCTGGGTGTCCGCATTGCGGCGCAGGTCCTTGAGCAGGTAAGTAAGGCGGCCGTTGTTGACCCAATCGATGGCACTGATCCCGACGTCCACGCCGTCCACCCGCGCCAGAGCGCCGAGTTTGCCGTCGGCCTCGGTGCCGCGCACCGCGATGCCTTGCGAGCCATCGGGCAGCAGGATCGCCATCGCCACGTGGCGACCGTCGGGCGACAGTTTGACGTGGCTGAAGTGCGGCGTGCCGAAGAAGGCGGCCACGGGCGGCAAAGGTGCGGCGGCCCGGGCCGGACCGGTCAGCATGGCGACGCACACCACAACAAGGTGAAACAGGGGAGTGAGCAGTGGGCGGCGCATGGCATCGTCGATTGACCAAAAAACAATTATAGGTTCGCCACACGATCATTGTCTATCCTGAATGCAATAGCTGTGTCGCAAAAACAAAAATGCCGCCCGGCACAGCGGCGGGGCGGCATTCTTGACAGCGGAAGAGCAGCCTCAGGCAGTCACGTCCTTGCCACGCTGGCCCGCCCAGCGGTACAGCCCGGTCACCACGACCACGCCCACCACCAGCGAAACGAGCATGGTGTGCGCTGCCGTCAGCGACGTGGCAATCGCCAGCGGTTCGCCTTCGCCCGAGACCACGATCAGGCCGGCCAGCGCCACGTTGAACAGGCTTTCGCCCACGATGAAGCCGGACATGATCAGCACGGCCAGGCGCTTGGCGGTCTCGCCGGCCGGCGAGTTGCCGACCGATTTTTCGAAGTAGTAGTCCAGTACCGCACCGAGCACCACCGGGGTGATCACCGCGCTCGGCAGGTAGATCGCCAGGCCCACGCCCAGCGGCGGCAGGCTGTACTTGTCGTTCGACGATTTTTTCAGGAAGAAGTTAATCAGCACCAGGCCCAGGCCGATCAGCGCGCCATAGCCCAGCAGACCCCATTCCAGGTCGCCACCGATGACGCCCTTGGCCAGCGTGGAAATGAGCAGTGCCTGCGGCGCGGCCAGCGGCTGGTCGGAGATCGAATCGAGATTCGGTGCACCGACAAAACCGTTGGCGTGGTTGAGCAGTTCCAGCACCGGCGGCACCACGCACGAACCGGCGAACACGCCGATCAGCAGCGCCACTTGCTGCTTCCACGGCGTGGCGTTGACCAGTTGGCCGGTTTTCAGATCCTGCAGGTTGTCGTTGCCGATCACGGCCACGGCCAGCACCACGGTGGTGACGAACAGCGCGTAGGCGATCAGCGCGTGCGCCACCTGCGGGCCCATTACGCTGCGACCGACCATGCCCACGATGAGCGCGGCGCCGAGAATGGCCAGAATCGCAATACCCGATACCGGCGAGTTGGACGAACCGATCAGGCCTGCCATGTAGCCGCACACGGCGGCAGCAAACACGCCGGCGACCAGGATGTAGCCGACGCCCACCGCCACCAGCGGCAGCGACATTGACGCCAGCGGACCGCCCTGCAGGAAGCTGAACAGCAGCCAGCCGGCCGGCACCATGGCCAGCAAGGTTACCAGGCCGACCATGAAGATCGGGATGTCCTGCTCGGTGCGGTCGATGACGGCGCCGTCCAGCTTGGCGCGGCGCGCGGTGTCCATGGCGGACTTGAGGCCGCCGATGATGGGCTTGGCCAGGCCGGCCAGGGTGATGATGGCGGCCACACCGATCACGCCGGCGCCGATCATGCGTACTTCCTTGCTCCAGATCGCCAGCGCGTGGGCTTCGGCGCCTACGCCGGCGGCGGCTGGCGCCAGAGCGGTGAGCCACGGCACCAGGATGCCCCAGGCGATTACCAGGCCGGCCAGCATGGCGACGCCGACCGTGATGCCCATCAGGTGGCCGGCGCCGATCAGCGCCAGCGAACCGGCAGCGCCGATGCCGGTGGCGCCGGCAGCGCCCGTACGGAAGTAGAACGTCAGTTCGGCGGCCATCAGCTTGGCGGCGGCGCCCAGCGCCATGACGGCCGAGGCGATCGCGCCCAGCAGCACCGCCTGCAGGCCGGCCTTGCCTTCCTTGGCGCCCTCGCGGGTGGCGGTGCCGACCTTGAGCACTTCGGCGGCAGCCACGCCTTCGGGGTAGGGCAGCGTCGATTGCGACACCAGCGCGCGCCGCAGCGGCACCGTGTACATCACGCCCAGCACGCCGCCGATGGCGCAGGCGCCGAACGTCGGCCAGAACGGCACGTGCGCCCACCAGCCGACCATCAACAGGCCGGGCAGCACGAAGATCACCGACGCCAGCGTGCCGGCGGCCGAGGCGATGGTCTGGACGATGTTGTTTTCCTGGATGGTGGCGTTCTTGAACGCCGACAGCAGCGCCATCGAGATCACCGCTGCCGGGATCGACGTGGCGAAGGTGAGGCCCACCTTGAGGCCCAGGTATACCTGGGCGGCGGTAAATACCAGCGTGATGAGAATGCCGAGGAAAATCCCGCGGATGGTGATTTCCCTGGGATTGGATAATGCCGCACTATTCATCTTCAAAACTCCGGATGACAATATTGTTTATATGATTATGGAAAAGCCAGACGGACCATGATATCCGAATCCCGGACCGGTCAGCAGGTAAAATAGCGGATTGTCAGAACGATTTTGAAGGTCAGAGCATGTCGATACAATGGTATCCGGGGCATATGAACGCCGCCAAGAAGAAGGCGGCCGAGCAAATGGAAAACATCGATCTGGTGATCGAGGTGGTCGATGCGCGCCTGCCCGAGGCCAGCACCAACCCCATGGTGGACGAGCTGCGCAAGTTCCGCCAGCGGCCGTGCCTGAAAATCCTCAACAAGATCGACCTGGCCGACCCGGCCGCCACGTCCCAGTGGGCCGACTTCTACAACGCCCAGGACGGTGTGACCGCCTACCCGATGACGACCAAGAAGCCGGCCGACGTGGCGCGCGTGCTCGACCTGGCGCGCAGGCTGGCGCCGCATCGCAGCGTGCCGACCAAGCCGCTGCGCATCATGATCATGGGCATCCCCAACGTCGGTAAATCGACGCTGATGAACGCGCTGCTGAAAAAACGCGTGGCCAAGGTGGGCGACGAGCCGGCCGTGACCAAGCAGCAGCAAAAGCTCTACCTCGACAAGAACACCATCCTGGTCGATACCCCGGGCATGTTGTGGCCCAAGATCGCGCTGCCCACCGACGGCCTGATGCTCGCTGCCAGTCACGCGATTGGCTCCAACGCCCTGATCGAAGAGGAAGTGGCGGTGTACCTGGCCGACGAAATGCTGCGCTACTACCCTGATTTGCTGGTGGCGCGCTACGGCTTCAAGGAGATCGAGACTTTCGACGGCATCGCCGTGGTGGAAGGCATCGCGGCCAAGCGCGGCTTCCGCCAGAAGGGCGGCGACTTCGATTTCGAAAAAGCGTCGCACACCTTCCTGGGTGACTACCGCAGCGGCATTTTGGGACGCATTTCGCTGGAAACGCCAGCCTCGCGCGCCGAGCGCCTGGCGGCGCACGAGGCGGAGATGGCGATCAAGAATGCCGAGAAGGCGGCGGCAGCAGCCGAGAAGGCGCGCAATGCGGCCAACGGCAAGCGCGGGACGTAATATTTAAGCTGCGGCCGCTAAGCCGTCAACCTGCCGCCACTTATCCGTCATGCCCGCGCAGGCGGGCATTCAATTGAAGCGCCGACGCCATGCGAAAATATTGGATCCCCGCCTGCGCGGGGATGACGGAATTACCACTATGCCCTAAGCCTCGCGGGGATGACGGAATTGCCGTTATGCCTCAAGCATCGCAGCGACTGTCGCGTCGTCATGCCCGCGCAGGCGGGCATCCAATTTAGTACCAGCTAGCCGAACCTGAAGCTGCTCACCGCCAGCGCCCCCATGAACGCATCTTCGTGATACGGCACGGTGGCCACATCCTGCTCGGCCGCGCCCAGCACTACCATCAACGGCAGCAAATGCTCCTCCCGGGGATGGGCCATGCGCGCCCCCGGCGCCTGGTCCCATTCCAGCAAGGCCTGCGTGCGCTCTGCAGCAGGCAGCGCCATCGCCGCGCGCAGCCAGCCGTCGAACGCGTGCGACGCTGCCGCGCCCTGGGCGTTGAATGCGCGCAGGTTGTGGTAACTGAGGCCGCTGCCCACGATCAGCACACCTTCGTCGCGCAGCGGCGCCAGCAGGCGGCCCGCTTCGATATGGGTGCGCGCGTCGAGGCCGTGCTTGAGCGAGAGCTGGACGATCGGCACGTCCGCATCCGGAAACACCGGCACCATGGCGCTGAAGGTGCCGTGGTCAAACCCGCGCCCGTCGTCGAGCGACGCCGGGTGGCCGCCGGCCTGCAACAGCGCCTGCACGCGCGCGGCCAGTTCGGGCGAACCGGGGGCAGGGTATTGCACCTGGTACGTGTGCGCGGGGAAGCCGCCGTAGTCGTAAATCATCGGCGGCCTGGCCGACGACGACAGCAGGAAGTCGCGTCCCTCCCAGTGCGCGGTAATCACCAGCACCGCGCGCGGTTTGCCTTTGATCTGGCGCGGAATGTCGCGCAGCGCGGCGTCGAGCTGCTGGTACAGGTGGCCTACCTGGTCCATCATGAACGGCCACGGGCCGCCGCCGTGGGACAGGAAGTAGGTGGGCAAGGCGGTGGTCGCGGTGGTGGTCATGGCAAAGCTCCGGTGTGATCCAATCAACCAATATAGGGATGCGCACGCCGAGTGGCAATAGCGAAAAAGTAGATCGTTTCGATTCAAAAAATATCACGCGTATAATATGCGCCTTCCCGTTTTACTGGCTATCGATCCCATGTCCATTTCCCTTCGTCCGCGCCTGCTGGCAGCCGCCGTTTCCCTCTGCTTCATCGCTCCTGCCGCCCTGGCGCAGGTCACCCAGGCGCTGGCGCCGGTAGTGGTCACCGGCGCCCGTTTCGAGGCCGATGCATCGCTCGCGCCGATAGGCGCCACCGTGATCACCGCCGACGAGATCCGCCGCGCCGGCGCCGGTGATGTGAATGCCGCGATCCGCAAGATCGGCGGCGTGTACGGCCGCCAGAGCCTCACCGGCAGCCCGGACTTCGGCCTCGACCTGCGCGGCTTCGGCGCCAACAGCGCCCAGAACATGGTGATCGTGGTTGACGGCGTGCGCCTGTCCGAGAACGAGCAAGCCAACGCCATCCTGTCGACCATCCCGATCGACAGCGTCGAGCGCATCGAGATCACGCGCGGCGGCGCCAGCGTGTTGTACGGCGACGGCGCCACCGGTGGCGTGATCAACATCGTCACCAAGCGCCCGAGTCAGCGCGCCGGCAGTGGCACGGTTTTTGTTGAAGGCGGCAGCTTCAATGCCGGCGAAGCGCGTGCCAGCATGGCGCAGTCGTGGTCCGATTTTTCGGCTGACGTGAGCGCCGGCCACCAGCGTACAGACAACTACCGCGACAACAACGACTTCAAGCAAACCCAGTTGAGCGGCGGCCTGCAATGGCACAACGACGCCGGCCGCGTGGGCGTGCGCTACGAAGGCGCGCGCCAGGACTCGCGTCTGCCGGGCGCGCTGACCGAAGCCCAGTACAACGCCAACCCGCGCCAGACCTCGTCGCCCGACGACTACGGCTCGCTCGACAGCGACCGCCTGACGGCGTTTGGCGAATACCGCGTGGCTGGCCACGACGTCGCCGCCGAACTGTCGTACCGCAAGAAGACCGTCGATGCGCTGTACGTCTCGCAATTCGGACCATCGGCCAGCAGCTACGACACCAAGCAATGGCAATTCTCGCCGCGCGTGCGCAAGCTTGGCGCGGTGGGCGGCATGGTCAATGAACTGGTGTTCGGCGCCGACTTCACCAAGTGGGACCGCACCACCACCGCCAGTTTTTCCGCCGCCGACGCGCAGCAGAAATCGAAAGCCATCTACATCCGCGACGAGCTGCGTTACGACCCGGTGCACGAAGGCCGCGTTTCGGCCGGCGTGCGCCGCGAGTTGTTCGACAAGACCTTCCGCGATCCGCAGGGTTTTGCCACCACCGGCTACGACACCACCCAGGGCGTGAACGCCTGGGAAGTACAGCTGAGCTACATGCCGGTGAGCGGCCTGACCGTGTTCGGCAAGGCCGGGCAGAGTTATCGCCTGGCCAACGCCGATGACAACGCCGGCACGCCGGTGGTCAACCAGGTGCTGCGTCCGCAAAAATCGAAGGACCTGGAACTGGGCGCCACCTATGCCATGGGCGCCGGCAGCAAGGCCACCGCGCGCATTTTCCGCAGCAACCTGACTGACGAAATCTTCTACGATCCGACCGTGGCGCCGTTCGGCGCCAACGCCAATCTCGACCCGACCAAGCGCCAGGGCTTCGAGCTCGATGCCGAGCAGCGCATTGCCGCCGACTGGAGCGTGAGCGCCCATTACCAGTACGTGGACGCCAAGTTCCGCGCTGGCGCCAATAGCGGCAAGCAGATCGCGCTGGTGCCGGAAAACACCGTGACCGCGCGCCTGAGCTGGATGCCGGCCAGCGGCCAGAGCGCCGACATCGGCGTGCAGTGGGTGGACGACCAGCGTTACGGCGACGATTACGCCAACAGCTGCTCGAGCAAGATCGCGTCGTACACCACGCTTGATGCCCGCTACGCGCGCAAGTTCGGACCATGGGAGCTGGCGCTGTCGGGCCAGAACCTGACCGACAAGCGCTACACCTCTCAGGCGTTCAACTGCGTGTTCGGCAACGGCGGCATTTACACCGCCGATGGCCGCCAGCTGAAACTCTCGGCGCGCTACGACTTTTAAGCAGCCGATAAGTCAAACAGTGGTAACCTCGCGTCGTGGCAAGTCCGCGACGCGCGGGTGCAGATCGATACGATGGGATCAGTGATGAAAGAAATCAGCAAGGAACGCAAGGCTGCCGAAGGCAAGGTGATGCATATCTATAAAGAATCGTCACCGGCCGTCGAAAACCTGTACGAGTTTTCCTATATCAACCATATCGCCTGGACCGCAGCAGTCGTGCTGCTCGGGTTGGTGGTGTGGTTGTCGGTGGCGCTGGTCAATGCCGAAAACCAGCGCCATGCGCTGATGACCAAGCAGTGCCAGGACAAGGTGTTTACCACCGAGATCGACAAGAAGTGCCTGCGCATGGTCGACTCGCGCGAGCACTGGTGGCAGCACCTGCACTACGCGCTCACGCATACCTCTCCCGAGGTGTAATCAGTTGCCCGAGCCCGCGCCAGCGGGCTTTTCTACGTGTGGTGGATCACCACCGTGCAGGTGGTGCCTGCCACCAGTGTCAGGTCTTTCGGCTGCTGGTCGATATGGATGCGCACCGGCACCCGCTGCGCCAGCCTTACCCAGCTGAAGGTGGGGTTGACGTCGGCCAGCAGTTCGCGGCCCAGGTTGGCGTCGCGGTCGGTGATGCCGCGCGCGATGCTTTCGATGTGGCCGTGCAGCGCGGTGTCGCCGCTCATCAGGCGCATCTCGACCTTGTCGTTCAGTTTCAACAGCGGCAGCTTGGTCTCTTCGAAATACCCCACCACGTAGAACGAGGCGCTGTCGATCACCGCCAGCTTCGACGCGCCCACGGCGGCGAAGTCGCCCGCGTGCACATTGAGGTTGGTCACGTAGCCGGTGACCGGCGCGCGCACGGTGGTGCGCTCGACGTTGAGCGCGGCCATGTCGCGTGCGGCCAGTGCTGCCTGGTACTGCGCCGACGCGGTGCCGACTGCAAACTGCGCGGTCTCGCGGTTTTCGGCCGAGATGATCGACGCGTCGAGCGCGGCGCGGCGGTTGGCCTCCTTGGTGCGACGGCCTTTTTCCACCTGCTGCGCGCGCAGCGCGGCGCTGGCCTGCGCCAGCGTGTTTTCATAGCGCGCCTTGTCCACCACGAACAGCACGTCGCCCTTGTGGACGAACTGGTTATCGCGCACCAGCACCTCGGTGACGGTGCCCGCCACGTCGGCGCTGATGGTGACCACGTCGGCCTTGACGCGACCGTCGCGGGTCCAGGCGGAATCCATGTAACGGTCCCAGGCCATGCGGCCCAGGAACAGGGCGGCGCCCAGCAACAGCAGGGTAAGGAAGAAGCGGAAGATTTTGGATGCGCTCACGTTTTGATCTCGCAGAGGTTTATTGAACTTATTGATAAAGGGTGATCAGCAGGGCGCTAAAGATGCAGACGAACAGGCACACGCGTACCAGTGCCGGATGCCAGCTAAGGCGGTAGGCGCCCACGCGGTTGAGTACACTGTCGAGCGCGACCTGCAACAGCAGCGTCAGCAAAAACAGCGGCAGCACGCCTGGCAGCAGCACGCCAAAAAAATTGATATCACGCGGCATGGCGGGTTTCTCCTGTTGAAATCTGGTCCAGCAAGGACGTGTAAATGGAATGCAGGTCGGCCAGCGCGGTGTTGAGTGCCGGCAGGCGCTCTGGTGCGGCGTCGGGCAATACCGCGCGGATGGCCGATCCCGCTTGCAGGATGGCCGCCAATGCCAGCTGGCCCTGGCCGCGCTGCGGCGTGTGCAGGTAGTCGGCCACCGCCGCCACCACCTGCTGCAGGCTGTGGCGCACCGGGCCCGGCTGCGAGGCGGCGATCAGCTGGCGCAGTTCGATCACCGCGTGGCCCAGTTCCAGCAAGGTCAAGCCCTGGCGCACCACGGCGCGGGCGGCGTCGCCCGGCGCCGGGCCGGAGGCCGCGTTCAGTTGGCTCAGCAGGTCGCGCACGCGGTTGTCGAAACGGCGTTTCAGGCGTCCCAGTTTTGCCGTGCAGGCGCTGCGCGCTTCGCGCCACAGGGCGGCGGCCACGTGGTCGCGCTGGCCCATCGTATGCTCGGGCAGCACCACCGCGAACATCACGTACGCCACCACCACGCCCATCACCAGCGACAGTTCGCTCGACAGAAACGATTCGACGTCGTAGTGCATCTGGTTGCTGGGCACGAGCAGGGTGGCCGGGAACAGGCCCAGGCCGATGCCGATGCCGGCCCATTTCTGAATGGTGGTGATGTAGGCGCCCAGCGCGAAGATCGGCAGCGTGGCCAGCACCATGGGTGCGAAATCGTCGGCGCGCGCCACCAGCCAGAACTCGGTGAGAAAGCACAGCGGCACCGCGAACAGGAAGCCGATCAGCACCTGGCGCACCATCGCGGTGGGGCGCGGCGAGGACGACGCCAGCGCGCAGAAAATCGTCGCCATCAGGATCACGTTGCCCATGCCGGGCCAGGCCAGCCAGTACCAGGCGCCGGCGGCAACCAGCAGCGTGACCGCAGCGCGAAAGCCCGACGCCAGCACGATGGCCGGCGGCGTGCGCGGCGTGTAGGCCACCGGGTCGCTTACCTGCTGGCGCTTGTCGTCGGCCAGCCCGTGGTACAGGGCAGCGAATTCGCCGAGGTCGCGCGCGAAGCGTTGCAGCAGTTCGACGGCCGTGTCGAAATCGATCCGTTGCGGGCGCTCCAGGGGCTCGGCCTGCTTGCGGGCGGCCTCGATGTCGGCCGCCAGGCCGGTGCGCATTTGCGCCATGCGGGCGGCGGTCAGGTCGTCCTTCAGAGCCTCTGCCATGCTGGCGTGGATCGGTTCGACCAGGGCCAGGACCGGCACGGAGGCATTGGCGCGCAGGCGGTGAATCAGGCGGTGCAGCGTGTAGAACGTGGTGAGCACGTCCATGAAGGCGGCGTTGAACGCGTGCAGCTGGCGCGTGTGCGCGCTGGCGTGGCCGGCTTCGAAGTACGCTGCAGCGCGGCCCGATTCGAGCGCGGCGATATCGGCGGCGAACTTCAGGTGGTTGATCTCGGTTTCGGCCGGCGACAGGCGGTGCTCGAGCACCTTCTGGCAAAAGCCGATGAAGCTGGTGTAGCGCGCCTGCACGGTGCGCATCACGGTATGCGAGTGGCGGCGGGGGAAGATGACGTCGTGCACCACGGTGGCGACGATGATGCCCAATCCTACTTCGGTCAGGCGCGTGACGGCCAGCGTGAACACGTGGCCCGGATTGTCGATGGCGGGCACGGCGATCATGCAGGCGGTATAGCCGGCCAGCACAAAACTGTACGAGCGCTGGTTGCGGTGCATGGCCGCGCCGCCGGTGCACAGCGCGATCCACAGCGCCACGCCGATGAACAGCAGCGCCGGCGACTGCGGAAACAGCGCCACCAGGATTACCGAGGCGGTACAGCCGACCAGGGTGCCGAGCAGGCGATTGAAGGCCTTTTCCAGCACCATGCCGCTGCTGGGCAAGGCCAGGATGATGGTGGTGGCCAGGGCCGTGAAGGGGGAATCGAGTTCGAGGCGAAACGCCAGCCACAGCGCGGTGAAGGCGGCCAGCATGGCCTTGGCGACGTACATCAGGCGCGGACCTTCGACGCCGAACCAGGCCGAGGTTTCGCTGGCGATCCAGTGCAACGCTCCCCGCGCCGCGTTCTGGTGTGTGTCAGGAGTGGCGGCGCGGGGAGAGGTCATATTGGTTTGCCTAAGTGAGTGTTTCCAGGTTGTCGAGCTGCCTTGCGAGCAGCGTTTCCAGTGCGGCGATATCGGCGGCGCCATAGCCGTCATACGCCCGCGTGGTGGTGCCCCAGACTTCGGGCATGACTTTTTCGGCCATGGCGCGGCCGGCGTCGGTAAGCGTGATCATCACGCAGCGCCGGTCGCCGGGCCGGTTACCGCGCGAGATCAGGCCCTGTTTTTCCAGGTCGTTGCACACGCGCGTGAGGTTGGCCGGTTTTTCCATGCAGGCTTCTCCCAGCGTGGAAGCGGTGGAGGTTTCGTTCTCCGATCCGTACAACACCGCCAGCACCATGTAGCTGGTGTCCACCAGGTCGTGCTTGCGCAAGGCGGCGTTGCTCAAGTCCTTGATGCGTTTCTGGACGTGATAGGTCATGCGCAGCAGCCGCATGAGATCCTCTGGAAACTCGGGGATGCGGGCATGGATGTTTTTCAGGCGCTTGTTGGTCGCGTCGAAACTACTACTCATTGCCTTGCTCCTCTGCTCATCTTAAAAGGACGATTGTACTATCAGAAACTGGGGTTCAATCCAGTTTTACCCCTCCACCCAGTGCTGTCATCAGCAATGCATAGTTATCGAGTTGTTTGCTTGCCACTTGCGCCATCTGCTGCTGCTCGTTAAGCAAAGTCAGCTGTGCATTGATGACGTTGAGCGAGTCGGTCATGCCGGCTTGATAGGCCCGTTCTGCCAGCTGCTGCTGGCGCCGCGCCGACGCCAGGGCCTGCTGCGCCAGTTGGTCTTGCTGCTTGACCGATTCGATCCGCACCAGTGCGTTGGCCACGTCCGACATGGCCTGGATCACCACGCCGTTGTACTGCTCGACGGCCACGTCATACAGCGCAGTCTGGTTGCCGAGCTGGCTGCGCAGGCGGCCGCCCTCGAAGATCGGCAGACTGATCGCTGGCGTGACGCCGGCCATCTTGGCATGGCTTTCCAAAAAACGCGGGAAGCCCAGCGACTGCAAACCGACGAACGCCGCCAGGTTTACGTTCGGATAAAAGTCGGCCTTGGCGCTGCTGATGCGCGCACCGGCCGCTTCCACGCGCCAGCGCTGGGCCACGATATCGGGCCGGCGACCAACGAGTTCGGCAGGCAATGTGGCAGGCACGCGCGCTTCATTGCCGTCTTGCAGGGTCAGCGTCGGCCGGGCGATCGTTTCGCCGTCGCCCGGTCCTTTGCCGATCAGGGCTGCCAGCTGGTTGCGCAGCAGGGCGATCGAGGCGCCGATCTGCTCATGCTCGCGCTTGCCAGCTGGCAGCGTTGTTTCGATGTTGGCCACTTCCAGTTCGGTCGCCAGTCCCGCCGCGCGGCGCTGACGGGTGATCTCGAGAATGCGGTGGCGCTGTGCCAGGTTCTCGGCCACGCTGTCTTGCAGCGTGTAGTCGAGCGATAGCTGGATGTAGGCGCGCACGATTGCCGTTTCCAGCGTCAGGCGCGCCATCTGCGCTTCGGCCGAGGCCATGCGCACGTCGTCGAGCGCGGCGGCCAGCAGGTCGCGGTTGCGGCCCCACAGGTCGAGGTCATACGAGCCCGACAGCATGGCCGTGTTCTTCCACGCGGTCTTGCCGGCCAGCGCGGCGGGAATGGCGCCGTTGCCCGTATAGAGTTCGCGGTCGATGCTGGCCGACGCATCCACTTTCGGCAGGGTGCCGGCACGGGCCACGCCAGCGAGCGACTCGGCCTGGCGCACACGCGCCTCGGCAGCGCGCAGGTTGGGACTGCCGGCAATCGCGGTGGCCACCAGCGCGTTCAACTGGTCGTCGTGCAGCGCTTGCCACCAGGCTTGCGTAGGCCAGGCCACGTCGGCGCTGGCGTCGGCAATCGCCTTGCCCGCATTGAGTTCCAACGGCTTGATGGCGACTGCCTGCGGCTCGATCTTGCCCATGTCCGCGCACCCGGCCAGCACCGCCAGCGCACCCGCCAGCAATGCTGTAGCGAGGCGGCGGACCTGTGCGCGGGAGGGCAATGTCATGGCAAAGACCACTGCTTAGCGGGCGACTTGTTTGCGGGTCTGGGCGACATCGAAGTCGGCCTCGGTTTCGAGCAGCGTGCCGTTCTTGCGCGCTTCGATCACTTGCGCCTGGACTTCGGCGCGGGTCAGCTGGTGCGGCTGGTCGGCCTTGGCGGCGACCGCGGTGGTACCGGTGGCAGCTTCGGCAGCGAAGGCGCTGGTGACGGTGGTGGCAGTGGCGGCAATTGCGAAGACGACGGTGGCGGCAGCGCGCAGCAGGTCTTTGGTGGTGGTGCTCATGATGGCTCCTGGTGAGTGACGTTGTTGATGAATGTAACTATATCTCTGAATAGTACATTTGTAAAGTAAAGAATTCCTATCGGCACGATAGCGCTGCACTAATCGGCGCCGAAGTGGGATGGTATGAGCGTGTGCGCACCGAGCGTCGGCGTCGCCAGTGGTGCAATGGTGTTTTACAGTTGAAGGAGCAGATCATGGCAGACAGCACCCTGGACCCGGACTACATCCTCGGAGGTAACGACCGCAGCCTGGGCAGCGGACACGGCACCCGTGGCCTCGGACCGAGCGACAACTCCGACAGCGGCAGCGATGTGGCCAACGACCACGATCTGGCGCTCGACAGCGACACCGATTCGCAAGGCACCGGCGAGCGCATCGACGTCGGTTCGCAAACGCTGCAAGCCGGCGATGTCGGCTTCGACCACGTCGAAGCGATGCCCACCTCGGAGCGCCTGGTTGACGGCGACTTCCGCGACCCGGTGCCGCTCGATGACGATGGCAGCGTGCCCGACGACCACCTCGGCGTCGAAGCCGAACCCGACGACAGCCGCGGCGACAGCGATACCGAAGTGAAGGGCGATATCGAAGGCGGCGAGGAACTGGGCCGCCGCACCGGTGGCGTACCCACTGCGCGTCCTTAAGTTTTAACGGACGTAAAAAAGCCCGAACCCTTTGCAGGGTTCGGGCTTTTCTATAAGCCGGCTACATTCAGTTGAAGTTAGCGGCTGCGAAGTCCCAGTTCGCCAGCGCGAAGAAGGTTTCCAGGTATTTAGGACGCACGTTGCGGTAGTCGATGTAGTAAGCGTGTTCCCACAGGTCGCAGGTGATGAGTGCTTTGGCATCGGTGGTCAGTGGGGTGGCGGCGTTCGAGGTGTTGACGATGTCGAGCGAACCGTCGGCCTTTTTCACCAGCCAGGTCCAGCTCGAACCGAAGTTGCCCACGGCCGACTTGGTGAATTCTTCCTTGAACTTGTCGAACGAACCCCACTTGGCGTTGATGGCGTCGGCCAGCGCGCCGCTCACGGCTTTACCGCCCGGGGTCAGGCTGTTCCAGTAGAAGGTGTGGTTCCACACTTGTGCCGAATTGTTGAAGACGCCGCCCGACGATTTCTTGATGATTTCTTCCAGCGACAGGTTTTCGAACTCGGTACCCTTGATCAGGTTGTTCAGGTTGGTCACATAGGTCTGATGGTGCTTGCCGTAGTGGTATTCCAGCGTTTCTTGCGAGATATGTGGCGCCAGGGCGTCGATGGCATATGGCAGAGGTGGCAGGGTATGTTCCATGGAGCTTCCTTTATGGGATGGGGTTTATCAGAAACCAGGTGGTTTTTGGCGAAACGTCATTATTGTACGGGGGATGCCGCTTGGCTGCCAAAATGGCCCCGCTTGACGTGTGGGATCAATCTGACCTCAGCGTACGCGGCGCGTGGTTTCTCTCACCACCAACTCGACAGGCGGGATCTCGCCCTGCACGGTGTCGCCATTGATCAGGCGCAGCAGCGCCTGGGTGGCGATGCGGCCCATGTCGTACATCGGCTGGCGCACGGTGGTCAGCGGCGGCGTCGTGTACGACGAGCCGGGCAGGTCATCGAAGCCGACCAGGGAGATATCGTCGGGCACGCGGATGCCCTTGCGGTACAGCGCCAGGCGCGCACCGTAGGCGCTCAGGTCGTTGGCCGCAAACACGGCGGTAAATTGCTGGTGGGTGTCGAACAGGCGGTTCATGGCCATCATGCCGCTTGCCTCATGGTAATTGCCTTCCACCACCAGCGCGGGGTCGATGTCGATCTGCGACTCTGCCAGCGCGCGGCGGTAGCCGGCCAGGCGCTCGTCGGCATCGTGGTTGTTGGTGGGGCCGGAAATGAAGGCGATGCGGCGATGGCCCAGTTCGACCAGGTGGCGCACGGCCAGCCAGGCGCCGTATTCGTTGTCGGTTTTAAAACCCAGCGCCGTGCGGGTGTGCAGCGCGCGGCCGGTGGAGACGATCGGTCGCTGGCTGGAAAATCCCAGCACGGCCTCGTCGGAAATGCGGCCCGACAGCAGGATGATGCCATCGACCTTGCGCGCCAGCAGCAGCCGCACGCGGTCCGCTTCCTCTTCCGCGTTCCAGTGGCCGCTGACGATGACCGACGCGTAGCCGGTGCCTTTCAGGCCGTCGTCGATGCCGCGCAGCGT
The DNA here is from genome assembly GCF_031456625.1 of Duganella sp. 3397. NCBI lineage: Bacteria > Pseudomonadati > Pseudomonadota > Betaproteobacteria > Burkholderiales > Oxalobacteraceae > Duganella > Duganella sp. 3397. Next base: position 91,947 of record NZ_JAVDVB010000008.1, read on the forward strand.
TTCATCAAAAAACGGTGATGAAATATCCTGCACCACGATGCCGATGGTGAGCGAGCGGCCCTTTTTGAGCCCTTGCGCCATCTGGTTCGGTGCGAAGCTGACCTTGTCGATAGCGGCCAGCACGGCCAGGCGCTTGTCGTCGGACACCTTGGCGGTGCCGTTGAGGATGCGCGAGACGGTACTCGGTGAGACCCCCGCCAGGCGGGCGACGTCCATTAATGTCGATGGGCCGGAGGAGGGGGAATGATCTGGCAACGTGCAATCCTTGACGAAGTATTATGAAAACCTTTTCAGCGAAGAGTACCATATTTAGGGCCTTCACTTATAATCGCCGGCAGATGTTCAGCCCAGGTTCAGCCAGGGCTTGGCTCAGCGTACAACAAAAATAATCAGAGGTCAGAGACATGGATTCGAATTTTTCCCACGGCGCCAGTGGCCCGCGCCTGCTGGCCGACATCGGCGGCAGCAGCGCCAGCTTTGCAGTGGAAACCGCACCGCAGCAGATCGACGCGGTCTGGGTGGCCGACTGCGCCGCGTATCCCACCCTGGGCGCAGCGCTGGTGGCGTACCTGTCGCAGCCGGCCACGGTGGCGGCGGGCGGCTACCAGGCGCGCTACGCCGGCATCGCGATTGCCAACCCGATCGACGGCGACTGGGTCACCATGACCAACCACCACTGGTCGTTTTCGATCGAGGCCGTGTGTTCGCAATTCAGCCTGAAGTCGCTGGTGGTGGTCAACGACCTGCGCGCGCTGGCGTCCGCGCTGCCGCACCTGGCGCCGGAAAACAAGCACCAGGTGGGCGGCGGCGCGCCGCGCGACGGCGCCGTGATCGGCCTGGTCGGCGCGGACGCGGGCCTGGGCGTGTCGTACCTGGTGCCGGTAGGCGAGCGCTGGCTGGCCATCGACAGCGAAGGCGGCCACACCACGTTCGCGCCGATGAACGAGCGTGAAATCGACATCCTGCGCTACGCGCGCCGCCACCACGAGCACGTCTCGAGCGAGCGGCTGGTGTCGGGCATCGGCCTGGGGCTGGTGTACCGGGCGCTGTGCGAACGGGCGCGCATCGAGCCGCAGATCCTGACCACGCAGGAAATCCTCGAACGCGGCCTGCACAGGCTGTGCCCGGTGTGCGAAGAGACGCTCGAGGCGTTCTGCGAAATGCTCGGCACAGTGGCCGGCAACGTGGCGCTCACCCTCGGCGCCAAGGGCGGCATCTATATCGGCGGCCGCACGGTGCTGCAAATGAGCGCGTTTTTCGAGCGCTCGGGGTTCCGCGCGCGGTTCGAGCAGAAGGGCAGGTTTTCGGACTACCTGGCGCATATTCCGACGTACGTGATGACGGAAAAATACCCGGTGCTGATCGGCATGTCGGCGATGCTGTCGACGGATTAGCGAACCGCCGCCACCTCAACGACAGCCGCCCCCTCGGCCACTCGCACCCCCAGCGCACCTCCCGCCACGATCTGTCCTGGCGAGCGTACCACTGCCCCCGCCTCGTCGGTGACGATCGCATAGCCGCGCTCGAGCGTCCTCTGCGGATTCAACAACTCCAGTTGCGACGACAACGCCGCCAGTGCCGCGCGGCGCTGCTGCACCGTGCGCGCCATGCCGATGGCCGCGCGGTGGCGCAGTGCGGCCAGCGACGAGCGCGCGGCGCGGGTGTCGGGCGTGCAGGCGGCCATCCGTTCGCCCAGGCGGTCGAGCTGGTGGCGCGCGCGCGTGAGCGGCGCGCGGTTGGCGTGCATCATCGCGGTCGATAGCGCCAGCAACTTGAGGCGCTGCTGGCGGATCTGGGCGTTGGGGTTGAGCAGGCGCCGCGTGTAGCCGTCCAGCGTTTGCGTCGATTCCGACAGCGCGCGGCGCATGGCGCGGCGCAGGTCGGTGGCGTCGGTGCGCAGCGAGGCCAGCCAGTCGGCGCGCGGCGTGACCGCCAGTTCGGCCGCCGCTGTGGGCGTGGCCGCGCGCAGGTCGGCGGCAAAATCGCAAATCGTGAAATCGGTCTCGTGGCCCACGCCCGAGATCACCGGCATACGGCAGTTGGCCACCGCGTACGCCACGTCCTCGTCGTTGAACGACCACAAGTCCTCGATGCTGCCGCCGCCGCGGCACACGATCAATACATCGCAGTCGTTGCGCAGCGAGGCCGTGTCGATGGCTGCGGCGATTTTTTGCGCAGCCAGCTGGCCCTGCACCGGGGTGGGGTAGAGCACCACGTTGACGTGCGGCGCGCGGCGGCGCAGGGCGGTGAGCACATCGCGCAGCGCAGCGGCCTGCGGACTGGTGACGATGCCCACCGTGCGCGGAAACATGGGCAGCGCACGCTTGCGGTCGGGGTGGAACAGGCCGGCTGCATCGAGCTTCTGCTTCAAAAGCAAAAACGCCTCGAACAGCGTGCCGACCCCGGCGCGACGGATCGCCTCCACGTTGATCTGGTAATCGCCACGGGCGCCGTACAGCGTGACCAGCGCGCGCACCTCGACCTTGTCGCCTTCGCGCGGGGTGAAGTTGGCGTACTGGGCGCGGCCCCGGAACATCACCGCGCGCACCTGCGCAGCGTTGTCCTTGAGCGTGAAGTACCAGTGGCCGGAACTGGCGCGGGTGAAATTGGAAATCTCGCCGGCGATCCAGGTCAGGGGAAACGAGCGTTCGAGCAGCCGCGCCACCGCCTGGTTGAGCGCGGAAACGGTGAGCACCGGCGTGCCGGCAGCAGTGGAATCGTGGGGTTCGTCGAAGTTCATCATTTCATTCATGGAAACTATCCACACTATGTGAATTTAGTCACATAGCGGTCATCTTGTACAAAGGGCTGTAAGTATTATAGATAGGTCCATGATTTTAAACGAAAAACTTGAATGCCTGGTTTACTTGCATGTGGAAAAAACCCTTACGGATCAAGGACTTTGGCCGAGCGGGCCACGGTTACACACAAAGTTATCCACAAAATGTGTTCATTACTTGGGGACAGCCGTGGCGCGCGGCGCCTGCTAATCCGTCACTTCGAAGCTCGCCGGATCGAGCTCGTCGAGGACGGCAGGGGCACTGCGTGCCGGTTCGGCCGCCTGCCTGGCCAGCCGCGCGCCCAGTTGCGCCAGGTAATCGGCGCGGCTGCGGCGCAGCACGTAATCGCGGAAATTGGCCTGTTCCAGGTCGCGCCAGGCGCCTTCGCGCCCGGCCACCGAGCGCGCCAGCGCGTCCACGTGCATGGCGTCGGTAATCACGGCGTCGCCCCCGGACAGCCTGGCGTAGCCGTAGCGGTCCATGTACGGCCCGGTGATGGTTTCGATGACATTGATCTCGTCGGACGACAGCTGTTGCCTGAACTTGTCGATGTTGGCGGCGATCGGCGCATGGCAATTGGAGGACCAGAGCGCCGACAACTGGGCAATCTGGCGTGCTTCCGGCGAGGCGGCGACATCGAGCATGCGCGGCAGGAAGGCGATGCCGAGAAAGCGGCAGATCGTTTCCAGCGTCGCTTGCTGATGGGACAGAAAGTCTTCGTAGCGGATGGTCAGCACGCGGTCGGGATAGCGCGCGGTCACCTGGTCGGCCGCCTGGTGCGCGCGCAGCCAGATGCGGGCATTGAGCAGGGTATCGAATTCGTGGATGATGGCGCGGTTCATCGACGCCACCTGGGCGCGCGGATCGCGTACCACGTTGATGAACAGCAGGTCCGGGTGCAGCGCCATCAGCTCGTCGGCGTCATGCACGCTGTCGAGCGACTTGTCCATCACCACGCGGGCCTGGCGGCGCTGGCCGGCGCGCAGCAGCAGTTCCCAGACGATGCTGTGGATGCTGCGCGGCCGGTGCCGGATCGCCTCGAAAATATCGACCGGATCGAATGCCAGGTCGGGCCACTTGACCATGCTGGCCGCCTGCAGGCCGACCACGTCGACCACCATGCGAAAGTAGGCGTGGTCGTCGCGCAGGTCGCCGTACAGCGGCACCAGCGGCATCAGGTCGACGATGTGCAGCGGGTACGGCGAATAGAATTCGGGCGACAGGTTCAGCCGCAGGCGCAAGGCGTGGCTGCCGCAGCGGCGCAGCGGGATCATCAACGCCGGACGCGGTCGTGTCGGCACTTGCACGGCGCTCATGCGGCCTCCCGCACGAAGCGCGGCGCCAGGTGCCGGTAGATTTGCGCGCAGCATTCTGCCACCGAGTGCGCGTCGGTATCGAACACCAGGCTCGGCTGCAGCGGCACTTCGTAAGGGGCGGAGACGCCGGTAAATTCCGCAATCAGGCCGGCGCGGGCCTTGCGGTACAAGCCCTTGGGGTCGCGTGCCTCGCACACCGCGCGTTGCGTGCTGAGGTAGGTTTCGATGAAGTTGCTTTCGCCGATGATCTGGCGCGCCATGTCGCGGTCCGCGCGCAGCGGCGAGATGAAGGCGCAGATGACGATCAGCCCGGCATCATTCATCAGCTTTGCCACCTCGGCGCTGCGGCGGATGTTTTCCTGGCGGTCAGCAGGTGAAAAGCCGAGGTCGCGGTTCAGGTGGTGCCGCAGATTGTCGCCGTCCAGCACGTAAGCGGCGCGGCCCGCTTCGATCAGGCTGTGTTCGAGCGCGCAGGCCAGGGTGGATTTGCCGGCGCCGCTGAGGCCCGTGAGCCATACGGTCGCCGCTTGCTGGCCGAGCTGGCGGCCGCGCTCCCCTGCGGTGACTTGCCCTGCATGCCAGAAGATTTGCGGCGCGGCGCCGGCCCGGTTATCGATCTTGTTCAATGCGATCATGAAAGTACTCCTGGCGTCAGAACTGTTCCCATTGCGGGTCGGCGGCCTTGGCAAGGGCGGGCTTGCGTACGGCCAGCTGGCGCTGCGCGGGGCGGGGTGCCGGCACCGCTGGCCGCGCCTGCCGCGAGGCTGGCGCTGGCGCCGGCAAGCTGGTGCGCTCGCCGAGCCGGAACACGCTCACCACAGCATTGAGGCTGTTGACCTGCTCCTGCATCGCTTGCGCCGCCGCAGCAGCCTGTTCGACCAGGGCGGCGTTCTGCTGGGTGACGTCATCCATTTGCGTGACGGCAGTATTGATCTGTTCGATCCCCGAGGCCTGCTCCTTGCTGGCGGACATCATCTCGGCCATGATGTCGGTGACCCGCCTGACGCTGGCCACCACCTCGTGCATGGTGGAACCCGCCTGGTCGACCAGGCGGTTGCCGGTCTTTACTTTTTCCACCGAGTCGCCGATCAGGTCCTTGATTTCCCTGGCTGCGGCCGCCGAGCGCTGGGCCAGGTTGCGCACCTCGGTGGCGACCACGGCGAAGCCACGGCCCTGTTCACCGGCGCGCGCCGCTTCCACCGCCGCGTTCAGCGCCAGGATATTGGTCTGGAAGGCGATCCCGTCGATCACGCCGATAATGTCGACGATCTTGCGCGCCGAGACGTCGATGGCGGCCATGGTGTCGACCACCTGCGCCACCACCGCGCCACCCTTGGCGGCGACGTCGGATGCCGTTTCGGCCAGCCCATTGGCCTGCTGGGCATTGTCGTTGTTGATCCGTACGGTGCTGGTCAGCTCTTCCATCGAGGAAGCGGTTTCCTCCAGCGTACTGGCTTGCTGCTCGGTGCGCGAAGACAGGTCGAGGTTGCCCGAAGCAATCTGGCTGGCGGCGCTGGCGATGGTCCCGGTGCTGTCATGCACCTGCTTGACAATCAGCGCCAGGCTGTCGCGCATGGTTCGCATCGCAAACAGCAAGCTGTGCTGGTCGCCAGCGCGCACCGCGATATCGACCGCCAGGTTGCCGTCGGCGATCTGGCCGGCGATCATGGCGGCTTCTGCCGGCTCGCAGCCCAGTTGGCGCGTGACGCCGCGCGTGATCAGCAGCGCCGCGGCAATGCTGGTGATCAGCGCCAGGGCGCCGGTCACCAGCATCAGCTTGCGCGCGCTGTCGTAGGCCTGCGCGGCGGCCTCGGTACCTTCCTTGTTCTGCCTTTCCTCGATGCCGACCAGCTTGCGGATCTGTTCCCACCAGGCTTTTTGCACGGGACGGAACTCGAAGCGCAGCAAGGTGTACGCTTCGTCCTGTTTGCCAGCGAGCGCCAGCGCAGTGGCGCGTTCGATATACGGTGCGGCCAGTTCGGCCTGCTTTTGTATCTGTGCCAGCAGTGCGCGCTCATCGGCCGATGTGCCCTGCAAGGTGGTAAACATCCGGGCCAGCTGTTCCTGGGCCTTGCTGTACTTCTGCTGCTGGTCGGCGATACGTTTGATTTCGATCTGGATCTCTTTCGGCTCCTTGAGCAGGATCAGGTTGCGCATCGCCAGCGCGCGCTCGGTCACGGTCAGGTCCATCGTCTGTGCCAGGCGCGTCTCGACGCCGTTCACTTCCGTGATCTCGTCCATGCGTTGCTGGATATCGCGCATGCTGGTCAGTCCCAGCACGATCACGATCACCAGCAGGACGGCCACCAGCCCGAAGCCCATGCCCAAACGCTGGGCAATGGTTAGGTTATTGAGTTTCATACGGTTTCTCCACAGGATCTGTCTGCCTGCAATGGCAGGTGTCGGATCATGGTAAGGGGACGGCAGCAGCTCAATTATCTCCAAAAGTAACAACATTTTCTTATGGGACACTTTCTTTCGGTCCCGCCTGCCGCGACCGCGACTTTCTTCCATGCGCCAGAGCTAAAGTACGGAAAGTCCGGTCCTGGTCCGCCGCGACAGGATAGCCGATCGGCTGTCGTTTATATGCAACCGAAGTGTTTTTTCGACATAATTTCACCCAAAAAGTGACTTGCAAGATGTTTTCAAGCGATCCCGCGCGCCGGATCGCTGCACGGCTGCTGCCGCTTTTTGCAGCATGTAATTTATTCCGTTTAAATTCAATGGCTTGGAGTGGTAGCTGAGGCCTTGCACACAATCTTATCCACACAATGTGTGCAGAAAGGCACAGCCTGCTGGGGTGCAGTGTGGATGGCACCCGGTGCTCTGGCTGCGGCGCCTGAAATACGGGGTTTTTAACGGCGCCAGGATGGGGCTGCCAGTTTTTTACTCAAGGTCGATAAGTCCTTATAAATCAACCACCTTGCACCGTTGGCGTGACCTTGCGCACAATTTTATCCACATAAAATGTGCAGAAGTTTATCTACGCGATGTCGGTGCCAGGGAATGTGCCATGCGTCAATTTTACGCATTGAAAAAAACTTGTTTTGAATCAATGACTTGCTCATCCAGGCTGGCGCTTGCGCACAATCTTATCCACATAATTTGTGCAGAACTTTCATCGCGCAGTGGAAACCGGTGCTGCAAGGCGCCTGCAGGGCCCCTTGCCAGAATTTTGCTCAGAACAAAAAAGATCAATGAAATCAATCGCATAGAAGGTAAGGATGTGGCTTGCACACAATCTTATCAACAGAATGTGGGCATAACTGTCCCTTGCCGACCGGGGCTCAACAAGATACATTGCGCCTTCGGGGTTAATCCCGGCTCAATTCATCCACAGGAGTTTGTTTTGCTTGCCATTTTCCAAGCTGCAGGTTGGCCCATCTGGTTGTTGCTGATCGCCTCGATCGTTGCCACGGCCCTGATCATCGAACGTTTGCTGTCGCTGCGCCGCGCCAAGATCTTGCCGAAGCAACTGTTCGACGAGGTGGTGCAGGTCTATCGGGGCGGCAATATCACGCCTGACATCCTCGACAAGCTGGCAAAGAGTTCACCGCTGGGCACGGTGCTGTCGGCCGCGCTGCGCAACGTCGATGCCCCGCGCGACGTGATGAAGGAATCGATCGAGGAAGCCGGCAGCGGCGTGGCCCACACGCTCGAGCGCTTTCTGACCACGCTGGGCACCATCGCCACGCTGGCGCCGCTGATGGGCCTGTTCGGCACGGTGGTGGGCATGATCGAGATCTTCGGATCGCAAAACCCGTCGGGCGCCAATCCGGCGCAGTTGGCGCACGGCATTTCGGTAGCGTTGTACAACACCGGTTTTGGTTTGGCGATTGCCATGCCGACGCTGGTGTTCTATCGCCACTTCCGCGCGCTGGTGGACAGCTTCGTGATCGACATGGAGCAGCAGGCGGTCAAGTTCGTCGATGTCGTGCATCGCCAGCGCAAGTAAGGACCGGGCATGAATTTCCGCAAAGGCAAGGGCCGGGAAGACCCCGAGATCAACCTGATCCCGTTCATCGACGTGCTGCTGGTGATCCTGATTTTCCTGATGGTCTCCACCACCTACAGCAAGTTCACCGAATTGCAGATTACGCTGCCGACGGCCGAGGCGCAAAAGCCCGAGGAAAAACCGTTCGAACTCAACGTGACGGTGGACGCCAAGGGCAACTACACCATCAATGGCGACCCAGTCTCGTTTCGCGACGTGGCCGGGCTGGCGCAAGCCATGCGCGGCGCTGCCGAGAAGGGTGGCCTGAAGGACAAGGAGCCGGTCGTGATCGTCAACGCCGACCAGTTCGCCATGCACCAGATGGTGGTGAACGTGATGGAAGCGGCGCGCGTGGCCGGCTTCGAGAAGCTGACATTCGCGGCGCAGACTGGCGGCGGCAAGTAGTGCTGGAAGCGACGCTGACGCGCAACTGGTTGCGCCGGGGGCCGCTGGCCTGCGCGCTTTGGCCGGTGTCGCTGCTGTTCGGCGCGCTCAGCGGCGCGCGCGCGGCCATGTTCCGCGCCGGCTGGCTGGCGTCGTCGCGCCTGCCGGTGCCGGTGGTGGTGGTCGGCAATATCTACATCGGCGGCACCGGCAAGACGCCGCTGACGATCTGGCTGGTGCAGGCCTTGCAGGCGCGCGGCATGCGCCCCGGCGTGATTTCGCGCGGCCACGGCAGCGCGGCCGATACCGTGCGTGAAGTCGGCGCCGATGCCACCCCGGCCGAGGTCGGCGACGAGCCGCTGCTGATCCGCCAGCGCACCGGCTGCCCGGTGATGGTGGGGCGCGACCGCGCCGCCACCGGCCGCGCCTTGCTGGCCGCCTATCCGGACACCGACGTGCTGCTCACCGACGACGGCTTGCAGCACTACGCGCTGCAGCGCGATATCGAAATCATCCTGTTCGACGGCCGCGGCGCCGGCAACGGCTGGCTGCTGCCGGCCGGTCCGCTGCGCGAGCCGGTGTCGCGCCGGCGCGATTTTACGGTGATCAATGCGCCGGTGCTGACCGATGCACTGGTGCGGTCGGTCGGCTGCTTACCCCTGGCATCAGTGGGGTCTGACCCCGTACGGGGTCAGACCCCTGCTGTGGGGCTTGCGGGGGGCTACCCGCCACCACGCCAGATGACGCTGGCCGGCAGCCACGCCGAGCAGCTGGTCGATCGCACCCGGCGCCAGCCGTTCGCCGACCTGGCGCAGCCCGGCCTGCGCCTGGCCGCCGCTGCCGGCATTGGCAACCCGGCGCGGTTTTTCGGCATGCTCAAGGCGGCCGGCCTGACCATCGCCGAGCTGCCTTTGCCCGACCACCACGACTTCCGCGACCGGCCTTTCGACGTCCTGCACGCCGATGTGATCTTGATCACCGAGAAGGATGCAGTAAAATGTGCGCAAATTGAAGAACTCAGAGGCGACCCGCGACTATGGGTCGTCCCGGTCACGGCGCACATCGATGGCGCGCTGGCCGACCAAATCGTGGAGAAATGTCGTGGACGCTAGATTGCTTGATATCCTGGTTTGCCCGGTCTGCAAAGGCCCCCTGGAGTACGATAAGAAGGCCCAGGAAATGATTTGCAAGGGCGACCGCCTGGCGTTCCCCATCCGTGACGGCATCCCCATCATGTGGGCCGACGAGGCCCGCACCTTGCAGGACAAGGCGGAATAAGTGTCCGCGCCGTCCAACCCAGGTTCCGGCTTCGTCGTCATCATCCCGGCCCGGCTGGCTTCCACCCGGCTGCCCAACAAGCCGCTGGCCGATCTCGGCGGCAAGCCGATGGTGGTGCGGGTGGCCGAGCGCGCCCAGCTCTCCGGGGCGGCGCGCATCATCGTCGCCACCGATCATGACGACATTCGCGCCGCCTGCCAGGTGCATGGCGTGGAAGTGTGCATGACCCGCTCCGACCATCCGTCGGGCACCGACCGCATTGCCGAGGTGGCGCGTACGCTCGACCTGGCGCCCGATGCCGTGGTGGTCAACCTGCAAGGCGACGAGCCGCTGATCGATCCGAGCCTGCTGCAGGCCGCTGCCGGCTGCATCGGCGCGGACGTGCCGATGGCCACCTGCGCCCATCCGCTGCACGACGCCGCCGACGCCTTCAACCCCAACGTGGTCAAGGTGGTGCTCGACAAGCGCGCCCGCGCGCTGTACTTCTCGCGCGCCACCATCCCGTGGCACCGCGACGGCTTTGCGCAGTCGCAGGTTGATCTGCCGGCGGGCTATGTGCCGCTGCGCCATATCGGCCTGTACGCGTACCGCAACGACTTCCTGCAAGCGTATCCTGCGCTGGCCGTCTCGCCGCTCGAGGGCATCGAAGCGCTCGAGCAACTGCGGGTGCTGTGGCATGGCTATCCGATCGCGGTGCACGTGACCGACACGGCGCCAGCGGCCGGCGTCGATACGCCGGAAGATCTGGCCCGGGTGCGCTTGCTCTATTAAACGGGCTTGATCCACATCAAGCCGACCGGGCCGGTGATGCTGCTATAACGTTCCATTGTGGTGCGTTATTCATACGAATATCCCCACGAGAATGCGTTTTTGCCTGTGACAAACGGTATAAACGATATCAAACTGGCTGATGGGCCAAGTTTTGTGGTAAGTTTCGTAGCAAGATAGTCGGATAATCAGTATTAATACTGTGTCCACGCAACAACTAACAACACCAACCACACCCTCCAAAAATCTGTTTTTAGGAAACTTCATGCGTCTGATTCTGTTAGGAGCACCAGGGGCCGGCAAGGGCACCCAGGCTAATTTCATCAAAGAGAAATACAATATTCCGCAGATCTCCACCGGCGACATGCTGCGTGCCGCGATCAAGGCGGGCACGGAATTGGGCCTGGCGGCCAAGCAGGTGATGGACGCTGGCGGCCTGGTCTCCGACGACCTGATCATCGGCCTGGTCAAGGAACGCCTGAAGCAGGACGACTGCGCCAACGGCTACCTGTTCGACGGTTTCCCGCGCACCATTCCGCAAGCGGACGCCATGAAAGAAGCCGGCATCAATGTCGACTACGTGCTGGAAATCGACGTGCCCGACGCGTCCATCATCGAACGCATGGACGGCCGCCGCTGCCATCCCGGTTCGGGCCGGGTTTACCACGTCAAGTTCAACCCGCCGAAAGTTGACGGCAAGGACGATGTCACTGGCGAAGACCTGGTGCAGCGCGACGACGACAAGGCCGAGACCGTGAAAAAACGCCTGGACGTGTATCACAACCAGACCGAAGTACTGCTCGGCTATTACAACGACTGGGCCAAGTCGGGTGCCGAAGGTGCACCGAAGTATCGCCGTATTACCGGGGTCGGCGCGGTGGAGCAAATCCGCGACAGCGTTTTTGCAGCGCTGGCTGAATAAGGCCTGAAAGCGGACCGAGCGTCCGCTTTTTTCATGGCTGTTCAGGTGTCCCCGTTTTGACGTGTTGTGTGTTCGCAGTTGGGTCCGCAGTTCGTTCGATAACAAAAGGGGAGACACTATGGCAGCCAGTTTGTGGTTAGCAGTCGGTTGCGGCGTTATCGCCGTCATTTATGGCCTGTGGTCGCGCAGCTGGATCTTGCGCCAGGACCCCGGCAACGCGCGCATGCAGGAAATCGCGCTGGCCATCCAGCAGGGCGCCGCCGCCTACCTGGCGCGCCAGTACCGCACCATCGGCCTGGTGGGCGTGGTGCTGCTGATCCTGATTGCCATCTTCCTCGACTTCAATACCGCGCTCGGCTTTCTGATCGGCGCCGTGCTCTCGGGCGCGTGCGGCTTCATCGGCATGAACGTCTCGGTGCGCGCCAATGTGCGCACCGCGCAGGCGGCAACCAGGGGCATGAACGCGGCGCTCGACGTGGCCTTTCGCGGCGGCGCGATTACCGGCATGCTGGTGGTCGGCCTCGGTTTGCTGGGCGTGGTGCTGTTCTATATGTACCTGACCGCCGGCCTGCCGGCCGACCTGGCCGCCGCCACCGTCAATACCCATCAACTGATCGAGCCGCTGATCGGCCTGGCGTTCGGGGCCTCGCTGATCTCGATTTTTGCCCGGCTGGGCGGCGGCATCTTCACCAAGGGCGCCGACGTGGGCGCCGACCTGGTGGGCAAGGTGGAAGCGGGCATCCCCGAGGACGACCCGCGCAACCCGGCCGTGATCGCCGATAACGTCGGTGACAACGTCGGCGACTGCGCCGGCATGGCCGCCGACCTGTTCGAAACCTATGTGGTCACGCTGATCGCCACCATGCTGCTGGGCGCCTTGCTGATGGTGAGCGCGCCGGTCGCTGCCGTCGTGTACCCGCTGCTGCTGGGCGCGGTGTCGATCCTTGCCTCCATCATCGGCTGCTCGATGGTCAAGGCCAAGCCGGGCAAGAAGATCATGTCGGCGCTGTACACGGGGCTGTGGTGGGCGGCCGGGCTGTCGCTGCTGGGCTTTATTGCCGTCACCTGGTACGTGTGGCTCGACCCGTCGGTACGCCTGCGGCTCCTGGGCTGCACGGTGGTGGGCATCGTGCTCACCGGGTTGATGGTGTACATCACCGAGTACTACACCGGCACCGATTTTGCGCCGGTCAAGCATATCGCCCAGGCGTCCACCACCGGCCACGGCACCAACATCATCGCCGGCCTCGGCGTATCGATGAAGTCCACCGCGTACCCGGTGCTGGCCGTGTGTGCGGCGATTTTGGTCTCCTACCAGCTGGGCCAGTTGTACGGCGTGGCGATTGCGGCCACGTCCATGCTGTCGATGGCCGGCATCGTGGTGGCGCTCGACGCTTACGGCCCGATCACCGACAACGCCGGCGGCATCGCCGAAATGGCCGGCATGCCGGAATCGGTACGGGCCATTACCGATCCGCTCGACGCGGTGGGCAATACCACCAAGGCCGTCACCAAGGGCTACGCGATCGGCTCGGCGGGCCTGGCCTCGCTGGTGCTGTTTGCCGACTATACCCACGCGCTGGAATCGGCCGGGCGCAGCGTGCTGTTCGACCTGTCGAATCCGATGGTGATCGTGGGCCTGATCATCGGCGGCCTGATACCGTACCTGTTCGGCGCGATGGCGATGGAAGCGGTGGGGCGCGCGGCCGGCGCCGTGGTGGTGGAAGTGCGGCGCCAGTTCCGCGATATCAAGGGCATCATGGAAGGCACGGCCAAGCCGGAATATGACAAGGCGGTGGACATGCTGACCGCCTCGGCGATCCGCGAAATGATCATCCCGTCGCTGCTGCCGGTGGTGGTGCCGGTCATCGTCGGCATGTTGCTGGGCGCGGCCGCGCTCGGTGGCATGCTGATGGGGACCATCATCACCGGGCTGTTCGTGGCCATTTCCATGACCACCGGCGGCGGCGCCTGGGACAATGCCAAGAAATACATCGAGGACGGCCACCACGGCGGCAAGGGTTCCGAAGCGCACAAGGCAGCCGTCACCGGCGACACCGTCGGCGACCCGTACAAGGACACGGCCGGCCCTGCGATCAACCCGCTGATCAAGATCATCAATATCGTGGCGCTGCTGCTGGTGCCGCTGTTGCCGGCCTCGGGCTGGCTGGCGGTGAGCGCGCCGGTGCTGGCGCATGCCCCCGCACCGGCGCCGGTCGTGGCGCCGGATGTGATGGTGCTGCCGGGCCGATGAACCGCGCCTCCTGCCGCGCGCCGACCCCGCCTTGAACGGGGTAGGCTGGCGCCATAACAGGCAGGAGGAGATCACCATGCATCAAGTCAAATTAAACACCCGGCTGGGCGCCGCTGCGGCAGCTGCAGCAGTTGGCCTGGCCGCCGCCTTGCTGTGCACCGGGGCCGGGGCCCAGCAGCCGGACGAACCGGCAAGGCAGTCCACGCAGCAGCCACCGCAACCGCGCGCGCCAGAGGTCGATACCGAAAAAGAGGCTTACGCCAAGCTGCCGCCCTGCAAGCTCAGCGACGACGGCAAGCACCTGGCCGAGGAACCGTGCCGCACCGCCAAGGCGCTCGACCCGATGCCACGGCGGCCGGTGCCGCAAGCGATCGAGCGGGTGTCGCCGGCCGAGAGCGATCCGCGTGACCAGGCCATGCCGCCGGCAAGGGGCGCGCAGACGCCGGCCATGCCGCGTGGGCTGCCCTCAGCGGGCATGCCTGCGACGCCATCGCGGGTATTGCCCACACCGACCACGCCAGCGACGCCACCGCGCTCGGATCCGGGCGCGCGGCCCGGCGCACCGGTGCCCACCGCCGGCTGCGACGCTGCCGGCTGCAACGGCCCCAACGGCCAGCGCTACAACAACGGTCCCGGCAACACGGTAGTCAGCCCCAGCGGCAAGCTGTGCTCGCGCAACGGCGCTTTCATCCAGTGCTGAGCGGCCGGTATATCTCTCCACGCTGAATATGGCTACAATGACGATCATGACGTTTACGTAAACGTAAAGTAAACGTCAACTTAGGATCAACGTCAACCGTGGAGACACCATGCAAATAAAAGACCAGGTATTCATCATCAGCGGCGGCGCCTCGGGCCTGGGCGCGGCCACTGCGCGCATGCTGGCGCAGGCGGGCGGCAAAGTGGTGCTGGCCGACGTGCAGGAAGAGGGCGGCCAGGCGCTGGCGGCGGAACTTGCCGGCGTGTTCGTGCGCTGCGACGTCACGCTCGAAGCCGACGCCCAGGCAGCGGTGGCGGCGGCGACCGCGCTCGGACCATTGCGCGGCCTGGTCAACTGCGCCGGCATCGCGCCAGCGGCCAAAACCGTCGGCAAGGAAGGCGCCCACGCGCTGGAACTGTTCCAGCGCGTGGTGGCGATCAACCTGGTAGGCACCTTCAATATGGCGCGCCTGGCGGCCGAAGCAATGAGTAAAACCGTGCCGCTCGACAACGGCGAGCGCGGGGTGATCATCAACACGGCGTCGGTGGCGGCGTACGATGGCCAGATGGGACAGGCCGCGTATGCATCGTCCAAGGCGGCGGTAGCGGGACTGACCTTGCCGATGGCGCGCGACCTGGCGCGCAGCGGCATCCGCGTGATGGCGATCGCGCCCGGTATTTTCGAAACGCCGATGATGCTCGGCATGCCGCAGGAAGTGCGCGATGCGCTCGGCGCCATGGTGCCGTTCCCGCCACGCCTGGGCAAGCCGGACGAGTACGCGCAACTGGCGCGGGCGATAGTCGAGAACACCATGCTCAATGGCGAAGTCATACGGTTGGATGGCGCCATCCGCATGGCCGCAAAATAATCACAGTGCATGAGGTTCACCAGTAGTTCACGTGTAGTTCACCGCTGAACCATTTATACGATTTCGTGTACGATGGCCGTTCAGGCGCGCCGCAGGTTGCGCGCCCCGATCCGGAGAACCCATGATTCGTTTGAAGACACTGGCGCTTGCCGCCGCCATGCTGGGGGTATTGCACGCTCCCGTTTATGCCCAGTTACAAGCGCCTGCCAAGGTGCCCGGCGTTAACCACGACGTGGCTCCCGAGATCGCCACCGGCTACGCCGAAAAGGCAGGCAAGTCGTCGCAGAAATTCATGGTCGCTGCCGCCAATCCGCTGGCCACCCAGGCCGGCTACCAGATGCTCAAGCAGGGCGGCGCCGCCATCGATGCGGCGATTGCCACCCAGCTGGTGCTCACGCTGGTGGAGCCGCAGTCGTCGGGCATCGGCGGCGGCTCGTTCCTGCTGTACTCCGACGGCAAGCGCGTGCAGTCGTACGACGGCCGCGAAACCGCGCCGGCCGCTGCCGACGAACACCTGTTCCAGGACAAGGACGGCAAACCGGTCTCGCGCGAGACCGGCGTGGTCGGCGGCCGCTCGGTCGGCGCCCCCGGCGTGCTGCGCATGCTGGAACTGGCGCACCAGCAGCACGGCCGCCTGCCGTGGAAAGCCCTGTTCGCGCCAGCCATCAAGCTGGCCGACGACGGCTTTGCCGTCAGCCCGCGCTTAAATGCCCTGCTCAAGTGGGACAAGTACCTGGCCCGCGATCCGGTGGCGCGCGCGTACTTTTTTGACGACGCGGGCCAACCGCGCCCGGTCGGCTACATTCTGAAAAACCCCGAGCTGGCGCGCACCCTGCGCGAAATCGCCGACGGCGGCGCCGACGCTTTTTACAAGGGCCGCATCGCGCGCGACATCGTCGCCAAGGTCTCCAGCCATCCCACCAATCCTGGCAAGCTGACCGCCGCCGACATCGCCGGCTACCAGGCCAGGGAGCGCGCGCCGATCTGCAGCGACTACAAGGCGTGGACCGTGTGCGGCGCGCCGCCGCCATCGTCTGGCGGGATCGCGATTGCGCAGATGCTCGGCATCCTGGAAGTGAAGGACATCAGCCCCTACAAGCCGGTGGGCGGCATGCTGACCGCCGAGGGCATCCACCTGTTCAGTGAAGCAGGGCGGCTGGCGTACGCGGACCGCAACCGCTACGTGGCCGATACCGATTTCGTGCCGCTGCCGGGCAAGGGCGTCTCGGCCCTGCTCGATAAGCGCTACCTGGCCAAACGCGCCGCACTGATCGGCGACAAGTCGATGGGCCGCGCCAACTACGGCACGCCCGACACCATGGACGTGGCGTGGGGCGCTGACACTGCCATCGACAAGCCATCGACCTCGCACCTGGTGGCGGTGGACGCCTTCGGCGGCGGGCTGTCGATGACGACGTCGGTGGAAGACGCCTTCGGTTCGCGCCAGATGGTAGATGGCTTCATGCTCAACAACCAGCTCACCGATTTTTCATTCGACTCGCAGGACGAGAACGGTCCGATCGCCAACCGGGTGCAGGCCGGCAAGCGCCCGCGCAGCGCCATGTCGCCCACCCTGGTGTTCGACAAGGGCACCCACCGGCTGGTGCTGGCCACCGGCTCGCCGGGCGGCTCGACCATCATCAACTACGTGGCCAAGGTGCTGGTCGGTACGCTGGACTGGCAGCTCGACGTCCAGCAGGCCATCAGCCTGCCCAACCTCGGTAGCCGCAACGGCCCCACCGAGCTGGAAAAAAATCGCGTGAGCGCCTCAGTGATCGCGCAACTGAAAGCGCGCGGCCACGAGGTGCGCGAGACCGAGCAGAACTCGGGTTTGCAGGGCATCCAGCGCCGCGTCGTGGGCGGCAAACCACAGTGGTTCGGCGGCGCCGATCCGCGCCGCGAAGGCGTGGTGCTGGGGGATTAAACCTGCTACTCTGGCGTCATGGGACGTCAAAAGAAAACAGGCCTGATCCTCACCGGCGGCGGCGCGCGCGCGGCCTACCAGGTGGGGGTGTTACAGGCCATCTCCGGGATCTTGTGGGAAGCGGGCTGGCCGCCGGCACGCAACCCGTTCGATATCATCTGCGGCACGTCGGCCGGGGCCATCAACGCCACCGCGCTGGCCTGCCGCGCCGACAACTTCGGCGAGGGCGTGCAAAAGCTGCTCGACGTCTGGCAGAACATCGAAGTGGGACAGGTGTACCGCGCCGATTCGCTCGGTGTGCTGCGCTCGGGCGCGCGCTGGCTGTCCTTGCTGTCGTTCGGCTGGCTGCTGCGCAAGTGGCGCGCGGCGCCGCCCGCGTCGCTGCTCGACAACACTCCGCTGGTCGGCCTGCTGCACCGCATGCTCGACTTGCCGCGGCTTGACGCCGTGCTGTCCGAAGGCCTGCTGCACGCGCTGGCCGTCACCGCCTCGTCCTACACTGCCGGCAACCACCTCACTTTTTACCAGACCGCCGCCGACATCGCGCCGTGGGTGCGCATGCAGCGCCTGGCGCTGCAGGACCAGATCGGCGTGGAGCACTTGCTGGCGTCGTCGGCGATCCCGTTCATCTTTCCGCCCACGCCGCTGTTCTTTGGCGGCCACCGCGAATTCTGCGGCGACGGCTCGATGCGCCAGCTGGCGCCGATTTCGCCGGCCATCCACCTCGGTGCGCGCAAGGTGCTGGTGGTGGGCGCGGGACGCCTGACCGAGGCGCCGCGCACGGGTGCGGAGCACGGCGCGGCGCGGTATCCGAGCCTGGCGCAGATCGCCGGCCACGCCATGTCGTCGATCTTCCTCGATTCGCTGGCGGTCGATATCGAGCGGCTCGAACGGGTCAACAAGACGCTGTCTCTGCTGCCAGAGCATCTGCTCGAGCAGACGCCGCTCAAGCCGGTCAAGCTGCTGGTGATCGCGCCGTCCGAGCGCCTCGACGATATCGCCAGCCGCCACGTGGGCAGCCTGCCGGCGCCGATCCGCACCATGTTGTCGGGTATCGGCGCCACCGAAACGCGCGGCGCGGCGCTGGCTTCGTATTTGTTGTTCGAATCATCGTATACTTGCGACTTGATCCGTCTGGGTCAGCGCGATACCCAGGCGCGCAAGGAAGACGTGCTGGCCTTCTTCGAATCCTGAGCCACCCCTTTGGGGAGACCCCGCTTTTTGCACGCACTGAACCATCTGTGGAAACGTTTGCTGGCGCCAGCCCTGCTGTTGTGGGTGCTTGGCGCAGCCGCCGCATGGAGCGCACCGCCGCCGCGCACCCTGCGTTTCGAGCAGCTCAGCGTGGAGCACGGCCTGGCGCAGGAGTCGGTGCTGGCCATCGCCCAGGACAAGCAGGGCTTCATCTGGCTCGGCACCCAGGCTGGCCTCACGCGTTTCGACGGCTATCGCACCGTCACCTACAAGAGCGCGGTGTCCGACCCGCATACGCTGGCCGACAATTGGGTGCGGGTGCTGCACGTCGATCCGGCCGGCCAGCTGTGGGTGGGCACCGACGGCGGCCTTGATCGCTACGATCCCGCCACCCGTACCTTTGCCCACTACCTGCCGACCGCGCCGGTGGAGCGCGGCAACGGCAACCGCCACGTGCGCGCCATCGCCGACGATGGCCTGGGTGGCCTGTGGGTGGCCACCGCCGACGGCCTGCACCACCTGGACCCGGCCAGCGGGCGCTTCACCGGCTGGCACCACGATCCGCTCGATGCGGGCAGCCTGGCCAGCGACCAGGTCAACGCGCTGGCGCGCGACGCCGCCGGCCGCCTGTGGGTGGCCACCGCCACCGGGCTCGATATGCTGGCGCCGGGCGCCAGACAATTCGTTCACTACCGGCTCGATGCCGGCAGCGACAGCCGCTTCAACGCGGTGCTGGCGCTGCAAGTGGACAGCAGCCAGGCGCTGTGGGTGGGCACCATGGGCGGGCTGGAACGCTGGCACATTGGCGATATCGGCAAGGGCCGTCCGCAGCGCTGGCGCCTGGGCGCCGCCGAAGGACTGCGGCCCGGCGCCAGCATCACCACGCTGTACGAGGATAGCGAAAAGCAGCTGTGGCTGGGCACCCAGGAGGACGGCCTGCTGCGCTGGCTGCCGGCCGAGCAGCGCCTGGTGCAGTACCGCCACCAGTTCAGCGACCATCGCAGCCTTGCCGATAACCAGGTGTCGGCGCTGTTCCGCGACCGCGTGGGTACCTTCTGGGTCGGCACCTGGAACGATGGCGTCAGCCGGGTGGACATGGGCAGCGGCGGCTTTGCGCGCATCGTGCGCCACACCGAGGATGCGGACGCGCTGTCGGACAACAAGGTACGCGCCATCGCCATGGCCGGCACGGGCGAGGGCAACGACCGGCTGTGGCTGGGCACTGGCGCCGGCTTGAACCTGTACGATCCGAAGACGGGCCGCAGCAAGGTGTGGCGCCACGATCCGGCGCGACCCGACAGCCTGAGCGACGACCAGGTGACGGCCCTGTGGCGCGCGCCCGGCGCCGGCGGCGTGTGGATCGGCGGACGGGCCGGCGTCAACCACCTCGACCCGGCCACCGGCAATATGCGCGCGCTGTCGTTCGTGCGCGGCGACCCGGCCAGCGACACCGTGCGCAACATCGTGGCCGACCGCGCCGGCCTGCTGTGGATCGCCAGCCGTGGCGGCCTGCACCGGCTCGATCCGAAGACCATGGACGTGCACACGTACCGCCACAATCCGGCCGACAGCGGCAGCCTGGCCGACAACGTGGTGCGCCCGATCCTGGAGGACCGGCGCGGCCGCCTGTGGGTGGGCAGCTTCAACGGCCTCGATCTGCTAGACCGCAAGACCGGCGTGTTCCGCCACTTCCGCCGCAACCCCGCCGATCCGCAGTCGCTGAGCCACGACGAGGTGCACAGCCTGTACGAAGACGACACCGGCACGCTGTGGGTGGGCACGGCGGCCGGCTTGAATCGGATGGAGACGGGCGCCGACGGCGCCATCACGTTCCGCCGCTACCTGCGCAAGGACGGCATCGCGGACGACGCCATCGCCGCCATCCTGCCCGACGGCGCCGGCAACCTGTGGCTGAGCACCAACAGCGGCCTGTCGAAGTTCCATATCGCCACCGGCATGGTGCGCAACTACAGCGACGCCGACGGCACCATCGAAGGCGCGTACTTCGACGGCTCTGCGCTGCGCACGGCGGACGGCACGCTGTACTTCGGCGGCTTCAATGGCATCACCGCGTTTGCGCCGCAGTCGGTGCGCGAAAACAGCGTGGCGCCGCCGGTGGCGATCACCGACTTCCAGGTGTTTAACAAGTCGCTCAAGCCGGGGCAGGGCGAACACGCCGATGTCCTCAAGACCGCCATCGAACACACCGGCGAACTGACCTTGCGCCAGGCCGACTCGGTATTTTCGCTGGAATTCGCGGCGCTGCATTACGCCGCGCCGCAGCGCAACCGCTTCGCCTATCAGTTGCAGGGCTTCGACGAGGACTGGGTAGTGACCGACGCCAGCAAGCGCTTCGCCACTTACACCAATCTCGATCCCGGCGCGTACGTGTTCCGCGTCAAGGCCGCCAACAAGGACGGCGTGTGGAACGACAATGCCGCCACGCTCAAGATCACCATCCTGCCGCCTTTCTGGAAGACCTGGTGGTTCCGTGCGCTGGTCACGCTGCTGCTGCTTGGCGCCGCCTTCGCCGCCTACCAGGCGCGCATGCGCAGCCTGCACCGCCAGCAGCAGCGTCTCGAAGAACTGGTGGCGTCGCGCACGGCCGAAGTGCAGGACAAGAATCGCCTGCTGCAGCAGCAAAAGCACGAACTCGAACTGCGCCGGCTGGAGGCGGAAGCGCAGCGCGCCGAGGCCGAGCAGCGCCGCCAGCACGCCGAGCGGCAAGCCGAGGAAGTCGAAAAAGCACACCGCAATATCTCGGTGCTGAGCGAGCTCGGTCGCGAAATGAGCGCCACGCTCGATATGGAAACCCTGATGGGCACCCTCTACCGCCACGTGCACGACCTGATGCCGGCGGAGATATTCGGCATCGGCTTCGTGCGCGAGCAGGACGGCGTGATCCACTTCCCGTTCGCGGTGGAGGGCGGGGTGCGCACGCCGCCTTACCAGCGCTGGCTGGACGATCCGAACCAGCTGGCCGTCTGGTGCCTGATGCACGGCAAGCCGCTCCTGATCAATGACTTCGACGCCGAATACCGGCAATACATGGACGACAGTGGCCTCGACAAGCTGGTGCCACGCGCGCTGCAAGGTGGCGGGCACCTGCCTGCCGCGCCCTCGATGATGTACTCGCCGCTGGTGGTGGGCGAGCGCGTGGTGGGCCTGCTCAGCGTGCAGGGCCTGGAGCGCAACGCCTACCGCCAGGTGCACCTCGACATGCTGCAAACGCTGGCCACGCACGCCGCCGCCGGCCTGGAAAATGCCCGCGCCTACCAGCAGCTGGAAGACACGCTGCAAACGCTGCGCCAGACCCAGGGCCAGCTGCTGCTGCAGGAGCGCCAGGTGCGGCTGCATACCGAGGAGCTGGCGCTGGCCAACCGCGCCTTGCAGGACAACGACGAGCGTCTGCGCCAGGCCAAGCACAAGGCGGAAGACGCCACCCGCCAGAAGTCCGAATTCCTGGCCAACATGAGCCACGAGATGCGTACCCCGCTGGCCGGCGTGATCGGCATGCTGGGCTTTTCACTGCGCGATCCGACCCTGCAGGACGCGACCCGCGAACAGATCCTGCGCGGCCAGGCCAACGCCCAGTCGCTGCTCACCATCATCAACGACCTGCTCGACTTTTCCAAGATCGAGGCGGGCAAGCTCACCATCGAGAACATCGATTTTTCGCTGACGTCTACGGTGGAAAACGTGGTGAGCCTGTTCGAGGAACAGGCCGCCGCGCACAGCGTGGGATTCGAGCTGGTATTCGGCGACGACCTGCCGCAGTTCGTGGTGGGCGACCCCACGCGCCTGCGCCAGGTGCTGGTCAACCTGGTGGGCAACGCGTTCAAATTTACCCGCAGCGGCACCGTGACCATGCGCGTGGAGCGGGTGCCGGAACCGGGCGAGACGCTCGCGGACATCGCCGCGCTGGCCGGGCGCAAGGGCGTGATCAACCGCATCCGCTTCCTGGTGGAAGACACCGGCATCGGCATCGACGCCGAGGCCATTCCGCGCCTGTTCCAGAAGTTCGAACAGGCCGACGCCTCCACCACGCGCCGCTACGGCGGCACCGGCCTGGGACTGGCGATTTGCCGCCAGCTTGTGGAACTGATGGGCGGCAGCATCAACGCCGTCAGTGCACCGGGCGCCGGCAGCACCTTCACGTTCGAACTGCCGCTGGCCAATGGCGTGGCGCCGCCGACCGTGCCGCACGTGCCGCGCGAGCCGCACAGCCACCAGTTGCGGGTGCTGTGCGCGGAAGATTTCCCGACCAACCAGATCATCATCCGCATGATGCTCGAGGACCTGGGCCACAAGGTGGACATCGCCGCCAACGGCGCGCTGGCGGTCAAGGCCTGCGCGCTCACGCGCTACGACCTGATACTGATGGACGGGCGCATGCCGGAGCTCGACGGCGCCAGCGCCACCCGTCTGATCCGCGCCGGCGGGCCGGAAGATGCCCCGGTGCGCGACCAGGAGCTGATGATCATCGCGCTCACCGCCAACGCCAGCGAGGAAGATCGCAGCCGCTACCTGGCGGCGGGCATGGATGATTTTCTGACCAAGCCGATCGACGAGGACAAGCTGCACTTCCAGCTGAGCCGCGCGATCGAGCGCCAGTTGCAGCGCGGTGTCGAGTTACCGCCGATGGTGGCCAGGCGTGGTGTGCAGGATCGCCAGGGCACGCCGGAACTTGACGCCATGTTCGGCGTGGAGCCGGCCACGCCGGACACCGCGCGGCTGGCGCAGCACAGCGGCAGTGGCGATCTCAAGGCGCGCCTGCGCGGCGCCTTCCGCGCGGACGCACCGCTGCGCCTGGCCGACCTGGAGGCGGCGCTGGCGGCGGGTGACGCCGACACCGCCGCCCGCCTGCTGCACGGCATGAAAGGCAGCGCCGGCTACCTCGAGGAGCAGGAGTTGCAGGCCTTGTGCGGCGAACTCGAAACCTGCGCCGATCACGGCCAGTGGCAGCAGATCCACGCGGCGCTGCCCCGCCTGCGCGCGCTGCTGGACCAGGCCAGCCGTGGGTAAGGTTGCACGGCCCCGCAGAAAATTCGCTTGCTTGTGCTGGACGATTCAGGCACTGTTTAACATGTGTAAAGACAGTGCCGAGGCACGGGGAGCGACATGAAAGTTCTGGTAGTCGACGACGACGTCGTCTCGCGCATGGTGTTGATGCACCTGATCGACAGTTGCGGCAAATTCGACATCGTCGAAGCCGAAGATGGGCTCGATGCATGGAACCAGCTCCAGGGCGGGCTGCGGCCGGCGATCTGTTTTTGCGACCTGCGCATGCCACACCTGTCCGGGCTCGAGTTGCTGCAACGGGTCAAGAGCGATGCCGAACTGGCCGCCATGCCGTTCGTGCTGGTCACGTCTGCCACCGAAAAAGACGTGATGCAGGAAGCCTCGACTGCCGGCGCCGCCGGCTACATCATCAAGCCGTTCCAGGCCGAGCAAGTGCGGGTGCACCTGACCGCCTTCCTCGACCAGGCGGCCAGCGGTCACACCCACCAGGCCGAAGATCCTGCCGCCACGCTCAACCGCCTCGGCATCAATGGCGAGCGCCTGCTGGTGTACCTGAACGGCTTCCACAACCAGCTCACCGTGGCCGGCGCCGACCTCGAGGCGCTGCTGGGGAGGGGCGACCAGCAGGGCGCCCAGGTGCGCCTCGAGCGCCTGCTGGCCGGCTGCGTCACCCTGGGGCTGGACGGTGCTGCGGCCGCGCTCAAGGGACTGTCCGCTGCCGCGCCTTCCACCCGCCTGTCCAACGAGGCGGTGCAGGCGGTGCTGGCCGACGTGCTGCGCGCGGTGGACCAGCAGGCGGGCCTGGTCCGTCAGGCCGGTTTGATGTGAAGGTTTGATGTAAAGTTTTGATGTAGAGTTTTGATGTAAACCCGGCAGCAAGCCTTGAAGTCGAGATAGTTTAGGTTTAAAGTATCTGCTCGCGGGTGGATATCCCGATCCGACTTTCAAGGCTACCATGACAACTCCAGCCGCCACCCCGACTGCGCACGCCGACACCTTCGCGCGCGACCACCTGCCGCCGCCCGCGCTGTGGCCCGAGCTGCGCTTCGACCTGCCCGAACTGGACTATCCGGCGCGCCTCAACTGCGCGGCCGCATTGCTGGACCACGCGGCCGGTGCCCGCCCGGCGCTGCGCAGCGAGCACGAAACCTGGACCTACGACCAGCTGCGCGCCCAGGTCGACCGCATCGCCCGCGTGCTGCGCGGCCCGATGGGGCTGGTCACCGGCAACCGCGTGCTGCTGCGCGGGGCCAACACGCCGCTCTTGGCCGCCTGCGTGCTGGCCGTGATCAAGGCCGGGTGCATCGCGGTGCCCACCATGCCGCTGCTGCGCGCGCGCGAACTGGGCGCCATCGCCGGCAAGGCGCGGGTGGACGCCGTGCTGTGCGCGCAGTCGCTGCGCGTGGAGCTCGATGCGGTGGCGCTGCCCCTCGAAGCGCGCGCCCGCACCGTGTACTTCGGCGGCGCCAGCGCCGACAGCGCATCGCTCGAGGCGCTGATGGCGGCGCAGCCCGCGCAGTTTGCCGCCGTCGACACCGCCTGCGACGACATCTGCCTGATCGGCTTCACCTCTGGCACCACCGGCATCCCCAAGGGCACCATGCACTTCCACCGCGACGTGCTGGCCATCTGCGACTGCTTTCCGCGCTCGGTGCTCGGTTCGCGCGCCGACGACGTCTTCATCGGCACGCCGCCGCTGGCGTTTACCTTTGGCCTTGGCGGCCTGCTGCTGTTCCCGCTGCGCGTGGGCGCCTGCGCGGTGCTGCTGGAAAAAGCCGCACCGGAGACACTGCTGGCCGCAATCGGCTCGCATCGCGCCACCGTGTGCTTTACCGCGCCCACGTTCTACCGCCACATGGCGGCGCTGGCGCATCGTTACGACCTGGGCACCTTGCGCCGCAGCGTCTCGGCCGGCGAGGCGCTGCCGACCGCCACGCGCGACGCCTGGCGCAGCGCCACCGGCCTGGAAATGATCGACGGTCTCGGCGCCACCGAACTGCTGCACATTTTTATTTCGGCTGCCGACGGCGACGTGCGCCCCGGCGCCACCGGCAAGCCAGTACCGGGCTACCAGGCCTGCGTGCTGGACCCCGACGGCCAGCCGGTAGGGCCGGGAGTGATCGGACGGCTGGCGGTGAAAGGCCCTACCGGCTGCCGCTACCTCGACGATGACCGCCAGGCCGATTATGTGCTGGACGGCTGGAACCTGACCGGCGACGCCTACGAGACGGACGCCGACGGCTACTTTTACTACCGCTCGCGCACCGACGACATGATCATCTCGGCCGGCTACAACATCGCCGGGCCGGAAGTGGAGGATGTGCTGCTGCGCCACCCGGCGGTGGCCGAATGCGGCGTGGTCGGCCGCGACGACGAGGAGCGCGGCCAGATCGTCGAGGCCCACGTGGTGCTCAAGGCCGACTACGTGCCGTCGGCGGAGCTGGTGGCGCAGTTGCAGGACTTTGTGAAAAGCCAGATCGCGCCGTACAAGTACCCGCGCGCGGTGCGCTTTCTCGCGGCGCTGCCGCGCACCGAGACCGGCAAGCTGCAACGCTTCAAGCTGCGGCTGCCGAGCGGGGAGAACCGATGAACATCGTCTGCATCGGCGGCGGTCCCGCCGGCCTGTATTTCGCGCTGCTGATGAAGCAGCAGGATCCGTCGCATCGCATCACCGTGATCGAGCGCAACCGGCCCTACGACACCTTCGGCTGGGGCGTGGTGTTTTCCGACCAGACGCTGGACAACCTGGCCCGCGCCGATGCGCCCACCGCGCACGCCATCATGGCCGCCTTCAACCGCTGGGACGATATCGACGTCTGCTTCAAGGGCGAGGTGATCACGTCGGGCGGCCATGGCTTTTGCGGCATCGGCCGCAAGCACCTGCTCAACATCCTCCAGCACCGCTGCGAAGAACTGGGCGCAGAGCTGGTGTTCGAAACCGACGTGGCCGACGATGCGATGCTGGCCGCGCGCTACCAGGCGGACCTGGTGATCGCCGCCGACGGCATCCACAGCCGCACCCGTGCACGCTACGCGGCCAGCTACCAGCCGCAGATGGAAGAGCGCCACTGCCGCTTCGTGTGGCTGGGCACGCGCAAGAAGTTCGACGCCTTTACCTTCGCGTTCAAGCAGACGCCGCACGGCTGGTTCCAGGCCCATATCTACCAGTTCGATGCCGACACCTCCACCTTCATCGTCGAAGCGCCGGAATCGGTATGGCGCGCCGCCGGGCTGGCCGAGATGACCCTGGAACAGTCGATCGCCTTTTGCGAAAGGCTGTTTGCCGACCAGCTGGACGGCCACCCGCTCATGGCCAATCATGCCCACCAGCGCGGCGCTGCCAGCTGGATAACCTTCCCGCGCCTGGTGTGCGGCCAGTGGGTGCACTGGAATAACGCAGTGCCGGTGGTGCTGATGGGCGACGCCGCCCACTCGGCCCATTACTCGATCGGCTCGGGCACCAAGCTGGCGCTGGAAGACGCGATCGAACTGGCGCGCTGCATCGGCGCTGCCGATGGTGAGTTGCACGCTGCGCTGACTGCTTACCAGCAGGTGCGCGCGGTGGAAGTGCTCAAGCTGCAAAGCGCTGCGCGCAATTCGATGGAGTGGTTCGAGCACGTGGCCCGCTACGCCGCCATGGCCGCGCCGCAGTTCGCCTATTCGATGCTGACGCGCAGCCAGCGTCTGTCGCACGCCAACCTGCGCCTGCGCGATGCGGCTTACGTTGACGGCTACGAGGCGTGGTTCGCCGCGCGCGCGTTTGCGCAGGCGGGCCTGCCCATGCCTGACAGCGCCACGCCGCCGATGTTCACGCCGTTCAAGGTACGCGGCCTGGTGCTCAAGAACCGGGTGCTGGTCTCGCCCATGGCGCAGTACAGCGCGGTCGATGGCGTGGCCGGCGACTATCACCTGGCCCACCTCGGTGCGCGCGCGCTCGGTGGCGCCGCGCTGGTGTTTGCCGAGATGACCGGCGTATCTGCCGATGCGCGCATCACGCCTGCCTGCCCCGGCATCTACACGCAGGAACAAATGCAGGCCTGGCGCCGCATCGTCGAATTCGTCCACCAGCACAGCGATGGCGCCATCGCGCTGCAGCTGGGACACGCCGGTCCCAAGGGATCCACCCGGCCGATGTGGGACGGCATCGACCAGCCGCTCGAGAGCGGCAACTGGCCGCTGTTCGCCGCATCCGAACAGCAGTACCTGGCCGGCGTCTCGCAGATCGCGCGCGCCATGACTCTCGAAGACATGGACCGCGTGCTGGACGACTTCGTGCGCGCCACGCTGGCGGCCGAGGCGACGGGCTTCGACTGGCTGGAACTGCATTGCGCCCACGGCTACCTGCTGTCGTCGTTCATCTCGCCGCTGACCAACCAGCGCAGTGACCACTACGGCGGCAGCCTGGAAAACCGCTGCCGCTACCCGCTGCGGGTGTTTGCCGCCATGCGCGCCGCCTGGCCCGCGCACAAGCCAATGAGCGTGCGCCTCTCCGCCACCGACTGGGTCGATGGCGGCACCACGCCTGACGACGCGGTGGCGATTGCGCGCCTGTTCAAGGCCGCCGGCGCCGACATCATCGATTGCTCGTCGGGGCAGGTGAGCAAACGCGAACAGCCGGTGTATGGGCGCATGTACCAGGCGCCGTTTGCGGACCGCATCCGCAACGAGGCCGGCATCGGCACCATCGCCGTGGGGGCGATCACCAGCGCCGACCAGGCCAACGGCATCATTGCTGCCGGCCGCGCCGACCTCTGCGCGATCGGCCGCCCGCACCTGGCCAACCCGGCGTGGACGCTGGCCGAAGCGGCCGCGACCGGCTACCGCGCGCTGCGCTGGCCACGACCGTATGCCGCCGCCAAGCGCCTGCTCGAACGTGCTGCGGAACTTGACAAAGAACTCAATCAGGATATCAAGGAAGCTTCATGACCGACTCCAACTTGCCGTTAGCCGGCAAACACGCGCTGGTGACCGGCGGCGCGCGCGGCATCGGCGCCGCCTGCGCGCACGCCTTGCTGGCGCGCGGCGCGCGCGTGACGATCGCCGCGCGCGATGCCGGAACGCTGACCGCCATGCAGGCCGCGCTGGCCTCGGAGTTTGGCGCGGGCAGCGTCCATGTGCAGCCGTTCGACGTGACCGATGCCGACGCCGTGCGCATCGGCTTCGACCAGGCCGCGGGCCACATGGGGCGCATCGACATCCTGGTCAACAACGCCGGCCAGGCCGCCTCCGCGCCGCTGCTGAAAACCGACGCCGCGCTGTGGCAGCGCATGCTGGACGTGAACCTCGGTGGCGTGTTCCATTGCACCCAGGCCGCGCTGCCAGCCATGCTGGACGCCGGCTGGGGGCGCATCGTCAACGTCGCTTCCACGGCAGGCCTGACCGGCTACCGCTACGCGGCCGCCTACACCGCCGCCAAGCACGGCGTGGTGGGTCTGACGCGCGCGCTGGCGCTGGAAGTGGCCACGCGCGGCGTGACGGTGAACGCCGTGTGTCCCGGCTATACCGACACCGACATTGTCAAGGGCGCCGTCGCCAACATCGTCGCCAGGACCGGGCGCACCGCAGAGCAGGCGCGTGCCGAACTGGCCGCCGGCAATCCGCAACAGCGACTGGTGCACAGCGCCGAAGTGGCCAACGCCGTGGCCTGGCTCTGCCTGGCGGAATCGGCCGCCATGAATGGACAAGCCATCGCCGTCGCCGGCGGTGAAGTGATGTAGCGGCAAGCGCCATGGCCCTGAACCATAACCACGACGACCAGCCCGACGATCAGCCCGAACCTGTGCTCGATTTGTCCAGCCGCCTCACCCAAGACCACCACCAGTCGCTCAAGCTGTGGCTGCGCATGCTCTCGTGCACGGTCAAGATCGAGAACGAGATCCGCAGCCGGCTGCGCACCACCTTCGGCATCACCTTGCCGCGCTTCGACCTGATGGCGCAACTCGAGCGACACCCGCAAGGCTTGCGCATGGGCGAACTGTCCAGGCGCATGATGGTCACCGGCGGTAACATCACCGGCATCACCGACCAGCTGGAGCAGGAAAAGCTGGTGGTGCGCGTGCCCGACCCCAGGGATGGCCGCGTGTTCAGTGTCAAGCTCACCGCCGCCGGCCGCCGCGCCTTTGCCACCATGGCGCAGGTGCACGAGCAGTGGATCGCCGAGTTGCTGCAAGATGTCTCCGGCGCCGACAAGACCCAATTGATCGAACTGCTGTCGCACATGAAGCATAGTCTTCATGCACGCGACGACAAATAAGGAACCACCATGCGCTATCTTCCAGGCCAGGCCCAGCGACTGCCAGGCCACCACCAGCCACTGTCCGGCTACCAGGCCAGCCACTTCAAGTTCGAGGTGAGCGGCGGCGTGGCCACGCTCACGCTCGACCGCCCCGAGCGCAAGAACCCGCTCACGTTCGACTCGTACGCCGAACTGCGCGACCTGTTCCGCGCGCTGCCCATGGCAGCCGACATCAAGGCCGTGGTGATCACCGGCGCCGGCGAAAACTTCTGTTCCGGCGGCGACGTGCACGACATCATCGGCCCGCTCACGCAACTCGACATGCCCGGTCTGCTGGCGTTCACCCGCCTGACCGGCGACCTGGTAAAAGCCATCCGCGCGTGTCGGCAGCCGGTGGTGGCGGCGGTGGACGGGGTGTGCGTGGGCGCCGGCGCCATGCTGGCGCTGGCTGCCGATATCCGCTTCGGCACGGCGCGCAGCAAGACCGCATTTTTATTCACCCGCGTGGGCCTGGCCGGCTGCGACATGGGCGCCTGCGCCTTGCTGCCGCGCGTGATCGGCCAGGGCCGCGCCGCCGAGCTGCTGTACACGGGCCGCTCGATGGGCGGCGCCGAGGGCGAGCGCTGGGGCTTTTTCAACAGCCTGCACGAACCGGACGCGCTGGCGCACGCCGCCCTCACCATGGCGCGCGGCCTGGCCGACGGTCCTACTTTCGCCCACGGCATGACCAAGACCATGCTGCAGCAGGAGTGGAGCATGGGCGTGGACCAGGCCATCGAAGCGGAGGCGCAGGCGCAGGCCATCTGCATGGCCACCAACGATTTTCACCGCGCCTACCATGCCTTCGTGGCCAAACAGAAGCCCGTGTTCGAAGGCGATTGAGGACGACCATGACCGACAAAAGTTATCTCGACTGGCCGTTTTTCGAACCGCAGCATGCTGCGCTGGAAGCGGCGCTCGACGCCTGGGCCATGCAGCACCTGGCCAATGCAAACCATGCGACCCGTGACCGCGCCGACGTCGACGACGCCTGCCGTCAGCTGGTGCGCCAGCTGGGCGACGGCGGCTGGCTGCGCCACGCGGTGGCCGGCGTCGAACACGGCGGACACGCACACGCCATCGACACCCGCGCCATCTGCCTGATCCGCGAGACGCTGGCGCGCCACGACGGCCTGGCCGATTTCGCTTTCGCCATGCAGGGCCTGGGCGCCGGCGCCATCAGCCTGCACGGCAGCGCCGACCAGCGCCGCCGCTACCTGCCGCGCGTGGCCGGTGGCGCGGCGATTGCCGCGTTTGCGCTGTCGGAGCCGCAGGCCGGCTCCGACGTCGCCGCCATTCAGTGCGCGGCCACGGCTGATGGTGATCACTATATTTTAGAGGGGGAAAAGACCTGGATTTCCAACGGCGGCATCGCCGACTTTTACGTGGTGTTCGCGCGCACCGGCGAGCAGCCGGGCGCGCGCGGCATCAGCGCCTTTATCGTAGATGCCGACACGCCCGGCTTCGAGATCGCCGCACGCATCGACGTGATCGCCCCCCATCCGCTGGCACGCCTGCGGTTCAACCGGTGCCGCATCCCTGCCGCGCAGCGTATCGGCGCGGCGGGGCAGGGCTTCAAGGTGGCGATGTCCACGCTCGACGTGTTCCGCACGTCGGTGGCCGCCGCTGCGCTGGGCTTTGCGCGCCGCGCGCTGGACGAGGCGCTGGCGCACGCCACCCAGCGCCAGATGTTTGGCCAGATGCTGTCGGACTTCCAGCTCACCCAAGCCAAGCTGGCCGACATGGCCACCGGCATCGACGCCGCCGCGCTGCTGACGTACCGCGCGGCCTGGCAGCGCGATTGCGGGCGCAAGGTAACCAAAGAGGCGGCCATGGCCAAGCTTGCCGCCACTGAAACGGCGCAGCAGGTGATCGACGCCGCGCTGCAGATGTTCGGCGGCCTGGGCGTGGTGAGCGAGCAGCCGGTCGAGCGGCTGTACCGCGAAATCCGCGCGCTGCGCATCTACGAAGGCGCCACCGAAGTGCAGCAACTGATCATCGCGCGCGAGCTGCTGCGCGAGGCCGCCGCAATGAAAGGGGAAGTGTGATGGAGTTCTTGCTGCCACCGGGCTGGCCGCGCCCGCGCGGCTATTCCAACGGCGTGGCCGCCAGCGGGCGCACCGTGTATGTCAGCGGCATGATCGGCTGGGATGCGCAAGGCGTGTTCCACACCGACGATTTCGCCGGCCAGGTGCGCCAGGCGCTGCACAACATCGTGGCCGTGCTGGCCGAAGCGGGAGCAGAGCCCGAGCACATCGTGCGCATGACCTGGTATGTGCTCGACACCAAGGAATACACGGGGGCCTACAAGGCGGTGGGCGCCGCCTACCGCGAGGTGATCGGCGCCCACTACCCGGCCATGACGGCGGTGCAGGTGGCCGGGCTGGTGGAGGACCGCGCCCGGGTGGAGATCGAGGTCACCGCGGTGGTGCCGGAGACCTGACCTATCACTTGCCAACTCGCCGGGCTTACTCGGTGACGAGTACGCCGCGCGCGCGCGAGGCGGTGCCGACGCCGCTTTGCGCCAGCAGCCGCACCGATACCGTAGCGGCAGGCCACGTGAACGACGCGAACGAACCGTCGGCCAGGTAGCCGCTGTCGTAAGCGAGCGAGCTGCCGTCCCACAATTGCAGGCGGATCAGCGCGCCGCCGGCGGTGCGCGCGGTGAAGCGCATCGGCGTTTTGGCGGCTGGCATCGAGCCGGTGACCTTGCTGATGCCGTTGCTGTAGTTGACCGTGCTGATTTTCTTGGTCGTGGTCGGGAACGACACGCTCTCGAGCCAGGTGTCGTAAGCGGCATTGGCCGGCGTGGAGGTGCCGGGCACGAGCCAGTCGCCGCGCATCGACAGCAGGCTCCTGGCCTCGCCCGCCACTTTGACGGTGCTGGCCGCTTTGGCGGCATTGTTGTCATCGGCGTAGCTGCCCACGCTCACCACCTCGCGCAGCCCGGCGCGGATCTTGTCGAGGTCGGAGACGACCCTGGTATTCCAGGTACCGTTGGGCATGATGCTGAAACTGGCGCCATTTTCCACGTACAGACGGAACGCCGTATCGTAGTTTCGGTCCACCACGTAGGCGCCGTACAGCTTGAGGGTGTTGGCGATCTTGCGCAGTGCGCTGGTGCTGAGCTTGGAGGTGTCGAACGATTCCGGCAACATCAGCCGCGCGCCCAGTGGAATCACGCCGGTATTGAGCCATGCCGAGGTGTCTGCCGTGGTGGCCGGATAGACGTAGCTGGGATGGGTGATGCCGTTGGCCAGCGTATGGGATGGCAGCGACATCGCCAGCGCATGGCGGTAATGGGAGCGGTTGTCGTTGATCTCGTGCAAGCGGATCAGACCGGCGGTAGGCGCCACGCCGGCCGAACGGGCGCCCTGGCTCCAGTGCGACGGATTACCGAAGCCACGGCCATCGACGCGGGTCCACGAATACATGGTCGCGCGCCACTTGCCGCCCACCTTGCGCAACTGGTAGAACGAGTGGATCACGCCGGTCACCGTATCGATGATTTCGGCGTGGCCGTCTTCGCCGGTAGCCGGCGCAACGTCGGCCGGCCAGCGCGGAATTTTAATGGTGCGGTAATTGCCGGTGTCGGGGTCGCCCACGCCAGCGAGGCCGAGCGTGCCGATCACCGTCATTGCCGGATCGCCGGCCTTGGCCATGAACACCTTGACCGAATAGGCGCCGTCGCCGATGGACGGAATCCAGTCGAGGTTGATCAACGGCTTCTTGACGCCGTTGGTCCCCAGCACCGGGTCGACGGGCTTGAGGTTCCACAGCGAATCAGCGGCAAACGGCCGGTAATACGAGCCGAAGGTGTTGATGTGCGTATAAGTGTTTTGCGCTTGTGCAGCGCCTGCTGCAATGGTGCCCAGAACAACGGTAGTAGCGATAATGCGGCCGAGCCAGTTGGCGCGAGTTCTCATGTACAGTCCTTGAAAGATAGAAGGCTGTAACTGACCGTGAGAATATGTAAGTGCTTTTATGAAACTTATTATAGGGCAATCCGCTGCTTTTGTGAAATATATTTTTATGGATATCACAATTGTACGGCTTGATGCATCAGTGCAATGCGGTGGCTACGAACGGCGCAAACTGTTCGCCGTGCAAGGCTATCCAGGCCGGGTTGAAGTGGTCCTTATCGATAAACACAGGCATCCGGTTGCGGTCGTCATACACGCGGCACGCCACGCCCTGGCACAGGTCCTTGCGCAGCGACACCAGCGCAAAGTTCGGATCGCGCCCCAGCAGGGCGAACAGCTGGTCGAACTCGCGGTTTTTCTCCAGCAGCTCCGGCGATGGCGCGCGCGTGACCAGCTTGTGATGCCAGTAGTACTGGCGGGCGATGGTCTTGGGCACGTTGAACGAGAACTGCGGCGTGGCGTCGGCCACCACCACCCGGATGTGCTTGTCGAGCAGATTCTGCAGGGCGGCGCGGGTGCGCGTGACCGGCAGTTGCGTATCGCCTGCCTCGGCCGGCGACAGGCAACGCCCGTTTTCCACCGTGCAAATCCCGGTGGCCGTGGGCGAAAAGCCGGTCCAGTTCTGCGACAAGATCACGGTCCGATAGGCGCCCGAAGCCGCCAGCGCGAAGGCGGCCTTGGTGTAGGCGCGACAACTGCGATCCTGGCCCTTCAGTTCGAAGCCGGGGATCACCGGGCAGCCGGATTTGACGTAAAACGTCGTGTCGCTCTTGCTGTGGGCCGCAAACCACGAGTACAGGTGGCCGGCGTGCGAGTCGCCCAGCACCAGCACCTTGTTGCCGGTGCTGCCCTGGTTGAGGCGGCAGAAGCGGCTGTTGTCGGCCATGCGGTTCTCGCACTGCTCGGGATAGGTGGCGGCGCGGCTGGCCGCAGTGGTGGCCTGGAACACGGCCGGGTCGCTGACGCGTTGCTCGAGGCCACCGGTGGCGTTGTAGATGGCGGACACGCCCAGCAGCACGCCGCCTGCCGCGCACAGCGCCGCTGCTGCCGGGACCGCGCGCGCCGCGCGCAGTCGCCGCATCGGCTCGATGTAGCGGTACGACAGGTAGCCGAGCAGGATCGACAGCGGAATACCCACCAGCTTGGCCAGCTTCGGTGAGGTATCGACCAGGCCGGAGATGGTCAAGGCGATCACGATCGGCCAATGCCACAGGTAAATCGAGTACGACCAGGCGCCCAGCCGGTTCATGACCGGGTTATTGAGCAGCACATTGTTTTCAAAGCGCGCCGCCAGCAGCAGGCAGGCGCCAGCCACCGGCAAAATCGCATAGTACGACGGCCAGCGCTGCTCCAGTTGCAGCATGTGCACCACCCACGGCGACGCGAGTATCAGGGCCACGCCGCCGTAGCTGGGCACCCGGCCGCGCAGCGGCCGCAGCCACGACAGGTCGCGCGCCAGGTACACCAGGCCGCCGGCGATCATCTGCCACGAGCGCGTTGCCACCGAGAAGAAGGCGCTCTGGTTGTCCACCGCGATGCACAGCGCCAGCGAGGCGGCGGCAATCGCGGCCAGGAACAGCTTGAATACGCGATGGCGCCCGTCAGCGCCGGCCAAAGCGTCGAGCTTGAGACCGGCCCAGATGATCAGCGGGTACAGCATGTAGAACTGCCACTCGACCGAGAGCGACCAGGTATGCAGCAGCCAGCGGTCGTCGAGGCCGGCGCTGAAATACCCTTGCTGGCCGGCGTAATAGGTATTGGAGACAAACAGCAGCGCGCGCAGGCATTGCGCGGCCAGGTTGTCCAGGTCCGCCGGCGGCAGCAGCACGGCGCCGGCCAGCAGCAGCGCCAGCACCACTGCAAACAGCGCCGGGAAGATGCGCAGCGCGCGCTTGAGCAGGAACTCCCCATAGTGAAAACGCCGGGCCAGCATGCCGTCGAAGATGATCTTGGTCATCAGGTAGCCGGAAATGACGAAGAACACATCGACGCCGATAAAGCCGCCGCTGGCGATACGCAAGTTGAAGTGGTACAGCACCACCATCAGCACGCTGATTGCGCGCAGGCCGTTAATGTCGGTCTGGAGTTTGGAGTTGGACATGGGCGCCGTTAAAGTGATTTGTTCCAGCATTTACTTTAAAACAATTAACTTGTTTTAATTTTTATTGCTCGAACTATACCTTAACGGCGAACTCAACAGGAAAAATATGTGCAGCGCAGCAAATTGCTGCGCTGCCGTTATGGCTGGCTTGGCGGCCGTTTGAAGACGAAGAAGTTCGCCATCAGGAAATTGATTGTCAGTCCGGCAGCGCTGCCGCAAGCGACCGACAGCCAGGGGTTGTTCTGCGCATACGGCACATAATGGAAGGCAATCACCGATACCAGCGCATTGGTGCAGGCGCCGGGAAATTGAGACAGCGCGAAGCGCAACCATTCCTGCCAGCTGAGCGGCGTTGCCGTGATGTGGAAGGTGAACCGGCGGTTGATCAGCCAAGACAGCGTGATGGCCAGCAGCACACTGACGGTGCGGGCGATCACGCTGTTGTGGAACAGTTTTAAGGCCAGCCAAAAGCATGCCGCGTCGAACAGGGCGACGCCGCCGCCCACCAGTCCGAACTTGACAAACTTGACCAGGAACTGCTGGTTCAAGACCCGATCCCGGGCTTGGGCGCCCGGCGTGGCGTAGCCAGGAAACTGAGCTGCTTGGTCTCGCGGCGTCCCTGGGTCACCGATGCCAGGATCAGGCCGACGGCAAAGCTGAACAAGGCCAGCAGCATGACAAAGCCCGACAGGATGGCAGTTGGCAGGCGCGGCACCAGGCCGGTGTGCAGGTAATCCATCAGCACCGGATAGAACAGCGCCAGCGACAGCACCACCGACACCAGGCTGACCGTGTTGAAGAACAGCGTCGGGCGTTCCAGCTTGATCAGCTTGAAGATCATCCAGAGGATCTTCATGCCATCCTTGTAGGTGCTCAGCTTGCTGGCCGAACCTTCAGGCCGCACGCCGTAGGCGGTATCCACGTCCTCGCTGCGCATGCGCAGTTCCAGGCTGTGCACAGTCAGTTCGGTTTCAATTTCGAAACCCTGGGAGACCACCGGGAACGATTTGACGAACTTGTGCGAAAACACGCGATAGCCGGTCAGCATGTCCTTGGTGGAATTGCCGAACAGCTTGGCCACGATGGTGGTCAGCATCCAGTTGCCGAACTTGTGGCCCTGGCGGTAGGCTTCGATCTCGGTCGAATGGCGCACGCCGTTGATGCAGTCGAGATTTTTATCGAGCAGCAACTGGATCATCTGCGGCGCCACCGAGGCATCGTAGGTATCGTCGCCGTCGGCCATGATGTAGACGTCGGCCGAGATGTCCGAAAACATGCGGCGCACCACGTTGCCCTTGCCTTGCAGCGCTTCGTGCACGACCACTGCGCCAGCGGCGGCGGCGATGCCGGCTGTGTTGTCTTTGGAATTGTTGTCGTAGACATAGACGGTGCTGTTGGGCAGCGCAGCCTTGAAGTCGCGGACGACCTTGGCGATGGTGGTTGCTTCGTTGTAGCAGGGCACCAGCACCGCAACCGTGACATCCGAATACAGTTCAGCTTTGAACGACATGTTGACTAGCCTTTAAAAAAACTTGGAAGGGCCGGGCGCTTGTGCCACGGCGATATTTTCTGATTACACGCTGCGGGCAGGCGACATCGCATCGCGCGGTTTCCCGGTCTCCACTACACGCACGGTACCAGTCTTGTTTCTTATATATTCCGAAATGATAAACAGCGCGATCAGCGGCACCAGCCAGCTCACCCGGCTGCCGTAGCGGTCGTGGACCGCCGACAGGGCGCCGGTAACCATGGTGTTGAGCACCATGCCCCCCAACACGACCAGCGTGAACTGCGCCAGCGGCACGTTGCTGCGCCAGTGCAGCAGCAGGTACCCGGCGACCACCAGCGCGGAAAGGCCCAGCAGCACGTTGTCGGCGATGCGGAAGCGGTCCACATGCAGCTGCTGCTGGTACTGCCGCGACGACTGGAACGCCGCGTAGGTATCGGCGTCGAAATGGCGCGCGATGATCTGGTGAATGCTGGTGTCGGGGTTGTAGCGGATCATGTCGTCGCCCACCTGGAAGGTGACGGTCTGCGCCAGGAAGCCGCGCAAGGCCTCCTGCAGGAATTGCGACGGATAGGCGCGCATGGCGCCATTGGTGATCTCCGATGCATACTTGCTGACCACCGTCATGCCACCAAGCTGCACCAGCGGTCCGCCCCACAGGAACGTGTCCGACACCGCGCCGATGGGCTTGCCCTGGGCCACTGCGCGCGCCTTGATTTGCTTGAGTTCGGGCAAGGTGGCGCAAATCGGCCAGGCGCGCGACGGGCAGGCCTCGGTCATGTAATCGAGGGCGATGCCCTGGTCGATCAGCTTGCCGAGCAACATGACGTTGCCGGTGGACGCCAGCGTCGCACCGCGCTTGGTAATAATATTGAACGACAACATGGTCAGCACGCCCAGCGCGATCGCCGCCACCATCGAGATATTCACCTTGGTAAATACACGCGCCAGCGGCGGCGTCGGCCGGCCCGACAACAGCCGGATCAGCAGGCACAGCGCCAGTGTGCCCGACGCGATGATCAGGTAAGACAGGTGGGTAGTGATGAAGAACGCGATCAGCAGCGGGATGGCCACGCGATCGAAGCGGGCCAGCCGATCCTGGCCGATAACGGCCGTGGCGATCGCCAGGATCAGCAGGGCGGCAAAGACATCGGGCATGATCTGGCCCACGAACCACGGCGCACTCGAGCACAGGCCCAGCACCAGGACCGACAGCACCACCTGTTCTTCGCGAAATGCATGGGCAAACGTGCGGAAGAAGACGCGCACCAGGTACCAGGTCATGGCCGCCTGGACCAGCACCACCGGCCACAGCGTGAGCTTCAAGTGCAGCGGATAGATGAACAGCGAGTACAGGGCGCTGCGGTCGCCAGGCCAGAAGTGGGTAATCGCCACGTCGATATACGTGCCGCTATCGGAGAACACGAAAGGGAAGCGGTTCCAGGCTGCGGTCAACGACAGAAATACCACGCTCAGAACAAACGACGCCAGGCACTGGAGGCTCTTATTCTTTATCGACAAAAATTGAACTTGGTGACTGTCAGGCTGACGATTCATTTGTTTTACCATGGTTATTCAGGGAGGCATCAGCAGAGGCTGGCGTGATACTAGTTGCATTATGGTATAGGTGTGTAGAAATAATTGCAATGTTTATGATTTCTGTACAGGTGCGGTAGCCGCCGCCGCTGCCGCCGGGTCATGCTGCTGCGCGTTCTGTCCAACAGTGCGCTGCCACTTACGTGGCAGCATTATTGCTGACAGCACCTTGCTGCGCTTGCACAATTCCCACATCAGGGCCGGCAAGCACAGCGCCAATGGTACCGACAGCGCGACGATGATGACGCTCGAATGGATATCGCGCTGCAACAGAGGCAAAATCGTGTGCAAAATACTGACGTGGAACAGCAGGATGAAGAGGCTGGCGGCGCCGAAGTACCGCAATATTCGGGCAGCGGGCTCGATCCGGCACAGCAAGGTGCACACGCACAGCATCAGGTAGATGCCGCATAGTGCCTGCAGCGTGGTTGCCACCGGGGTGTCGTAGTGGCGCAGGTTGAAATCGATGGTGTAGCTGAACCCGAACTGGAATATCGCCATCGCAACCAGCGCCACCAGCGCCCAGGCCAGGTGAACCCGGAATTGCTTGACACTTGCCGCCAGAAAATTCCCAAGTAAAAAGTAAAAGCTGGTCATCAACAGCAGGTCCGCACTGAACGGCAGGCCGCAGGCAAGCAGCGAGGCGCTGAACTCGGACTGGTTGCGGCACGCCGGAACCACCGACGCATCGACGAACGCGTCCATCACGTAGTAGCCGCCAGCGGCCAGGGCAATCAGTAACACCACGCGCTTGAGCGGACTGTCGAGCAACAGCTTGTCCGCGCGCAGCAGCAGGGTGCTGAAGACGTACAGCAGCCACAGGTGCGCCAGGAACCAGAGCGGCACCGGATTGAGCGTGAAGCCGGCGGGGTAGATCAGGCCAAGCAAGATGGTTTGCGGCGAGCGTTCGCCAAACACCGCGTGCAGCAGGCCGGAAATGACCACGACCACCATGACCGGCTTGAGCCAGGCATCGGCGCGCTGGAGCGCTACCTGCTTGAGCGTCTTGGTCTGGGCCGAAAATGTCACACCCGCCATGAAGAAGAAAAACGGTAACCGGAAGGCCATCAGGAAATCGGCGACATCGGGAAAGCGGAATAAAAAAGCCGGGTTATGCCCGAGCACGATCAGGATGATGCCCAGCCCTTTGGCGATGTCGATAAAGGCAAGTCGGCTGCCGGATCCCTGGTAAGCGATTGCCTCGCCTGACATGTTTCCTCCTAGATACGTATCAAAAAGTCCATACTTAGCTTAAGAGAAATCTCAAAGGTCGTCCAATCGTGCGCGCCAGTTTCACGACTTTTGGTCGAAATTTTTGCCAATAAAAATATATTGCATTGCAAAATAAGCCATCATGTGAACCTGGTTTTATGCGGGGAGAGATGTTGCGGAGGGGGAGCGAGGGCGAGGCGGGTGCGGAAGGTGGTCCCCCCGACTGGAATCGAACCAGTATCCCACGCTTAGGAGGCATGTGCACTATCCATTGTGCTACGGGGAGGACGCGACGGCATTATAGCCGACGTGTCACGGGACGCTAGAGTAAAATGTCGTGCGGTATTGTCATGGTGTTATGATTCGGAAAGATGATAAGCCAGTGCAGTGGACACGGCAGGCATGTTTTAGATCTCTTCAGCAATATTTTTTTTGCACAGCAACATTCAGCGGTCACCATTCATATGAGTTTTAGCAGACAGGTAGGTCGCAGCGCGATCTGGGCGATTGTCGGGCAGGGTACTACTGCCGTGATGTCGTTGATTAATTTTGCAGTCGTGGGCCGCTTCGTGTCGCCCAACGAATACGGTAGTTTTTTATTGGCCATGATGGTGCTGACTGGCACCCAGTGGCTGGCAATGAATGCCTACAAGGAACCGGTAGTCCAGGCCAAGGAACTGACCAACAGCCTGATCAACTCCGTGTTCACCTTCAGCGTGATGGTCGGGGCCGTGCTGTGCGCGGTGATGCTCGGGGTGGCGTTGTACCTCGAACGCGGTGGCGAAACTCCGGGTGTGGGCATGTGTATCGTGGTGCTGGCGCTCAAGCTGCTGATCGATACGGCCATGTCGGTGCCCAATGCGCTGCGCGTGCGCCAGCTCGATTTCCGCTTTCTGGCGCGGGTGTCGATCATGGCCAACGTCGCTTCCACCGTGGTTAACGTGTCGCTGCTGTTCCTCGGTTTCGGCATGCTGTCGCTGGTGATTTCGCAGCTGGTCACGTCGCTGCTGAGTGCGGTCGCCTTGCTGTACACCGGCAAGCAACGCTATGCGCTGCGCTGGCACCGCGCCGACCTGCTGCTGCTCAAAGGCTATTCGCCGCACGTGATCATGTGGCAATTGATGGAAGCGCTGGGACAGACCGTTGACCGTTTCTTCATCGCGTCGCGCCTTACCCTGGCCGACCTGGGCCTGTATGGTTTCGGCAAGCGTCTCAACGATGTGATCATCGAGGTGCTCGTTGGCGCCACGTCCAACGTCTCGCTGCCGGCGTTTTCGCAGATGCAGGACGACCGCCAGCGCTTGCAGGCGGCGTTCCTGAAAGCGGTGCGGCTGGTGACGATGATGGTGTTGCCGCTGATCGCTGCGCTGTGGGTGACCGCCGACGATTTCGTGCCGTTGCTGTTCGGCCCGAAATGGGAGCAGGCCGTGCCGGTGTACCGCTGGTTCCTGCTGCTGGGGATTATCCAGACCATCGGCATCCTGCAGGGCGGGCTGCTGCGCAGCATGTGGAAGCCGGGCGTATGGACCCGCTACCAGGTGATGCAGGTAGTGGCCAATATCATCGTGCTGAGCATGGTGGCCGGGCAGAGCATCGAAGTCATTGCCGCCGCCATCGTCATCCGCGCATACGTGTTGTGGGGCTGGGTGGTGTACCAGGTGTGCAAGGCCCTGCACATGAAGTTCCGGTTCTACGCGCTGCAATTGCTGCGCCCGGTCAGTCTGGCGCTGTTGTCGGCGGCGGCCGGGTATGCGGTGCGCCACTACGTGGTGATGGACTGGAATTTGCTTCTGCGTCTGATCGCTGGCGGCCTGGTGGTGGTGGCAACCTTCATCACCCTGGTCATGCTGCTGTACCGCACCGCTGCCGACGAGTTGTTGAGTATCGTTAAAAACGTCATTTCTCGTACCAAAGCCTCCTAATTTGTCTTAACCATTTCTTTCGACTAAACACAATGAAACTCTATTACTACCGGGGCGACAAGCCGAACTTTGGTGATGACCTGAATCCATGGATGTGGCCGAAGCTGCTGCCGGGCGTCTGGGACGACAATCCGAACGAGATGTTCCTCGGCATCGGTTCGATCATTTTCGATTCGCATCCCAAACAGGCCAACAAGATCGTGTTTGGCGCCGGTTATGGCGGTTACACGCCACTGCCGGTGATCGACGACAAGTGGAAATTCTATTTCGTGCGCGGCCTGCAAACCGCGCGTGAGTGCAAGCTCGACCCGTCGATGGCGCTGGGCGACTCGGCCATCCTGCTGCGCTCGTGCATCACCGAGCGCCCCGCCAAGGTGCACAAGGTGTCGTTCATGCCGCACTTCGAGAGCACCTACGATGGCAACTGGCGCCTGGCGTGCCAGCTGGCCGGCGTCCATTACATCGACCCGACCGCCACCGTCGAC
The DNA here is from genome assembly GCF_031456625.1 of Duganella sp. 3397. NCBI lineage: Bacteria > Pseudomonadati > Pseudomonadota > Betaproteobacteria > Burkholderiales > Oxalobacteraceae > Duganella > Duganella sp. 3397. The sequence continues at coordinate 134,371 of NZ_JAVDVB010000008.1, forward strand.
CATACCCTGCAGGACATTTTGAGTTCCGAGCTGCTGATCACCGAAGCGATGCACGGCGCCATCGTGGCCGATGCGCTGCGGGTGCCGTTCGTGGCGGTGGAGCCGATCCAGCAGCGCCATCACATGAAGTGGTTCGACTGGGCCTCGGCGCTCGACCTCGACCTGCGGCCGCAACCGCTGGCGGCGTCCAGCATGGTGGAGGCGCTGATGAAAAAAGCCGGCCCCAACGAGGCGCTGGTGGTGCGCATCCGCGCCAACCGCCGCTTCCTGCGGCTGGTGCCCAAGCGTTTTGCGCAAGGCGCGGCCGAGAGCCTGCTCAAGCTCAGCCGGATTGAGCCGCAGCTGAGCGGCGACGCCAACATAGAACGCGCGCACAGCCGCATGCTGGAAAAAGTCGAGCTGCTCAAGGCCGACCTGCGCGCCGCCGCACCGCTCGTACGCTCGGCAGGTTGACCATGGAAGCACGCGCCGAGATTTTGTCGATCAGCCAGTTTCCCGTGCTGAGCACCACGGGCGACGCGCTGGCCGAACGCCTGCTGGGCCGGCTGGCGCGCGGCGAACAGACGGTGCTGTTCTACGCCAACACCAACCTGGTGGTCAAGTGCCGCTTCCTGCTCGATCACGTCAATGACCCCGGCATGTTGCTGGTCAACGATGGCATTGGGCTCGACATCGCCGCCAAGCTGTTGCACGGCAAGCGCTTCGCGGACAATCTCAACGGCACCGACTTCACGCCGCTGCTGTTTGCCCGCAGTGCGCGTCCGCTCAAGGTGTTCATGGTGGGCGGCAAGCCGGAGATCCTGGCGCGCGCCGTGGCCCACGTGCAACAGCGGCTGGGTCAGCAGGTGGTGGGCAGTTGCGACGGTTACGACGGGCTGCGCACGGCCGCCGATATCGACCGGCGCATCCATGCGAGCGGCGCCGACGTGGTGCTGGTGGCAATGGGCAATCCGATCCAGGAGCGCTGGATCCTCGAGCACCGCACCGCGCTCGAGGGCGGAATCTGGATGGGCGTGGGGGCGCTGTTCGATTTCTGGGCCGGCGACAAGCCGCGCGCGCCACGCCTGATGCAGCGCCTGCGGCTCGAATGGTTGTTCCGCCTGAGCCTGGAGCCGCGCCGCCTGCTGCGCCGCTACACCTGGGACATCCTGGTCTTCCTGCGCATGTGTTTCAAATACCGTTAAGCTGGCCGGGCCGACGATAATTCGCCCCGGTCCGCAGCTATCGGTACAATACGCACTTCGATCATTTCCCGGCGCTGCGCCGCGCGCAACGCCGGCGTTTTGCCTTCCCGGCATCCTCACGCTTCTACACCTCTAATATCACTATGGCAGTCATTTCCCTTTCTTCGGCCCAACTGGCCTTCGGCCACGTTGCCTTGCTCGACCACGCCGAGTTTTCGCTGGAAACCGGCGAGCGCGTCGGCCTGATCGGCCGCAACGGCACCGGCAAGTCCTCCTTGCTCAAAATTATCTCCGGCCGCTTCAAGCTGGATGACGGCTTGCTGGTAATGCAACAAAATCTGCAAATCGCGTACGTCGAGCAGGAGCCGGTGTTTGATCCGGAAATGACCGTGCACGACGCCGTGGCGTCCGGCATGGGCGAGTTGCCAGGCTTGCTCAAGGAATACGATGCGCTGACCGGCCAGTTCGGCCAGGGTAATGACGACGCCGTCATGGAACGCATGCACGACATCCAGGTCAAGCTCGACGCCGCCGATGCGTGGAGCCTGTCGAACAAGGTGGAAACCGTGCTCGACAAACTGAATCTGACCGGCGACATGCTGATGAAGACGCTCTCGGGCGGGATGCAGAAGCGCGTGGCGCTGGCGCGCGCGCTGGTCTCGGCGCCCGACGTGCTGCTGCTCGACGAACCGACCAACCACCTCGACTTCAGCTCCATCGTCTGGCTCGAGGGCCTGCTGCGCGACTTCCGTGGCAGCGTGTTGTTCATTACCCACGACCGCTCGTTCCTCGATAATGTCTCCACCCGGATTATCGAACTCGACCGTGGGCGCCTGCTGTCGTATCCGGGCAATTTCACGACCTACCAGGTGCGCAAGGCCGAGCAACTGGAAAACGAAGAGGTGGAAAACGCCAAGTTCGATAAATTCCTGGCGCAGGAAGAAGTCTGGATCCGCAAGGGCGTCAAGGCGCGCCGGGTGCGCGACGAAGGCCGCGTGCGCCGCCTCGAGGCCTTGCGCATGCAGCGCAGCGTGCGCCGCGACCAGCAGGGCCAGGTCAAGCTCGAAGTGGGCTCGAGCGAACGCTCGGGCAAGATCGTGGCCGAACTGGAAAACGTCAGCAAGCGCTTTGGCGACCGCGTCATCATCAACGACTTCACCGGCACCATCCTGCGCGGCGACAAGGTCGGCCTGATCGGCGCCAACGGCGCCGGCAAGACCACCTTGCTCAAGATGATCCTCGGCGAACTGGCGCCCGACAGCGGCTCCGCCAAGCTGGGCACCAAGCTGCAAGTGGCGTACTTCGACCAGATGCGTACCCAGCTCAATGAAGAAGCAAGCCTGATCGAAACCATTTCGCCGGGCAGCGACTGGGTGGAAGTAAACGGTCAGCGCAAGCACTCGATGAGCTATTTGAACGATTTCCTGTTCTCGCCCGAGCGTGCGCGTTCGCCGGTCAAGACGCTGTCAGGTGGCGAGCGCAACCGTTTGCTGCTGGCGCGCCTGTTCGCCAAGCCTGCCAACTGCCTGGTGCTCGATGAACCGACCAACGATCTCGATATCGACACCCTGGAATTGCTTGAAGAGTTGCTGGAAGAGTACACGGGCACCGTCTTCCTGGTCAGCCACGACCGTACCTTCCTCGACAACGTGGTCACCCAGGTGATCGTGGCCGAAGGGGAGGGCCACTGGCGCGAATTCGTCGGCGGCTATACCGACTGGGAGCGCGTGCGCGACACCATCGCCAAGCAGCCTGCCGCCCGTCCGGCGCCAGCCAAGGTCGAAGCAGTTGCCACCGCCCCGGCCGCCAAGACCAAAAAGCTCAGCTTCAAGGAACAACGCGAGCTCGACGAACTGCCCAAGCTGATCGCCGCGCTGGAAGACGAGCAAACCGCGCTGAACCTGCAGCTGAGCGATGCCGATTTCTACAAGAAGAACGCCAGCGAAGCCAAGCGTGTGAACACGCGCGTGGCCGAGATCGAGGAAGAGTTGCTGGCGGCGCTGGAAAAGTGGGAGCAGATCGAGGCGCGCCAGCGCAGCTAACCCGACGTTTTTGCTCGAGACAGGTGGGCCGCCAAAAAATGCTGCAATGCGATATAGACAGAGATGATTGCATGCAATATAATTTTTTGGTGCGCTTTGTGATCATAATGTTACTGGTCCAGGCCCCGGGGCCGGTAAGATGGTTTGCGCATGGTAAGAAGTTCTCCCGTGTGGCCGTTTTACCATGGTTGGTGCTAGCATCTGGCAACAGCTATTGAACGTCGATTATATTTATTGACGCAGTGCAATATGTTGGTGGCGCGCCGCCTGTCCATTTCGAATAAGAGCAAAAAAATGTTGAGTTACCTGCAACTATCCATGTCCCTCGTTGTCCTGTGCAGGGTGAACGCGTGGTGATGCGCCGCGTCCCCGGCGCCGGGAAACTGCTTGTATTACCACTGGTTATAGGCAGCCTGTATGCCCCCCACGCCCAGGCCCAGATCAGCGATACACTGACGCCGTTCGCGTCTGCCATCGTGTCGTACGACGATAACCTGCTGCGCCGCGACCTGTCCGTGGTCGGCAGCGACGGTGCCTCCGATACCTACCGCTCGGCGGTGGTTGGCGTCGGCATCAACCGACCGATCAGCCGCCAGCGCCTGACCGGCAACATCCGCGCCACCAAGGTCACGTTCAACCGCTTTGGTGAGCTCGACTACACCGGCAAGGATGCCGCGCTCGACCTCGACTGGCGTCTTGCGCAAACCCTGAGCGGCCATATCGGCGCCACCTACAGCCAGTCGCTGGCCTCGTTTGCCGACTTCCAGGTGGCCGCGCGCAACCTGCGGGTGCAGAATAAGCAGTACGGCAACGTTGCCTGGCGCCTGCATCCGTCGTGGCAACTGCGCGCCGGCTACACGTCCGAGGATTTCGATTTCGACCTGCCGTCGCAGCAGTTCAACAACCGCACCGAAAAAACCGTGGAAACCGGGTTCGACTACCTGGCCCCGAGCGAGAGCACGGTCGGCCTGCTGGCGCGCCAGATCAAGGGTAAGTATCCGACGCAGGCGCTCAACAACGGCGTGTTCATCGATAATGGTTTTACCCAGGATGAGGTCAAGCTCAATGTCGTGTGGAACGCTACCGGCATTTCGCAGGTGATCTTCGTGGGCGGCTGGGCGCGGCGCGAGGTCAATTCGTCGAGCCTGCGCAACGCTTCGGGCACCAATGGCCGCCTGATCGTGAACTGGAACAAGTTCTCCTCGGTGCAATTGACGGGCATGGCCTGGCGCGAGTTTGGCGCCGCCGAGGGCGTATTCGTCAATACGGCACTTTCTACTGGCCAAGGTATCAACGCCAAGTGGACCGCCACCTCCAAAATCGAAGTCAATGCCGCATACAAGAACGAGAAGCGCGACTTCAAGCCATTGCAGGGCGTCTTCAACCTGACCGGACTGACTGACACGACCAAGACAGCCAACCTTGGCGTCACTTACAAGCCGCTGCGCAACCTCAGTCTTGGGCTGTCTGCCTTCCATACCGAACGCGATGGCAGTATTGCTGCGAGGACCAGCAGTTTCCGCGCCAAAGGTGCCGCTTTTAACGCCACCGTGACCTTCTAAGCCTCATGAACGTCAACGAAATTCCTCTCGTCTCCTTTTTCGAGCGTGTTGTCGATCCGCTCGTCATCATGGGCATGTTGTACCTGTGCACCCTGGTGCTGGGTAATGGCTTCAACGGCTACTCGCTGATCCTGATGGTGCTGGCGTTCTTCGTCTCGTCGTCGCTGTACAAGTACATCGATCCGTACAGTACCTGGCGCACCGGCAAGTTGAGCAAGGTCGCGCGCGATATCGTGCTGGGCTGGCTGCTGTCGGTGACGGTACTGGCGCTGATCGGCGTGAGCAGCGGCATGCTGGTGCATTACGACCGCGAGGTCTTGCTGGCCTGGTGCGTCGGCACCCCGCTGGTACTGATGCTCGGTCACCTGGCCGTGTTCAGGCTGCGCGCCGCCCCGCTCGAGGGGCAGAAAACCTCGGTCGTGATCATCGGCGCCAATGACGTCAGCGTGCGCTTCGCCGCCACCATCGATCGCCATGAAAGTTCGGTTATGGCTGTGCACGGTTATTTCGACGACCGTGCCCAGGAGCGCCGTCCCCACAACATGGAACATCCGCTGCTGGGGCAGATGAGCGATATCCCGGTGTACGTACGCAAGCACAACATCAAGATGATCGTGATCAGCCAGCCGATCTCTGCCCAGCCGCGCATCATGTCTTTGCTGGAAGATCTGGAAGACACCACGGCCTCGGTTTATTTCCTGCCCGATATCTATATCTTCGACCTGATGCAGGCGCGCTTCGCCAGCGTGGGTGGCATGCCGGTGATCGGCATCCGCGAGTCGCCGTTCACAGGGTTTAACAGCATGATCAAGCGCATCAGCGACATCGTGCTGGCGCTGATCATCCAGATCATGCTCACGCCGATCATGCTGACGATTGCTGCGGCCGTGAAACTGACGTCGCCGGGCCCGGTGATCTTCCGCCAGCGCCGGTACGGGCTGTACGGCGAGGAAATCCTGGTCTACAAGTTCCGCTCGATGACGGTGGCCGAAGACGGCGCCAAGGTGGTCCAGGCCACCAAGGGCGACCAGCGCCTGACCAAAATTGGCGGTTTTCTGCGCCGTACGTCGCTCGACGAATTGCCGCAATTTATCAACGTGCTGCAAGGCCGCATGAGCATCGTCGGACCGCGACCGCACGCGGTGGCGCACAACGAGCAGTACCGCAAGCTGATCAAGGGTTACATGTTGCGCCACAAGGCCAAGCCGGGCATCACCGGCTGGGCCCAGGTAAACGGCTTGCGCGGCGAAACCGATACGCTGGACAAGATGCAGGCCCGCATCCAGTACGACCTCGACTACCTGCGCAACTGGTCGGTGTGGCTCGATATGTGGATTATCGTGCGTACCGTGCTGGTGGTCCTGAAACGCGAGAATGCTCACTGAGCACGCACATGGACCGATAACATTTTTACAAAGAAAATATGCTGCACCGCAGAGAGTTGTGTGATAATCCGGTCTTGAAATTGCTTTTAGTGCACGTGAATTGGGAAAATGGCAATGAATTACGTGGATGGCACGCTGCGCACGGCACCAACGAGAACAATGAGGAACTATCTTGAAACACAATAAATTTGGCAATACCCACCTCCAGCGCAAGCTCGGTTCGGCAGCGCTGGCAGTGACCATGGCCGTTGCGCTGGTCGCTTGCGGCAAAGGCGAAAGCAAGTCGGGCCAGGCGCTGGTCAAGGTCGGCAAGGAAGAAGTCACCGCGCTGCAGCTGAACGAAGAGCTGCAACGGGTCAATGTGCCGGTCGCGCAGCAGGCGCAGGCGCGCAAGCAGGTGCTCGAATCGCTGGTGGACCGCCAGATCGTCCTTAACCAGGCGATGGAAGAGAAAGTCGATCGCGATCCGAAAGTGGTGCAGTCCATCGAACGCGCCAAGGCGCTGATCATCGCCCAAGCCTACATGCAAAACAAGACGGGCACGCCGGCCAAGCCTACCCGCGATGAAATTGCCCAATATTTCGACAAGAATCCGGCCCTGTTTGCGCAGCGCAAGACGATGGAGCTGCGCCAGCTCAACCTGGCCACCAGCGACCTGTCCGATAACCTGAAAAAAGAAATCGACAGCGCCAAGTCGATTGACGACGTGGCGGCCTTCATGGAGCGCAACAACATCAAGTTTGCCCGTCAGCAAATAAGCCGCAGCACGGCCGACCTGGCGCCGGCCTTGAGCGAAAAAATCGTCAACCTGCCCAAGGGGCAACTGTTCATCGTCCGCGAAGGCGACCGCAGCACCCTGATGACGGTGGCTGACATCAAGGATACGCCGGTCACGCTGCAAGCCTCCGAAGCGCAGATCGCCCAGTTCCTGACCAATGCGCGCATCAAGGAAGCGGCCACCGCCGAACTGGCACGCCTGCGTGCGGCCACCAAGATCGAGTACCAGAACAAGGCCGACGAGCCAGGCGCGGCGCCAGCCGCTCCGGTTGCGGGCGCACCGGCAGCGCCGGCCACGGCAGCCGACAAGGAAGCCGACGTCCACGCGCGCGGCGTGGCTGGCCTGAAGTAACGGCCCCGTAGCGGCCTCCCGATAACACTAACTTACGATTGAGCATATGATGAAAAAAATCGCACTCTGGATGATGACGCCACTGCTGGCGCTGGTGCTGGGCACGGCCAATGCCGCCCCGCAAAACGACCTGGTACTCGGTACCGGCGACGTGGTCAAGATTTCCGTCTACAACAACCCCGACCTGAACCTGGAAACCCGGGTCAGCGCCAATGGCGCCATCACGTTCCCGCTGATCGGCCAGGTGAGCGTGGCGGGCCTGTCGGCCGCTGCGGCCGAGAAAAAAATCGCTGCGGCCCTGGTGTCCGGCAATTTTGTCAAAAACCCGCAAGTCAATATGCTGGTGACGTCGCTACAGAGCCAGCAAGTGTCGGTACTGGGCCAGGTTAACCGCCCGGGCCGCTTCCCGCTCGACGCCAGCCGCAACCTGCTCGACGTGCTGGCCCTGGCCGGTGGCGTCAGCGCCGAAGGCGGCGACCAGGTCACGGTGATGCGCAGCGCCGACGGCAAGGCCACCAAGCAGGTGATCAACCTGACCGATCTGTTCCTCAGCGGCGACCAGCCGGCCAACCTGACGCTGAGCGGCAACGACGTGGTGTACATCGAGCGCGCACCGCGTTTCTATATCTACGGTGAAGTGCAGCGTCCTGGCACCTTCCGCATCGAGCGTTCGATGACGGTGTTGCAGGCGCTGGCCACCGGCGGCGGCCTCACCCAGCGCGGCACCGAGCGTGGCCTGCGCATCAAGCGTCGCGACGCGGCCGGCAAGATCGAGATCATCGAAGCGAAATACGATGACCTGGTGCGCCCCGACGACGTGCTGTACGTCCGCGAGAGCCTGTTCTAAGGCCGATGTCGCCTGACCTTCACTGAGAAAGACCACCATGAATTTCACCCATTTGTTTTTTGCCCTGCGCGCCCGCTACAAGATCGTCCTCGTGATCCTGGCAGTCACGGTCGCAGCCGCACTGGCCATCACTGCCATGCTGCCCAAGGTCTACAAGGCCAGCACCTCGCTGGTGCTCAATACCAAGGGCGTCGATCCGGTCACCGGCGTCACGCTGCCGGTGCAGTTGATGACCGGCTACGTCGCCACCCAGGCCGACATCATCCGCAGCAAGAGCGTGGCGCTCAAGGCCGTGGAAACCCTGCGCCTGGCCGACAGCCCGGCGGTGCAGGAACAGTTCCGCCAGGCGCGCAACGGCCAGGGTTCGATCAAGGAGTGGCTGGCCGGCCTGTTGCTGGCCAAGGTGGACGTCGAGCCAGCCCGCGACAGCAGCGTGCTGACCATTAACTTCCGCGGTAACGATCCGCAGTTCGTGGCAGCGGTCGCCAATGCCTTCGCCCAGGGTTACCTCGATTTCACGGTGCAGCTCAAGACCGATCCGGCGCAGCAGGCGTCGGGCTTCATCAACACCCAGATCAAGGTGCTGCGCGAACAATACGAGCTGGCCCAGAGCCGCCTGTCGAAATACCAGAAAGAGAACAACATCTACAGCGCCGACAACCGCGTTGACGTGGAAACCGCGCGCCTGAACGAGCTGTCGAGCCAGCTGGTGCAGGCGCAGGGCCAGCTGATGGAAGCGGAATCGCGTTCGCGCCAGGCCAGCGGCAATGCCGGCGCCTCGCCAGACGTGCTCAACAACAGCCTGATCCAGAGCCTGAAATCGCAGCTGGCCACGGCCGAAGCGCGTTTCGCCGACACCTCGCAGCGCCTGGCCTCGAGCCACCCGCAATACATCGCGGCGAAGTCCGAAGTGGACAAGCTGCGCTCGAACCTGGATGAACAGATCCGCGTCGCCTCGTCCGGCGTGTCCAGCAGCAGCAACATCTACCGCCAGCGTGAAAACGAACTGCGCTCGGCACTGTCGGCGCAAAAAGCCCGCGTGCTGGAACTGAACGGCGCGCGCGACGAATTCGTCGTGCTCAGCAACGAAGTGGACAATGCCCGCCGCTCGTACGAAAGCGCCATGCAGCGCTACAACCAGACCAACCTCGAAGGCCAGGCGCGCCAGTCCGATATCGCCGTGCTGTCCACCGCCGAAGTGCCGGGCAGCCCGACGTCGCCGCGCCTGATCGTCAACCTGCTGCTGGCCGTCGTGATCGGCACCATCCTCGGCGCCGGCGCGGTCCTGGTGCTCGAGTTGCTCGACCAGCGCGTACGCTCGGCCGCGCATATGTCGCACGCCTTTGGCCTGCCGGTGCTGGGCACGATCGCCAAGCAGCGCATCGGCAAGCGCAGCAAGAACACCCCGCCGCCAGCACTGTTGCCGCAACCGCAGCAGTGACCGCCGACACCAGATCATTACGGAGTAATTCCATGAACCAGAATCCACCCATTCAACCGTATATCGTGCCGGACCTGCGCGACAAGTCGCCGGCGTCGGCCGTGCCCGACCGTTCTATCGGCGCCATCCTGATCAAGATGGGCCGCCTGTCGGTGGCCGATGCCGAGCGCGTAATGCGCCACCAGGTCGAACGCAATGTGCGTTTTGGCGACGCCGCGCTGGCGCTGGGTGTGCTTTCCGAGGCCGACATCGAGTTTGCGCTGTCGCGCCAGTACGATTACCCGTACCTGCTGCGTGGCGAGAGCGACATCAGCGAGTCCGTCGTGGCCGCTTACGAGCCGTTCACCGAGCGCGTGGAATCGTTGCGCGCGCTGCGTAATCAGCTCATGTGGCGCTGGTTCGACACCGGCGAGGAACGCCGCGCGCTGGCCATCACCGGCGCCGAGCGCGGCGATGGCCGCAGTTTCCTGGCCGCCAACCTGGCCGTGGTGTTCTCGCAGCAAGGCCAGCGCACGCTGCTGATCGATGCCGACATGCGCCATCCGAGCCAGCACACCATCTTCAGCCTGGAAAACCGGGTCGGCCTGTCGTCGGTGCTGTCGGGCCGTAACAGTGTCGAAGCGGTGCAGCGCGTGCCAGCACTGCTCGACCTGTCGGTGCTGACCGCCGGCGCGCCGCCGCCGAACCCGTCCGAGCTGCTGGGCCGGCCGGCGCTGGGCCAGCTGCTGCGCACGCTGGCAGGGCAGTACGACGTGATCCTGATCGACACCCCGGCCGGCAGCGATTCGTCGGACGCCCAGATGGTGGCCGGCCGCACCGGCGCCGCCGTGGTGGTGGCGCGCCAGGACGTGACCCACGTCGGCAAGGTGCATGAGCTGATCACCTCGTTGAACGAAGCGCGCGTGCACGTGGTTGGTTCCGTGCTCAATAATTTCTGATTCCGATATGGCCATGGCCCACACGTTGAACTCCACGGCGACACCTTCGCCTTCGCCTGCAGCGCTCGCCCCGTGGCTGGTGCTGCTTGCCGGCCTGGCGGCGCTGTATGTGCCGACCCTGATCGACCTGTTCCATGGGCCATGGAGCTCGGACCGCAACGCCCACGGTCCGATCGTCATGACCGTGGCCTTCGGTTTCCTGTATTTCCGCACGCGCCAGCTGATTTCGCAGAAGATGTTCGAACGCAATCCGATGCCGGCCATCGGCTACCCGGTGGTCGTGCTGGGTCTGCTGTGCTACGTGCTGGGCCGTTCACAACAGGTGCACGTGCTCGAAGTCGGTTCGCTGATCCTGGTGCTGGCCGGCCTGATGATCGCACTGTTCGGCGTGCGCACCTGGAGCCGCATGTGGTTTGCGTTCTTCTTCATGATGTTCATGATCCCGCTGCCGGCGTCCATCGTCGACGTGGTCACGCTGCCGATGAAGATTGCCGTGTCGGCCGCCACCGAACACCTGCTGTACTGGATGAATTACCCGATCGCCCGCAGCGGCGTGATTCTCACCATCGGCCATTACCAGCTGCTGGTGGCCGACGCCTGCGCCGGCCTGAACTCCTTGTTTACGCTCGAAGCGCTGGGCCTGCTGTACATGAACCTGGTGCGCCATCCTTCGCTGGTGCGCAACGTGCTGCTGGCCATGCTGATCATTCCGATCTCGTTTGCCGCCAACACCATCCGCATCATTTTCCTGTCGCTCATCACGTACCATTTTGGCGATGCCGCCGGCCAGGGTTTCCTGCATGGCTTCTCGGGCCTGGTGCTGTTCCTGTCGGCGCTGCTGCTGATTATCGGCGTCGATAGCGCACTGAGCTGGATGGTGCGCCGTGGCGGCGCCAGCGACGAAGGCGCCGGTCTGCAACTGCCGTCGCTCGCGCCTGGCGCCTGGGCCCAGCTGGGCCAGGTCGCCACCCGTCCGGCTGTGTTGCTGCTGGCCGGCATGTTGCTGGCGGTTGGCGGCGCCTGGGCACTTACGCCCAAGTTCACGCCCAACCCGCAAACCATCGATCTGGCTGCCAGCGTGCCCACCCGCTTCGGCGACTGGCGCGAGTTGCAAGGCGTGGTTACCCAGGCCGAGCTGTCCACCGCCGAAGACGGCGGCCGCAGCCTCGAGCAGCCGTACGACGACGTGCTGATGCGGACCTATGTCAACAGCCAGGGCCAGCAGGTGATGCTGGCGCTGGCCTACGCCAAGGAACAGCGCCAGGACGTCAAGCTGCACCTGCCTGAAATCTGCTACCCGGCGCAAGGCTACAAGGTGCTGGCGCTGTCGCCAGCGCCGATGGTGGTCACGCCCGGCGCTGCGGCGCTGCCGGCCAAGCACATGCTGGCCACCGGCCAGGGCCGGCTCGAAGCGGTCACGTACTGGACCCGTATCAGCGACGCCTACCCGCAGGGTGGTTTTGCGATGCGCATGCAGATCTTCCGCGACGGCCTGCGTGGCAAGGTGGCAGACGGCATCCTGGTGCGATCCTCGATGCTGGTGCGCGACGACACCGAAGCACCGGCCGCTTACGCCGTGCAACAGGACTTCCTGCGGCAACTGGTGGCGGCGTCGGATGCACGCGGTCACGCGCTGGTCGTGCGCTGAACGGACAGTCCGTGCACCGCGCCGGGATCCGCCAATTTATTGAGAGGTGAGTGTTAGATGTCCGTGACTTTTTCTGTCGTCATTCCTGTCTATAACGGCGCAGCCTTTATCGCCGATACGGTCAGGACGGTGCTCGCCCAGACCTGCCGCGATTTCGAACTGATCGTGGTCAACGACGGTTCGCGTGACGACACGCTGGGCCAGTTGGCCCAATTCGGCGATGCGATACGCGTCATCAGCATTCCCAACGGCGGCGTGTCGAATGCGCGCAATGTCGGTATTGCCGCCAGCGAAGGCAAGCTGGTCGCTTTCCTCGATGCGGATGACTTGTGGTCGCCCGACAAGCTGGCAGTGCAACTGGCGCTGCTCGAGCGCCATCCCGAGGTGGGTTTTCTAGCGTGTAACTACACGGTGATCGACCATTCGATCGGCGGTCCCGTGGCCCATTTCGCCCAGTTCCGGGGCGACCCCGACATCGTATTCGATACCGTGATCAACGATCCGCTCAAGGCGCTGGTCAAGGCCAATTTTGTCGGAACCTGCTCGAACGTGGTGATCCGCCGCGAGGTGCTGGCGCGGGCCGGGCAGTTCGACCCGCGCTACCGCCAGGCCGAGGATTACGACCTATGGCTGCGCTGCGCCGACGTGGGGCCGTTCCTGTTGCAGTCGCAAGTGCTGGTGGACAAGACTTCGCACGAGACCAACCTCACCAATAATTTCGTCGAGACGCTGCAATGCCACGAGCGCGTGCTGGTGGCATTGCTCGACTCGCCGCTGGTGGGCAAACGGCCGGCGCTGGCGCCGGCCGTGCGCCACGAGATCGTCGGTCTGCGTTACGACATCGGCCACCGCATGTTCAACCGCGGCCAGTCGCGTACCGGTTTCGGCTATTACTGGTCGGCGCTGCAGGCCGAAGGCTCGGCCGCCAACCTGGTGTCGTTCGTCCGCCACAGCATCCAGAAGCTGGGACGGCTCACGCTCGAGGCGCTGCACCTGCGCACGCCTTATCGAGGCTGACTGCGGCTGTCAGCAGCTGGCAGCGGCCCCAGGCCTGATTGTTTTTGTAATTTTTGCATGATATTATTTTTGCGTGTTTGCTCACAACTGACAGCGTCGGCAGCGAGGGGAACGGCGCAAGTTTTAGAGGAGCTGCACAGTGGCAAAGATAGACGTATTGTTGCCGGTTAAAAACGGCGTCGACTTCCTGGCGGAGTCGCTCGACAGCATCCAGGCGCAGACCGTCCAGGACTGGCGCGTGCTGGTGCTCGACCACGGCTCCACCGACGGCAGCCGCGAGATGGTGGAGCGCTACCACGAGCGCGATCCCCGCATCGAACTGCATTCGTTCCCTGAAGCAAAAGGCCTGTCCGGCCTGCTCAATTGCGGCCTCGACCTGGCCGACTGCGACTACGTGTTGCGCCATGACGCCGACGATGTCTGCTTCCCCGACCGCATGGCCATCAGCCTGGCCGCGTTTGCCGCCCAGCCAAATTGCGTGGCCATCGGTGGCCAGGCCGACGTGATCGACGCATCCGGCGCCAACATCGGCGAGATGAGCATGCCGATCGGCACCGCCCGGGTTGCCGCCGCCAGCCTGTTCCGCAACCCGATTGCGCACCCGACGTCGATGCTGCGCTTCGACGAAGTGCGCCGCATGGGCGTGCGCTACGGCATCGACATGCTCAAGGTGCTGCCGCCGCAGCACAGCCTGGAAGTGCCGTCGCTGGCCGAGGACTATTTTCTGTTCGGCCAGCTGGCGATCCAGGGCCGCTGCGCCAACGTGCCTGAAAAACTGATCCGCTACCGCTGGCACGGCAACAACGTCAGCGCCACCCGATTCATGGACCAGATGGAAGTGTCGCTCGATGTATCGCGTTTCCTGGTGCGGGCGTTCTGCACCATCCACCAGTTGCCGTATTTCGATCCGGCGCCGTTCTGCAACCACGGCGGCATCCTGATGGACGTCGAGGGCCAGCGCAATTTCGATGCCGAATTCGAGCGCATGGCCAGCGTGCTGCGGCGCGGCCTGGGCCCGTCCGATGAACTCGAACGCGAGCTCACCTACCGCAAAACCATTTCCACCCGCCACGAAGCGAGCCTGCTGTGGCGCTACAACCGCTTTCGCGCCGCCAACTCGCCGGAAACCGGCGAATGGAACGCGGTGCGTTCCTGGCTGATCCGTCGCTTTCCCGGCAAACGCCGCATGAGTGTATCGGCCCAGCTGGCCTGAAGTATTATTTGAGATAGGTATGTTATGCCCGCGTTGCTGAAAAGCCCTGCGTGGCGCTCGTTGAAGGCGCCCGATTTTATCAAGAACCCGTTCCGCCTCATCTACGTGATGGTGGTGCTGGCGGTATGCCTGGCCGGCTTGCTTGGCGCGGCCACGCCCATCCTGGTGGAGCTGATGGACGGCAGCCTGTCCAAGCTGGTGGCCTTGCCGGCGGCCATGGTCTTCGGGCTGCTGGTGATTTACGACCGCAAGCTCACGCTGCTGCTGATCGTCGTGCTGCGCGCGGGCGGCGACAACGCGCTCGAGTTCACCCGTTTTTCGCTGGGCGGCTACATGGTCGGCATCGGCGGCGTGATCAACGGCATCGTGATCTTGCTTGCGCTGCTGCTGGTGTTCGAGCGTCCCAAGGTGCTGCCTGGCCGCGCCTATATGGCCTGGGCGCCGTTCCTGGTCATCCTGGCACTGGGCGCGGTGCATTCGCCATTCACCGGCGAATCGGTGCGCCTGTTCCTGCAACAGCTGTCGTATTTCGCCATGTTCGTGGGCGGCTACCAGTGCGTGGCCGACCGCGCCGATTTCCGCCGCATGTTGCGGCTGGTGGTGTGGTCGTCGGCCATTCCGGTGCTGTACGCGTTTGTCGATATCGCGCTGCACTTCGGTGGCGGCTTCCGCCTGGAAAGTACGTTTGCCCACCCCAACGTGCTGGCGTTCTACCTGACCGTGATCATCGTGGTGGCGTTTTACCTGCTTAAAACCATGGACCCAGGCGCCAGCGGTGCCGCGCGCCTGGGCCTGGTCGCCTACGTGCTGTTGCTGTTGCTGATGCTGCTGCTCACCAAGACCCGCAGCGCCTGGCTGGCAACGGCGATCGGCTTTGCCTTGTATGCGCTGATCTTCGAGCGGCGCTTCCTGGTGTACATGGTGCTGCTCGGCGTCGGTGCGCTGTTTGTGCCCGGTATCGGCGACCGCCTGCTTGACCTGGGGCAGGGCAACGAAGTGGCCACCTACGCCACGCTGAACTCGTTCGCCTGGCGCGTGTACCTGTGGGAATGCGCGTTCGCCTGGATGTCGCCGCTCCATTACGTGTGGGGACTGGGACTGCAAACCTTTGCCGAGTATTCGCCGATCTTCTTCCCGCTGGCGGGCAAGACCAAGTTCGGCGCCCACAGCGTGTTCGTGCAGCTGATTTTCGAATTGGGCGTGATCGGGCTGCTGGCCTTCCTCTGGCAATCGGCCAGCCTGATCCGCCAACTGGCGCGGTTGCTGAAGTTTGACAAGCTGGCCGCGTTCTCGCTGATCCTGATCATCCTGAGTTTCCTGATCTGCTCGTTCAGCGACAATATGTTCTATTACCTGTCATATAACTGGTACCTGTGGTTCGTGGTCGGCGCCGGTTGCGCGCTGGCGCGCGTGCTGGCGGCGACTCCGTCCAAGGTTACCGCGTCGACGGTGCCCCCGCCGATGACGGCCCCGTACCAGTCCGCCGTTCAGCCACGCTACTGAACCTTTTGATGAAGAACATGCAAATGCCCGAGCCTGCCTCTGCCGTGCCGCACGGGGGCCATCTGTCGGTCCTCGACGGCTGGCGGGGCTTGAGTATTTTGCTGGTGCTGGCTGCGCATTTGCTGCCGCTGGGGCCGCATCATTTTCTGTTCAACCACAGCGCCGGAGTGTTCGGCATGGTGATCTTCTTCATCCTGTCCGGCTTCCTGATCACGTCGTTCCTGCTCCGTGATCAGCGCATCGGCGGCTTCCTGGTCAAGCGTTTTTGCCGGGTATTGCCGCTGGCCTGGTTGTACATGATCATCGCGCTGCTGCTGTCGCTGGCGCCGTTGTCGCGGTGGGCCAGCCACTTGCTGTTTTACGCCAACATGCCGCTGGACCAGGCCATGCCCAACGACCTGGTGCCCATGACCGAGCACTTGTGGAGCTTGTGCATGGAGCTGCAGTTCTACGTGGGGGTGGCGCTGCTGGTGGTGGTGCTGCGCGGCCGTGGTCTGCTGTTGCTGCCGTTCATAGGACTGGGGTTTACCGCCCTGCGCGTATGGGATGGCGTGATCGCCTCGAGTATCAGCTACTACCGCATCGATGAAATTCTGGCCGGCTGTACGCTGGCCCTGCTGTTTCACGGCAGTTTCGGCACGCGTGCGCGCGATTGCCTGCGCATGGTGCCGCTGTGGCTGCTTGCTTTGCTGCTGCTGTTTTCCAGCATGCCGCAGGGCCAGTGGCTCAATTTCCTGCGTCCGTACTTCGCGCTGCTGCTGGTGGGCGGTACGCTGATGCAGCCGTCTGCAGCCATGGTGCTGGGGCTGCACAGTCGTGTACTGGTGTTCGTGGCCGGCATTTCGTATGCGCTGTACGTGATTCATCCGATGCTCACCTTTACCTGGCTGGGCAGCGGCGACGTGATCGTCAAATACCTGAAGCGGCCGCTGTTCTTTGCCGTGCTGTTCCTGCTGGCCTATGCTTCGACCAGGTACTACGAGAGCTGGTTCATGAAGCGCGGCAAGCACTGGGCCGACACCGTCAACGGCTGGTTCGACGGCAGCCGGTCGCGCACGCCCGCCGTTGCCATTACCGCCGACGTGGTGGCCGAAGCGGCGCCCGACGCGGCGCAGCGCGAGCCGGTCGATCCGCTGGTGGAAGCGGAAGCCCCGGCCGAGGCTGAAAGCCCGGCATCGGCATGTCCCCCGTTAAAGTCAAATTGAAGAATTAATGAAAATAGCTTACCTCATCAATCAGTACCCCAAAGTCAGCCACAGCTTCATCCGTCGTGAAATCCTGGCGCTGGAGCGCCAGGGCTTCGAGGTCGAGCGCTTTGCGCTGCGCGGCTGGGCCGACCAGCTGGTCGATGCCGAAGATTTGCGCGAACGCGAAAAAACCCGGTACCTGCTGCGCGACGGCGCGCTGGCCCTGGCCAAGTCCATGTTCTCCGAACTGGTGCGTGCGCCCGGACAGTTCTTCGGCGCCGCCAAACTGGCTGTACGCATGGCGCGCCGCGCCGACCGGCCACTGCAACTGCACCTGATCTACCTGGCCGAAGCATGCCGCATGGTGGGCTGGATGCGTGCGTCCGGCGTGCGGCACCTGCACGCCCACTTCGGCACCAACCCGGCCGAGGTGGCCATGCTGGCGCGCGCGCTCGGTGGTCCGGCCTACAGTTTTACCGTGCACGGGCCCGAAGAATTCGACAAGCCCGAGTTTTTGCATATCAAGGAAAAGATTGCCCGTTCGGCGTTCGTGGTGGCGATCAGCAGCTTCGGCCGCAGCCAGCTGTTCCGCTGGATCCCGTATACCGACTGGCCGAAAGTTGAAATCGTCCATTGCGGCCTGGAGCCGGCGTTCCACGCTGGCGCAGCGGTGCCGCCGCCGGCCGCGCCGCGCCTGGTGTGCGTGGGCCGCTTGTGCGAACAGAAGGGCCAGTTGCTGCTGGTACGCGCGGTGGCGCAACTGGTGGCGCGCGGCGTGGCGGTGGAACTGGTACTGGCCGGCGACGGCGAAATGCGCGGCGAGATCGAGACCCTGATCGCGCGCCACCAGTTGCAGGACGTGGTGCGCATCACTGGCTGGATCAGCAGCGACCAGGTGCGCGCAGAAATCCTGGCATCGCGCGCGCTGGCCTTGCCGAGCTTTGCCGAAGGCCTGCCGGTGGTGGTGATGGAGTCGATGGTGCTGCGGCGGCCGGTGCTGACCACCTACGTGGCCGGCATTCCCGAACTGGTGCACGACGGCGAGAACGGCTGGCTGATTCCGGCCGGTGATGTCGATGCGGTCGCCGCCGGCCTCGAGCGCGTGCTGGCCACGCCGCTCGACCAGATCGCCGCCATGGGCGAACGCG
Organism: Duganella sp. 3397; assembly: GCF_031456625.1. Taxonomy (NCBI): domain Bacteria; kingdom Pseudomonadati; phylum Pseudomonadota; class Betaproteobacteria; order Burkholderiales; family Oxalobacteraceae; genus Duganella; species Duganella sp. 3397. Next base: position 152,615 of record NZ_JAVDVB010000008.1, read on the forward strand.
CCCACCAGCGTGCGGTCGAGCGCCACTCGATCGATACCGAAGCGGCCAAACTGGCTGTGCTGATCAAGCGCGGACAGCGCCAGTGAAGCGTTCGCCCGCGTGTCAACCATTCGATTCTTTTTGCAGCGCCCAGACTGATGTGAAACCAAGATGAAAAAAGCACTGACCTTTGTAATTCCCGTCCGCCACCAGGACAACGCGCGTGATTGGGCCAAGCTCAAAAGTAATCTCACCGCGACCGTCAAGTCGATTGCGGCGCAGGAAAGCGCTGACTGGAAAGCGATCATCGTCGCCAATCGTGGCGCCGATCTGCCGGTATTGCCTGCCGGCTTCGATGTCAAGTGGGTCGACTTCGAGGCCAATCCCCTGCACGAGCAGGGCAGCGTGGACAAGGAAACTTTTTACGAAGCGGTCAGGCTGGACAAGGGGCGCCGGATTTTGGCGGGCATGTTGCACGCCGGTGCAATGCAACACGTGATGGTGGTCGATGACGACGATTTCATCAGCAACAAGCTGGCGGCATTGGCGGTCTCCAGCCCGCAGGCGAACGGCTGGTACATCCGCGAAGGTTATGTGTGGGGTGATGGCAGCAACTATGTCTACCGCTTTGCCGACTTCTCGAAATTGTGCGGTACGTGCTACCTGATCAGGGCTGACTTGTACGAACTGCCGGCGAGCTTCGAGCAAGCATCGGACGAATATGTCAAACGCATGTTGGGCAGCCACATTTTCATCCGCGACTTCCTGGAAAAGAACGGCAAGTCGCTGGCGCCGGTGCCGTTCGTGGGCGCGGTTTACCGCGTGGGTCACGTCGGATCGCACAGCAAGTCGGCCAGCGTGTTGACGCAATATTTCCCCAAGTGGCTGGTGAAACGTCCGATCGAGCTGCTGCGCCGCCTGCGCCGCCTGAGTTTCATCTCGTCGTCGATGCGCCGCGAGTATTTCGGCGAAAAGGTGTAACGAGTAACGCACTACAACGCCTCGATGCCAACAAAAAGGCCGCTCAATCTGCATTGAGCGGCCTTTTTGTTGGGGCGGAACCTGCGACTTAGCGGATCAGGCTGCTCTGGTAGCGCCAGGTGTCGGTGCACATCTGTTCGATGTTGCGCTGGGCCTTCCAGCCCAGCTCGCGCTCGGCCACGTCGGTGGCGGCATAGCACACGGCGATGTCGCCGGCCCGGCGCGGTTCGATCTTGTACGGAATGGTCTTGCCGCAGGCCTGTTCGAAGGCGCGCACCATGTCGAGCACGCTGCTGGCGGCGCCGGTGCCGAGGTTGTAGGTCAGCACGCCGTGGTTGTCGTCGAGCTTGTTCAGGGCCTTGACGTGGCCGATCGCCAGGTCCACCACGTGGATGTAGTCGCGCATGCCGGTGCCGTCGGTGGTGGCGTAGTCGTTGCCGAACACGGACAGACGCTCGCGGCGGCCTTCTGCCACCTGGGCGATGAACGGCATCAGGTTGTTCGGGATGCCGCGCGGATCTTCGCCGATCAGGCCGCTTTCGTGGGCGCCCACCGGGTTGAAGTAGCGCAGCAGAACGATGCCCCAGTCCGGCGCGGCCTTGGCGTGGTCGCGCATGATGTTTTCCACCATCAGCTTGGAGGCGCCGTAAGGATTGGTGGTGCGCAGCGGGAAGTCTTCGCGGATCGGCACCGTGTCCGGGTCACCGTAGACCGTGGCCGACGAGCTGAAGATGATTTTTTTGACGTTGTGGCGAGCCATGGTTTCCAGCAGCACGATGCTGCCGTGGACGTTGACGTCGTAGTAGCGCAGCGGCTGCGCTACCGATTCGCCGACTGCCTTGAGGCCGGCGAAATGGATCACCGCGTCCACCGCGTGGGCGGCGAACACCTGCTCCATGGCGGCGCGGTCGCGGATGTCGGCCTCGACGAAGATCGGCGCGCGGCCAGCCAGCGTCGTCACGCGGTCGATGACCTCGACCGTGCTGTTGGAAAGGTCGTCGACGATGACGATGTCGTGACCGGCCTGCAGCAGTTCGACGCAGGTGTGCGAGCCGATATAGCCGGCGCCGCCGGTAACCAGAACTTTCATGAGTATTCCTTGGTAGATAAAATTATTCGCTGTCGCGCTTGGAGCGCACCCATTCGACCTGGCGATTGACCAGGAAGCCGATATACACCGGCACTTTCCAGAAAATATACAGTACTGCCATGGCCAGGTTGGCCGCGCTCAGGGTCTGACGGCCGTAGCGCCACCAGGCCAGCAAGACCGCCACGCCCATCGCCACGGCGATCGACAGCGCCAGCAGCAGCGGCGCCATCGCGCCGGTAATCAGTGCGAACAGGCCGCTGGCGCCCAGCGCGGCGATCACCGCCAGCGACAGCAGCGCCAGCGGCGGCACGATCAGGTCGAGCGCCATGCCCACCATGGCCAGGCGGCCGCGCGCCAGGCCTTCGAGCAGGAAGCGCGGCGCGGCCGAGACGATCATGCTCAGGTGGCCGTGTTCCCAGCGGCGGCGCTGGCTCTGGGTACCGGCGTCGCTGCTGGGGAAGGTGCTCGAGACCAGCACGTACGGACAGAACAGTGGCGGCGTGCCGGCGCGGGTCAGGTCCATGCCCAGTTTCATGTCTTCCACGATGTGGCCGTTGGCCAGCGAGGCGGTGCTGATCACCGGCCACGGGAAGGCCATGCCGCTGCCCATCAACGGGCAAGGGATGCCCAGGCGCAGGAAGCCGAGCGGGCGCACCAGGTTTTTCACGGTCCAGGCAAATTCGGCGATCTTCTTCATCGGGCCGCTGCCCGGTGGTGAGCGCATCAGGTACAGCGCCTGCACCGGCCGGCCGCTGGCCAGCGCGGTGCGCGCCAGGCGGTCGATGGCGCCCGGTTCCACCAGGCAGTCGGCATCGACGATGAGCATCACTTCGGGCGGGTCTTCGGCCAGGCATTGCACGCCGAAGTCGAGCGCATAGCCCTTGCCGCGCTGTTCGTCATGGTGACGCTCGCGCACTTCGGCGCCGGCCGCGCGGGCGGCGCCGGCGGTGTTGTCGGAGCAGTTGTCGGCGACGACCAGCACGCGGTCGCCGGCCAGCATCTGCGGCAGCAGGGTGGCCAGGGTGGCGCCGATGCCGTCCTGTTCGTTATGGGCCGGCACCAGTACCGCTACCCGTGGGCGGCGCCCGGCCAGGACCGGGCCCGGCCCGGCCGGCTTGGCCGCCAGCAGCGACTGCACCAGCAGCACCAGCACGGGTACGGCCAGCAATGCCAGCACGGCGCAAAGAATAATGCTGAGCACGGTAATCATGCAGCCTCCCGGGCGGCAATGATGCGCGCCGGGGCGCCGACCGCAGTGGCGCCGTCGGGCACGTCGCACAGCACCACCGACATGGCGCCGATGCGCGCATTATTACCTATGCGCACGCCGCCGATCACTTGCGCATAGGCGCCGAATTCGACGTCGTCGCCGATCACCGGGGTGGGGCCGCCGGCGTGGCGGTTGCCGATGGTAACGCCCTGGCGCAGTGTGCAGCGGGCGCCGATCACGGTGTCCGGGTGCACGAAAATATTTCCGAAGTGCCAGACCCGCAGGCCGGGGCCGATGGTCGCGCTCTTGGGCAGGCTGACGCCGGTCACCGTTTCGATCACGCGGAACAAGCCCCAGTACACGGCCAGCCCGAGCTTGCGCCCGAGGCCGGGTGGACGGCGGTCGAGCCGGCGTCCGCGGCGGTAAAGCCACACCGCCCAGATCGATTGTTCCTTGAGGAAGGGGCGGCGCATGCCGTAACGGTCCAGGTCGGCCGCCCAGTCTGCATCATCAGCCATGGTGTGCGTGCTTTCGTGTCATGAGGATTAATCTTGCGGCGCCAGGGTGGCGCGCACGGTAGCGTCGGACTTGCCGCCGGCGGCGATCAGGTCATACCGCGCTTTTCCCGAAGGGCAGGGCAGGGTGGCGCTGGCGCCGTCGGCCAGCGGGCCGCTGTCGAACAACTGGCGGCTCATGTCCTCGCTGCGGACCTGCAGGGCCAGGGTGGCGCCACTGGTGGCCTGCACGCTGAAGCGGCATTGGGCGCCGGCGCGCGGCGCGGCCCAGCTGACGCGGCCGATGTCGCGCAGCACCGAGCTGCGCGACCTGGCGCCCGCTTCGAGCGTGAGCCGGTCGGTGATGGCGTCGTATGCGCCGCCCTGGCCGCGCCACGGGCCGCGCATCGAGAGCAGGTTGGTCGGCTTTTCCATTTTCATCGGTTTGCCGTTGCCATCGAGCCAGCCGCTTGTCGAGACCACCTGGCGCAGGTGGGCGCGCATGCGCTGCAGCTCCTTGCCCACTTCGACATTCCAGCCATTGCCGTGCAAATTGAAGCCGCTGCCATTTTCAACATATATATAGAACGGCGTGCCCTCGTTACGGTCGACCACGTAAGCGCCGTAGGTTTTCAGGGTGTCTGCCACCTTGCGCAGGTGCGGATTGCCGATCTTGCTGGTGTCGTAGTTGGGCGGCAGCATCATCAGCGCGCCTTCGGGGATGCTGCCGGTGTTGCGCGAGGCGTCGATATCGGCGGCGGTGGCCGGGAAGATGTAGGCTGGCGATTTCGCCAGGCCGTTAAACGTGAGCGACATGGCCAGCGCGTGGCGGTAGGTGGGCAGGCCGTCGTCGATTTCGTGGCGACGGATCAGGCCAGCAGTGGACGGGATGCCTACCGCGCGCGTGCCCTGGTAAAAGTCGGCGGGATCGCCCCAGCCCCGGCCCTTGAGACGGCTCCAGGCGTAGCCCACGGCCGACCAGTGGTCGCCACGCTGGCGCAATTGCCAGAACGAATGCAGCATGCCCGTATCCGGCTCGGCGATGTCGGCGTGGCCGTCGCTGCCGCTGGCGGGGGTGAGGCCGGCCGGCCAGTGGGTAATGGTGATCGAACGTTGAACGCCCTGGTTGTAATCCCAGACATCGGGTTTGCCCTTGGGGCCCAGTACTTCCTGCGACGGCGATTCTTTGCCACCGAGGAAACCGATGGTGGAGAAGGGGCCGCCGCCGATGTTGGGGAAATAGTTCGACGTCGGAATCTCGTCAGTACCGAAAACCGGGCCGACCGGACGGGCGTTCCAGGGAGAATCGACGGCGAATGGATGCTCTACGGTACCAAATACAGGGGGCGTGGACGCAGGCGTGGCAGCGAACGATGTATTGGCCAGGCAGAGCAGGGCCAGCGAACTGAAGAGGGAACGGTTCATGGTGCGCGGCAGCGCGGCAGCGGCGCATGCTATCTGATCATCAAGTGATGTATTTTAATTCACTTGCAGGGCGCACAGTAGGGTTTTTTGATGCACTGCAAAATGCCACTGGCCGACGCGAGGTCGGCCAGTGAGCAAGCAACGGATATTGCCGGCAATAATAGCCGGCAATTAGTTATCGCACGCCGGTACGCGCGCCGGTGTAGGTCGGCGATGCTTCGAGCAAGGTCTTCAGCGTGGCGGCCTTGGCGGCGTTGGCGGCAGCCGTCGCTGGCGCCAGTTGCACGGTGACCAGTTCGCCACGTACGCTCGAGACCTGGTTGGTGCCGTTGGTGGTGTAGAGCACGAACCAGGCGCCGGCTGGCCAGACGAAGCGCTTGATGTAACCGTTGTTCTGGTTGCCCGTATCGAACACCATGGTGCCGCCCGAGTACAGCGCCATGCGCAGGGTGGCGCCGCCGGTGCTGATGACCTTCAGCTGCTGGGTGCTGCCGACCACTGGCGCGCCCCATTTGACCTTGCTCAGGCCAGTGGAGTTGCCGTTTTGCATCACACTTTTCGTCGGCGATGCAGGGAAGACCATCGACTGCGACCAGGTATCGTAGGTGCCGGTAACGGTACCCGAATTCTTGATCCACGGCCCGCGCATCGACAGCGCATTGAGGTTGGGCTGGGCGGCATCGAACGCCTTGCCATTGCCATCCTGCCAGCTCTGGGCGCCTATCACGCGGCGCATGTTCTGGCGCATGCGGTCCAGTTCAGCGGCAACATTGTTGTCCCAGCCCTTGGCGTGCAGGCCAAGCGTGCTGCCGGTTTCCACGTAAATCACGAACGGCGTGCCGACGTTGCGGTCCACCACGTAGGCGCCGTAGTTTTTCAGCGTTTCAGCGACCTTCCGCAGCGCGAGATTGGAAATCTTCGAGGTGTCGTAGTTCGCGGGCAACATCATCAGCGCACCCTGGGGAATCTTGCCGGTGTTGGTCTTGGCGGCATCGTTGTCGGCCGAGGTCGCAGGATACACATATGGCTCGGTGGCCGACAGGGCATTGTAGGTGAGCGACATGGCCAGCGCGTGACGGTACATCGGCAAGCCGTCGTTGATTTCCTGGGCGCGGATCAGGCCGGCCGAGGCAGCCACGCCGGTGGCGCGGGCGCCAAGATAGAAGTGGGCCGGAGTGCCCCAGCCGGTGTCGTTGGCTGGCGACCACGCGTACAGCGCGGCCTGCCATTTGCCGTTGACCTTCTTGAGCTGCCAGAAAGAGTGGATGACATTGGTCACCGGATCATAGATGTCGGCGTGGCCGTCGCTGCCAGTGGCGGGCAGGGTGTTGGCAGGCCAGCGTGGCAGGGTGACTTCCGTACTGCCGCCGGCATCGGGGTTGTTGACCAGGTTGGCGCCGCCCTGGCCGTAAATTTTCATCGGCAGGTCGGTGTCCTTGGCCAGGAAGAAACCGGTCGAGTAGGCGCCCGAGTTGATCTCAGGGTAGTAGCTCGATGTAGGAATGGTGAACGAGGTGTCGAGTACCGGGTTCACCGGACGGACGTTCCACAGCGATTGCGCGGCGAACGGGTTGGTATAGGTGGCGAACGCTGGAGGCGTGCTCATGCTCACTGGCGGCGTGGTGGTGGTCTGCGCTTGCACGTTCAAGCTCAGGGCGCACGCACTCAATACCGACCAGCCGATCATTTTGGTGAGCTGGCGTGCGGACACAGAAAGCGGATTATTGAGAAACATGTCTAACTCCTGGATTTAATTTCAAATGAATGGGCGATCACTCAACCTGAAATTAATTATACACAATGTCTTTCCGTAGCGAAATTTTTTTCAATTCAATTTGGTCGAATGCAGCACCCCTGCAACAAATCGTGAGCGTATTGATCACACGCACAAAAAGCGCTGCAAGCCGCGTAGTTGCTGGGTTTTCGCAAGTCACCCACGGTTTGCTTTAACCAAAAAGCAAGCAATATAATAGATATTCAACGCACGCAAAATGTTAAATTTAGTTACTAATATAATGAATATCCGTAGATGGTAAAAATATATTGTTTTATAGAAATATTTTTATTGAAATATATTATTATCACGGCCGATATTCAATTGCTATTTAATCCCGGCGTGGCGCGCACTGCTGCCAGCGGAACCGAGTAGCGGCAGTTGGCTCTGCTATATTGCGTTGCAAGAGACCAGTCACGTCGCGCGTCCGCGACGGCGATGTGCACACGCAGCAATTTGGACTGGTCAAAAAGTTGACGCTATGTCATGATCTTGCACGATACGGTCAACAACCAGGTCTGCGGCGGCTGCCTGTGCGCGATGACGCGCACCGCGCCGCCCGCCTGTACCACACATTTTTAACTATCTAAAGGACCTCATTATGAAAGCTATGATCTTGGCCGCAGGCAAGGGCACCCGCGTGCGCCCCCTGACGTTTGACCTTCCTAAACCGATGATACCGGTGCTGGGCAAGCCGGTAATGGCTTACCTGATCGAACACCTGGCCAAGTACGGCGTCAACGAGATCATGGTCAATGTCAGCTACCTGCACGAGAAAATCGAGGACTACTTCGGCGAAGGCCATCAATACGGCGTCCAGATCGGCTATTCGTTCGAAGGCCACACCAACAACGAAGGCGAAGTCGTGCCCGAAGCGCTCGGTTCGGCCGGCGGCATGAAAAAGATCCAGCAATTCGGCGGCTTCTTCGACGACACCACCATCGTCCTGTGCGGCGATGCAGTGATCAACCTCGACCTGAAATCGGCGCTGTTCGAACACCGCCGCAAGGGTTCCAAGGCGACCGTGATCTGCCGCGAAGTACCATACGACAAGGTGTCGAGCTATGGCGTGGTGGTCAGCGACAAGGATGGCCGCATCACCCAATTCCAGGAAAAACCCAGCGAGGAAGAAGCGCTGTCGAACTTCGTCAGCACCGGTATCTATATCTTCGAACCTGAAATCCTCGACCTGATTCCGGAAAACACGGTGTTCGACATCGGTTCGCAACTGTTCCCGCTGCTGGTCGAGAAAGGCGTGCCGTTCTATGCGCAGAACCGCGCCTTCAACTGGATCGACATCGGCAGCGTCAAGGATTACTGGGAAGTGTCGCAGAGCGTCATGATGGGCGAAGTGGCGCACATGGACGTGCCGGGCATTCAGCTGGCGGACGGCATCTGGGTGGGCTTGAACACCAATATCGACTGGGAAGGCACCACCATCGAAGGTCCGGTATACATCGGCTCCGGTTGCAAGATCGAAGCGGGCAGCACCATCATCGGCCCTACCTGGATCGGCCATGGCAGTCATATCTGCGCTGGCGCCAAGATTGTGCGCAGCGTGTTGTTTGAGTACACGCGCGTGTTCGCGGATGTCAGCCTGGAAGAAATGATCGTCTTCAAGGAGTACAGCGTCAACCGCGCCGGCGAGATGAAGCACGTGTCCGAGTACACCGCCAGCGAGTGGACCAACGCCCGCGACCGCCGCAGCAAGCCGCGCAGCGACGCGGACGTTGTAGAGAAAGAGAATATCGCTTAAACACTAGCTGCTGTCGCCTCCCTGGCCGGGGGCGCTCGTCTCCGGCCACGCTCTCCTGCTCCCCCTCCTGCCTTGTCGTCCTCATTCGTCTCTTTTTGCCCCGCGTTGTCGGCTTTAATTTCCTTGTGGAAAAGTTATTTCAAAAAAATTATTTAAAGTAGGGAAATTACAACAGAATTACAGATTGTTGTGCTATCATTCTTAAAGTTGTTCTAAAAACACATTTATAGCGCAATAGCGTAGCCAATTACCTCTAAGGAATTTTCAAATGAAATTCAAAATGCTTGTTGCCAGCCTGTTGGCTGCTGCCTCGTTCAGTGCTGCTGCTGCCGACCAATCCGTACCGGTCTTCCTCAACCCGACCGATGGCAACCAGAACCACTTCAATGGTCAGTTCACCCCGACCGACGGCATCCTGTCCGCCGGCAGCGACATCATCACCCTGACCGGCCTGGCTTCGGGCATGTACAACGTGGTGGTGACCATCAGCAGCCAGAACCTGACTTTCGACAGCGCAATGTCGAACCTGAACGGCGCAAAGGGCACGTTCGATAACTACGGCAAATACAGCTTCGGTTACCTCGCTTCGACCGACAGCGCACCATTCGTGCTGTCGCTGTTCGGCAACGCAAAAGCTGGCGCCACCTACAGCGGCGACATCACTGTGACCGCCGTACCAGAACCAGAAACCTATGGCATGATGGTTGGCGGCCTGGCACTGCTGGGCTTCATGGCACGTCGTCGCAAAGCCAAGAACGCTGCCTGATTAGGCAGGTGAGGCGGCCACGCCGCCGCACCGACAAGAATCCCCCGCGCGCAGGCCCGGGGGATTTTTTTATGGCGCGCCAGCGTCACCCCTATAATGAGGCCAGCCAGGTCGTGCCGACCGGGATCTTGGGAGTGGGACGATGCGTTCATCCATCTTGTTGTCGCTGGGTTTGCTGGGGGCGACCGTCACGGGAGGCGCCCATGCCGCGCTCGGGCCCAGCCAGCTGGCGCTGGTGGTCAACGACAACGAGCCCAATAGCGTCGCGCTGGCTGCGTTGTATCGCGAGGCGCACCAGGTGCCCGAAAAAAACATCATTCACGTGCAGATCGATCCGCGCGCCCGCAAGCTCAGCCCTGAAGACTTCGCCCCGGTGCGCCAGCAGATCCTGGCCCAACTGGGGCCCGACATCCGCGCCGTGCTGATGGTGTGGACCGCGCCGTACGCGGTGGGCTGCAACGCCATCACGTCGGCGCTCACGCTCGGCTACGATGCCGACCAGTGCAACACGCCTTGCGGTCCCGGCAAGCCCAGCGCCTACTATGGCGACGCCAATGCGCTGGCGCCAGCGGCTGCTGCCATGCGTATCAGCATGCTGCTGCCCACCACGTCGCTCGACCTCGGCAAAGCCCTGATCGCGCGTGGCACCACGCGCAACTTCCGCTTGCCGCAGGCCAGTGCCTATTACCTGACCACGTCCGACACGGCGCGCAGTTCACGCGCGCGGCTGTTCCCGCCGTCGGGGCAGGTCAAGTCGCACGAACTGACCATCAGGAATATGCGTGCCGATGTGCTCGAAGGCGTGAGCGACATCATGGTGTACCAGACCGGCATGGTGAAGGTGGACAAGCTCGACACGCTGAAATTTTTGCCCGGTGCGCTGGCCGACCACCTGACGTCGACCGGCGGCGACCTGCTGGGCACCAGCCAGATGAGCAGCCTGCGCTGGCTGGAGGCGGGCGCCACGGCCAGTTACGGCACCGTGTCGGAGCCGTGCAACCACTGGCAAAAATTCCCGCAACCGGCGGTGCTGCTCAAGCGCTACCTGAGCGGCGACAGCGCCATCGAGGCGTATTGGCGCAGCGTGGCCTGGCCGGCGCAGGGCGTGTTCATCGGCGACCCGCTGGCCGCACCCTACGCGCGCTGACCTTGTCCACAACCGGGTGCTTGATCCATTCGGACCAAGCGCCTGTCATGATGTCGTCACGCAGATCCAATAATATGCAAAATGCAATATAAAAAACATTTTGATAACCTGGATCGCACATGACCCCCATTCGCATTGCCGCCAACGCCCCTGGCACCCGTACCCTGATCGCCGCCGCCCTGCTGGCGGCCCTGTCCGCCCAGGCCCGGGCCGACGCGCCCGTCGTCATCAGCCAGGTATATGGCGGTGGCGGCAACAGCGGCGCCACGTATAAAAACGATTTCATCGAAATTTTCAACCGCAGCGGCGCTGCTGTCGATATCAGCGGCTGGAGCGTGCAGTACGCCAGCGCGGCCGGCGGTACCTGGAACGCCACCCGCGTGCCCGCCAACACTGCCGTGCTCGAACCGGGCCAGTATTTCCTGTTCCAGCAAGCTGCCGGCAACGGCGGCTCGGCCGACCTGCCGGCGCCTTTCGTGCCCGGCACGCTGGCCATGAGCGGCAGCGCCGGCAAGGTGGCGCTGGTGTCGAACGGCACCGCGCTGTCCGGCACCAATCCAAGTGGCGGTGCGCTGGTGGACCTGTTCGGCTATAACGCCGGCGGTTTCGAAGGCGCGGCCGGCCCCGGCCTGTCGAACACCCTGGCCGCCTTGCGCGCCAACGGCGGCTGCACCGACACTGACAACAACGCCAGCGATTTTGCCACCGGCGCACCGGCGCCGCGCACCACCGCCAGCCCGCGCAACCAGTGCGGCGTGCCGGCGCAGCCGCCAATCGTGGCCAGTTGCCCGGCCGACCTGGCGCTGGCCGTGGGCCTGGGCGGCAGCGCCGGCGTGTCGGCCAGTGACGCCGACGGCATCGTCAATGCCGCCACGATCACCGCTGGCGCCGTGGGCGGCATCGCGTTGACCGATTTTCAGTCGGCTCCAGGCGCCGGCGGCACGGCAACGGCCAACCTGGCCGTAGCGAGCAGCCTGGCGGCCGGCACCTATCCGGTCACCATCCGCTTCGACAACGACCAGTCGCAGCAAGCGGCGTGCACGGTCAACGTCAAGATTGCCGCGCCAGCCACGCTCACCCGCACCATTCCGCAAATCCAGGGCAGCGGCGCAGCCAGCCCGGTGGCCGGCACGGTGCAGACCACCGAAGGCGTGGTCACCGCCAAGGTGGGCTCCGGCTTCTTCATCCAGGACGAGGTGGGCGACGGCGATCCGCAAACCTCGGACGGCCTGTTCATCTTCACCACGGCCGCCAACACCGCCACCGTGCAGGTGGGCGACCGCATCCGCATCACTGGCACCGTGGCCGACTACGTCCCGACCGGCAGCAGCCAACCTTATACCGAGCTGACCACCATTACCGGCATCGTCGGCCTGGCCAAGGGCATTGCGATTGCACCGACCAATATCGAGCTGCCGTTTGCCGATTTCACGCAGGTGGAAGGCATGCTGGTGCGCTTCAATAACAACCTGACCGTCTCGCAATTGCAGTACCTGGCCGATCGCGGCGAAGTGACGCTGTCGTCGGGCCGGCTGGAAAACCCCACCAACCGCTACCGCCCGGGCACACCCGAGGCGCAGGCGCTGGCGGCCGCCAATGCGCGCAACCAGATCATCCTCGACGACGGCGTTTTCACCACGCCGACCGTGATTCCGTACCTGGGCGCGGATGGCTCGCTGCGCGCCGGCGACACCGTTTCCGGCCTGACCGGCGTGGTCGATTTCGGCGCCAAGGGCGGTGGCGGCGCGGCCTTCAAGCTGCAGCCGACCGTGCCGCCGGTGTTCTCGCAGGACAATCCGCGTCCGGCGGTGCCGGCCCTGGCCAGCGGCAACGTCAAGGTGGCCAGCGCCAACGTACTCAATTACTTCACCACGTTTACCAACGGTGGCAACCACCTGGGCCAGACCGGCCAGGGTTGCAGCGTGGGCGGCGGCACGCCGTCGCGCAGCAATTGCCGCGGCGCCGACAACCTGGTGGAATTCCAGCGCCAGAGCGCCAAGATCGTCGGCGAACTGAAAGCGCTGAACGCCGACGTGGTGGGCCTGATGGAAATCCAGAACGACGGCGACTATTCGGTCTCGCAACTGGTCGATGCACTCAACGCTGCGATTGCGCCCGGCACCAGGACCTACGCGGTCGTGCCCAAGCCGGTCACCACCGGCACCGACGCCATCCGCGTGGCCATGATCTACAAGCCGGCCGCAGTGACCTTGCAAGGCACGGCCCTGACCGACAGCGACGCCATCAACAACCGGCCGCCGATGGCGCAGACCTTTGTCGCCCCCAACGGCGGCAAGTTCACGGTGGTGGTCAACCACCTCAAGTCCAAGGGCAGCTGCCCGTCGGCCGCGAGTGTCGATGGCGACAAGAATGACGGCCAGAGCTGCTGGAACGCCACCCGCGTGCAGCAGGCGCAGCGCCTGGTGGGCACCTTCGTGCCGCAGGTGGTCGCTGCCGCCGGCGACCCGAAAGTGCTGCTGATCGGCGACTTCAATGCCTACGGCCACGAAGACCCGATCCAGGCCATCGTCAACCAGGGCTTTGTGAACCAGCTCGAGCGCTTCGTGCGCGGCGCCGGCGCCATGCCGTACTCGTACGTGTTCAACGGCGAAGCCGGCTACCTGGACCACGCATTGGCCAGCGCCGCGCTCAGCGCCCAGGTGGCCGACGCGGCCGAGTGGCACAACAATGCCGATGAGCCGGTGGCAGTCGATTACAACACCGACGGCAAGCCGCAGGACAAGTACACCGACGCGCCGTACCGCGCCTCGGACCACGACCCGGTGGTGCTGACGCTGAACCTGGCAGGTCTGCCTGCCGATGTGACGGCCAGCGTGCGTACGGCGGCCTCGGGCCTGGTGTTTGCCCGCGCCAGCGGCAAGTGGACCGGCACGCTGAGCATCACCAACACCGCCGCCACCGCGCTGACCGGGCCGTTGCAGATCGCCCTGAAAGGCTTGCCGGCTGGCGTAACGTTGTTCAACGCCAGTGGCAGCCAAAGCGGTGCGCCCTATATCACTGCTGCAGTGTCCAGCCTGGCGCCCGGCGCCACCATCACTGTGCCGGTCAGCTTTACCAAGACCGGCACCGCCGCCATCACTTACACCACCACCGTCTACAGCGGCAATTTCTAAGGACCGACCATGTTTACACCTACCTTCACTTCCCTGCGTCGCGCGGCCCTGGTGCTGGCGCTGAGCGCCTGCACCAGCCTGGCGTCCGCCGCCTCGGTCTTCCAGATCGAACTCGACACCAGCTCGCTGGTGGCTGCCAACGGCCCCAGCGGCTGGATCGACCTGCAATTTAATCCTGGCAACAGCGGCACGCCGTATGCCCAGGCGCTGCTGACCAATTTTTTCGGCTTCGGCGATGCCGCCAACGCTGTCACGGCAGGCAATGTCAGCGGCTCGCTGGCGTCTGGCTACGTGATCGGCAACAATGATGCCAGCGGTTACAACGACCTGTTCCATGGCGTCAATTTCGGCGGCAAGGTGGGCTTCACGGTGACCTTCAGCGGCGACCTCGATCCGTCGCTGTCGGGGCTCGGTTCGGCGTTCGGGGTGTCGCTGTTCGACAACAGCGGCACCATGGCGCTGGGCACCGCCGCCGCCAACGGTGCGCTGGTGGTGCTGAACTGGACGTCGCTGGGCAGTGCGGTCGCCACGCCGCTGGTCAACCAGATCGGCACCTCGGTCAGTGCCGTACCGGAGCCGCACACCTGGCTGATGCTGGGCGCCGGCCTGGCATTGCTCGGTGGCGTGGCGCGGCGGAGGCGCCAGCACGGTTGATACTGAGCGGTATTTATTTGATCAGGATATAAATATCACAAGGAAAACATATTAGTCAGGGGCTGGCTGAATATTGCATAGTGTTATTTTTACACGGATATGCCATGCCAGCTGCCCACATCCTTGTCATCGAAAACGACCGCGCGGTCCAGCAGCTGATCGCGCTCAACCTCGGCATGGCCGGTCACGTCGTCCGCTGCACCCCCGACGCGGAAAGCGCGCTGATGCTGCTCGAGGACCACTGTCCCGACCTGATTCTGCTCGACTGGACCCTGCCCGGGCAGTCGGGGCTGGCGCTGGTGCGGCGGCTGCGCGCGCAGCCTCGCACGCGGACGCTGCCGGTGATGATGGTGACCGCGCGCGCCAGCGAGGCGGACAAGATCATGGCGCTCGAAGGGGGCGCCGACGACCATATGACCAAGCCGTTCAGTCCACGCGAAATGGTGGCGCGCGTGCATGCCTTGCTGCGCCGTGCGCCGGCGAGCGCGGGTTGGTCGGGCGGGCAGAGCGGTCAGAGCGGGGCGCACGACGCGATCGAGACCGCCGGGTTGCGGCTCGATCCGCACACGCTGCGGGTGATGGCCGGCGCGCGCGAACTGGCGCTGGGCCGGGTGGAATTCAAGCTGCTCGACGTGCTGATGCGCCATCCGGGCCGCATCCACAGCCGCGCCCAGTTGCTCGACCAGGTGTGGGGCAACGCCGTGGTGCTGGAAGAACGCACGGTGGACACCCACGTGGGCCGCCTGCGCAGCGCGCTGCAACCGGCCGGCTACCAGCGCCGCATCGAGACCGTGCGCGGCAGCGGCTATCGCTTCGTGGGGGCTGCCGCGTGAGCACATTACCGGTAGCAACGGCAACGGCGACGGCGACGGTCATCCTCAGCCAGCGCGAGCAGGAATACCTGCTGCACGCAGTGGAGGCAGCGGTGCCAGTGGACAATGCGCGGCAGTTTTTCCTGTGGACCCAGGGGCCGTTGCAGGCGCTGTTGCCGCACCGGGTGCTGGTGGCGCTGCACTTCGATGGCCACGACCGGTTGCTGCACGTGGAATGCCAGCACAGCACAGTGCTCGATGCCGCCCTGCGCCAGCGCCTGGCCGGCGACGACGGCCTGGCGCTGCGCCTGGCGCGCCATTGCCGCCAGCACGACTGCCGTTCCTTGCTGCTCGACGCAGCCCATGGCGCCGATTGCGCCCATGTCGCTAATGCCGCTGATGCCGCTGACGATGGCAATGGCAATGGCGATGGCGATGGCGCCGCTGCGCGATTCGCCGCGCCGTTCCGCACGCAGTTGCGCGCGCTCGGTTTCGATAACCTGGCGCTGCACGCCACCGGCCGCCTGGCGGGCGGGTCCAGTGTGTTCGTGCTGCTGGGTTTGCCGCAGCGGCCCCAGGCGCGCCACGCATATTTCCTGGCGCTGTTGCTGCCGCATTTGCACCTGATGCTGCAGCACCTGGCGCACTGCGGCGCGGCGTCGCGCGCTACCGCGGGGCTGACCGTTCTGTCACGCCCGGTCAGCGCGCGCGAGGCCGAGATTTTGCACTGGGTGCGCGAAGGCAAGAGCAACCACGAGATCGGCCAGATCCTCGGCATCAGCGGCCTGACCGTGAAGAACCACTTGCAGCGACTGTACCGCCTGCTTGGTGTGTCGAACCGGACCCATGCCATAGCACGCAGCGCCGCATTGCGGCTGTTCCAACCGCTGGCGTATGCGGCGTGAGTGCCACACTATCTGCGGTCGTGCTCGTTGAAAAAGATTGTCCTCCAAGCAAACAGCATGGTAGCCTTGTCGAGTGGTAGCCACACGGCGCCGCAAGACTTTCAAGGCAGCAGGCAACACTAAGGAGTGGTTGGATGGATGTGGTAAAGATGCGCACGCAGGTAGTAACTGGCAGCAACAAGTCGAAGGGCTTTACCTTGCTGGAATTGCTGGTAGTGATCGTGATCATCGGTTTGCTGGCGGCCTATGTAGGACCCAAGTATTTCTCGCAATTGGGCAAGTCCGAAGTGACCATGGCCAAGGCGCAAATCAATTCATTCGAAAAAGCGCTCGACACTTACCGCCTCGATGTCGGCCGCTATCCGAACACGGAAGAGGGCATGAACGCGCTGCTGGTGGCGCCGCCCACGGCCGGCGCCCGCTGGAATGGCCCGTACCTGCCCAAGGTCCCGTCCGATCCGTGGGGCCGTCCTTACCAGTACAAGGCGCCCGGCGCCAAGGCCGAATTCGAGATCACCTCGCTGGGCCGCGACGGCCAGCCGGGCGGCAGCGGCGACGATGCCGACATCGTCTCGCAATAAACGTTCCAGTCAGCGTCTCGCACAGCACAGTCTTCACCGAAAGCCGACTTCATCATGCAGTTTGACGTACGCACCCTGTCGGCCGAGATGGTCATTTCCCAGCTCGTGATCGATGGCCGCGACGAGGCCGATGCGCGCCGCCAGGTGGAGGCGCGTGGCCTGTTCGTCAGCGCCATCGCGCCTGCCGCCAAGGGGCTGCGCGCCAGTGGCAAGCGCAGCGCGCTCTCGCTGGTGCTGTTCAGCCAGGAGCTGCTGGCACTGCTCACCGCCGGCCTTGGCATTGTCGAGGGCCTGGAGGCCCTGCTGGAAAAGGAAGCCAATCCCGCCACCCGCAGCGTGCTCGAGCGGCTGCTGGCCGGCCTGCGCGAAGGCCAGCGTTTTTCGGCCGTGCTGGCCGAGCAGCCCGACCTGTTTCCGCCGCTGTATATCGGCATCGTCAAGGCGGCCGAAGGCACGTCCGACCTGCCGCGTTCGCTCTCGCGCTTCATCGACTACCAGCAGCGCATCGACATGGTGCGCGGCAAGCTGGTCTCGGCCGCGATCTACCCGTGCATCCTGCTGCTGGTCGGCGGCGGTGTCAGCCTGTTCCTGATCGGTTACGTGGTGCCGCGCTTTGCCGAGGTGTACCAGGGCGCCGGCCGCGACCTGCCGTGGTTGTCGCAGCAAATGCTCAACTGGGGCCAGTTTGCCAGCGGCCACACCAGCCTGTTGCTGGGCATGATCGCCTTCGTACTTGCGGCGCTGGTGCTTGGCGTGCGGCGCCTGCTGCGCAACGGCGGCGTGCTGCGACTGCTGGGCCGGCTGCCGGCCATCGGCGAGCGCGTGCGCATCTACGAGCTCTCGCGCCTGTACCTGACGCTGGGCATGCTCAGCGAAGGCGGCATCACCATCATCCACGCCATTAACACCGTGCAGGGCATGGTGTCGGCCGGGCTGCGCCAGAACCTGCAGGCGGCGCGCGCCGACATCGAATCGGGCCAGCCGCTGTCCACCGCCTTCGAGGCGCACCAGCTGACCACCCCCATCTCCTTGCGCATGCTGCGCGTGGGCGAGCGCACCGGCGACATGGGGCCGATGCTGACCCAGTCGGCGGCATTCTATGACGGCGAAATCACGCGCTGGATCGAACGCTTCACGCGCACCTTCGAACCGCTGCTGATGGCCGGCATCGGCCTGGTGGTGGGCGCCATCGTGGTGCTGCTTTATATGCCGATCTTCGATCTGGCCGGAGACATGTCATGAGCGCTGTCGTCAACGATCCTGTTGCGCCTGTCCTGGACGCTGCGCTGCTGGCGCGCGCGCGCCACTTGCGCGCGCAATCGAAGCGTACCCTGGTCGAGGAACTCGAAGGCCTCACCGGCGCCGAGCCGCGCGAGCTGGTCCGCGCGCTGGCGCAGCCGTTCGCCCTGCCGGTGCTGGAGACGGCCGACATGCTGGCCTGCGCGCCGGCCTTCGACCTGCTGCCGCTGTCGCAGGCCATGGCGCGCCACTGCGTGCTGCTGCGCACGCTGCCAGCGGATGCAGGGGCCGATGCTGGCCAGCTGCTGGCGGTAATCGCCGACCCGTTCGATCTCGACCTGCAAACCTGGTTATCCACGCAAGCGCGCGCCACGCCGCACGCGCCGCTGCCCGTGCGCCTGGCGCTGCAGGCCGACATCCAGGCCTATCTGTCCAAGCAGGAAGAATCGGCGCGCGCCACCGACAACCTGCTGCCCGGCGCCAGCGAAGGCCGGCGCGACGGCAAGACCGCCGCCGTGCTGTCGTTCGCCTCGGTGTCGGAGGCGGCCAGTCCTGCCGTGCGGCTGGTCAATTCCACGCTGTACGACGCGCTCAAGGCCGGCGCGTCGGACATCCACCTGGAAAGCACGGCCGGCGGGCTGGCCGTCAAATACCGCGTCGATGGCGTGCTCGATCACGCCACTGCCGTCAACGGCATCGAAGTGGCAGAACAAATCATCTCGCGGCTGAAGGTGCTGGCCGAACTCGATATCGCCGAGCGCCGCGTGCCGCAGGACGGCAGCTTCCGGGTGGAGGCAGGCGGGCGCGAGATCGACCTGCGCGTCTCGATCATGCCCAGCATCCATGGCGAAGACGCGGTGATCCGCATTCTGGACAAGCGCGCCATGATCGAGGCGTATGGTTCGCTCACGCTCGAAGCTCTGGGGTTCGATGCGCCGTCGCTGGCCACCTTGCGCGTGCTGGCGCAGGAGGCGTATGGCATGCTGCTGGTCACCGGCCCCACCGGCTCGGGCAAGACCACTACCCTGTACGCTGCGCTCACCGAGATCCATAACGGCCGCGAGAAAATCATCACCATCGAAGACCCGGTCGAGTACCAGCTGCCCGGCATCCTGCAAATTCCGGTCAACGAAAAAAAGGGCCTCACCTTTGCCAAGGGCCTGCGCTCGATCCTGCGCCATGACCCGGACAAGATCATGGTCGGCGAAATCCGCGACCGCGAGACGGCCGAAATCGCCGTGCAGTCGGCGCTGACCGGCCACCTGGTCCTCACCACCGTCCACGCCAACAACGTGTTCGACGTGTTCGGCCGCTTTACCCACATGGGCATCGACCCGTACGCGTTCGTCTCGGCCTTGAACGGCATCTGGGCCCAGCGCCTGGTGCGCATCAACTGCCCGCACTGCGCCGCCCAGTACACCCCGGACGACGCCGAACTGGCCAGCGTGGGCCTGGCGCGCGCCGAAGCGCAGGATTACCTGTTCATGCAGGGCAAAGGCTGCGGCGACTGCCGCGGCACCGGCTACAAGGGCCGCCGGTCCATCGCCGAGATCCTCACGCTCAACGACGAGATCCGCGAGCTGATCGTTGACAAGCGGCCGATCCGCCAGATCAAGCAGGCCGCCCACGCCAACGGCACCCGCAGCCTGCGCCTGGCCGCGCTGGAACTGGTCAGGCGCGGCGGCACCACGCTCACCGAAATCAAGCGGGTGACCCTGCATGCGTAGAGCCATCGGACATTCATTGCGCATCGGTGTCGCCGCCCACGCCGTCAGCCTGCTGCGGGTAAGCCGCTGGCGCGCAACAGGCTCGCCGGTGACGGTGCTGGCCGAGCACACCATCGCGACGTCGTCGGCGCATCCGTTCGATGCGATTGCCAGCGCCTTGCGCGCGCTCTTGCAGGAGCAGCAGCAGGTGCAAAGCCTGGCTGGCTGGCCGGCGGCCTTCGTGCTGGCCGACGACCTGGCGCGCCTGTGGCGCGTGACGCCGCCGCCAGGCGCCACCCGGATCGACGACCTCGAAGCGGCCGCCGGCCTGCGTTTCCAGTCGCTGTACGGCGAGGCGCCGTCGGCCTGGCAGATCGGCGCCGACTGGAACGCGGTGCAGCCGTTCTTTGCCGCCGCCGTGCCGCGCGCCTTGCTGGCGTCGCTGACCATGGTGGCCGAGGAATTCCGGCTGGCGGTGGTCGGCGTGGAACCGCATTTCGTCAGCACCTGGAACCGCTGGCACGGCGCCCTCAAACCTGGCGCCTGGTATGCGCTGGTGCACGATGGCCTGATGACGCTGGCGCCCGTGGCCGACGACGGCGTACGGGCGCTGCGGGTATTGCCTCTACCCGCAGCGCCCGCCGCCGACCCGGCCTGGCTCACGCACACTTTGCAGCGCGAGGCCCTGCTGCTCGACCTGCCGGCGCCGGCGCTGTTGCAGGCATGCGGCGCGGTGCCGGCGAGCTGGTTGCGGGCGGCCAGTGCGGCTGCGGCTGCGGCGGCCGCAGCCGCTGCCCCTGCCGCAGCCGCAGCACCGATCGGCTGCGAAGCGCTCGACCACGCGCAGCAGTCGCTGGGCGCCGGCTTCTCGCCGGTCGCGCAACTGGCCTGGGGAGGCGCCCGATGATCAGGAAATCACGCGCCATGCGCATCGATTTTGCGCCGCGCAGCCTGCGCCGCACGCTGTTCCACACCCATCCGGCGCTGCTGGCGCTCGGCTTTCTTGGCGTGCTGCTGTGCGCGGGTGCAGTGACCACGGCCACCCGGCTGGCGGACGACCGCCGCGACCGCGCGCAGCAACTGCAACACGTGCAGGAGCGCGCGGCGGCGATGTCGGCGCGGCCGGCGCAGGTGGCCACCGTGGCCATCCCCGAGGCGCAGGCGGCGTTTGTCAACGGCGCCATCGGCCAGTTGAACCTGCCGTGGCGCGCGCTGCAGGATGCGGTGGCTTCGGCCACGCCGTCCAGCATTGCGCTGGTGGCGCTGGAGCCGGACGCGCGCAAGCAGGTGCTCAAGATTACCGCCGAGGCGAAATCGAGCGACGACATGGTCGATTATGTCGCCCAGCTCAAGCAGCAGGAAGCCTTCAGCGCGGTGGCGCTCACGCGGCACGACGTGCAGGAGGCCGATCCCAACCGGCCGTTGCGCTTTCAACTGGAGGCCACGTGGGTAACCCGCTGAGCACCATCAGGATCGATGCCGCCGGCATGCAGGCGCTGGTGCTGCGCGCGCGGCTGGCGCTGGCACGCGTTGGTGCGCCGGCCTGCGTGGCGGCGGCATTGTGCGTGGCCGGCGTGGCGGCATGGGCCTGGCTGCTGCCGCAGCGCGCGGCCCAGGCCCGGCTGATGGCGCAGCCGCTGCCCACCCCGGCCTCGCTGCTGGCGCAGCAGCCGGCAGTGGCGCCACCGTCGGCCAACCAGAACCTGGCCGACTTTTATGCCACCCTGGGCGAAAAGCGCCACGCCGAGCAGCAGGTGCGCATGTTGTTCGACCTGGCAGCCAAGTCGGGCCTGGCGCTGAACCAGGGTGAATATAAATCAAGCTACGACAAGGCCAGCCGGGTGAGCACGTACCAGGTCACGCTGCCGGTCAAGGGCGGGTACCAGCCGCTGTGGCAGTTCGCCATGCAGGGCCTGCGCGACATGCCGTTTGCCGCGCTCGACGAAGTGAGCTTCCGCCGCGAGACCATCGCCGAGCCGGTGGTGGAGGCGCGGTTGCGCTTCACGTTCTACCTGAAGGACGCGCCATGAAACCGTACCAGGTTGCCATGGGACTGGCGCTGGCTGGCGCCGCTGCGCTGGTGCTGTTCGGCGACCGCACGCCTGGCGGCGAGATCGTCGAGCCGGTGGCGCGCCGTGGCGCACCGTCGCCTTCGTCGGCGGCTGCACCATCGGCGCGCGCCCAGGCCGGCGCCAAGCCGGAAATGGCGATCGCGCGCCTGGTGCCGCGTGCGCAGCTGGTGGGCGAGACCGGCGATGCCACCTTCGGCGCCGGCGAGGGCGTGTTCCTCGGCCAGAACTGGAATCCACCGGCGCCACTGCCCACGGCCGCCGAACGCGCGGCCGCCAACGCGCCGCCGCCACCGGCAGTGGCGCCGCCGGTGCCGTTCAACTATTTCGGCAAGGCTGTGCAGGACGGCGCCTGGGAGGTGTACCTGACGCGCGGCGACAAGACTTACATAGCGCGCAACCAGAGCGTGATCGAAGGCGCCTGGCGCGTCGACCGCATCGCGCCGCCGCTGCTCACCGTGACCTACCTGCCCCTGAACCAGGTGCAACAGATAAATATTGGAGCAATCGATTAATGGGAACCATGGTGGCGAGTCATCTGAAACAACACCGCCGGCGGCTGGCATTGCCGCCGCTGCTGGCCCTGGTGCTGGCGCTGGGGGGCTGCGCCGGCCAGATGGCCTACCGCGACGGCAACACGCTGATGGCGCAGGACCAGGTGGAGGCGGGCCTGCTCAAGTACCAGGAGGCGCTCAAGGCCGAACCGACCAACGCCGAATACCGCGCCGCCTACGTGCAGGCGCGCGACCGCGCCGTCCAGGGTTTTGTGCGTGAAGCCGAACGCCAGTCGGCCGACGGCCAGCCGGAACTGGCCGAGCAGGGCTGGCGCCGCGCGCTGGCGCTCGACCCGGCCAACGAGCGCGCCCGCGCCGGGTTGCGCACGCTCGAGCGTAACCAGCGCCACGCCAAGCTGCTGGCCATCGCCCGCGAACACGTGGCCAAGGGCGAGTACGACCTGGCCAAGCAGCGCCTCAATGCCTTGCTGACCGAGACACCGTCGAACGAGCCGGCGCGCCAGTTGCTGCGCGAAGTGACCGAAAAGACCGCGCCGTCCGCCGCCGAAACCGGCCTGGCAAAAGCATACAAGCAGCCGATCACCATCGAGTTCCGCGACGCGCCCTTGAAGCAGGTCTTCGAGGTGATCTCGCGCCGGTCCAATCTGAACTTCGTGTTCGACAAGGACGTCAAGACCGACCAGCGCACCACGGTCCTGCTGCGCAACAGCACGGTGGAGGCGGCGATCTATTTCCTGCTGCTGACCAACCAGCTGGAACAGCAGGTGATGGACGCCAACACGGTGCTGATCTATCCGAACACGGCCGCCAAGCAGAAGGAATACCAGGAGATGACGGTCAAGACCTTCTACCTGGCCAATGCCGACGCCAAGATGGTGGCCAACACCCTCAAGACGATTCTTAAAACGCGCGACGTGGTGGTCGATGAAAAGCTCAACCTGCTGATCGTGCGCGACAACCCGGAAGCGATCCGCCTGGCCGAACGCGTGATCGCCACCCAGGACATGCCCGAGGCGGAAGTGATGCTGGAGGTGGAAATCCTCGAGGTCAAACGCAGCACGCTGATGAACCTGGGCGTGCAGTGGCCGGGCAGTATCGGCATCACGCCGTTGACCCAGTTTGCCGATGGTGCGACGGTCAATGAGCTGCGCAACCTGAACTCGGACCGCATCCTGCTGTCCGGCATCACCGGCGCGATCAACATCAACAAGACCGATACCGACTCGAACTTGCTGGCCAATCCGCGCATCCGCGTGCGCAACAAGCAAAAGGCCAATATCGTCATCGGCGACAAGCTGCCGGTGGTCACGCCTACCGTGTCGGGCGGCGTGGGCGGCTTTGCCAGCGAGAGCGTGACCTACGTGGACGTGGGCCTGAAGCTGGCGGTGGAGCCGACCATTTACCTCAACGACGAAATCGCCATCAAGGTGGAGCTCGAGGTGAGCAACCTGGTCAGCACCTTGACGACCAGGAATGGCAGCACCGCGTATCAACTTGGTACGCGCCAGGCCAGCACCACCTTGCAACTGAAGGATGGCGAGAACCAGGTGCTGGCGGGCCTGATCAACAACGAGCAGCGCGGCACCGGCAACAAGATCCCCGGCGCCGGCGACCTGCCGATCCTGGGCCGCCTGTTCGGCACCCAGCGCGACGACAACCAGAAGACCGAGATCGTGCTGTCGATCACGCCGCGCCTGATCCGCAACGTGCAGCGGCCCGAAGCCTCGGCCTCGGAATTCTCGGCCGGCACCGACGCCAGCTTCCGCCGCCGTCCGGACATGAGCCCGCGTCCCGCCGTGCAAATGCCGGCGCTGCCGGGCGCCCAGCCACGGCCGGGCGTGGGTGCGGTGATCGAGCTGGCGCCGGCCGCGCAGACGGCGCCGGTGATGCTGTCGCCATCGCAACCGTCGCAACCTTCGCTGCCATCGCAGCCTTCGGGACCATCGCCGCAGCAGCTGCAACAGCAGCAGTTACAGCAAATGCAGCAGATCCAGCAACAACAGCGGCAACAGCAACAGCAGCGGCAAGAGCAACCGCAGCCGCAGGCGGCGCAACCGGCAGAGCAAAATGCGGAACCTGCTTTGCCTGCACCGGAATCCGCACCCGCACCCGCAGCACCAGCGGAAGAGTCGCCGATCCCGTCGGTGCCGCCGCCGGTGCAGGACGTGCCGCTGTCGCGCGATCAGCCAGCGCCGCTGCCGCCTGCCAGGGGCCAGCCGCGCCCGTTGCAATAAGCGGAGACAGGCAACCATGCGCGCGCGCGGCTTTACCCTGATCGAACTGCTGGTGACGCTGGCAATCGTCGGCCTGCTTGGCGCGCTGGTGATTCCGACCGCCCAGGTGGTGGTGCAGCGGCGCCAGGAGCAGGACCTGCGCGAGGCGCTGTACCAGATCCGCAGCGCCATCGACGCCTACAAGCTGGCCTACGACCAGGGACGCGTGACGCGCAGCGTGACGTCCACCGGTTATCCGCGCAACCTCGAGGTGCTGGTCGAAGGCGTGCCCGATATCCAGAATCCCAAGCAGGCCAGGATCTACTTCCTGCGCCGGGTGCCGCGCGATCCGTTCAACACCGACGCGGCGCTGACCGGGGCGCAAACCTGGGGCAAGCGCAGCTACGCCAGCGAAGCTGACGATCCGAAAGAGGGCGACGATGTCTACGATGTCTATAGCCAGAGCGAGCAGGCGGGCCTGAACGGCGTGCCCTACAAGAAGTGGTAGCCATGAAAAAACGCACCAGGGGATTTACGCTGATCGAGTTGCTGGTGGTGCTGGGCATCGTCGCACTGATGCTCACGCTGGCCGTGCCGCGCTACTTCCCCAGCATCGACAAGTCGAAGGAGGTGGTGCTGGCCGATAACCTGCGCAACCTGCGCGGCCTGATCGACCAGTACTACGGCGACACCGGCCGCTATCCCGACTCGCTCGACCAGCTGGTGGAGAAAAAATATCTGCGCGCGCTGCCGCGCGACCCGGTCACCGACAGCGACACTACCTGGATCATCGTGCCGCCCGAGGATGGCCTCAAGGGCAATGTGTACGACATCAAGAGCGGCGCCCCCGGCAATGACCGCAGCGGCAAGCCTTATGCCGACTGGTGATGCGCCATAGCCATGCGCGCCGCGCGGGCGGCTTCACCTATGTGAGCCTGATCATCATGGTGGCGATCATCGGCCTGGTGGCTGCCGCCTCGCTCAAGCTGGGCGCCACGGTGCAGCGCAGCCGCGCCGAGCAGCAACTGCTGGTGATCGGCGCCGCCTTCAGCGATGCGCTGCAAAGCTATGCCGACGCCACGCCGGCCGGCCAGCCGCCGCAGCCGCCATCGCTCAAGGACTTGCTGCGCGATCCGCGCTTTCCCACGCCGCGCCGGCACCTGCGCAAGATCTTTGTCGATCCGATGACGGGCAAGGCGGAGTGGGGCATCGTGTACCTGGGCGGCACCACCGGCGTGATGGCGGTGTACAGCCTGTCGCAGGCGCGGCCGGTCAAGATCGGCAATTTTCCGGCGCGTTTCCAGAGCTTGGCGGGCAAGCAGAAGATATCGGAGTGGCGTTTCGTAGCCAGCGGTCCTGGCACGCCGGGCACGCAAGGCGCCAATACCGGCGCCGCGCCGCCCGATGGGACGTCGGCGCTGGCGCCGGGTGCCCAGTCGCAGCAGGCGTTGCCGATGCCGGGAGCGGAACCACGGCCGCAACCGGCGCCGGGGCCAAATTCGCAGCCGGAACCGGGACCGGGACCGGGACCGGAACCGGGGCCGGAAACTCAACCCGTCGAGCCGCCGGCCGAAGCCGAGCCGGAACCGGAACCGGAACCGGACCCCACGCCAGAGCCAGTGCCAGCACCGTCAAGCATGCAGGCACCGCGAAGAGCAGCGGCGCCGCAGACCTGAATCAGCGCGCCATGCGCTTGAAGTCGCGCGGCCGGAAGCCCATCGCCAGCAGCGCGCCGAAATACACCACGCAGCACACGCCGATCACCAGGAACAGCGCACCCACGCGCAGCAGGGGCTGGTGCTGCAAGGCCAGCCAGTCGACATGGGCGGCGCTGTACCAGGCGGTGGCGCCCATCAGCGCGCACGCGATCACCAGTTTGGCAAAGAACAGCGGCCAGCCCGGCTTGGGCCGGTAGAGGTCGCGCTTGCGCAAGCCGGCGTACAGGAAGCTGGCGTTCACGCACGCGCCCAGGCTGATCGACAGCGCCAGGCCAGCCACCGCCAGGTACGGCACGAAGATCGCGTTCATCAGCTGGGTGGCGATCAATACGCCGACGGCGATGCGCACCGGCGTGCGGATATCCTGCTGCGCGTAGAAGGCGGGTGCGAGGATCTTGATCAGGATGATGCCCAGCAGGCCCGCGCTGTAGGCGATCAGTGGCTCGGACGAGGCCTGGGTGGCGGCAGCGGTGAATTTACCGTTCTGGAACAGGGTGGCGATCAGCGGCTCGGCCAGCGTGGCCAGGCCCACGGCAGCCGGCATGGCCAGCAGGAAGGTCAGGCGCAGGCCCCAGTCGAGCAGCGACGAGTATTCTTCGCGGTCGCCGCTGGTATTGGCTTTCGACAGGCTCGGCAGCAGGATGGTGCCCAGCGCCACGCCCAAGAGGGCGGTGGGAAATTCCATCAGGCGGTCGGCGTACGTCAGGAACGAGATACTGCCTTCGGCCAGGTGCGAGGCGATGGTGGTGTTGATCAGCAGGCTGATCTGGGCCGCAGACACGGCAAACACGGCCGGTCCCATTTTTTTCAGCACGCGGCGCACGCCAGGGTCGCGCAGGCCGATGGCCGGATTCCACGACAGCCGTGGCAGCATGCCAATCTTGATCAGCGCCGGGATCTGGATTGCCACTTGCAGCACGCCGCCCACGAACACGGCGATCGCCATCGCGTAGATAGGCTGCTCGAGATATTGCTGCAGGAACAGCGACGCCAGGATCGAACAGATATTGAGCAGCACCGGGGTGAACGCCGGAATCTTGAACTGGCTCCAGGTATTGAGGATGCCGCCGGCCAGCGCCACGAAGGCCATGAACGAAATGTAAGGGAACATCAGGCGCGTCATCCACACGCCGGCGTCGAACGACTCGGGGGCCAGGCCACCACCGACGGCCAGCAGCAGTGCCGGCGCAGCGATGATGCCGATCACGGTGACCACCAGCGTGGCCCACACCAGCGTGGTACCCACGTGGTCGGCCAGGGAGCGGGTTTCTTCGAGCGTCTTCTTGTTCTTGTACTCGGATAAAATCGGCACGAACGCCTGCGAGAAGGCGCCCTCGGCAAACAGCCGACGCAGCAGGTTGGGCAAGCGGAACGCAATATTGTAGGCGTCCGTCATGCCGCTGGCGCCGAAGGCGCGGGCAATCAGGATTTCACGCAACAAACCGGTGACACGGGACAGCATGGTCATGCTGGAGATGGCGGCGAGGGTTCTGAGCAAGTTCATGGGGCATGATTATAGTTGCTCCGAGCGGAAAACATCGCTATAATCGCTGGCTGTACAGAATTCTGTTATGCAGACAATAATTGTTTGGCAGGCAGCAGTTTGACTCACTTGGTTCGGCACACGAACGACCTGTTTGGCAAACGATAATGTTTGCAAACTACCTTTATTTTAGGAAATTCCATGGCAAATACCGCACAAGCGCGCAAACGTGCTCGTCAAGCAGTTAAACAAAACGCGCACAACTCGTCGCAGCGTTCGACCCTGCGCACTGCAATCAAAGCAGTTCGTAAAGCAATCCAGGCTGGCGACAAAGCCGCTGCTGCTGAAATCTTCCAGAAATCGGTGTCGACCATCGACAGCATCGCTGACAAGAAGATCATTCACAAAAACAAGGCCGCTCGCCACAAGAGCCGCCTGGCCGCTGCTGTCAAAGCACTGGCTACCGCCGCTTAATTCCCGCTTCGGGAATAGCTGCAAAAACCCGCCTGGCTTCGGCCAGCGCGGGTTTTTTCGCATGGGGCGCCGATTTACTGCTTGAGATCCTTCGCCGAGACTTCCATCCACTCGCCCGGCAGCAACGGATGCGTGGCCAGCGAGATGCCGCCGACCGAGGTGCGCACCAGCCGCAAGGTCGGCAAGCCCACCGCAGCCGTCATGCGTCGCACCTGGCGATTCTTCCCTTCCTGTAAAGTAATCGCCAGCCAGCTGGTGGGCTGGTCGGCGCGCTGACGGATCGGCGGGTTGCGCGGCCACAGCCATTCCGGCTCGGCAATGCGCACGGCCTGGCACGGCAGGGTGGTGAAGTCGCCGAGGTCGAGCGGCGCCTGCAACCTGGCCAGGCTGGCGGCATCGGGCACGCCGTCCACCTGCACCAGGTACACCTTGGCTTCCTTGTGGTCCGGATGGGCGATGGCGTGCTGGAGCTTGCCGTCGTCGGTCAGCAGCATCAGGCCTTCGCTGTCATAGTCGAGGCGGCCGGCGGGATAGATGTTGGGGATGTCCAGGTGGTCGGCCAGGGTGGCCTTGCCGTCCTGCGGCGAGAACTGGCACAGGACCTGGAACGGTTTGTTAAATAATATGAGCGCCATGCAGTAAAGGGTGGGATTGGTGTAGGCTAGCGCCTCGCATGATAGTCGTGCATAATGCGAAACAGTGTCTTATGTCTTATAGAAGAGTAGCTAAAATCTTCGTCCTGGAGCAGCATTGTAGCTGTTTGCCTGGTGTTCCCTGGTGCCCATTTAGGAGTACGCGATGTACCAACATATCAATGTCCCTGGCGATGGCCAGAAAATCACCGTCAACGCCGATTTTTCCCTGAATGTACCAGATAACCCGATCATTCCCTTCATCGAGGGCGACGGCACCGGCATCGACGTCACGCCGGTGATGATCAAGGTGGTCGATGCCGCTGTGGCCAAGGCGTACGGCGGCGCCCGCAAGATCCACTGGATGGAAATTTACTCGGGCGAAAAGTCGACCCGGGTGTATGGCCCCGATGTCTGGCTGCCGGAAGAAACCCTGGCTGTGCTCAAGGACTACGTGGTATCGATCAAGGGCCCGCTGACCACGCCGGTCGGTGGCGGCATCCGCTCGCTCAACGTGGCGCTGCGCCAGCAGCTGGACCTGTACGTGTGCCTGCGCCCGGTGCGCTACTTCCCGGGCGTGCCGTCGCCGGTCAAGGAACCGGAAAAAACCCAGATGGTGATCTTCCGCGAAAACTCCGAAGACATCTACGCGGGCATCGAATACGAGCAAGGTTCGGAAGGCGCCAAAAAACTGATCGATTTCCTGGTCAAGGAAATGGGCGTGAAAAAGATCCGCTTCCCGGAGACGTCCGGCATCGGCGTCAAGCCGGTTTCGATCGAAGGCACGCAGCGCCTGGTACGCAAGGCCTTCCAGTACGCCATCGACAACGACAAGCCTTCGGTCACCATCGTTCACAAGGGCAACATCATGAAGTACACCGAAGGTGGCTTCCGTGACTGGGCCTACAAATTGGCAGTCGAAGAATTCGGTGCCGAGCTGATCGACGGCGGTCCATGGTGCAAATTCAAGAACCCGAAGACCGGCCGCGATATTGTGGTCAAGGACTCGATCGCTGATGCATTCCTGCAACAAATTCTGCTGCGTCCGGCCGAGTACAGCGTGATCGCCACGCTCAATCTGAACGGCGACTACATCTCCGACGCGCTGGCCGCACAAGTGGGCGGCATCGGTATCGCGCCGGGCGCCAATATGTCGGATTCGGTAGCGATGTTCGAAGCCACCCATGGCACTGCGCCCAAGTACGCCGGCAAGGACTACGTGAACCCCGGTTCGCTGATCCTGTCGGCCGAAATGATGCTCCGCCACATGGGCTGGACCGAAGCGGCCGACCTGATCATCAAGGCCATGGAACGCTCGATCATTTCCAAAAAAGTCACCTACGACTTCGCCCGCCTGATGGACGGCGCCACCCAGGTCTCTTGCTCGGGCTTTGGTGAGGTGATGGTCGAAAACATGGATTGATTGCCACTTCCTGCCACGCACGGGCGCCATCCTCGTACGAGGTTGGCGCCTTTTCCTTTTGTGCGAACGCAATTCGATAAGCATGTCGTTGCTATAGGTTGAGCAGTTCTGGCTTATCAACTTGAACCCTACGCAAGCAACGTATATTATGGATGCGACCTTTGTAGAACTGCCGCCCTTCGAACGTCACCGCGCACAATATTTTAATGACGAAGAATTTCGTGGGTTTCAACGCCTGCTGCTGAAACAGCCGGACGCCGGTGCCGTCATCCAGGGGACAGGAGGACTGCGCAAGGTACGCTTTGCCGATTCGTCCCGGCAAAAAGGCAAGCGCGTTGGGCTGCGTGTCATTGACTACCACTGGGTTCAAGGCAACCACTTCTGGTTGTTCGCCGTGTATGGAAAGGACGTGCAGGACGATCTGAACGCCGAGCAGAAGAAAGTGCTCAGGCACATGTTAAATGCTGAACTACAAGCGAGAACGACATCATGACCAGGGATATTTTTACTGAGCTTACCGAAGGCTTCGACGCTTTGGCGCAATCGCGTGAGGGCAAGCTGACCTTGCGCACGCACACGCCCAAGCTGCGGGCGCTGGAAGCCGTCGATGGTGCAGAGCTGATCGCCTTGCGCGAAGATTTGAAAATGTCGCGTCCGGTATTTGCGATGTACCTGCGTGTCAATGCGCGGACGCTGGAGAACTGGGAGCAGGGTCGCGCCAAGCCCAATGCGCAGGCCACCACGCTGATACGATTGCTGCAAAAGTATCCGGATACGCTGGAACAGCTGGCTACACTTGCATGAACCCGCCCAGGCGTTGGCGTCGGATTGCAGCAACACTTTGCGGTCTCCGGGCTCAACCGTACAGGCGAAAAAAAACCCCGCAGACGGGGTTTTTCGTACACCAACGCCACAAATTACGTGGATTGGATGTTGGAAGCTTGCTTGCCTTTAGGGCCTTGCGTGACTTCGAATTGAACTTTTTGACCTTCTTTGAGGGTCTTAAAACCGTTCATGTTGATTGCGGAGAAGTGCGCGAACAAATCTTCGCCGCCGTCATCTGGAGTGATGAAGCCAAAACCTTTGGAATCATTGAACCACTTAACAGTACCTGTTGCCATAAAAAGAACTTTCAAAATTAAAACTGATCACACGAGCCATAAAAGCAAGATGCTTCTTGCCCCTCCTCACGCCTTACTTCTTATCAACATGTACATCTCTGCACGCAGCCGATAACGCATTGTTAGCGGACCAAATTTGAAAGTCAAGCAGATTTGTGGGCATTTTGCTACTTTTAATCGAATTGGTTCAGATGCAACTCTTGTATTTGACAATCCGGGGCCCATCTGCGGCAAGTCAGGAAAACGCGTAAGATGGAAAACAATTAGTTGTGCATGGTGAAATGCACATTGCATCAACCCCGAAAGCATTAGAATATAAGCGTATGGCAACCAAGCATGACACCGAAACCCTACTGGAGCGGCAAGCGCTGAAACCCCCACCGTTGTACCAGGTGGCGCTGCTCAATGACGACTACACGCCGATGGAGTTCGTCGTTGCCATCATCCAGGAGTATTTCAATAAAGACCGTGAAACAGCCACGCAAATAATGCTCAGTGTTCATCGCTACGGCAAAGGAGTGTGCGGCGTGTTCTCAAAAGATATAGCCAGTACCAAAGTGGAGTTCGTTTTAACGCACGCACGCAAGGCGGGGCATCCCCTGCAATGCGTGATGGAGGAAGTATGATTGCGCAGGAATTGGAAGTAAGTTTGCACATGGCGTTTGTCGAAGCACGACAAGCACGGCACGAATTCATCACGGTGGAGCACTTGTTGCTGGCTCTGCTGGACAACCCCTCGGCTGCCGAAGTGTTGCGCGCATGTGCCGTCAACATCGAGGATCTGCGCAAGACATTGACCAACTTCATCGGCGATAACACGCCGACGGTGCCCGGCACCGGCGAAGTCGATACCCAGCCTACGCTCGGTTTCCAGCGCGTCATTCAGCGCGCGATCATGCACGTGCAGTCGGCATCGAACGGCAAGAAGGAAGTGACCGGCGCCAACGTGCTGGTCGCAATCTTCGGCGAGAAGGACTCGCACGCGGTCTACTACCTGCACCAGCAAGGCGTGACCCGCCTCGACGTGGTCAATTTCATTTCGCACGGTGTGCGCAAGGACCAGCAATCGGACGCCGCCAAGGCTTCCGAAGGCGTGGAAGAGGGCGCCCCTGGCGCCGAGGGCCAACCGAAGGAAAGCCCGCTCGACCAGTTCACGCAAAACCTCAACAAGTACGCTGCCGAAGGCAAGATCGATCCGCTGATCGGTCGCGACGAGGAAGTCGACCGCGTGATCCAGATCCTGTGCCGCCGCCGCAAGAATAATCCCTTGCTGGTCGGCGAAGCCGGCGTGGGCAAGACCGCGATTGCCGAAGGCCTGGCCTACCGCATCACCCAGGGCGACGTGCCTGAAATCCTGCAAAACGCCGTGGTCTATTCGTTGGACATGGGCGCGCTGCTGGCCGGCACCAAGTATCGCGGCGACTTCGAACAGCGCCTCAAGGCTGTCCTCAAGCAATTGAAGGACAACCCGGCCGGCATCCTGTTCATCGACGAGATCCATACCATCATCGGCGCCGGTTCGGCTTCGGGCGGTACGCTCGACGCCTCGAACCTGCTCAAGCCGGCGCTGGCCAACGGCCAGCTCAAGTGCATCGGCGCGACCACGTACACGGAATTCCGTGGCGTGTTCGAAAAAGATCACGCGCTGTCGCGCCGCTTCCAGAAAGTGGATGTCAACGAGCCGACGGTCGAGCAGACCGTGCAGATCTTGCGTGGCCTGAAATCGCGCTTCGAAGAGCACCATGGCGTGAAATACACGTCGTCGGCGCTGTCCACCGCTGCCGAACTGGCAGCGCGCTTCATCAACGACCGTCACTTGCCCGACAAGGCCATCGACGTGATCGATGAGGCCGGTGCGGCGCAACGCATCCTGCCGAAATCGAAGCAGAAAAAAACCATCGGTAAAACCGAGATCGAGGACATCATCGCCAAGATCGCGCGCATCCCGCCGCAAACGGTCAACCAGGACGATCGCAGCAAGCTGCAAACCATCGACCGCGACCTGCGCAACGTGGTGTTCGGCCAGGATCCTGCCATCGAAGCGCTGGCGTCGGCCATCAAGATGGCGCGCGCCGGCCTCGGCAAGTCCGACAAGCCGATCGGTTCGTTCCTGTTCTCCGGTCCGACCGGTGTGGGCAAGACCGAGGTGGCCAAGCAGCTGGCGTTCATCCTCGGTATCGACCTGATCCGCTTCGACATGTCCGAGTACATGGAGCGTCACGCGGTGTCGCGCATGATCGGCGCGCCGCCGGGCTATGTCGGTTTCGACCAGGGCGGTTTGCTGACCGAAGCCATCACCAAGAAGCCGCACGCGGTGCTGCTGCTCGATGAAATTGAAAAAGCCCACCCGGACATTTTCAACATCCTGCTGCAGGTGATGGACCACGGCACGCTGACCGACAACAACGGCCGCAAGGCGGACTTCCGCAACGTGATCATCATCATGACCACCAACGCGGGCGCCGAGAGTTTGCAGAAGACGTCGATCGGCTTCACCAACTCGAAGCAGGCCGGCGACGAGATGGGCGACATCAAGCGCATGTTCACGCCGGAGTTCCGCAACCGCATCGACGCGATCATCAGCTTCCGTGCGCTGGACGAGGAAATCATCCTGCGCGTGGTCGATAAATTCCTGATGCAGCTGGAAGAGCAGCTGCACGAGAAAAAGGTCGAGGCCATCTTTACCGAGAACTTGCGCAAGTTCCTGGGCAAGAAGGGTTTCGATCCGCTGATGGGCGCGCGCCCGATGGCGCGCCTGATCCAGGACATGATTCGCAAGGCGCTGGCCGACGAACTGTTGTTTGGCCGCCTGGTCTCCGGTGGCAAGGTCACCGTGGACCTGGACGAGAAGGACGTGGTCAAGCTGGAGTTCCCGGAACCGCCAGATGCCGCACCAACCCTGCCACCAGAAACAGTCGAAGTCGAGTAATTCCAGGCACTTCAAGCAACCCGCCCACGCAAGTGGCGCGGGTTTTTTAACGTCCTGATTTTTTGCCCTGCGGCAGCTCAAGGTGTGACAGAATTGTCGCTCGCTCCGATAATTCGGACCGAATAACCGGTTCGACAACTTTCCGATTACCTGACCCTGCCTTCATGAATCTGTCCCGCCTGTCTCTTTGCCTGCTATCCGTCGGCCTCCTGGCCGCTCACATCAGTTCCCATGCCGCCGAGGCGTACTACCGATTTCCCGCCATCCGTGGCGACGCCGTGGTCTTTACTGCCGAAGGCGACTTGTGGAAGACCGGCGCCCAGGGCGGCGCCGCCCAGCGCCTGACCACCCACGCCGCCGCCGAAACCAACGCCGCCATCTCGCACGACGGCCGCTGGGTGGCGTTTACCGGCGCCTACGAGGGCGCGCAGGAAGCGTACGTGATGCCGCTCGCTGGCGGCCTGCCACGGCGCATCACGTTCGAGAACGGTGCCGTCATGGTGCTGGGCTGGACCGCGCAGGGCGAAGTGCTGGTCAGCACCCAGGACAGCAAGGGCCCGTCGGCGCACCGCATCGTTGCGGCAGTCACGCCCACCACTTTGGCGCGCCGCGTGTTTGCCGTGGCCGATGCCAACGACGCCGTGCTCGACGACGCAGGCAAGACCTTGTACTTCACCCGCTACGGCCTGGCGCTCACCAACGACAACGTCAAGAATTACCGGGGTGGGGCGCACGCCCAGTTGTGGCGCTACGATGTCGATGGCAAGGCCGAGGCGGTGCAACTGCTGGCGTCCGATCCTGGTAATCTCAGTTTCAACAACAAGCGGCCGATGTGGTGGCAGGGCCGCCTGTACTTCATCAGCGACCGCGATGGCGCGGACAATATCTGGTCGATGGCGCTTGACGGCGCCGACCTGCGTCAGCACACGCGTCATAAAGACTGGGACGTGCGCAACGCTGCGCTGGGCGACGGCCGCATCGCCTACCAGCTGGGCGCCGACATCCACGTGCTGGATTTGGCGGCCTCGAACGACCGCGCGCTGGCGATTGACCTGGTGTCCGATTTCGACCAGCAGCGCGCGCGCCAGATCCGTTCACCACTCGAGCAATTGACCAACGTCCAGCTGGCCGCCACGCGCGAACGCCTGGTGCTCACCGCGCGCGGGCGCGTAAGCCTGGCCGGCACCGGCGCCCAGCGTCGCGTGGAAATCGCCATCCCCGAAGGCGCGCGGGCGCGCGAGGCCGTGTTCAGTCACGACGAGCGCTGGGTGTACGCGATTGTGGACAGCACCGGCGAGAACGAAATCTGGAAGTACCCGGCCGACGGTTCGGGTCCGGGTGAACGCCTGACCAAGGACGGCATCAGCCACCGCTGGCAGTTGTACCCATCGCCGGACGGCCGCTGGCTCGGTCACACCGACAAGAAGGGCCGCTTCTGGCTACTGGACCTGGCCACCAAAACCAATGTCGTGATCGACGACGCCGGCAAGGCGGGCGTGGACAAGCACGACGAAATCGTCTGGTCGTCCGACAGCAAGAATCTGGCGATCGTGCGCGCCGCCAGCACCGAGCAGCGCGAACAGATCGGCCTGTACAACCTGGCCTCGAAGCAGCTGGCTTTTGTCACCAGCGACCGCTTCACGTCCGGCGCGCCGGTGTTTTCGAAAGACGGCAAGTGGCTGTACTTCCTCTCGGCCCGCAACTTCACGCTGGCCAATGGCTCGCCGTGGGGCGACCGCAACATGGGCCCCGTGTTCGACAAGCGCACCGGCGTGTACGCACTGGCGCTGCAACCAGGTAACCGCTTCCCGTTCAAGCCCGATGATGAACTGAGCCAGCCGGGCGAGAAGAGTGCCGACGGCACCGAAGACAAGGCGGTCGAGCAAGCCGCCGAAAAAGCGGCCGAGAAAGCCGTGGCGAAGGTGGCCAAGGCTACCGACGCCAAGCCGAAACCGGACGCCGGCAAAGCGCTGCCTGCCATCGTGTTCGCCGGCCTGCAGGACCGGCTGTACGAAGTGCCGCTGGCGCCCGGAAATTACCGCGCGCTGGCGATGGACGACAAGCGCCTGTACTACCTCGAGAGCGAAACGCCAGGCGGCAAGGCCAGCCTGAAAACCCTGGCCATCGCGGCCAATAGTCCACAGCCGGAAACCTTTGCCAGCAACGTGCGCGAGTTCGACCTGGCGCAGGACAAGAAGCATATTTACTACCGCACCTTTGCCGCCGGACCGGGCGAGATGATCATCGTCGATGCCGGCGCCAAGGCGCCGGCCGATATCTCCAAGGCGAGGGTCAAGGTGGACGACTGGAGTTTTACTTCCAATCCGCGCCTGGAGTGGAAGCAGATGTTCAGCGACGCCTGGCGCATGCACCGCGACTTCCTCTACGACGCCAATATGCGCGGCGTGGACTGGGCCGGGGTGCGTCAGAAATACGCGCCGCTGGTGGACCGCGTAACCGACCGCGCGGAACTGAACGATATCCTCGGCATGATGGTGAGCGAAGTGGGCGCGCTGCACTCGCAGATCCGTCCCGGCGACCTGCGCCGCTCTGCGCCGGAAGGCACGCCGGCGGGCCTCGGCGCGCTGCTCACCCGCACGGCGGAAGGCTACCAGGTCGATCACATCTACCGCAGCGAGCCGGAACTGCCGTCCGAACGCGGGCCGCTGGCGCAGGCCGGCGTGGAGATCAGGGAAGGCGACATCATCACCGCCGTCAACGGCAAGCCGGCCAACGAGGCGCGCGACATCGCCGACCTGCTGCTCAACCAGGCCGGCAAGCAGGTGCTGTTGCAGGTCAAGGGTAAAAACAGCCGCAGCCGGCCGGTGATCGTGCTGCCGGTGGACATGACCAAACAGGCGGCGCTTCGCTACAGCGACTGGGAGCAAAGCCGCGCGCGGCAGGTGGAGACGGCCTCCGGTGGCCGAATCGGCTACCTGCACCTGCGCGCCATGGGCGCGCGCGACATTGCCTCGTTCGCGCGCGACTTCTACGCCAACGTCAACCGTGAAGGCCTGATCATCGACGTGCGCCGCAACAACGGCGGCAATATCGACAGCTGGATCATCGAAAAGCTGCTGCGCAAGGCCTGGGCCTTCTGGTCCTCGCCGGGCAGCCAGCCGGCGCCGAACATGCAGACCACGTTCCGCGGCCACCTGGTGGTGCTGATCGACCAGCTGACCTACTCGGACGGCGAGACCTTTGCGGCCGGCGTCAAGGCGCTGGGGCTGGCGCCGCTGGTGGGCATGCGCACCGCCGGCGCCGGCGTCTGGCTCAGCGATAACAATCGCCTCAGCGACGACGGCATGGCGCGGGTGGCGCAAAACGGCCAGTTCAATACCGCCGACGGCCACTGGCTGATCGAAGGCGTGGGCGTGACACCGGACGTGGAAGTGGACAACCTGCCGCACGCCACCTTCACCGGCCAGGATCGCCAGCTGGAAGTGGCGCTGGACCTGCTGGCGCAAAAGCTCAAGGCGCAGCCGGTGCAGCCCTATACGCCGCAGAAGATCCCCGCGCTGAAGTAGATATGTGCGAAAGCGGACAGCGCCGGTGTTCGACAATGAACAGCCGGCGCTGAAAACGCCATTCGCGGCGGTGAAAACACCGTGGCACGCCGCACCATGCAGGCCGAGGGCAAGACGGTGCGCGTGGGCGCGGTGGTGCGCACGCCGCCGCCCACCACGACGGTGCCGTTCGACTCGCTGCTGGGTGTGAACTCCACGCTCACCGACCAGATGGTGCGCGACGAACTGCTCACCGGCCAGCAGGGCTGGATGGGCAAGGTGCTGATCCGCGTGCGGCCCGGCGCTTCGTTGCCGGCCATCGTCGCGACATTGCAGCAGGCGGTCGATCGTGCGCCCAGCCTGCGCAACGTGCCACCGGAAACGCTGGCGCGCCTGGGCAGGCGCAAGATCATGGACATCGGCGTCACGCCGCTGCGAGCTGCCTACTTCGACCACGCGGTGCAGCCCAACCGCGTGTTCAAACCGGGTAACCGCGCCAACCCGGCGGTGATTGCGGCACTGGCGGCTATTGCGCTGCTGGTGCTGGCGCTGGCGGCCATCAATTACGTCAACCTGGCCACCATCCGCGTGCTGCGTCGCCAGCGCGAGGTGGCGCTGCGCAAGGTGCTGGGCGCGGGCGCGCGCCGCCTCGTGCTGCAGTTCGTGACCGAGTCAGTGACGGTGTCCGTCGTGGCGACCGTGCTGGGACTGGTGCTGGCGTGGCTGGCGCTGCCGCAGTTCGCCTTGCTGATGAACCGCGACCTCGCCGGCTTGCTGTCGCTACCGCACATCGCTGCTGCGCTGGCGCTCGGCGCCTTGCTGGGCGTGGTCACCGCACTCTACCCGGCGTGGATCGCCATGCGCGTGCTGCCCACGCAGGTACTGGCCGGACGCGCCGATACCGAGTCGGCAGCCAGCACGCGCTGGCGCCGCGCACTGACAGTCGCGCAGGTGGCGATTGCCATGGGCTTTGTAAGCGTGACGGCCGCCGTGGCGTGGCAGACCGAGTTCGCGCTGCGCGCCTCGCCGGGTTTCGATCCGGCGCCGTTCGTCATTGTCGACCTGCCGGCGCCGGTGCGTTACAGCGAACCGGCGCGCGCCTTCATGGCCGCGCTGACCGCGCAGCCGGGCGTGCAGGGCATCGCCATTTCGGAAGACCCGGTGGGGCGGGTCGACCAGGCCTGGACGCGCGAGCTGCGGCGTGAAGGCGGGACTGGCGCGGGCATGGAAATGAAAGGCGTGAGCGCCAATTTCTTCGAACTGTATCGCATCGCTCCGCAAGCTGGCCGGCTGTTCCAGTCGGCACGCGACAAGGAAGACGATCCGGTGCCGGTGGTGCTCAACGCGATTGCCACCCGCGACCTGGGCTTCGCCTCGCCGCATGCAGCGGTCGGGCAAGTGGTGCTGTTTACCGATTTCGACGGCAAGGTCGTGCGCAAGCGCGTGGTGGGCATTGCACCCGATCTGCATTTTCATACGCTGCGCGAAGCGCCGCGCGCCACCGCCTACGAATTATGGACGGCCGGCGTGGCGCTGAGCGTGCGCGCTTCGGTACCGGCACCGCAGGTGGAGGCGCTGGTGCGCGGGCTGTGGCCGCGCTACTTCTCGGACGCCATCATGCGTACCCAGCGCGCCAGTGACATCCTGGCGCTGAACTACGCGGACGAGTCGCGGTTGTCCACGCTGCTCGTCATCGCCACCGCCATCACGCTGGCGATCGCCGCCTTCGGCACCTACGTGCTGTCGGCCACCACCGTGCAACGCCGGGCGAAGGAGATCGTGCTGCGCAAGCTGCACGGCGCGCGTGGCAGCGACATCGGCCTGCTGGTAGTGCGCGAGACCGGTGGGCTGGTGCTGGTGGCCGCTGTCATCGGCTTGCCGCTGGCGGCGCTGGCCATCGAGCGCTACCTCGCTGGTTATGTCGCGCAGGCGCCGGGTGGCTACTGGACCTTGCTACTGTCGCTGATGATCACTGTGATGGTGGCGCTGCTGGCGATCACCCGCCAGGCGCGCGTGGCCATGCGCATGGCGCCGGCGGACGTGCTGGGCGGCTGATGGTCGTCGTCAAAAATTGGTCAGGCTGCGGAACTGAGCGGCGCGCCGGCGCGAGACTTCGATCGCCATGCCATCGCGCAGTGTCAGATCGAGGCCGCCCGATTCATTGGCTGTCACCCGCTCGATGAAGCCGAGATTGACGATGTGGCGGCGGCTGGCGCGGAAGAACCGCTGCGGGTCGAGCCGTTCTTCCAGCTGGCTCAGTGAGCGCAGCATCAGGGGCCGATGCGTGTCGAAATAGGTGCGCGTGTAGTTGCCGTCGGACTCGAACAGGCGGATGTCGTCCAGGGCCACGAACCAGCAGCGCTCGCCGTCCTTGATGAACAGCTTGGGCGGTGTGGTGACCGGCGTGGCACCGGCGCCCGGCGCCGCGATGGCTGGCTGCCGCGCCGCACACCGTTGCAGCGCCGCCGCCATCCGCGCCGGCTGGATCGGCTTTTGCAGGTAGTCGAGCGCATTGACTTCGAAGGCCTGCAAGGCGTAGCGGTCGAAGGCCGTGGTAAAGATCACCTGCGGCGCGTGGTCGAGGGCGGCCAGCATGTCGAAGCCGCTGCCACCGGGCATTTGCACGTCGAGCAGTACCAGGTCCGGTTGCAAGGCAGCGATCTGCTGCACGCCTTCGGCGGCGTTGGCCGCTTCGCCGACGATCTCCACGTGCGGGTGCGCCGCCAGCAGGCGGCGCAATTCGGCGCGCGCGAGGCGTTCGTCGTCGATCAGCAGCACGCGCATTGATGGCGTCATGGTGTCTCCGGGATGGTCATGGTGGCGCGCACCCAGCCGCTGTCCTCGGTCAGGTCGAGCCGGGCGCCCGCGCCCAGGATCAACGCCAGCCGCTGGCGCGTGTTGGCCAACCCCACGCGGGTGGAATCGGCAAACGGTGCAATGGCGCCGTGGTTGGCGATTTCGATCTGCACCGCGTGGTCGTTACCGCGCCTGGCCTGGACGCGGATGTCGCTGCCGGTGGCGCTGGCCTCCACGCCATACTTGACGGCGTTCTCCACCAGCGTTTGCAAGGTCATGGGCGGGATGCGCACGGCTTCGAGCCCCAGGCCGATATCGATGGCGATGCGCAGCCGTTCCTCGAAGCGGATTTTCTCGATAGCCAGGTAGGCTTGTACGGCCTCGATTTCGGCGCCCAGCGGCACCGTGTCGTGGTGGCCCGATTGCAGCGCGTAGCGCATCACGCTGGCCAGCTGGTCGATCATTTGCGCGGCCGCGTCCTGGTCCTGGTAGACCAGGGCGCGCACGCTGTTCATGCTGTTGAAGAAAAAATGCGGATTGACTTGCGCCTGCAAGGCGCGCAGTTCGGCTTCTTTCGCGCTCAGTTGCAGTTGCAGCGCTTCCGCTTCGAGCCGGGCATTGCGGCGCAGGTTGGCGACGAGCATATAGAAGATGCTCCAGACCAGGTACACGCCCCACCAGAACAGCAGCGCCCCCGGCAGCCACCCCGCGCCATGCACCTCGCCGAACGGCTTGATGACGAAATAGCCGACTGTCTGTATCGCCGTGTGCACGGCGCTGAGCAAGGGCAAAGCGATGGCGATGGTTCTCCACGACACGCGCACGCGGTTGTCAATGCGGCGTTTGAGGAACCGGCGCCACAGGTGGGAAATCAGCAGGCCGCCCGTCACACCCCAGTAGCCAATCGCGATCGCGGCCAGCGTGCGCTCGGCGCTCGGTGTCATCGCCACCATCAGCAGCGGCAGGAAGTTCCAGCCGGCCAGCTGGAGGATCCAGTACCAGTTCAGGCGGGCGGGCAGGGGGCGATGGTCGGTCACGGGCATTTACAGTGCATTCATTTCAAAAACTGGTCGATGCGATCATACATCCAGTCCGGGTCGTCGAGCATGATGAAGTGGCGGGCGTTGTCCGCCAGCTCGATTTTCACGCCTGGCAGCTGGCGGTACTGGTCCTGGTAGCCCTGCAGGAACTGGTCACGGGTACCGAAGTTTTTATAGGCGATCCAGGTGCCCATCACCAGCGTGGGGGCCTTGATGCGGGCGACTTCCTGGCGCAGGTCTTGTGCCATCAGGTCCGCCATCGCGTTGGCGACCGTGGTACGGTCTGACTGCTGGCCCCACACCAGTGCGCGCTGTACATCGGCTTCGCCGGTGATCATGGTGCGCAGTGTTTGCAGCTGGCCGGCCTTGTAAGTGGCGGCATCCATGCCCAGCATCCGGGTGCGCATGCCGGCGGCCATTTCCTTCATCTGCGGACCGGTAATGCTCGGCATCTGGATGGCGGCCAGTGCCGGCAGGCTGTCCACGATGACCAGGCGGCCTACCTGGTCCGGATGGTCGGCAGCCAGTTTCAACCCCAGGAAGCCACCGAGGCTGTGACCGACGATGACCGGCTGCTGCAACTTGTTGGCGGCGATGTACTCGCTCAGTTGCTGTTCGGCGGTGGCCAGCAGCGGCGCATCGATGGCAGGCACGCCAGCAAAGCCGGCCAGGGTCAGCACGTGGCAGCGGCGCGCGCCGCAATAGCGTTTGACGGTGCCGTCCCATACCGCGCCCGCTGACGACAGGCCCGGGATCAGGATCATCGGTGTGCCGCTGGCATTGCCCGTGACGTCGACCTTGAAGGCGGTGGTGGGGGCGGCGATTGCGGATGAGGCGAGCAGCAGGCTGGCGGCGAGGGTGGCAACGATGCGGGGCAAGGACATGGTATTTCTCCGTGGTGAGTGAGTGGAACCATGTTAGCGGCGGGGTCGGCGCGCGGCGACCGCTGGCGGATGAGCGGTCGCTGGCAGATGATGAGCGGCTACGAGCACTGACATAGCCTCCATAGCTGCGTTGCAGTTCCTCGCCTACGTTCGTACTGTCTTCGTCGGCGCGCCTTGCTCTGGAGGCTAGGTCAGGCTCTAATGCCGTTAAGTTAAGCGAAAAGTCTTAAATTTGTTTGCTTAAAAACGTCGTCCCCGCGCAGGCGGGGACCCAATTTGGCGGGCATTTCGGCGAATTTCGCAGAACTTGGGTACCCGCCTGCGCGGGTACGACGGATATGCGGAGCTTAACTTAACGGCATTAAGGTCAGGCTCCGGGGCTCACAGCGTTTGCGGTTGGTGCGCCGATGTCGCTAATCGCGTTGCAGCTGCTCCTGGTTGTCAGCCTCGGCACGTAGCCGGCGCCATAGCGTGGTGCGGCTGATGCCCAGGTAGTCGGCAGCGGCGTCGCGCCGGCCGTCGAAGCGGGCCAGCACCTCTGTTGCGCTGGCCGTGTCGCGGTGCGCGCGGCCGATGCCGGGCGACGATGCAGTGGCGCCGGTAGCAGCGCCACCGGCGCCAACACCGGCGTGGCCGCCCAGCTCCGGCGCCACGCCCACGATGAACGCGGGTGTGAGCGCCTGCAGCGGCTCGGCCGCCAGGAATAGTGCCAGGCGTTCGGCCAGGTTGCGCAGCTCGCGCACGTTGCCGGGCCAGGCGTATGCTTGCAGCAGCGGCGCGCAGGCGGCCATCTCGGCGCGCAGGTTGGGATGCGGCCTGGCGCCCAGCGACGCCAGCGCATGTTTGAGCGACCACTCGGCCAGCGCTGTCACGTCGCCGGGCCGCGCGCGCAGCGGCGGCAGCGTCAGCCGCAGCACCGCCAGCCGGTAGAACAGGTCGGCGCGGAAGCGGCCATCGCGCACGCGCTGTTCCAGGTCGCAGTGGGTGGCGCTGATGATGCGCACCTCGACGCTTATCGGCCGGGTGCCGCCCACCCGCACTACCTGCCGTTCTTCCAGCACTCGTAATAAACGCGTTTGCAGCGTGAGCGGCATTTCGCCGATTTCATCGAGGAACAGGGTGCCGTGGTTGGCAGCCTCGAACAGGCCGGCGTGGCCGCCGCGCCGTGCGCCGGTAAATGCACCTTCTTCATGGCCGAACAGCTCCGATTCCAGCAGCGACTCGGCAATGGCGCCGCAGTTGACCGCCACGAAGGGCCGGTTCTGCCCCAGGCGGCGCGGGCCCTCGTTGTGGATGGCCTGGGCAGCCAGTTCCTTGCCGCTGCCGGTCTCGCCAAAGATCAATACCGTGGCCGGCGATTTCGCGTACAGCACCACCGTCTGGCGCACGGTTTCCATGGCAGCCGATTCGCCGCGCAGGTCGGTGATGCCATGGCGCGCGCGCAGGGTGTCGGCCGCCGCGCCGGTGCTGAAACCGGCGCCACGCGCGCGGCCCCGGCTCGCTTCGAGCTGGGTCAGGCGTGCCAATTCCAGCGCGTCGTCGAAGGCATGGCGCACCGACGCCGCCGAATACACGAACACGCCGGTCAATCCCGCTTCCTCGGCCAGGTCGGTAATGCGGCCAGCGCCGACGATGGCCTTGATGCCGGCCGCCTTCAGATCGTTGACCTGGTCGCGGGCATCTTCCTCGGTCACATAGGTGCGCTGCGCCACGTCGATGTCGAAGGTGGCGGTGAACTCGGCCAGTTCCTGCAGCCGCTCCTGGTAGGTGACGATGCCCACGTGCGGCGACACGCGCCGCGCCCGCGCCAGCGCCTGCAATACATCGAAACCACTGAAGCGGGCCACGACCACCGGTACCGACAGCCGGCTGCGCAGGTAGGCGGCGTTGGAGCCGGCAGCGATCACGGCGTCGCAGCGCTCGGTAGCCAGGCGCGCGCGAATATGGCGCACGGCGTCGTCGAAGCCGAGGTGGATCTGTTCGATGGTGGCGCGGTTGTCGTATTCGAGCGTGATGTGGCGGAACAGGTCGGACAG
This sequence comes from Duganella sp. 3397, assembly GCF_031456625.1. NCBI lineage: Bacteria > Pseudomonadati > Pseudomonadota > Betaproteobacteria > Burkholderiales > Oxalobacteraceae > Duganella > Duganella sp. 3397. Next base: position 197,107 of record NZ_JAVDVB010000008.1, read on the forward strand.
GCGCGAGACGGAAACGGTCCAGATCACCGGTTTATCGTCGGGGTCGAGCGGCAGGGAAGGTGAGGGGCGCATGTTGCAATTGTAGTGCATCCGTTTCGATGTTTCAGAGTGAAACGTTTATGAAACATTAAAATTCTCTAAGTGCTTGATTTTTAAAGATCGAAACGGTGGCACGGCGTTTGCAGTATGTTGAACAACTTCACCGCAACATTGAAAGGTCATCCATGAGTTATTCCGCAGGCGCCGCGTTCCGCCAGGCTGTGCAAGAAGAATCGCCGTTGCAGGTGGTCGGCGCCATCAACGCCAACCACGCCTTGCTGGCCAAGCGCGCCGGTTTCCGCGCCATCTATCTGTCGGGCGGCGGCGTGGCGGCCGGCTCCCTGGGCTTGCCCGACCTCGGCATCTCCAGCCTGGACGACGTGCTCACCGACATCCGCCGCATCACCGACGTGTGCGACCTGCCACTCCTGGTCGATGCCGACACCGGCTTTGGCGCTTCGGCCTTCAACGTCGCGCGCACCGTCAAGACCATGATCAAGGCCGGCGCCGCCGCCATGCACATCGAAGACCAGGTAGGCGCCAAGCGCTGCGGTCACCGGCCCGGCAAGGAAATCGTCTCGCAGCAGGAGATGGTGGACCGCGTGAGCGCCGCCGTCGATGCGCGCACCGACGACCAGTTCGTGATCATGGCCCGCACCGACGCGCTGGCCGTCGAAGGGCTGGACGCGGCGATTGCCCGCGCCGTCGCATGCGTGGAGGCGGGCGCCGACATGATCTTCCCCGAAGCGATGATCAGTCTCGAGATGTACAAGCAGTTCGCCGCCGCCGTCAAGGTGCCGGTGCTGGCCAATATCACCGAGTTCGGCTCCACCCCGCTGTTTACGGTGGACGAGCTGCGCGACGCCGACGTGGGCCTGGTGCTGTACCCGCTGTCGGCGTTCCGCGCCATGAACAAGGCGGCCGAAAACGTCTATGGCGCGATTCGCCGCGACGGCACCCAGCAGAACGTGCTCGATACCATGCAGACGCGCGCCGAGCTGTATGAACGGATCAATTACCACAGCTTCGAACAGAAGCTCGACGCCCTGTTTGCCGCGCAAAAAAAATAATCGTTTACGGATCTCAGGAGACCATCATGTCCGATACCACCACCACCTTCAAACCCAAAAAATCCGTCGCCCTGTCCGGCGTCGCTGCCGGTAACACGGCGCTGTGCTCGGTCGGCAAGACCGGCAACGACCTGCACTACCGCGGCTACGACATCCTTGACCTGGCCACCACCAGCGAGTTCGAGGAAATCGCCTACCTGCTGGTGCACGGCAAGCTGCCCAACGACGGCGAGCTGCGTGGCTACAAGGCCAAGCTGCGCTCGCTGCGCGGCCTGCCGCAGGCAGTCAAATCCGCGCTGGAAGCCTTGCCGGCAGCGGCCCACCCGATGGACGTGATGCGCACCGGCGCCTCGGTACTGGGCTGTGTGCTGCCGGAGAAGGACGACCATAACGTGCCGGGTGCGCGCGACATCGCCGACCGCCTGATGGCGTCGTTCGGCTCGATGCTGCTGTACTGGTACCATTACAGCCATAATGGCAAGCGCATCGAGGTGCAAACCGACGACGACTCGATCGGCGGCCACTTCCTGCACCTGCTGCACGGCTTCAAGCCGCCCGAGAGCTGGGTGCGCGCCATGCACACGTCGCTGATCCTGTACGCCGAACACGAATTTAATGCATCCACCTTTACCGGCCGCGTGATCGCCGGCACCGGTTCCGACATGCACTCGGCCATTACCGGCGCCATCGGCGCGCTGCGCGGTCCCAAGCACGGCGGCGCCAACGAGTTCGCGTTCGAGATACAGAAGCGCTACGAAAACGCCGACGAAGCGGAAGCGGACATCCGCAACCGCGTGGCCAACAAGGAAGTGGTGATCGGCTTCGGCCATCCCGTATACACGATTTCCGATCCGCGCAACGTGGTGATCAAGGAAGTGGCGCGCCAGCTGTCGCAGGACGGCGGCTCGATGAAAATGTTCGACATCGCCGAGCGGCTCGAAACCGTGATGTGGGACGTGAAAAAGATGTTCCCCAACCTGGACTGGTTCTCGGCCGTGTCGTACCACATGATGGGCGTGCCGACCGCGATGTTTACCCCGCTGTTCGTCATCTCGCGCACGTCGGGCTGGGCCGCGCACGTGATCGAGCAGCGCATCGACAACAAGATCATTCGCCCGTCCGCCAACTATGTCGGTCCCGAAGACCTGCAATTCGTGCCGATCGAGGACCGTGCATGATGAGCAAATCGATGAGCAAATCCATGAGCATCGCGATGAACACGCAGTTCCGCAAGCCGCTACCCGGCACCGCGCTCGATTACTTCGACGCGCGCGCCGCTGTCGAGGCGATTCAACCGGGCGCCTGGGACGGGCTGCCGTACACCTCGCGCGTGCTGGCCGAAAACCTGGCGCGCCGCTGCGACCCCGCCACGCTCGATGCCTCGCTGGCGCAACTGATCGAGCGCCGCCGCGACCTCGATTTTCCATGGTTCCCGGCCCGCGTGGTCTGCCACGACATCCTCGGCCAGACCGCGCTGGTGGACCTGGCCGGCCTGCGCGACGCCATCGCCCTGCAAGGCGGCGACCCGGCGCTGGTCAACCCGGTGGTGCCCACCCAGCTGGTGGTCGATCATTCGCTGGCGGTGGAATGCGGCGGCTTCGATCCCGATGCCTTTGCCAAGAACCGCGCCATCGAAGACCGCCGCAACGAAGACCGCTTCGACTTCATCGACTGGACCAAGAAGGCGTTCAAGAACGTCGATGTGATCCCGCCCGGTAACGGCATCCTGCACCAGATCAATCTCGAGCGCATGTCGCCGGTGATCCAGGCCCAGGACGGCGTGGCCTTTCCCGACACCCTGGTCGGCACCGACTCGCACACGCCGATGGTCGATGCGCTCGGCGTGATCGCCATCGGCGTCGGCGGCCTGGAAGCGGAAAGCGTGATGCTGGGCCGCGCCTCGTGGATGCGCCTGCCCGACATCATCGGCGTGGAACTGACCGGCAAGCCCGGCCCCGGCATCACCGCCACCGACACCGTGCTGGCGCTGACCGAATTTTTGCGCAAACAGAAAGTGGTGTCGTCGTACCTGGAGTTCTTCGGCGAAGGCGCCGCCCACCTGACGCTGGGCGACCGCGCCACGATTTCCAATATGGCGCCCGAATACGGCTCCACCGCCGCCATGTTCTACATCGACGAGCAGACGATCAAGTATTTGCGCCTGACCGGCCGCGATGAAGACACGGTCAAGCTGGTGGAAACCTATGCGAAAGAGACTGGCCTGTGGGCCGACGCGCTGGCCACTGCGCAGTACGAGCGCGTGTTGACGTTCGACTTGTCGTCGGTGGTGCGCAATATCGCCGGACCGTCGAACCCGCACAGCCGCGTGCCGACGTCCGAACTCGCCGCCCGTGGCATCAGCGGCGTGGTGGAAAACGAACCGGGCCTGATGCCCGATGGCGCCTGCATCATCGCGGCCATTACCAGTTGTACCAACACCAACAACCCGCGCAACATGATCGCCGCCGGCCTGCTGGCCCGTAACGCCAATGCGCGGGGCCTTACGCGCAAGCCGTGGGTCAAGTCGTCGCTGGCGCCCGGTTCCAAGACCGTCACGCTGTACCTGGAAGCGGCCGGGCTGATGGCCGAACTCGAACAACTGGGCTTTGGTGTGGTCGCTTACGCCTGCACGTCGTGCAATGGCATGTCGGGCGCGCTCGAGCCAAGCATCCAGCAGGAGGTGATAGAGCGCGACCTGTACGCCACCGCCGTCCTGTCGGGCAACCGCAATTTCGACGGCCGCATCCACCCGTATGCCAAGCAGGCCTTCCTGGCCTCGCCGCCGCTGGTGGTGGCGTATGCGATTGCCGGCACCATCCGCTTCGATATCGAAAAGGATGTGCTGGGCGTGGACGCTGGCGGCTGTCCGGTCAAACTGGCCGACATCTGGCCGTCCGACGCCGAGATCGATGCGGTCGTTGCGGCCAGCGTGAAACCCGAGCAGTTCCGCAAGGTGTACATCCCGATGTTCGCCCGCGAGGCTGATGATGGCGTGGCGGTCAGCCCGCTGTACGACTGGCGCCCGCACACCACCTACATCCGCCGCCCGCCCTACTGGGAAGGGGCACTGGCTGGCGCGCGGTCGCTTACCGGCATGCGGCCGCTGGCGCTGCTCGGCGATAACATCACCACCGACCACCTGTCGCCATCGAACGCCATCATGGCCGACAGCGCGGCCGGCGAGTACCTGGCAAAAATGGGCCTGCCGGAAGAGGACTTCAATTCCTACGCCACCCATCGCGGCGACCACCTGACCGCGCAGCGCGCCACGTTTGCCAATCCCACCCTGAAAAACGAGATGGTGCGCGACGCCGCCGGCAAGGTCATCGCCGGGTCGCTGGCGCGGGTGGAACCAGAGGGCACGGTCACGCGCATGTGGGAAGCCATCGAATCGTACATGGAGCGCAAGCAGCCGCTGATCGTGGTCGCTGGCGCCGACTATGGCCAGGGTTCGTCGCGCGACTGGGCCGCCAAGGGCGTGCGCCTGGCCGGCGTGGAAGCGATTGCCGCCGAGGGCTTCGAGCGCATCCACCGTACCAACCTGGTGGGCATGGGCGTGCTGCCGCTGGAATTTACGCCAGGCGTCAACCGCCTGACGCTGGCGCTGGATGGCACCGAGACCTACGACGTGGTGGGCGCGCGTACGCCGCGCGCCATGCTCACGCTGGTGATCCACCGCCGCAGCGGAGAGCGGGTGGAAACACCGGTGATCTGCCGGCTCGACACCCAGGAAGAAGTGTCGATCTACGAAGCGGGTGGCGTGCTGCAGCGCTTCGCCCAGGATTTCCTGCAACAGCATAAAACCGCATAGGCCGCATGATGAACCAACAGACCAGAATCCCCGCCACCTATATGCGTGGCGGTACCAGCAAGGGGGTATTCTTCCGCCTGCAGGATTTGCCGCCCGCTGCCCAAGTACCCGGTGCTGCGCGCGATGCGCTGCTGCTGCGCGTAATCGGCAGCCCCGACCCCTACGGCAAGCAGATCGACGGCATGGGCAACGGCACCTCGAGCACCAGCAAGGCGGTGATCGTGGCGCCGGCCACCAAAGCCGATCACGATGTCGATTACCTGTTCGGCCAGGTCGCCATCGACCGCCCGTTCGTTGACTGGAGCGGCAACTGTGGCAACCTGTCGGCAGCCGTCGGTGCGTTCGCGATCCAGGCCGGGCTGGTGGATGCCGCGCGCGTGCCGCACGACGGCGTGGCCGTGGTGCGCATCTGGCAGGCCAATATCGGCAAGACCATCATCGCCCATATCCCGATGACGGGCGGCCAGGTGCAGGAGCTGGGCGACTTCGAGCTCGATGGCGTGACCTTTCCGGCGGCCGAGGTGGTGCTCGAATTCATGGATCCGGCGGCAGACGAGGAGGGCGCCGGTGCTAACAGCACCAGCAGCGCCATGTTCCCCACCGGCCAATTGATCGACGACCTCGAAGTGCCAGGCATCGGCACGCTGCGCGCCACCATGATCAACGCCGGCATACCCACCATCTTCATCGAGGCGCAGGCGGTGGGCTGCACCGGCGCCGAACTGCAAGACGCGATCAATGGCGACGCGCGCGCGCTGGCCATGTTCGAAACCATCCGTGTGCACGGCGCCGTGCGCATGGGCCTCGTGGCCACCCTGGAGCAGGCCGCGCAACGCCAGCACACCCCCAAAGTGGCTTTCGTGGCGCCGCCGGCGCCCTACGTGGCGTCAAGCGGCAGGCAGGTGGCAGCGGGCGATATCGACTTGCTGGTGCGCGCGCTCTCGATGGGCAAACTGCACCACGCCATGATGGGTACCGCCGCAGTGGCCATCGGCGCCGCAGCCGCCATTCCCGGTACGCTGGCCAACCTGGCGGCCGGCGGCGGCGAGCGCCACGTGGTGCGCTTCGGCCACCCGTCGGGCACCTTGCGCGTGGGCGCCGAAGCCGTGCAGCAGGACGGCCAGTGGCGCGTGGTCAAAGCGGTGATGAGCCGCAGCGCGCGCATCCTGATGGAAGGTTGGGTCAGAGCTTAGTCTATCGGAGCGCGTGTAAGCCAGCGGTAAGTCTCGCAGCTTATTGTGGGCTCAAGCTCAGCTAAATGGGCAGGTTCCTCAATAAATGGAGACAGATGATGCAAGACGATTTGGTTCAAAAAATCAAAGCCGACCCCAATTACCATAAACTGGTCAAGGCGCGCTCCCGGTTCGGCTGGATCCTTACCGCGATGATGATGGTGGTCTATTACGGCTACATCCTCCTGATCGCGTTCGACAAAGAGCTGCTCGCTTCCAGGACCGGCGATGGCGTGATGACCTGGGGCATGCCGATCGGCCTGTTCGTGATCGTCTTCACCGTCATCATCACCGGCATCTACGTGCGTCGCGCCAACCGCGAATACGACGATCTGACCACCGCCATCGCCGCACGGGTGAAAGCATGAGCGCCTCGAACCGTCAACTGGCGATCGTCGCCTCCGCCCTGATCGGCGCAGCAGTCAGCGGCGTCGTGTACGCTGCCGGCGGCGACCTGGGCCAGGCCACCAAGCAGGCCACCAACTGGACCGCGATCGCCATGTTCGGCGTCTTCGTGCTGTTTACGCTGTGGGTCACCAAGTGGGCTGCCGCCAAGACCAAGTCGGCCGCCGACTTCTACACCGCCGGCGGCGGCATTACCGGCTTCCAGAACGGCCTGGCGATTGCCGGCGACTTCATGTCGGCCGCATCGTTCCTCGGTATTTCCGCCGCCGTGTTCCTCAACGGTTACGATGGCCTGATCTACGCCATCGGCTTCCTGGTCGGCTGGCCGGTGATTACCTTCCTGATGGCCGAGCGCCTGCGCAACCTGGGCCGCTTCACCTTTGCCGACGTTGCCGCTTACCGTTTCGCGCAAAAGCCGATCCGCATTTTCGCTGCCTCCGGCACCCTGGTCGTGGTGGCGTTCTACCTGATCGCGCAGATGGTCGGCGCCGGCCAGTTGATCAAACTGCTGTTCGGTCTCGAATACTGGATCGCGGTCGTGCTGGTTGGTACCTTGATGATGATTTACGTGCTGTTCGGCGGCATGACCGCCACCACCTGGGTGCAGATCATCAAGGCGGTGATGCTGCTGGGCGGCGCCAGCTTCATGGCGCTGGCGGTACTGGCGCAGTTCAGCTTCAGCCCTGAAAAACTGTTCGCCAAGGCCGTGGAAGTCCACGCCAACAAGGACGCCATCATGGGCCCGGGCACGTTCATCAAGGATCCGATTTCGGCGATCTCGTTCGGCATGGCGCTGATGTTCGGTACTGCCGGCCTGCCGCATATCCTGATGCGCTTCTTCACCGTCCCGAATGCGAAAGAAGCACGCAAGTCGGTACTGTGGGCCACCACCTGGATCGGCTACTTCTACGTGCTGACCTTCATCATCGGTTTCGGCGCCATCGTTTTGGTGGGCACCAATCCCGAATTCAAGGATGCGGCGGGCAAGCTCCTGGGCGGTAACAACATGGCGGCGGTGCACCTGGCCAAAGCGGTCGGCGGCGACGTCTTCCTCGGCTTCATTTCGGCCGTGGCCTTCGCCACCATCCTGGCGGTGGTTGCCGGCCTGACCCTGTCGGGCGCATCGGCGGTATCGCACGACATCTACGCCACCGTGATCAAGAAGGGCAAGGCCACCGGCGCCGACGAACTGCGCGTCTCGAAAATGACCACCATCGCCCTCGGTATTGTCGCCGTGGTGCTGGGCATCGTGTTCGAGAAGCAGAACATCGCGTTCATGGTGTCGCTCGCGTTCGCGATTGCTGCCTCGGCCAACTTCCCGGTCCTGTTCATGTCGGTGCTGTGGAAAGACTGCACCACCCGTGGCGCGACGGTCGGCGGTTTCCTCGGCCTGTTCACGGCGGTGGGACTGACCGTGGTGTCGAAATCGGTGTGGGTGGACGTGTTCGGCAAGGCCGAGCCACTGTTCCCTTACGCTTCGCCGGCACTGTTCTCGATGATCGTCGGCTTCGTCGGCATCTGGCTGTTCTCGATCACCGATAAAGGCCCGCGTGCCCGCATCGACCGCGACGGCTTCGAAGCCCAGACCGTGCGTTCGGAAACCGGTATCGGCGCAGAAGGCGCCAGCGGCCACTGATGTAGCGAGAAAGTAGCAAGCTTGTCACGACAATGCCCGGTTTTTACCGGGCATTGTCGTTTTATGCCCCCCAAAGCCCTGAAGATGGTTTAACATCTGTCAACTAACAATAATAAGTTGTCATGTTTATCGATTTCTCAGGGGCCTTATGCTGACCAATACGGATTTTGTCGCCGGCGCGCTGGCGCTGATCGGCGTCCCCGCTTGCGCTTATGGCGTGGACGGCACGGTCATGGCTGCCAACGCAGAACTGGTGACTTTGCTCGGGCGCGACCCGTGCGGCCTGGGCGTGGATAAATTGTTTACGCTCCATGTGCGCGAGGCCAGCGTGGCCCGCCTGGCCACCGCCACGCCCGGTGCACGCTGGGATACTTACCTGACGCCCGCCAGCGGCCACTATTTTGCGGTCCAGGCCTGGGTCAAGCCGCTGCCGGCCGGCGCCGATATCGAGGGCGCCACCATCGTCTTCAACGACATCAGCGACGTGCGACGCGACCAGCGCGCGCTGCACAACGCGCTGCTGGAAAACCAGGCCATCCTCGATAGCGCGGTGCTCGGCATCTCGGTGGTGGAGGAGGGCCGTAACCTGCACTGCAACACCAAGATGGAAGAGCTGTTCGGCTACCCGCCGGGCGGCATGAACAACCTCAGTGTGCAGGCCTTTTATGCCGACAAGGCGGCCTGGCAGGCGGCGCGTGCCGAGACCATGCGCGACTTCATGGCTGGTCGCATCAACGTGTCCGAGTACGAACTGGTACGCCGCGACGGCACCGCGTTCTGGGCGCGCCTGTCCGGCCGTCCGTTCGACCTGGCGCATCCGCGCGGCCGGTCGGTGTGGCTGGTGGATGACATCACCGCGCGCCGCGAGGCTGCCGAGGCGGTGAGCCGCGCGCGCGATGAACTGGAAGTGCGGGTGCTCGAGCGCACCGCCGAACTGGCCGGCGCCAACGCCCTGCTGCAGGGCGAGATCATCGAACGGCGCCAGGCCGAAGCCCGGGTGCACCACATGGCCTACCATGACAGCCTGACCGGCCTGCCGAACCGCGCGTTGCTGTCGGACCGGCTCGACCGCGCCATGCTCAACGCCCTGCGCTCGCAGCGCCAGCTGGCCATGATGTTCATCGACCTCGATCGCTTCAAGACCATCAACGATTCGCTCGGCCACATGACCGGCGACCAGCTGCTCAAGGAAGTAGCGAACCGCCTGTGCTGCGCAGTGCGCGCCAGCGATACCGTGGCGCGCCTGGGCGGCGACGAGTTCGTGGTGCTCTTGCCGGGTATTGCCGGCGCGGGGGAGGCGAGCGCGGTGGCCGAGCAGATCATTGCCGCGCTCGACGAGAGCTTTCCGCTCGAAGGCCGCCACCTGCACATCACGCCGTCGATCGGCATCTGCATTTATCCCGACGATGGCGCCGATGTCGCCACGCTGATGCGCAACGCGGACACTGCGATGTATCATGCCAAGGCCACCGGCAGGAACAATTATAAGTACTTCCAGCCGGTGATGAACGAGGCGGCAGCCCAGCATTTCGAGCTCGAATCGAACCTGCGCAACGCGCTCGCGCGCGACCAGTTCTCGCTGACCTACCAGCCCATCATGGACATCGGCACACGCCGTCTGCACGCGATGGAGGTACTGCTGCGCTGGCGCCGTAACGAGCAGGATCTGGTGCTGCCCGACTGCTTCATTCCCATCATCGAGGAAAATGGACTGATCGTGCCGATCGGCGAGTGGGTGATCCGCCAGGCCTGCGAGCAAAGCATGGCGTGGCTGCGCGCCGGTTTCATGCCTGTACCGCTGGCAGTCAACCTGTCGGCGCGCCAGTTCATGCATGGCGGCCTGGTGGCCTCGGTGCGGCGCATTCTCGACGAGACCGGCATCGATCCGGCGCTGCTGGAATTCGAGATCACCGAGACCGCGCTGATGCAGCATGGCGAACAGACCCAGGAAATTCTCGAGCAGATCAACGCCATGGGTATCCGCCTGTCGATTGACGATTTCGGCACCGGCTATTCCAGCCTGGCCTACCTGAAGCGCTTTCCGGTCAAGAAGATCAAGATCGACCGGGCGTTCATCAAGGATCTGGCCAACAGCGCCGAGGACCGCGCCATCGTAGCGGCCATCATCGCCTTGTCGGGCAGCCTGCAGCTGTCGGTGGTGGCGGAAGGGGTGGAGAACGAAGGCCAGTATGCGCTCTTGCAGCGCAACGGCTGCCAGTTCGCCCAGGGTTTCCTGTTTTCCGAACCGGCGTCGCACGAAGAGGCGCGGCTGCTGCTGCCGCGCCGCGATGCGGTGCTGGCTGGCGTATAACCTAGCGGTTTATTCGATCGTGGCAATCACTGGTGTGTGATCGGACGGCTGCTCCCACTTGCGCGGGGTGCGGTCGATGACGCAGGCGGTGCAGCGCTGCGCCAGCGCCGGCGACAGCAGGATGTGGTCGATGCGCAGGCCCTTGTTCAGGCGGAAGCCCAGTCCACGGTAGTCCCACCAGCTGTAAGATTTTTCCGGCTGTTCGAACAGGCGGAAGGCATCGGCCAGGCCGATATCGAGCAGCCGCCGCAAGGCAGCGCGCTCCGGTTCCGATACGTGCACCTCGCCTTCCCATGCAGCGGGATCGTGCACGTCGCGGTCTTCCGGCGCGATATTGTAGTCGCCCAGCACCGCCAGCTGCGGGTGTTGCGCCGCCTCCTGGCTGATCCATGCATGGAAGGCGTCGAGCCAGCCCATCTTGTACTGGTATTTTTCGGAACCCACGCTTTGGCCATTGGGCACGTACGCGCAGACAATGCGCATGCCGCCGATGGTTGCCGCCAGGATGCGTTGTTGCGGATCGTCCAATAGCGGATTGTTCCTGACTACATCGGTGATAGGCAGCTTTGACAAAATAGCCACACCGTTATAAGTTTTTTGCCCGGCGTACGCCACGTGGTAGCCGGCAGCCTCGATCTGGGCGAACGGGAACTTGTCGTCAGTTAATTTTGTTTCCTGTATGCAGAGCACATCCGTGGGATTTGCCTCTAGCCATGTCATAACGTGCGGCAGTCTTACGTTCAGTGAGTTAACATTCCATGTAGCTAATTTTATCACTAGTTAATGTCCTTGAAGAATTGATGCAGCAGGGGCGCGGAGCCAAAGACGCATCTTACCGCAATCGGATTTAACAGATGAGGCGGCCAGGTTGATACCAATAGTGGCGATTTTTCAGAGAAATCGTGGAATAACACTTCGCAATATTGTCTCCAGCGCCTAAAATGTTGCAGAAATTGTGAAATGCTGTGGAAATTGCCAAATCTGTCTCCTAGTTATCAAAATTGAATTCGTGCGCGAGACAGAATAGCAAATAAGAAATATACTGTTACAAAATTAAGTCAAAACTAGTGTTGCCAATGAGCAACCTCAGTACAGCAATAATCTACTATAGTGGTTATTGGGGTGATGCAATAAATGGTACTATACGGAAATATCTTGTAGTTTTAACAGTGAATTGCGCGTAGCGCATTTACAAAGGAATAAAAATGCGAGCTGCATTTGAGGCATGGGCACAACGCGACGGACATATCGTTCGTCGTCGAGAAGACAAACCGGAAGAGTATCTGGTTTTCGAAACGCAACGTCGCTGGGTGATCTGGCAAGCTGCGTTGGAACATGGTAAAACGCCTGGCGGCCGCAAGACCGCTGCGCAAAAAGAAGCCGCCGCGGCCGAAAAGCGTGCCGCCGAGGCGCTGCAACGCGTCCCGGCAGTGAGCCAGGACGAAGCTGCCGTGCGCAACCAGGTGCTCAACGAGGTGCTCGACGCATTCTCGTCGCTGGGCGGCCAGGGTGGCATGGACGACATCCTGAAGGTTGTCAACGGCCTCAAGAAAAAGCAGCAGGAGCAAGCTGAAGAGCGAGCACCTGCCGCCACCAAGGCTGCCGCCACGCAAAGCGCCTGAGTGTGCCGAACGTGACGAGTGTGACTGGCATGACACCGGTGCGTTACCGGCACTATAAAGGTGGCCTGTACGAACTGGTGTGCGAGGCCACTCTGGAAGCCGATCTGAGCACCATGATCGTTTACCGCGCAGCGGATGGATCGATCTGGTGCCGGCCAGCCGCCGTGTTTTTCGAGGTGATCGAGGTTGATGGCGTCAAAGTGCAACGCTTTACGCCTCTTGATTAAGAGAATCAACCTTCATTAGCCTTGCTACACTGTCCCGGTATCCATTACCGAGACAGACCATGGTTTTCCGTCCTACCGCACGCATCGTCGCTGCCGCACTGGCCATGTCAGGCAGTGCCGGTTGCGCATCGCTGAGCGAATCCACCGAACAAACCGTGCTGGTGCAAACCGTGCTCGACCATCGCCAGATCGGCGGCGTGGGTTGCGTGCTGTACAACGACGCCGGCAAATGGTTCGTCACTACGCCCGGCCGGGTGACCTTGCGCAAGAGCTCGGCACCATTGCGGATCGACTGCAAGAAGGAGGGGGCGGGCTGGGCGTACGAGCGTGTCGATCCCAAGCCCAATGGCAACCTGTGGGGCAACCTGATCCTGACTGCCGGCGTCGGTTACTTCATCGACCAGAACACCGGCGCCGGCTACGATTTCCCATCAACTCTGACGGTCATCATGCGGCCGACCGAGGAGCGCGACGAATTGCCGCCGCCTGCTGCCGGCGTGACGTTGTACTGAACTCTTGCTGCCTGGGGTCGGACCCTGCCAAGGTTCCGACCCCGCCTGGTCGTGCGGCTTACGCCCGGTTGATCAGGAAGTTCGACAGCAGCGGCACCGGACGGCCGGTGGCACCTTTGGCTCCGCCCGATTTCCAGGCCGTGCCGGCGATGTCCAGGTGCGCCCAGGTGTACTTGCGGGTGAAGTTCTCGAGGAACGCCGCCGCCGTGCACGACGCGCCGCCCGGGCTGCCGATATTGGCCAGATCGGCGAAGTTGGACTTCAACTGCTCGTTGTACTCTTCGCCGATCGGCAGGCGCCACGCGGTGTCGCCGGCAGCTTTGCCGGCCGCCATGATCTCGTCGGCCAGCGCGTTGTGGACGTCGTCGTCACGCGTAAACAGGCCGCTCTTGTGGTGGCCCAGCGCCACGATGCAGGCGCCGGTGAGCGTTGCCACGTCGAGCACCACGGCCGGGTTGAAGCGCTCGGCGTAGGTCAGCGCGTCGCACAGCACCAGTCGGCCTTCGGCGTCGGTGTTGAGGATCTCGATGGTCAGGCCGTTCATCGACGAGACGATATCGCCCGGCTTGGTGGCGCGGCCCGACGGCATGTTCTCGCAACTGGCGATTACGCCGATGACGTTGAGCTTCAGGTTCATCTCGCCGATAGCGCGCATGGTGCCCAGCACCGAGGCGGCGCCGCCCATGTCGTACTTCATTTCGTCCATGCCGGGACCGGCCTTGAGCGAAATGCCGCCGGTGTCGAAGGTGATGCCTTTACCGACCAGCACCACCGGCGCATCCTTGGCCTTGCCGCCCATGTGCTTGATGATGATGAACTTCGGCGGCTGCTCGCTGCCGTTGGTCACCGACAGGAAGCTGTTCATTTTCAGCGCTTCGAGCTGTTTGCGGTCCAGCACTTCGACGTCGAATTTATAGTCCTTGCCCAGCTTCTTGGCGGTGTTGGCCAGGTAGGTAGGAGTGCAGATATTGGCCGACAGGTTGCCCAGTTCCTTGGTCAGGTCCATGCCGTTGGCGATCGCCACGGCCTGGGCCAGCGCCAGCTTGGTTTCGGTGGTGGAGGGCACGGCCAGCGCGACCTTTTTCACGCCTGCCGGCGCCGGATCCTTCTTGCTCTTCTGGCCGTCGGTGCGGAACACGGTTTCGTGGCCGGTCTGGACTACGCAGCGGATCGCCCAATTGACGTCGCGCTCTTTCACTTCGGTCATCGGCAGTGCGATAATAGCGTCGCTCGCGCCCAGGGCGCCGAAGGCCTTGATGGCGGCCGACACGCCGCTGGCAAAGCTTTTCTCGCTCACAGCTTCTTCATTGCCCAGGCCTACCAGCAACACGCGCTCGGCGGCCACGCCTTGCACGCCGCGCAGCAGCAGGGTGGTGCCGGCCTTGCCGGTGATGTCGCCGGACTTGAGCGCAGCCGAGATTTCACCGGATCCATCGAGGGCCTTGGCGGCTTGCGACAGCTTTTTGTTCTCGAAGACCGCGACAGCCACTACGCCGGCTTTTGCCGAGGCGATGGTGTTCTTGGTGTCGAATGCTTTTATGCTAAAGTCCATTTGATTCTCCGTGACGTATGCGAATTTCCAGTCTGCTCGAGGTGTTCGGCCAGGCTGTTACTTTTAATTTTTTGGCCCTGTAGAAGCTATAACACGGCCATAACCACCAATTATAAACTTCGAATGATTTTTCAACGCGCCCTAAGACGAGAAATGGCCGCTGCGGCCGGCACCAGCTTCACGGTGCTCTTCAGCGTCAGCGTGACCTGGACCCTGATCGGCATCCTCGGCAAGGCCGCCGGCGGCAAAGTCGATTCCGGCGACGTGCTGGCGCTGATCATGTTCGCGACCATCAATTATCTGCCCACCATCCTGATCCTCACCAGCTTTATCTCGGTGCTGATGGTGGTCACTCGCAGCTACCGCGATTCCGAAATGGTGGTGTGGTTCGCCTCGGGCCTGAGCCTCACGCGCTGGATCTGGCCGGTGCTCAGCTTCGGCATCCCGATGGTGCTGCTCACCGGGGCACTGAGCCTGGTGGCCGCGCCGTGGGCCAAGGAGAAAAGCTCTGAGTACGTCGAACGCTTCGCCAAGCGCGAAGACCTGCAAAAAGTCTCGCCCGGCCAGTTCCGCGAATCGGCCTCGGCCAACCGCATCTTCTTCGTCGAAGGCGTGGCCGGCGACACTTCGGTGGTGCACAACGTGTTCGTCAACACCGTCGATGAACGCGGCACCGCCGTCATCGTCGCGCGCGAAGGCGTGATCAGCACCGGCGCCAAGGGTGAACGCTACCTGGTGCTCAAGAACGGCCGCCGCTACCAGGGCGTGCCGGGTCAGTCCGACTTCCAGACCATGGAGTTCGAAAGCTACAGCATGCGCGTGGCCAGCCAGTCGCAGGAGCTCGACCCCGACAGCGACACCGACGCCATTCCGACCATGGCGCTGTTTGCCGACACCAGCACCTCCGGCCGCGCCGAACTGCTGTCGCGCATCGCCTCGCCGCTCACCTGTTTGCTGCTGGTGCTGCTGGCGATACCGCTGGGTTTTGTCAATCCGCGCGCGGGCAGCTCGGCCAACCTGATCATCGCGCTGCTGATCTTCTTCTCGTATAACAACCTGGTCAAGCTGATGGAAGGCGTGGTCCAGGGCGGTAAAATATCGTTCGCGCTGGGCTGGTGGCCGCTGCACCTGGTCACCGCGCTGGTGGTGCTCGCCATGTTCGCCTGGCGTCTGAACCTGAATCACCCTTACCATCCGCTGGCCATGCTGGCGGCGATGAAACGCTCGCGCAATGGCGCCGACAACAAGGCCGTCTCGCCATGAAAATCCTGCAACGCTATTTTGCCGTCTCGATCCTGCAGGCGGTTGCCTTCGTGCTGGTGGCGTTTTTGCTGCTGCAAGCCTTCCTCGACCTCACCGGCGAACTGCGCTCGGTCGGCAAGAACGGCTACACCTTGCAATACGCGCTGCTGTACGTGGCCGCACGCATACCCGGCTATGTATACCGGGTGATGCCGGTGGCGTCGCTGATCGGCACCATCTACATCATGGCGCAGTTTGCGGCCACCTCCGAGTTCACCATCATGCGCGCGGCGTCCATGTCCACCGGCATGGTGGGCTGGATGCTGGCCAAGATCGGCATCGTGCTGGTGATCATCACCTTCATTTTCGGTGAGCTGATCACGCCGCGCACCGCGCCGATTGCCGACACCATCAAGCTCAATTCGCGCGGGGCGGCGATTTCGTCCGAGTTCCGTTCCGGCCTGTGGACCAAGGACATCGTCAAGTCCGAGGGCATGACCGGCACCGTGATCGGCTCGCGCTTTTTCAACGTGCGCGAAGTGCGGCCCGACGGTGCGCTGGTGGACGTCAAGCTCTACGAGTTCGATAACAACTTCCGCCTGCGTTCCATCACCGCCGCCAAGCGCGGCACCTTCCAGGGCAAGAACAACTGGCTGCTCACGGACGTCACCGAAAACATCTTCACCAATCCGGCACTGCTCAAGCCGGGCATGATCGCCAACCTGGAGAACAACTTCGGCCAGGAGTCGAGCCTGATCGAAACGCGCCACAGCGCCACCAAGGACCTGATCTCCGAGATCACGCCGCGCATCCTGGCGGTGTCGGGCGCCGATCCCGATCGCATGTCGGCCAACGAGCTGTTGGTCTACACGCGCCACCTGCAGGAAAACCGCCAGGAGACCGAGCGCTTCAAGATCGCCTTCTGGAAAAAGCTGTTCGACCCGCTGGCCATTTTCGTATTGATGGCGCTGGCGCTGCCGTTCGGCTACCTGCACACGCGTAGCGGTGGCGTGAGCCTGAAGATTTTCGTCGGCATCATGATCGGCGTGAGCTTCCTGTTGGTAAACACCCTGTTCTCGCACCTTGGCGTGCTCAGTACCTGGCCCGCATTCCTGACGGCGCTGGCCCCCAGCTTGATATACCTATTCCTGGCGCTCGGTGCGCTATGGTGGGTGGAAAGACATTAGATGACCAAGCAAGCCCTGATCTTATTTGCCCACGGTGCCCGCGCCGCCTCCTGGGCCGCACCGTTCGAACGGCTGCGCGACCTCACGCGCACGCGCCTGCCCGAGGTGCGGGTGGAGCTGGCATTTCTCGAACTGATGGAGCCGCGCCTGCCCGAGATGGTGGCGGACATGGCCACGCAAGGCATTGCGGACGTGACTGTGGTGCCGGTGTTCCTGGGGCAGGGTGGCCACGTGCTGCGCGACCTGCCGCTGATGGTGGAGCAGCTGCGCATCGATCATCCGCAGCTGTCGTTCAAGGTGGTGGGGGCGGCCGGCGAAGATCCGGCGGTATTGAATGCGCTAACGAACTACTGCGTCAACTCGCTCTAAGGCCGCTTCAGGGCAGCCAGCGCTTCGTAGCTCCCTGCCGTGCTGGCGCACTGTCTGCATCGCTACACCTCGCGCTGGCCGCTTCAGGGCAGCCAGCGCTTCGTTGTAGCTCCTTGCCGTGCTGGCGCACTGTCTGCGTCGCTACGCCTCGCTCTGGCAGCCCTGCAGCGGCCTTTTAATTAGTGACGCGGAATTAGCTTGACTTCGTAGAGCTTGGGCCAGAGCTTGCCGGTGACGAACAGGCGTTTTTTGGCGGCGTCGTACGCGATGCCGTTGAGGACATTGTCGGCTGCCGGGCCTTTGCCGGCTTCCGCATACAGCTTGCCCAGGTCGATCCAGCCGGTGATTTTTCCGGTCTTCTGGTCGATGCGGGCAATGGTGTTGGTCTGCCAGACATTGGCGAAGATTTCGTCGCCCACCACTTCCAGCTCGTTGAGCTGATCGACTGCGATGCCGTCGGCCGTCACCTTCACGCGCCGCACTTCGAGGAAGGTTTTCGGGTCGAGGAAGCGCAGCGTGTTGCTGCCGTCGCTGAGCACCAGCTCCTTGCCGTTTTGCGCCAGGCCCCAGCCTTCGCCGGGGTAGGCAAAGTCGCCCTTCGGCTCGAACGTCTTGAGATCGAACACGAAGCCGGTCTGCGAGCGCCAGGTGATGCTCACCAGCGTGTCGTTCCAGTCGGTCATGCCCTCGCCGAAATATTGCGCCGGAATGTCGCGGCTTTGCAGTACCTTGCCCGTTTCCAGCTGCACCTTGCGGATGGTGGACTTGCCGTTCAGGCCCGTGCTTTCGTACAAAAAACCGTCGCGGTACAGCAAACCCTGAGTGAACGCCTGGGCGTCGTGCGGGTAGCTGTGGACGATCTTGAAGTCGTAGGTAGGGATCGCGGCTGCGGCGGATGTCGATATCAGCGCCGAGCATAGGAAGAGGGAAACGCGGTTCTGGTTCACTGTGCTTGTTCGTAAAATGCGTTAAATGAGTGCGGCGTTTTGCAGCTCGACCATGGCGTCGAGGGTGGTGCCGGGGTGGGCGAATTCGGCGTCGATGCAGGCGCGCGCTTCGGCCGAGGTGACCAGGGCTGCGGCTTGCTGGCGCAGCCGGGTGGCGGCAGCGTGGTCGCCATAGCCTTCGAGCAGTTCCAGGATCAGCCGCACTTCGGTCATGTAGTTGTAGACGGTGGCCAGCAGCTCGGACATGCCGGCGTCGGACAGCAGGTCAAGCGTGGCCACGTGGGCGCTCACTTCGGCCGCGTAGTCGCCCAGGTGGGCGTCAGGATGCGGCAGGTAGGTGTGCGCCAGTGTGAAGTCGCCGCAGGCCATCATCGACGGCAGCGCCGAGTTGGCGCATTCGCGGGCCAGGCTTGCTGGCAGGCGCTGGAACAGCTGGTACGTGTGCTGGGCGTCGCCCAGCTTGTCGTTGATGGCGCGCACGTCGTTGAACAGAACCGAGTCACCTTCGATATCGCTGCCATCTCCTGCCAGCAGCCGCTCGCTATCGCGCTCGCGCAGGGCGACCAGCGCCTGGCGCGCGGGCAGGTATTCCTCGGCCAGCTTGGCCCAGGCATTGAGCACGTAGGACAAGCGCAGCGGCGCCACGTCCGAGTCGCGCTCCGAGGTAGCATCGAACAGCCAGGTGTAATCCTGCAGCGCGGCGTCGAACTGGCCGGCCGAGTGCGCGTTAAACGCACGGTCCAGGATGTCGTGAACATTATCCATTGCTGCCTCTGACACTGTGGGTAAGAGTGGATATTCTCACAATTTTGGGAAAGTTAGGCGCGGAGCTGTTGCTGTATTGCGTCGCTGATCCGGCTTTCGAGCTGCTGGTGGCTACGCGTTTGCATGGCGTCGCCGATCATGACCAGCACCGGGCCATGTGCTTCACCCAGGCCGTGGGCCATGGCGGCGATGGTCATGCGGCGGATGCGCTGGTCGGCGCGGCTGACGTTTTCGATCACGATCACCGGCGTATCGGGGCGGCGGCCGCCATCGAGCAGGCGCTGCGCGGTGGCGATCGCCTCGCGCCCGCCCATGTACTGCACCAGGGTATCGGCATCTGGAATCGCATCGTGTTCGCGCTCGTCGGGTGCGGTGGACGAGGTGAAAAAGGCCACGCTGCGCGAGACACCGCGCTTGGTCAGTGGCTGCCTGGTGGTGGCAGCGGCAGCGAGCGCGGTGGTGATGCCGGGGACGACTTCCACCTCGATACCGGCTTCCTCGAGCGCCCGCAATTCCTCGTCGGCGCGGCCGAACAGCATCGGGTCGCCGCCTTTCAGGCGCACCACCACGGCGGCCTTGTGGGCGTGATCGACCAGCTGCTTGTTGATGAACTGCTGGGCGCTGGAGAGCTGGCCGCAGCGTTTGCCGACCAGGATTTTTTCGGCTTGCGGGCACAGCTCCAGCATCTCGGCCGTGACCAGGGCGTCGTGCAGCACCACGTCGGCTTGCGCCAGGAGGCGCGCACCGCGCAGTGTCATGAGGTCCTGGGCGCCGGGACCGGCGCCGATCAGGTAGACTTTTCCGAGAGTTGGCATTGCTGTAATCCTTGGTTGGCTGAGCCACGTCGTCCTCGCGAACGCGGGGACCCATAGAACATATGCTCTGTACTGCAGCATAATTTGAGCAAACGCTGCTCAAAGGTGCTATGGATCCCCGCTTGCGCGAGGATGACGATAGCAGGGCTAACGGTATTAACCTACGTTACCGCATGCGGGTATTAATCCGCTAACCGAATCATACCCGCTGCCACCGTCTGGTGGGTTACTTCATCGATCAGGATGAAAGCCCCGGTGGCGCGGATGTCGGCGTAGGCGTCGGCCGCCAGCGGCTGCTGCACCGTCAAACCGATGCGCGCGATGTCGTTCAGTTTCAGGCCGTCGACAGCGTGGCGCTGCTGGGTATTGATGTCCAGCAGCGACTCGATGGCCGTGATCTTGGCCGACGTCTGCCTGGTGCCGTGCTTGATCCAGTACTTGCGGCGCTGGTCCAGCGGCTCGTCCGACATCCAGCAAACATCGGCTTTCAAGGTCTTGAGCAGGGTGGCCGGTTGACTTGCGCCAGCCAGCAGGTCGCCGCGCGAAATGTCCAGGTACTCTTCCAGCAGCAGGGTGACCGACTGCCCCACGACCGCCGACTGGTGCGAGCCTTCCAGGGTGACGATATCCTTGACGGTGGCGCTCTGGCCCGAAGGCTGGACCACCAGCCTGTCGCCGACCGACACCTTGCCGGCTTCGATACGGCCCATGTAGCCGCGGAAGTCGTTCGCTTCATGGCCGTTGTGGCGCGCCACCAGCTGCACCGGGAAGCGGAACGGCGCATCGTGCGATGCCTCATCGACCGACAGCGATTCGAGCAGTTCGATCAGGGTCGGGCCCTGGTACCACGCCAGCTTGTCGCTGCGATCGACCACGTTGTCGCCGGTGAGGGCAGACAGTGGAATCGGCGTCACGTCTTTCAGGCCCAGGGTGGCGGCGAATTCCTGGTAAGCCTTGACGATGCGGTCGTAGATGGCCTGGTCGTAGTTCACCAGGTCCATCTTGTTGACGGCCACGATCACATGCTCGATCTGCAGCAAATGGGCGATGGTCGAGTGGCGCTTGGTCTGGATCAGCAGATCCACACCGCCATCTTCGCGCAGTTTCACTTTCGATACATCGACCAGGATGATCACCGCGTCGGCGGTCGAAGCGCCGGTGACCATGTTGCGGGTGTACTGCTCGTGGCCCGGCGTGTCGGCGATGATGAACTTGCGCTTGGGCGTGGCGAAGTACCGGTAGGCCACGTCGATGGTGATGCCCTGTTCGCGCTCGGCTTCCAGGCCGTCGGTCAGCAGCGACAAATCGACCGCGTCGCCCACGGTGCGCTTGTGCTTGGAGCGCGACATCGCGTCGAGCTGGTCGGCGAAGATGCCCTTGCTGTCGAACAGCAAGCGGCCGATCAGGGTGCTCTTGCCGTCATCGACGGAACCGGCGGTGATGAAGCGCAGCAGGCCGCGCTCCGACAGATGTTGAACAGTGTTGTCAGTCAGTGCATTCATCAGAAGTATCCTGCTTTTTTACGTTTTTCCATCGATGCTTCGGAAGTCTGGTCGTCCATGCGGGTGGCACCGCGCTCGGTCACTTGGGTCACTGCCGTCTCGGCGATGATCGCGTCCACGGTGGCCGCGTCCGACGACACCGGGCAGGTGCACGAGATGTCACCCACGGTGCGGAAACGCACCACTTGGGTTTGCACGTTTTCGCCTTCGCGCGGCGGCGTCAGGTCGGTCAGCGGCACCAGCAGGCCGTTGCGTGGAATCACCTGGCGTTCGTGGGCGAAGTAGATCGGCGGCAGTTCCAGTTTTTCGCGCGCGATGTATTGCCACACATCGAGCTCGGTCCAGTTCGAGATCGGGAACACGCGCATGTTCTCGCCCGGATGGACGCGGGTGTTATACAGGTCCCACAGTTCCGGGCGCTGCGATTTCGGATCCCACTGGCCGAATTCATCGCGGAACGAGAAGATGCGTTCCTTGGCGCGGGCCTTTTCTTCATCGCGGCGCGCGCCGCCGATGCAGGCGTCGAAACCGTGTTCGGCGATGGTCTCCAGCAGCGTGACCGCTTGCGCGGCGTTGCGCGAGTCCGTGGCCGGGTTACGCAGGCGCACCGTGCCCTTTTTGATCGATTCTTCGACCGAGCCGACGATCAGGCGTTCGCCCAGTTCGGCCACGCGCTTGTCGCGGAAGGTGATAACTTCCGGGAAATTGTGGCCGGTATCGACGTGCACTAGCGGGAACGGGAATTTGCCGGGGCGGAAAGCCTTCTCCGCGATGCGCAGCAAGACCACCGAGTCTTTACCGCCCGAGAACAGCAGGGCAGGGTTGGCGCATTCGGCCGCCACTTCGCGCATGATGTGGATCGCTTCCGATTCCAGGGCGTCGAGGTGGCGCGCATTGACGTGCACGGCGTGGTTTTCAGCTAATGCGTTCATAGGTTCTTTCTTGTTCGGCGGCCGAAGGGAATCAGGCTACCACGGATTTAATGCGTATCAGTTTGCCGTCCACCATGTGCAGGCCGCACTCCTTCGAGTCCGGGTTTTCCCACCACCAGCGGCCGGCGCGCACATCTTCGCCCGGCTGCACGGCGCGCGTGCACGGTGCGCAGCCGATCGATGGAAAGCCCTGGTCGTGCAGCGCGTTGTATGGCACGTTGTGCTCGCGGATGTAGTTCCACACGTCTTCCTCCGACCAGTCGGCCAGTGGATTGAACTTGACCATGCCGTGCGCCGCATCGTCTTCCTGCACGTGCAGCTCGGCGCGGGTGGTCGATTGGGCGCGGCGCTGTCCGGTGACCCAGGCCTTGTTGCCGGCCAGGGCGCGGCCCAGTGGTTCCACCTTGCGGATGCGGCAGCATTCGCGGCGCATCTCCACGCTGTCGTAAAAGGCGTTCAGGCCATTTTGCGCGACGTAGGCGTCGACCGCCTCGGGCTGGGGCTTGTACAGCGCGATCTCGTAGCCGTCGTAGTGGTCTTTGACCTTGCCCAGCATGTCCAGTGTTTCGGGATGCAGGCGGCCGGTTTCAAGCGAGAAGATGCCGATATCGAGTTTCGATTTCAGTATCAGGTCGGTCAGCACCATGTCTTCGGCGGCCAGGCTCGAGGCGAAAACCGCCGGGGAAAAATCGCTGGCGATGCGCGACAGCGTGGCGCTGCTGTCGGCAATCAGCTTGCTCAAATTATCCATGGGGTAGTCCAGTCAGGCGCCGGCGGCGAGGCGTGCGTGGCGGCGGAACAGCGGTACTTTCTGGTCCACGGACGCCTGGTAGGTTTCCGAAAAATCGGACAGACCCTTGAGCGCATCGTGCACGTCGCGGTCGGCGTGCACCACGTAGGCATCGAAGCCCACGCGGCTCATCTGGAACAGCTGGTCGCGCAGCACGTCGCCAATCGCCCGCAGCTCGCCGGTCCAGCCCAGGCGCAGGCGCAGGTTGTACGCGATCGAGTAGCCACGGCCGTCGGTAAACTTGGGGAAGTCCACCGCCACCAGGGCGAACTGCGACAGGTCGTCCTTGATCGCTTCGGGACGCTCATCGCTGGCGATCCACACGCCGATTTCGCCAAGCGCAGCGCGCGCGGCCAGCAGTTCGCGCTGCACCAGCCATACCGCTTGCGGCACGATGATTTTGCCTTCGGGGACGGCGACGGTGGCCGGGTCGATGGCCGGTGCGCCTTCCACCGGTTCGGCCAGGCGCAACACCAGCCAGCTGTCTTCGACCACTTCGCGGCCCTTGATGATCAGGTTTTTCACAGCGTCAGACATATTCATCCTCTCCTACCAGGCGACCACCTTTTTCGGCGATCGGCGTGGCGTACACAAATTGCTTGAACGGGGCCACGCCCAGGCGCTGTGCGCAGTCGGCGAACGACTCGTCCTCGAAGCGCTCGCGCAGGTACACCTGCAACAGGCGGTCGATCACTTCCGGCATCTGCTGCGCCGAGAACGACGGGCCGATGATCTTGCCGATGGCAGCGTTGTTGCCCTGCGCGCCGCCGATCGACACCTGGTACCACTCGCTGCCATCTTTATCGACACCGAGCACGCCGATGGAGCCGACGTGGTGGTGGCCGCAAGCGTTGATGCAGCCCGAGATATTGAGTTCGATCTCGCCGATATCGTGCTGGAAGTCGATATTCTCGAAGCGCTCGGCGATCGACGCGGCGATCGGCAGCGACTTGGCGTTGGCCAGCGAGCAGAAGTCGCCGCCGGGGCAGCAGATCATGTCGGTCAGCAGGCCGATATTCGGTGTGGCCAGCTGGTGCGCCTTGGCTTCATGCCACAGCGCGTACAATTGCGACTGTTCCACGTCGGCCAGCACCACGTTCTGTTCGTGGGTCACACGCAGTTCGCCGAAGCTGTAACGGTCGGCCAGGTCGGCCATGAAGTCCATCTGCTCGGCGGTGGCGTCACCGGGCGGCACGCCCGGTTTTTTCAGCGACAGCACCACGGCCGCGTAGCCTGGTTGCTTGTGCGGCTTGACGTTGCGGTTCACCCAGTTGGCGAACGCTTTATTGCCATCCTGGGCGGCGACGACGTCGCTGTCGTCGAGCTGTTTATATGCTGGCGGCTGGAAGTAGTCGATAATGCGCTGCATTTCTTCGACCGTCAGGGTCTCGGGACCGTCCTTGAGGTCTGCCCATTCTGCTTCGACCTGGCGCGCGAATTCTTCGGCGCCGATGGCCTTGAGCAGGATCTTGATGCGGGCCTTGTACTTGTTGTCGCGGCGGCCGTACTGGTTGTACACGCGCATCACGGCTTCGGTATAGGTGAGCAGGTGCTGCCATGGCAGGAAGTCGCGGATCACGCTGCCGATGATCGGCGTGCGGCCCATGCCGCCGCCGGCCATGAACTTGAAGCCGATTTCGCCGGCGTCGTTGCGCACCACGGTCAGGCCAATGTCATGGATGGCGATCGCCGCGCGGTCTTCCACGGCGCCGTTGATGGCAACCTTGAACTTGCGCGGCAGGGCGATGAACTCGGGGTGGAACGTGGACCATTGGCGCAGCACTTCGGCGTAGGGACGCGGATCGATGATCTCGTCGGCAGCCACGCCGGCATACGGGTCGGACGTGGTGTTGCGGATGCAGTTGCCCGAGGTCTGGATCGCGTGCATTTCCACCGAGGCCAGGTCGGTCAGGATGTCCGGGGTCTGTTCCAGCTCCACCCAGTTGAACTGGATGTTCTGGCGCGTGGTGAAGTGGCCATAGCCGCGGTCGTACTTGCGGGCGATATGGGCGAACATGCGCATCTGCCTGGACGCCAGCAGGCCGTATGGCACGGCGATGCGCAGCATGTAGGCGTGGCGTTGCATGTACAAGCCGTTTTGCAGGCGCAGCGGCACGAACTCGGCTTCGGTCAGCTCATCGGCGAGGCGGCGGCGTACCTGGTCGCGGTACTGTGCAATGCGTTCGCGCACGATAAGATGGTCGTATTGGTCGTATTGATACATATTGTTCCTGGTTGGTCGGCGACTAGAATCCCCAAAGTAGCTGCAATAGTAATAAACTTCAGCTTTATTCCAAACTACTTAGTCTTTATTTGCTTATATAAGGATTGGGTATAAGTACGGACGTTAATTAAAGATCGGTCGAGATGAACCTTCACCAACTGCGCTTCGTGCGCGAAGCTGTACGCCAGAACTACAACCTGACCGATGCCGCCAAGGCGCTGTTTACCTCGCAACCAGGCGTGTCCAAGGCGATTATCGAGCTCGAAGAAGAGTTGGGGGTGGATATTTTTACCCGGCACGGCAAGCGCATCCGCGGCCTGACCGAGCCGGGGCGGCTGGTATTGTCGTCGGTGGAACTGATCATGCAGGAGATCGACAGTCTCAAGCGCATTGGCAAGGAATACGCGGCCCAGGACAGCGGCAGCTTTACCATCGCCACCACCCACACCCAGGCCCGCTACACCTTGCCGAAAGTGGTGCAGGCGTTCATGGTCAAGTTCCCCAAGGTGCGCTTATCGTTGCTTCAAGGTAATCCGCAGCAGATCGCCGAGATGGTCCAGCGCGACCAGGCCGACCTGGCGATTGCCACCGAATCGATCGCCGGCATTAACGGTTTGATCACCTTGCCATGTTACCAATGGGAGCACGTGCTGGTGGTGGCGCCCGACCATCCGCTGCTGCGCTACAAGGAGGTAACGCTGGAAGAAATTGCAGCGTACCCGATCATCACCTATGATGGCGCCTTTGCCGGCCGCAGCAAGATCGATCACGCGTTTGCGCTGCGCGGCCTGAAGCTCGACGTGTTGCTCGAGGCGATAGACGCCGACGTCATCAAGACCTATGTGGAGTTGGGCATGGGCATCGGTATCATCGCGGGCATGGCCTTCGACGCCGAGCGCGACAAGAATCTGCGCGCGATTCCGGTAGGACACCTGTTTGGCATGAACGTCTCGCGCGTGGCCGTCAAGCAGGGCGCCTACCTGCGCAGCTATATATATACCTTTATCGAACTGCTGGCGCCCACGCTCAACCGCAAGCTGGTGGAGCAGGCCATGAGTGGCGATAAAGAGCACTACGAACTGTAAAACGAGAAAGCACTCCCATGATTACCAATCAGTTGGCACAATTTTATGCCGTTAACGCCGACAATTACGACCAGGTGTACGCCCAGGAAGAGCGCTTCGACGACCTCGACGACCTGCAGGAAATGGTTGCCGAGATGTTCGAAGGCCACAAGGTGCTGGAACTGGCCTGCGGCACCGCGTACTGGACCGACCTGATCTCGGAGACCGCCGAGTCGGTCTACGCCACCGATCTGTTGCCGGAAATGATAGCCCTGGCCGAAACCCGTGGCCTCGACGAAGATGTGGTCACCTTCGGCATCATGGATGCCTTCAACCTGCCGGACGGCCTGGAAGGCAAGTACACGGCCGTGTTTGCCGCCGGCTTGTGGGGCCACGTGCGCCGCGAAGACCAGGAAAAAT
This sequence comes from Duganella sp. 3397, assembly GCF_031456625.1. Lineage (NCBI taxonomy): Bacteria > Pseudomonadati > Pseudomonadota > Betaproteobacteria > Burkholderiales > Oxalobacteraceae > Duganella > Duganella sp. 3397. Next base: position 223,781 of record NZ_JAVDVB010000008.1, read on the forward strand.
ACCTGAAAGAGCTGCGCACCAAGCTGGGCAAGGACGTGTTGCTGGTGTTGCTGGACGAAACCTATGTCGATGGCAATTCGATGGTGTTCGCCCGCACGGATATGGAAGGCAATACCCACCAGATCCTCACCGCCGACGACGGCCAGCGTTACGAAATCATGAAGAACTACCTGACCGACAGCACGCTGCGCAAGCGTTTTGCCGCGTCCACCAAGCAGATTCGCATCGAGCGGCTCGAGTATTACTACCTGCTGAGCTGCCGCTTGAAGTAAGGTTTGTTGCCCTGATAAAACAGCCGCCATGTGCGGCTGTTTTGCTTTGTGGCTCAGAAACAACAGCTTGGCGTTGTCACATTGTTGAAGTATTTGATAGGCATGATTCCGCCGGTACAAGCAAATCGTGCAGCACTCTTTCAACCTTCAGTAGAGAACTTCAAGTGAAAAAACTTACTCTGGCAGCAATGATCATCGGCGGCTTCGCAGCCCAGGCCCAAGCGCAATCGAACGTCACCATCTACGGTCTGGTTGACGTCGGCATGGTTTCCGAGCGCGGTGGCGCAGCCGGCAGCGTGACCAAAGTGACCAGCGGTATCGGCGGCCAGTCGCGTCTGGGTTTCCGTGGTACCGAAGACCTGGGTAACGGCCTGTCGGCCATTTTCCAGCTGGAAGCCGGCATCAAGGTTGACGACGGTACCCTGGACAACACCAACAGCGCGCTGTTCAACCGCGCAGCCATGGTCGGCCTGAAAAGCAAGGACGCCGGCACCCTGACCATCGGTCGCCAGCAAACCATGTTGTACAACGCGTTGAGCCAGGTCGCCGACCCGTTCGGCGCCGGTTACGCCGGTAGCGCCAAGAACCTGTTCCCAACCTCGGGCAACCTGACCCGCGTAAGCAACTCGCTGGTGTACACCACCCCGACCTTCTCGGGCTTCACCATCGACGGCCAGTACGCCCTGGGCGAACAGGCCGGCAGCAGCGAAGCCGCCCGCCAGTTCGGCCTGGGCATGGCTTACTCGCAAGGTCCGCTGAATGTGCGCGTGGTGTACAACAACCGCAACAACGACACCGTCGCCAATAGCATCGTCACCGAGCGCGACACCGGCAAGAACACCCTGGTGGCCATGAACTATGACTTCCAGGTGGTGAAGGCCTACGTTGCCTACGGCACCAACAAGGGCCTGAACAGCGCGCCGCTGCCAGTGGCCAATGCCTTCGCTTACCGCGTGGCCCCAACCGCCAGCCTCGATAGCGACAACATCCTGGTCGGCGCGCAGATCCCGGTTGGCGCTGGCACCATCATGACGTCGTACACCCGCAAGAACGACAAGACCAACTTCAACCAGGACGCCGACCAGTTCGCCGTCGGTTACCTGTACGCGCTGTCCAAGCGTACCGGCGCCTACGCCAGCTACGCCAAGATCAAGAACAAGAACGGCGCCGGCTACACCGTGGGTAACAACAACGAGCCAGGCACCGGCGACAAGGCGTTCAACGTCGGCGTGCGTCACTCGTTCTAAGCAGGTTCAAGGGGCGGGCGTGCGCGGTGGCAGTGGCAGCCGGACCATGATCCGGGTGCCGCCGTCGCTGAGGATGGAAATATCGCCTTGCAGCGCCCACACCCTTTCGCGCATCCCGATCAGGCCATAGGACGAAGCTTTGTCCATGTCCTGGGCGGCGATGCCGCGGCCGTCGTCCTGGATGGAAATATCGAGCAAATCGTCCACCCGCCGCAATGACAGTTCGACCCTGGTTGCTTGCGCATGGCGCATGATATTGGTCAGCGCTTCCTGCACGATGCGGTAAATGGCCGTGCTATAGGCATCATCGAGTATCAATTCTTCTTCGTTCGCATGCAGACGGCACGCTATGCGGTAGTGCGAGACGAATTCCTGGCGCAAGCTCTCCAGCGCAAAATACAGACCACCTTCATCGAGTGCGCGCGGCCGCAGGTTGCTGGCAATGCGCCGCAGCGACGTGATCGACGCCATCAGCAACTCATCCATGCCATTGAGCAGCTTGCGCGGCCCTGGCTCACGTAACTGGCGTTGCAGCAGTGCCAGGTCCACCCGTAGCGTGGCCAGCAACTGTCCCAGGTCGTCGTGCAGTTCGCGGGCGATGTGCTTGCGTTCCTCTTCCCGGATGGTTTGCAGCGCGGCCGACAGCTCGCGCAGCTGCGTATAGGACTGCGCCAGCTTTTCCTGCACCTGTTTGCGCTCGGTAATGTCGCGCAAGATGATGGTGTAAATCGGCTTGCCGCTTTCGTATAGCGACGAGATCGACCCCTCGAGCGGCAAATGCTGGCCGTCGCTGCGCACGCCGGTGACCGCGTAATCGCTGGCGCGGCGGCCCTTCATGCGCAGGTGGATGCCGGTATTGCCGAAATAATGGGACGTCGCCGGGTTGGCGCCCAGGCGCTGGTCGCGCGGGATGAAGGCATTGAGCGGTGCGCCCTGCATGTCGTCGAGCGAGACGCCGAACATGGTGGCAGCCGCCGGGTTGGCCTGCAGGATGGATTGCTGCTCGTCGGTGACGATGATGGCGTCACTGGCGTGCTGAATGATGCCCCGGCTGCGACGCCAGGACTTGCGGCCGAGTGGCTGCAGTAGTGGTCGCAACAAGGGACGCGCCAGCCAGGCGACGCCGGTGGCGGCAGTGATGGCGAGCAGGGACAGAAGGGGGCGGGGTAGCTTCATGCAAAATCCCCAGCCGGAAAAGGGCGGCTGCACTCTGTACCATAGGACAAGCGCAGGTCCGCCCCTTGATGCCTATCAAGTGTGCATCAATGCGCATTTACATCAGCGCATTACATCGGCCAGCTACATCTGCTTGAACAAATGCAGGAAGCTGCGGCTGACCTCCAGCTTGTCGGAGCGGCCCTTGATCATCACCAGGTGGCGACCGCGGATGTCGCGGGTCACGCCTTCGATGGCGTTGACGTTCACCAGGGTGGCGCGGTGGATTTGCCAGAACAGCTTGGGATCGAGCTCCTCGGCCAGGTCGCGCACGGGCTTGCGGATCAGCGCCTCGTAACGCTCGGTCTGCACGCATGTGTATTTTTCGTCGGAACGGAAAAACAGGATTTCCTCGACCGGGATCATGCGCAGGTCCTGGCCGATGCTGGCCTGTATCCATTGCAGGTGCGATGGCTTGGGCGCCGAGATTTTCTCGGTCAGCTGCGACAGCAGCGCCGTTACGCTGGCGCTGACATCCGGCGTGGCGGGCTTGTTCAGGCGTTCTTTGAGGCGGTCGACCGTGATTTTCAGGCGTTCCGGCTCGGATGGCTTGAGCACGTAGTCGATGGCGCCGCGCTCGAAGGCTTCGACCGCGTAGGCGTCGTAGGCGGTGACGAACACGATATTGCTCTTGCTACCGATCACGGTGGCCGCTTCCATGCCGGTCTTGCCGGGCATGCGGATGTCGAGGAAGGTGAAGTCCGGCTTGAGCTGATCGACCAGCTCGATCGCTTCGTCGCCGTTCTTGGCTTCGCCAAGAATTTCAAGCTCCGGCCATACTTGTTCCAAGCGCATGCGCAGCTGGTCGCGCATCAGTCTTTCGTCATCGGCAATAATTGCAGTAGGCATCGGGTTCGCAGGCTAAGGATTATCAAAGGAATAGTCGATCAATTATTCAACGAATTGCGCTCATGGTCAATTAATCAATTGGTCTTGGACAGGTTGGTTGGTTCGGCCTTGGTTTTCGCGAGCGCGTACGGTACTTCGATGGTGGCGATCACACCGCTTGGCGTGTTGGCAGCGATCAGTAGCTGGCCTTGTTCCCCATGCAGCAGTTTCAGCCGTTCGCGGATATTGGTCAGGCCCAGCCCGGTGCCATTGCTGGGCACGGCGCCGAAGCCCAGCCCGGTATCGGAAACGATCACCCGCAGCTTGTTGTGGGCCACTTCGGCGCGCACCTTCAGCACGCCGCCCTCGGGCTTGGCTTCCAGGCCGTGCTTGATGGCGTTTTCCACCATCGACTGCAGCATCATCGGCGGGAAGGCAGCGGTGCGCAGGCCGTCGGGTACATCGAATTCCACGATCAGGCGTTCTTCCATGCGCATTTTGAGCAGGTTCAGGTAAGCCTCCACCATGTCGGCTTCACGGCCGAGGTTGGTAATCAAGGCGTTGTCGCGCATTTGCGGCAGCACCGCGCGCAGGTAGCGGATCAGGCTGCGCTGCATGGCGGAGGCGCGTGGCGGGTCGGTTTCGATCAGGTGCTCGACCGAGGCCAGGGTATTGAACAGGAAGTGCGGCTCCACCTGGGCCTGCATCATTTGCATGCGCGCTTCGGAGAGCTGGCGCTGCATGGCTTCGCGCTCGACGGCGGCGTTGGCGTTCTGGGTTTCAGCTTCCGCGCGTTTTTTGCCGCCCATTAGCGCTTTGGTGCCGAACAGGGCCAGTACCAGCAAGGTCACGAAACTCTTGAACCAGGTTGACGCCTGCACGTGGTAGCGGGCCACTTTCTGCTCGGCCGCATCGTCGACCGCTTCTTCGATGGCGTTGGACAATTCCTCGCCGATTTGCGGCGGCAGTTCGATGTGGACTTCGTCGCCCGGCAGTGACGGCAGCGATGGCACGGCGGACGCTTTGCCGCTTTTGCCCGGGGTGGCCGGGGTGACTGGTGTAGCTGGTGTAGCCGGGACGGCTGGCTCCTCAGGCGGCACATCCGGTTCTGTCGGTTCGGCAGGTTCGGCAGGCTCGACGGGATCGGCGGCTGGGGTTGGGTGTTCCGCAGCGGCTTTCTCGGCATCCTTGTTAATGTTCTTGTTGCGGGGATTGAAGCGAATGCCGCTGTCGTCGATGACGATATTGCTGTCGCCACCACGCCGCTTGGGCTTGTCGCTGCGTACCGATTCTTCCATCACCGTGTTCGACGAGAACAGCTCATCTTGCAAGATGGAGCCTGCGATCAGCATCAGGATGGCAAATACCAGGAACTTCCACCAGGATAGTTGCGTGACCCAGGTGGCGACCACATCGAAGGCGCGGTGCAACCAGGTAGCGACGGTTTTGACCGTTTCTTGAGTTTTGGGCGTAGGAAACATGTGCAACTTTCACTGGCGTGGTTTGATGATGCAACTGTAACGACCGGCGCCGCTTTGCGCCATGGCCGTGCGACAGGATGCAATAAACAGGGGATGGACCGTGTCGCAGAAATGTTTCTTGCCACGGCACGCAGAGCTGGCTATAATTCGCCCCCTCGCTGAAGCCGATATGCAAATGTTAGACGAAGCGAGGAAAAAAGAAGGTTGACGTAACGAGCGAAACGCTTCATACTCTTTCTTCTTCGCGGCTGACAAAACGATCGCTGCGAAACGCACCACCGAATAAGTTCTTTAAAAATTAACAGTCGATAAGTGTGGACGTTTGATGAAAGTGCACGCAGCGCTAGCCGCTGCGATACTTAACATATCAAATGTTCACAAGAAGTAATGAAATAGGCACTATGAAAATAGTGGCCTGTCAGTATTTTGAGTGAGCGACCCGTCGAAAGACGGTGCTGCGAAAGCAGCAAATAAACAGAGATTAAACTGAAGAGTTTGATCCTGGCTCAGATTGAACGCTGGCGGCATGCCTTACACATGCAAGTCGAACGGCAGCGCGGGG
>NZ_JAVDVB010000009.1:0-138115 GCF_031456625.1 Duganella sp. 3397
TGGGGGGCAAGATCGGTAGCGATAGCGGCAGCGGCGACAGGAGCGCCAGCATGCGCTTCAGCTTGTAAAGCAGTATTAGCGGACATGGTGGTTAAAGTTCAAAAAGAGGGAAGGCGACATTATACGCATTCCCGCCGGCTTAGCCGGGAAGCTGGGGGGAAGCCGCCAAGAATACCGCCAGTTCTGCCGGTGTGCCAAGCACGTGCACATGCTCGGGTGGCAGGTCGGTGATGGCCACTTTCAGGCCGTCGCGCAGCAGTTGCTGGTACAGCGGCGCTACGTAGCGTTCGCCGCCTACGAGGTGCACCGGATCGGCAAAATAGCGGTCGTAGGCGGTGACGAAGTCGGCGCCCGAGCCAAACCAGTAGAGCCCGACGGATGCGTGGTCGGAAATGCGGCGTTTTTCCGCCACCTCCACCGCCCAGCCGTCATCCCCGAGCCGCACAAAGCTCCAGTGCGTGCCAGGCGCCTGGAAGCACGGCACCCAGCCGTCGGCGTTGGCGCGGATTGCATCCGGGCGCAATGCGTCCGGTTCCACGTAAGTGTCGATGTTATAGACCAGCAGCGGTCCATGTGTATGCCACAGTGTGCGCGACAGGTAGGCGCTGGTGGCCTGGCCGTCGGTCAGCTCGTCAAGTTCGACGATATGCACATCGCCGATACCCAGTACCTCGCACTGGCTGCGCACATAATCGCCAGAATCGTTCTCCTTCAAGCACACAAATATTAGCCGGGTATCGGCAGCGATGAAATGCCGGAGCGAGCACAAGGACCATTGGAACAGGCTGTGGCCGTGTGCCTCGATCTGGTACTTGGGGACCGTGTAACCGGCTGCAGTGAAGCGCGAGCCGCGCCCGGCCATGGTGATGACGATGGTGGTGCTCATGGTTGTCCTTTTGCTTGCAGGTCCGCCATGCCGAATTCCACTTCGTCCAAGATGGCATGGGCCTTGAGCAGGAAGGCCATCACCTTGTTAGGATGATCGAGGTGTAACGGCAACATGGAAAGGAACAGCGAAGCTTCACCCAGCCGCACCGTGCGTAACTGGAAGCCTGCGTGCGCCAGCTGGTGCACGAACATCGGCTTGAGCGCGGATTGGCGGCCCAGGGCCAGTTGCAGCCTCAGCCGGTTGTCGTCGTGAAATCCGACCTGATACAGGCCGTTATTGATGAAATCATAGTCGCCCAGCACGCTGTGCGAAATCTTGCACAGGTCGTACAGGGGGTGGGTCCACAGCGCGCTCTCGTCCAGTGCGCCCTTGGGGTCGATTAGCTTGAGCAACTGGCGCTGTTGGTCGTACAGGATGTTCGAGAAGCAAGGGTCGCCATGGCCCACCACCTGGTGGTCGGCACTGAAGTCCCCCTCATGCTGAGCGTACAGGCGCAGGTAGCGTTGCACCTGCGCAGCCAGCCCCAGTGCCGGTGTGGCGGCGATGGCCAGGGCGTCGATGCGGCGGCCCTCGGCGTGCGCCAGGAACGCTTGCGCGCGCTGCTCGACCTTGTCCACGAACAGCGCACGCGCTTGCGCCTGCGCGATGGCGACCGTGCACGCCCTGCGCGGTCGCCGCGCGATAAAGAACAGCAGGCGTGCGAGGAAAGGCTCGAATGTGTCGGCTTCGAAGGCGTCGTGTACCCATTGTAGCGCCGCGTCGGCCAGGTAGTAGCGCATCATTTTGTACGAGGCGCGACCGTCTTGCTCGCGATAGTCGAATGGCTGGACCAGCCACGACCGCATGGCTTCCGGCGCCAGGTCGTGGAACGCGTATTCGGCGCGTATTTTCTGTACGTCGTTGGAGCTCTTAGTATAAAAATAATCGTCGGCCTCCACCTGGTTGAAGTGACGCGAGGCGGTCGAGCCGTTGGTCAACGTCAGGAATTGCTGCAACCGGCCCAGGTCGAGCGGCCGCAGCGTCTGCAGGCGCTGGCATTGTTGCCAAGGGCTGGGCCAGGTATGAACCGGGGCCGCCTCCAGTTGCGGCCAGTGCGCGACCAGCCAGTGAGCGTTGCGAAGGAACACCAGCAGCGGTTGATACAGGCGGTCGCTGAAGCTGTCGTGCGCATACGGCAGGCGCTCTATCACCTGGGACAGCTGGCCGGTATCGGCAAAGCCGGCGCGTCCGGCGACCAGGCAGACGGCGGCGTCGTCGCCACTGGCTTCGAGGGTGGAGCGCACAGCTGCCAGTTGTTCGGTGGAGCGCACATGCACGAGGCGCGCCGCCGCCCACGCCGGCAAGCTGGCGCGAAAACGTTCGATCAGCGTCCGGCGCTGGAACACAATGTCGCCGTAGCGGCGCGCACCGACCACGCCGCGCACCTCGCCGGAGGCCAACTCACGGTCATCGACCATGATCAGGATATGTTGATGGGGCTGCATGTCAGGGCTTTCTGTGGTGGAGGCCGCGTGCCAGCGTCAGCGTCGCCAACGACAGCAGCGCCAGCGCGGCCAGGACCAGCGGCTGGTACTGGTGCACCGCTGCCGCTGCCTGTGCCGCGCCCAGGTTGGCCAGCAGGCCGTTGGCGAACATCGCGGCGAAGCTGTTGCCACTGGGCGCCAGGTGTTCGATGAATAGCGCAAGCGCCGAAATTTCCAGCAGCCAGATCAAGGCCGAGAGCAACAGCATGCCGGTCAGGCGCCCCTCCAGAGTACGCAGCAAGGCAAGTTCAAGCTGACGCAGCGCGTGGCTGGCGCGTAGCAGCGCCAGGCCGCGCGCGCTGCTGCTGTTAAGGACCAGGTGGCGGTTCAGGTACACCGAGGTTTTTGCCGCTGCAAACAGGCCCAGCAGCCCAAATACGCTCACCATCAGGAACAGCAGGAACACGGTGCGCGCCTGACCCGGCAATCTCACGTCGAACAGCGACACGGCCAGCATCAGCAAGGAGAGCACCAGCACGTCCGCGCAGCGCTCTGCCAGCCAAACGGCAAACGCCTTGCGGCGGTCGGCGTAGACCCGCATAAATGCCCCCAGACGTACGATTTCGCCGATCTTGAAGGGCAGCAGGCTGGCCGGAAAGGCGGTCAGGCCGTGCGCCAGCATCAAGGCCGGCACTCGTGCGCGCTGGTCCAGGCTCAGCATGGCCAGCCGCAGCAGGCGGCACAGGTGCGAGGCGCTGTACAGCGCCAATGCCGGCAGCAGCGCAGCCGCACCGATCTGGGGCAGCGCGTCGTAGGGATACAGCACCAGCCAGGCGGCCAGCAGCGCGGCCAGCAGGACCAGGCCCAGCTGCAGGCTCAGCACACGTCTCATGGCCGCTCACGCGCAGCCTGGTGCACGACGATCTTGCCGCTATACGCGGCAAACGGTTTGCCGCGCAACTCGCGCGCCAGAAATCGGCCCCGCTGCAGGCAATAAGCGCCGAGCAGCCCAAGCACCTTGAACGCCTGGCGCAACAGCCGCACATTGGAAACCTGGTCGTCCTCGCGCCAGCTGATCGGGAAGTAGCGCACCCGCTGGCCGGCATGGTAGCTGCCCAGCAACATCACGTAATTGAAGGTCAGGTCATCCGGAAATGTCTTGTAATAGAACGGCTTGAGCGGTGCCAGCCGGTAGAGATTCAGGCCCGAACCAAGATCGTGGATGCGGCGCCCTGTGCCGAGCGAGAACAGCAGGTTATACAAGCGGTTGCCGAAGGTGCGCAGCGCGGAGTAGCCGAGCAGGCGGCTGCCGGGCATGAAGCGCGCGCCGAGCAGACAATCGGCCTGGTGATGGTCACCGTGCGCCAGATGCGGCAGCAGATCGCGGATGTCGGCCTGGTCGTCGCCGTGCAACACCACCAGGTAATCGAAGCCCTGTTCCAGCGCGTAGCGCAGCGCCGCCTTGTGCGATCCGCCCAGGCCATAGTTGTCGTCGTTGGTCCAGGCGATGAAATGGCACTGCGTCAGACGCGTGGCGGCACGGTCGATGGCCGCTTGCAGGGTGTGGTCTGGCGAGCGGTTGTCAACCACCATCACGGTATCGACCAGACGTTGTACTGAGTCGTCGAACTGGTCGATCACGCGCACGATCTGGGGTGCGCAGCGGTAGGCGGGAATGAAGACAAGGATGCGTGAGGACTGGGCCATGGTATCAGGAGGCGCGTATGGCACGCGTCAGCACTTTCATAAACAGGAAGTTGGTCACCAGGTTGACGGGGGTGACAAGTAGCTTGGCAATGATCGCGCTGTGGCCGGCCACGCTGCCAGCACCTGCTGCCAGCGTGGTGGCGGCCAGGTGCAGCAGCTGCGAGTATGCCATGATCGAAAGAAATTGATAACACCAGTAAATCAGCAGGTAGCGCCCACCGTGCCTGGCGCCACCGGCGCTACCGTCGCCATCGTGTCGGAACAGGGTGCCGACCGCCGTCAACCAAACGAAGGTCACGCCCACGTAAGACGAGATGACGTTGGCGCCGAACGGCGACATGCCGGCCAGCCGTACCAGCGCTGTAAAGCTCAGCATGTCGCACAACCAGCCCAGCCCCGACAACAACACAAAGCCGAGGAATGTCCGCCAGTTGGACCGCACCTGGCTGGCGGCCATCAGCGGCGTTTCCGGCCGGCCAGGTAGGCTGCGCCAGCCTGTTTGACTGCGCGGTCCAGGCTGGCGTCCTGGTAGAGCCAGATCTCCAGCCGGCCATCGCCGCACGCTTCAATGCGGACCGGTGGCGGCAGCACATCGCGCATGGTCGCTGCCGTGTATTCGGGGTCGACCGGCTGCGCTGCACCGTAGAGGACGGCGAAGTTGTAGAAATGCCCAGGATAGTCCTGCGGCCGTTGCACCGGGCCGAGCGTGGCCATGTGGAAAAACGGCGCCAGGCGGTTGTCGGTCACCAGCATGGGATTGTGATGGGGCAGCGCATATTGCAAGCCGCGTCCATTCCAGAAGCTGGCGATGCCCGCGCGCAGGGGAAAGCCCGCGTGCCCGATGCGGGTCAGGCAGTTGGCGGCGATCGCCGAGGCATCGATGAACGGGGGGGGCGCGCGCAGCACCAGGCGCGCTCCATCGGCCACCAGCATGGTACCGAGCACGACCAATCCCCATGGTGCCAGCACTGCCAGCGGCCTCCGTCGCGTCGGTGCGGACGGGCCTGCGGACGCCGCAGCGGCCAGCGTGCGATCGCCATGTACCACGCACAGCAGCAATGCCAGCGCGAACGGGAACGCCAGGTAGCGCATGGCGTACTGGTCGGCGAAGCCGCCCGACAGGATCACGCCCGGCAAATGTACCAGCATGCCTGCCGCAAGGACGGCGGCGGCAGCGCCAAAGCGCCAGTCGGGTTTGGCGATCACCAGGCCGTTGTGGCCGAGTTTCGCAGCGCGCAGCAGCCGCCAGGCCAGCAACAGCAACGCCAACAGCACCAGCACGGCGCAAGCCAGCGTCAGCGGATTGTCGGGCGCAAACGCGGTCTTGATCGCCTGCAGGAAGTTGCGCAGCGCGGTGCCGGCAGTCTCGGGCGACGTTTGGACCTTGCCCTCACGGGCGACGTTGGCAACGAGCAACTTGCCCAGCAACCGGCCCAGCACCTGGGCACCCGCGACCATGGCCGCCAGGTGCAGCACGCGACGGCGCTGCTCACGCAGCGGACCATCGGCATCGCCCAGCGCCAGCCATGCTAGTCCCAGCAGGAGCAGCACCGGCACCGTAAAACTGAGCATGAACAGTCCGGTGGAGACCGCCCCGAAGGCACCACCGGCCACCAGCAGCGCAGCGCTGAGCTTCTGCGGTCGCGCCAAGTAGCGCAGTATCAGGCCCACGCCGGTCAAACCGAACAATACCGACGCCAGATGGTTGTTGGTGCTGTAAAAATAGAGCCACATTCTGGAATTGGCCGACGTGAGCGTAAACAGGGCCAGCAGCAGCAGGATGGCATTGGCACCGGTGACACTAAGCGTGGGGCGAATCTGGTGCGCGCACCACAGCAGCGCCCCTGCCAGCAGGAATACCTGGATAACCGAGACCGCAAGGATACGGCTGGCGGCATCGGGCAACAGCGGGAAGGCCAGCAGATACAGCAGCATGTCTGGCATGAAAGCTGGCGCGGTGGAAAATTTCCACTCGGCCCAGCGGCCACCCTGCGTAAACAGGTCGGTGAACAAATGATCGAGCAGCAAGGTATCACTGTTGAGATCAATGCGGAAACGCAGCAGCGTTGCTGTAAAGGCTAGTATCAGCCAGGCCGGCAAGGTTTTAAGGTGGCTTAGTTTTCCCATGATGAAATTATACGGCAATGGAAACCAGGTATTCCGGCAATCTCGGCATGTTGCCGCAGATCGGCACCGGTGCGCCGGCCACCGGCCGCCGCCGCAGCACTGTAAAATAGCAGGTTACTGAACCAGCATCGAGCAGCGTATGAACATGGTAGCAAACGAACAAGTGGCAGGAACTGTCATCTCGCCCGACGAAGGCGCGGTCGTACCGGTCGGGCCGGCTTTTGTCCACCTGCGGGTCCACTCCGAGTACTCGATCGTCGATGGCCTGGTGCGTATCGACGACCTGGTCAAGACGGCTGCCAAGGACAAGCAGGTGGCGCTGGCCGTCACCGACCTGTCCAATATGTTCGGCATGGTCAAGTTCTACAAGGCCGCGCGCGGCAAGGGCGTCAAGCCGGTGGTCGGCGTCGACGTGTGGATCACCAATGACGACAACCGCGACAAGCCATCGCGCCTGATGCTGCTGGCCAAGAACCGCATGGGCTACTTGCAGCTGTGCGAACTGCTGTCGCAGGCCTGGCTCACCAACCAGTACAAGGGCCGCGCCGAGATCCGCACCGAGTGGCTGGTCAACCTGGTCAACCAGCAATACGCGCTGCTGCCCAATGACTCGCCAGCCAACGGCCTGATTGCGCTGTCCGGCGCCCACTTCGGCGACGTCGGCCAGGCCATCGAAAACGGCAACCCGGAGCTGGCCGAGCAGAATGCGCAAAAATGGGCGGCGATTTTCCCCGGCCATTTTTATATCGAAATCCAGCGTGCCGGCCAGGCCAACCAGGAAGCGCAGGTGCGCCACGCGGTGTCGCTGGCGTCCAAGCTGGGCTTGCCCGTGGTGGCCACCCACCCGGTGCAGTTCATTTCCAAGGACGAGTTCATCGCCCACGAAGCGCGCGTGTGTATCGCCGAGGGCGAGATGCTCGCCAACGGCAAGCGCGTGCGCAAGTTCAACGAGCAGATGCGTTTTCTCACGCAGGCCGAGATGCGCGAGCTGTTCCACGATCTGCCGGCCGCGCTGCACAACTCGGTGGAAATCGCCAAGCGCTGCAACCTCACGCTCACGCTGGGCAAGCCGCAACTGCCCAACTTCCCCACGCCGGGCATGACCATCGACGAGTTCCTGATCGCCGAAACGAAAAAAGGCCTGGAAGAGCGGCTCGAGCAGCTGTACCCGGACCCGGTGCGGCGCGAGAAGGAGCGGCCGCGCTACGAAGAGCGGCTCGACTTCGAGAACAAGACCATCATCAACATGAAGTTCCCCGGCTACTTCCTGATCGTGGCCGAGTTCATCCAGTGGGGCAAGAACAACGACGTGCCGATCGGGCCGGGCCGGGGGTCGGGCGCCGGTTCGCTGGTCGCGTATGCACTGAAGATTACCGACCTTGATCCACTGAAATACAACCTGCTGTTCGAACGTTTTCTGAACCCGGAACGGGTTTCGATGCCCGACTTCGATATCGACTTTTGCCAGGAAAAGCGCGAGCTGGTGATCCAGCACGTGAAAGACCTGTACGGGCGCGACGCGGTCTCGCAGATCGCCACGTTCGGTACCATGGCGGCCAAGGGCGCGATCCGCGACGTGGGCCGCGTGATGGACTTCGGCTACAACTTCTGCGATGGCGTCTCCAAGCTGATTCCGTTCAAACCGGGCAAGCCGGTGTCGATCGCCGAGGCCATCGAAGAAGAACCGATGCTCAAGGAACGCCAGCAGAACGAGGAAGAAGTGTCGCAACTGCTGGACCTGGCGCAACAGGTCGAGGGCATCACCCGTAACATCGGCATGCACGCCGGTGGCGTGCTGATCGCCCCGGGCAAGCTCACCGACTTCTGCCCGCTGTACACCCAGGGCGGCGACGGCGGCGTGGTCTCCCAGTACGACAAGGACGACGTCGAGGCCGTGGGCCTGGTCAAGTTCGACTTCCTGGGCCTGACCACGCTGACCATTCTCGATCGCGCGGTACGCTACATCAAGGCGCTCGACCCGGTCGAAAAAGATTTCGATCTGTCCAAGCTGCCGCTGAACGACCGGCCGTCGTACGACCTGCTCACCAAGGCCAAGACGGTCGCGGTATTCCAGCTCGAGTCGCGCGGCATGCAGGGCATGTTGAAGGATGCGCGGCCCGACCGCTTCGAGGATATTATCGCGCTGGTGGCCTTGTATCGCCCGGGCCCGATGGACCTGATCCCGGACTTCTGCAAGCGCAAGCACGGCGAAAAATTCGACTATCCCGATCCGCGTACCGAGTCCATTTTGTCCGAAACCTACGGCATCATGGTGTACCAGGAGCAGGTGATGCAGATGGCGCAGATCGTCGGCGGCTACTCGCTGGGCGGCGCCGACATGCTGCGCCGCGCGATGGGTAAAAAGAAGGCCGAAGAGATGGCCGAGCACCGCGAGATTTTCCGCGCGGGCGCCGCCAAGGACGGCCTGTCGGCACAGAAGGCCGACGAGATCTTCGACTTGATGGAAAAGTTCGCGGGCTACGGTTTCAATAAATCGCACGCCGCCGCGTACGCGCTGCTGTCGTACCACACCGCATACCTGAAGGCGCACCATCCGGCCGCGTTCATGGCAGCCAATATGTCGCTGGCGATGGAAGACACGGAAAAGGTCAAAATCCTGGTCGAGGATGCGATCGACATCTGCGGTCTCACCATCCTGCCGCCCGATATCAACAAGTCCGAGTACCGCTTCGTGCCGGACGGCCCGGCGCCGTCGGTCACCGGCAAGAAAGTCACGCAGATCCGTTACGGCCTGGGCGCCTGCAAGGGCGCGGGCCAGAACGCCATCGAGGCAATTATTGCCGCGCGCAATGCCGACGGACCGTTTGTCAGCCTGTTCGACTTCTGCAAACGCGTCGACAAAAAACAGATCAACCGCCGCACCATCGAGTCCCTGATCCGCGCCGGCGCGTTCGACTGCCTGGGTGTCGACCGCGCGATCCTGCTGGCATCGGTCAGCTTCGCGATGGAATACGCCGACCAGCAACTCAAGTCCGCCAACCAGGTCAGCCTGTTCGGCGGCGACGACAGCGACCTCGAACCGCCACCGGACTACGTCAAAGCCGAAATCTTCACCGACCGCCAGCGCCTGGCCGAAGAGAAGATGGCGCTGGGCTTTTACCTGTCGGGCCACATGTTCGATTCGTTCGCACCCGAGGCACGGCGCTTCTCGCGCACCAAGCTCGCCGACCTCGAGCCGTCGCGCGATCCGCGCATCCTGTGCGGCGTCATCACCGGCATCCGCCCGCAGATGACACAGCGCGGTAAACTCCTGATCGTCACGCTCGACGACAAGAGCGCAGTGGTGGAAGTGACGGTGTACGCCGAGGTGTTCGAGGAGTGCAAGCACATGATCAAGGAAGACGAGTTTCTGGCCGTGATCGGCAAGGTCTCGGAAGACCGGTTCTCGGGCGGGCTGCGCATCTCGGCCGAAAAGGTGTTCGACATCGTCAGCGCCCGCGTCAAGCACGGCAAGCAACTGGCGATGGCGCTGCCCACCACGCTCGACGTGCGCAAGATGGCCGAAGTGCTGGCGCCATACCGCCATGCCGACGGCTTGCCGGTGTCGGCGCGCATCATGCCGCAGGGCGTGGCCTGCACGGTGCAACTGGGAGAAGGGTGGCGCGTGGCGCCGTCGGACGACTTGCAGCAAGCCCTGCGCCAACAGCTAGGAGCGCAGGACGTCCTTATCGAGTATTAACGGGCAAAGCCTACTGGGCGTCCCGCTACCGCCTCTCCGTTGCTCAGCGTACCTCCGTACGCTTGCGCTACTCAAGACGGTATCGGGCCGCTCGCTACGGCTTTAGTTAACGTTAGCACTGAGCGGCTACGCTCGTGATGGCATAGCCTTTTGCGCCGATCTGGGCAATCGGATCGGCGATATGGTAACGCGACAGGTCGCCGTTGTTGTCGTCGATTTCGACCTTGTGGGCTTCCACATGCCAGTCGGTGCTGGTCGCTTCTTCCGGAATGGTCTTGCCTTCCGGCACAGCCAGGTAGGTGTGCTTGCCAGCTGCTTCGTCTCGGTAATAAATATCTACACGCATGGGGTGCCTCCTTAAGCGAAAAACCCATGGTAACGGAATTCTCCTACCCGGCGCGCCCTCTTAAAGTATAGGTTCGCACAGGAAACTACGCTTTCCGCAGCGCCCGCACCTTGGCCTGGCGCTGCCACAGCTTGACCTTGCGGCTCAGCGTCTGCTTGAAGCGGAACATCAGGCTGTTGGCCAGCGCCTGCCGTACCTGGCGCGCTGCACGCAGGTCGTCGCGGCGGCTGGTCGAGCGCAGGCTGCCTTGTTCCATCTTGCCCAGCACATTGTCCGGCGTGCCGAACAGCGTGGCGCGGTAAATCTCTTGCAGCTCGCGCCGCACCGTGCGGCCGGTTGCCCCCGGCAGCTGGTACGAGTTCTTCACCGCGCCGATATAGAAATAGCTGACCACCGCATCGAAGTGGTCGCGCACGCTGGCGCTCACGCCGGCCTGTTCCAGGGCCGGCTTGGTCAACCCGAGCGCCGCCGTAAAATCGCGGCAATAGTCGGCGCTGACCGACTTGGTGATGCTGACCGGATGCTGGCGATAGGCCAGCAGCTGGTGCGGCAGGTAGTACAGCGAATGGCAGCGCGCCAGCAGGCGCGGCGTCACCGCCACGTCCTCGAACAGGCGGTTGGTGGGATACAGCGGCTGCTCGAAGCTGGCATAGATCTCGCGCCGTATCACGCGCGCCCACGCATACAGGTGGCGGTCGGCAAAAAACACGTCGAGAATGGTGTCGGCATCGGTCACCAGGGTGTCGGGCGCGTAGCCCATGTGTACGGCGCGATTCTTGTCGGGCCGGTCCGGGTGCCACATCGAAAAATCGAGCGCGATGGCGTCGGGCCGGTGGCTGGCGATCACCGCGTCCAGCCGCGCCAGGATGCCGGCTTGCAGCAGGTCGTCGCTGTCGATGAACAGGATGTAGTCGCCGCGCGCTTCCTGCAGACCCACGTTGCGCACCTGGGCCAGGCCCTGGTTGGCTTGCCGTATCAGCCGCAGCGCGCACTGCGGCGCTGCGGCCGCTTGCGCCTGCACGCGCGCGGCGGTGTCGTCGCGCGAGCCGTCGTCGATGACGATCAGTTCGTGGGCCGGTGTCATGTGCGGCAGGATGTGGGCCAGGCACTCGTCGATGAAGCCGCCCGCGTTATAGGCCGGAACGATGATGCTGATGGAAAACGGTGCAGGCATGGTCAGTTGCTTTTGCTAAGGCGTTTTTGCCTGGCCAGTTGCCAGGTTTCGTAGGCGCGGTTGATGGTCTGGCGGATCTGGAACACGGTGCTGTCGGTCAGCGCCTGTTTCACCTGGTACGCAACGCGGCGGCCGGAGCGCAGGTTGAGCGAGGTGATCTTGCCGCTTTCCAGGTTGTGCAGCGACTGTTCGATGCTCCCGAACAGGCCGCCGAGAAAAATCGCCCGTACCTCGGCGCGCAGCTGCCGGGTCTCGCTGCAGGTCGGCAGTCCGAACGAGGTCTTGATCGAACACAGGTAGAACAGGCAGGACGCGCCGTCGAACTCGGCGCGCACCATGGCGCTAACGCCGGCCCGCTCGAGGTGCGGTTTGAGCGAGGCCAGTGCCAGCACGTAATCGATACACCAGCTTGGCGAAGTCAGGTGCGTGATGCTGACCGCGTGCTGGCGGTAATGCAGCAGCACCAGCGGCAGGTACACCAGCGTGTTGCAGGCAGCGAGCACGCGTGGCACCGTCGCCATGTCCTCGAACAGGCGACCGGACGGGAACAGTGGCATGCCCAGGTCGAGGTAGATCTGGCGCCGAATGATCTTGCTCCACGCATACATGCGGCGGTCGGCGAAATAAGGCACCAGGATGGCGTCGTGGCCGTGCACGACCACGTCGGCGGGGTAGCTCAGGCGCGTAAGTTCGAGCGGCTGGTCGGTGCGGTGCGGATGCCAGAAACAAAAATCGGTGGCGATGGCATCGGGCGCGTGGGTGGCGATGGCCGCTTCGAGACATTCCAGCATGCCGGGTTGCAGCAGGTCGTCACTATCGACGAACAGGATGTAGTCGCCGCGTGCTTGCTGCAGTCCCGCGTTGCGCGCCACCGCCACGCCCTGGTTGGCTTGCCGGACCAGGCGCACCGCGCAATGTGGCGCAGCGGCGGCCTGGGCCTCTACGCGCGCGGCGGTATCGTCGTGCGAGCCATCGTCGATCACGATCAGCTCATGCGCCGTCCCCATTTGCCGCAAGATATGCGCCAGGCATTCGTCGATAAATTCGGTGGCATTGTGGGCCGGAACGATGATGCTGATGGCAAGCTGGGCGGGCATGTCAGCTAACACCACTGCGTTGTTGACGGCGTTGTTGCCTGCCTATTTGCCACACCTTGTAGGCCCGGTTGACGGTCTGGCGGATCCGGAAGATGGTGCTGTCGTTCAGGGCCTGGCGTATTTGGTGTGCAACGCGGCGGCCCTTGCGCACTGAGACCGAGGCGATTTGACCGGTTTCCAGTTGATGCAGCGTCTGCTCCACCGTGCCGAACAGGCTGGCCAGGAAGATGGTGCGCACCTCGGCGCGTACCTGGTCCGGTTGCGTCGAGGCAGGCAGCTCGAACGAGGTCTTGATTGCGCACAGGTAGAACAGGCTGGCGGCGGCGTCGAATTCGGTGCGCACGCTCGCGCTGGCACTGGCGCCGGCAGCTTCGAGGTACGGCCTGGCCGAGGCCAGCGCGCGCACGAAGTCGGTGCACCAGCGCGGCGTGATCACCCGCGTGATGCTGCGCGGATGCTGGCGGTAATGCAGCAGCACCAGTGGCACGTAGACCAGCGTGCGGCATGCCGCCAGCAGGCGCGGCACCACGGCCATGTCCTCGAACAGCCGGCCCGACGGGAACAGCGGCAGGCCCAGTTGCAGATAGATGTCGCGCCGGATGATCTTGCACCACACGTACATGTGGCGGTCGGCGAAATAGGTCGACAGGATCGCTTCCTGGCCCTGCACCAGCACGTTCTGCGGATAGCTCAGGTGGTGGTATTCGAGCGGCCTGGCGGTGCGGCCCGGGTACCAGATGCAGAAATCGGTGGCGATCACGTCCGGCGCATGGCTGGCAATGGCGGCGTCGATGCCATCCAGCGCGCCCGGTTGCAGCAGGTCGTCGCTGTCGACGAACAGGATGTAGTCGCCCTGCGCCTGCGCCACGCCGTTGTTGCGGGCGTCGGCCACGCCGGCATTGGTCTGCTCGATCACGCGCACCAGGCACTGCGGCCACGCGGCAAAGACCGCGCGGGCGCGGTCCACGGTGGCGTCGGTGGAACCGTCGTCGATCAGCACCAGTTCGTGGCCGTCGCGCATTTGCGGCAGGATGCAGTCGAGCGTCTGGGCGATGAAGTCCTGCACATTGTAGGCAGGCACCACGATGCTGAGCCGCAGCCCGCCGCTCATGGCGCCAGCCCCACGGTGGCGCGCACGGTCTTGTCGTGGATGCGCGCTTCCACCCGCGCCTTGTTGCTGCTGGCCTGGTCGCGCACCGCTTCGCGGTGCCACAGGTGCAGCACCTCGGTGGCGAATGCGCCATCCTTGCGCAGGACGCCGGCGTTAAACAGGCGCAGCACGATGTCGGCATCTTCGTGGCCCCAGCCGGTAAAGCTTTCATCGAAACCGTTGATGCGCTCGATGTCGCTGCGCCACGCCGCCATATTGCAGCCCTTGATGCGGCGCCAGGTAAACCGCTCGGATGTGCGTTTTACGTCCGGAAAGTGCCACCAAAGTTGTAACAATTTGTTCAATCCGCCGTTCAACCGCAGCTTCAATTGTCCCCACGGCGACAATTGCAACGGGTGGATCGCGCCGCTGAGCACCTGCGCAGTCAGCGCTTCGCTGAGCAAAATACGACTGCCAGTTACCATGCAGCCCGGCTCGGCCAGGCGCCTGTGCTGGCTGATAAAGCTGCTCTGCGGGATACAGTCGCCGTCGAGGAAGATCAGGTAGTCGCCGGTGGCCGCCGCAATGCCGAGGTTGCGCACCCGCGCCAGGCGGAAACCGAGGTCTTCCTGCCAGATGTGCCGCAGGGGCACGGGCGAGCGCGCTTGCAGCTCCGCCACGCAGGCACGTGTGTTGTCGGTCGAGCCGTCATCGGCGACAATGAGCTCGAAATTTTTCTCGTCCTGGAGAAAGAACGCCTCGATGACTGCGCGCAGTGCATCGGGGCGATTGTAGGTCGCAATGACGACTGAAATATTGATTGTTTGTTGCATGAATGGCGGCGGGAACGGTGACTTCTCGCGGAAAGAACCCCAAGAAGAATGATGCATAATACCCTATCGCAAAAGTCCCACGGCACTGTCTTTTTCAACAGCCTGTTGTTTGCTCCACCGTTCCTGTTCCTGATCGCGCGCGGCGGTACCGGCTTGTTCAGCCTGGTCTACTTGCTCGCTGCGATCACCTGCTGGCGCGCCGTCCGCGCGGCCGCCGCACCGCACTGGCGCGACATGGCGCCGCTGCTGCTGGCCTTCGCTTTTCCCTTGCTGCTGGCGCTCGGTTACTACCTGTTCGATCCCGAAGTGCGGCTGCGCGACCTCGAGCGCCCGGTACGCTCGCTGGCGGCCGTCGCCGCGCTGGTGGTGGTGGTGGCGATGCGGCCGTCGCGGCGCTTCCTGTGGTGGGGCCTGATCGCCGGCGCCGTGGCCGGCGCGCTGTTCATCAGCTACCAGCGCTGGGTGCTGGGCATGGACCGCCCCGGCGGCTTGATCAACGCGATTACTTTCGGCGATATCTCGCTGTGCATGGGCCTGATGTGCCTGGCCGCTTCGCGCGATTTCCACGGCCGCGCCGTGCTGTGGCCGGTGCTGGGGGCAGTGGCCGGCCTGGTGGGCTCAGTCGCTACCGGCACCCGTGGCGGCTGGGTGGCGGCAGTCCTGGCCGTGGTGCTGCTGCTGCGCTATGGCAATGTCCTCGGCGGCCGCTACCGCAAGGGCGCGGCGCTGCTGGTACCGGTGCTGCTGGCGCTGTCGTTCCTGGTGCCGCAAACCGGGGCGCGCGAACGGGCCATGCAGGGCGTGGCCGATGTCGAGCAATATTTCGCCGGAGGCAATACCTATACCAATATGGGCATACGGCTCGAGCTGTGGCACACCGCCACCGTACTGATCGCCGAGCGTCCTTGGCTGGGCCGCAGCGTGGCGGCCGTGGTGCGCGCCAAGCAGGCCATGGTGGACCGCGGCGAGGCGCCGGCCTACGTGCTCGAACTCGACCATTTCCATAACGACGCACTGCACGCCACCGTGTTCGGCGGCGTGGTCGGGCTACTGGCCTGGGCCGGCACGCTGCTGCTGCCGTTCCTGTTTTTCCGCCGTCAACTGCACCAGGGCAGGGCCCGGCGCCGCGACGTCACGGCGCCGGCGCTGGCCGGCATGTTGCTGGTGGTCTGCTACTTCGGCTTCGGCCTGACCGAAGTGATTTTCTGGACCATCCACAGCAGCGTGTTCTATGCGCTCACGGTGTTCATGCTGGCCGGGCTGTGCCTGACCGCGCCGCCTCAATCGGTGACCGGGTAAGCAACGCTGGTGGCCACGCCGTTCAGCGTGGTGACCGTGATGGTCAGGGCGCCGCTGGTGACCTCGTTGATGCAGGCGTTCGAGCCGAGCGCGCTGGACGCATCGCTGACCATCTGCACGCTGTAGATCCAGCCGGCCGCATCGGGCGACACGGTGTTCTGCACCACGGCGTTGGCGGCCGACAGCAGCCGGCCGTTGGACGTGGAGAAGTTGATGCGGGTACCGGCCGGCAGCGGATTGCCGGGCAGGTCGAACAGCCAGTCCGGGTGGGCCGCGCGCACGTTGGCAGCGAAGACGGTCGGATTGTTGTCGCGGATGGCGAAGCGGAAGGTGCGGGTCTGGTTGACGAACGGCTGGCCACTGACGCACTGGCTCAGCGCCAGCGTGCCGATGGTCGGCGCGCCATTCAATGCCTGGTCGAGCAGGCTCACCGCCGGTGTGCTGTTCGACAGTACCATCACCATCGCCTGGCGCAGGTGCACGGTGGCGCCGCTGCCCGCGCCCGGTGCACGCAGCACGCCGTTGTAGACGCCATTGCCGGCGGTGGTCCAGGCGCCGTTGCCATCGGTGTCGATGAACGGCTCACCGGCCACGCGGGTGGCGCTGTTGCTGGCGTAGGCGTCGTTGCTGCCGGCGGCGTTGGCGTCGGTGACGGCGCGGTCGTTGCGGAACGGCTCGCCCAGGTCGGTGAACACTTCGCCGGCGTCATAACGGTTGTTGCCGTTGGCATCGACAAAACTCTCTTCTCCCAGCGCATAGGCGAGCACCGTCACGCGGCCATCGACCGGCCGCGGGCTGGCTGCGCAGAAGCGTACCGTGCATTCGCCGGGCGTGCCTTTTTGCTTGATCACGGTGCCGTCGGTGAGCGTGGTCGAGGTTTCGCCGGTCAGGCACGAGGCATCGACCGTGCCGCCTTCGGCCGTGAAGCTCACTGCGGTGCCGTCCGGCGCCGGATTGTGGAAGCGGTCGGCCAGTCGCGCGGTCAGCGTGGTGCCCGCTGGCGCAGTACAACCGTTGAACGAGCCGCCTTCGACATTGCGCACCAGCGCGCTGAGCGAAAAACTCGCTTGCTCCGGCACACCGGTGGACACCACCAGCTGGTCCGAGACGGTGCTGATGCCACCGCCCGGCAACAGCGCCGACACCCGCACCGGCGTATTGATGGTACCGGAGGAGACGACGGTCGAGACGGTGCCGTCGGCGCCGGTGGTGGCGGTGGCCGGGCTCAGGGCCAGGCCGCCCACGCTGGTGTCCAACGCGAAGTTGACCACCTGGCCGGCGAACGGCTTGCCGGCGCCGTCGAGCACCTTGAAGGTGACGGTGGCGGTTTCCTGGCGGCCGGCGCCGCCGGTGCCCTTGAGCGCGATGTTCTGCGGCAGTGCCGAGACGAACAGCAACTGGCCGGCGGTAGCCAGGCGCACGGCCAGCGTGGCGCTGGTGGTGAGCGTGCTGCCGTTGTAGGCGACGCTGGCAGTGACCGGATCGCTGGCGCCGCAACCGAGGTCGGTGTACGACGTGGTGGCCACGCCGTTGACGGTGTTGACCGGCGTGACCAGGCGCGCCTTGCCGGCGGCAGCGCACGGCGAACTGAAGGCCACCGACTGCACCGGCAGGTACGGCGTGCCGCCGTTGAACAGGGTGGCGCTCACACTGGCGGTGCCGCCGGCGGCAAGCGAGGCAGGCGCCAGCGCTGGCGTGGACAAGGTCAGCGTCGGGAAGGTGACGGCGTAATTGGTGCTGGCGCTGAGTGACAGGCCGGCCACGGTGGCGCCGGCGGTGGCGCTGTAGCCGCCCGGGCTGGTGCCGGCGTTGACGGCCAGCGTGGCGCGGCCGTTGGCGTCGGTCAGGGCGGTGCCGCTGACCGGTGTGAGGCTGGCGGTGCGGTCGTTGCTGGTGAAGGTGACCAGCGCGTTGGCCACCGGCGCGCTGGCGGTGTCGCGCACGGTCGCCACCAGCGTGCCTGGGCTGTCCGGGGCCACGTTGATGGTGCTGGCGCCGGCCGGGTTGATGAGCGTGAGTGTCAGTGTTGGCGGCGGTGGCGTCGGCACCGGCGCCACCGGCGGAATGGTTGCCGTGTAATTGGCGCTGGCCGTCAGCGCGCGGCCACCGACCGTGATGCTGGCAGTGGCGGCATAGGCGCCGGTAACGCTGCCGGCCGGTACGGCCACCTGGGCCACCCCGGCTGCATTGGTCAGCGCGGTGCCGGTCGATGGCACCAGCGTGGCGGTGGTGTCGGTGGTCACGAAGCGTACCAGCGCATTCGGGATCACGGCGCCAGCGGCGTCGCGCACGGTGGCGGCCAGGCTGCCCGGCCCGGCCGGCGTGACCGCATTGGTGGGCACGCCGTTGACGTCACTCAAGGCCAGCACCAGCGAGGCGCTGCCCGCCGCTGGCGGCAAGCTGACGTTGTAGTTGACGGTGGCGGTGGCGGTTTTGCCATCGACGCTGGCGCTGGCCGTCACGCCGAAGGCGCCGGCCGTCGCGCCGATCTGCAGGCTGATGCTGGCCACGCCGGCGGCGTTGGTGATCGCCGTGCCGGCGCCGGGCAGGAACACGGCGGTGCGGTCGGTACTGGTGAAGGTGACCAGGGTGTTGGCGACAGCCACGTTGGCGCCGGTCTTGAACAGCGCCACCAGGGTGCCGGGACGCTCGCTGGTGATGGTGCTCAAGGCAGCGCCGGTGCTGTCGGTCAGCGCCAGCGTCATCACGGGGGCGGGGGCGACGGGCGTGACCGGCGCGGTGGTGGCGCAGCCGGGCAGCGCCGGATCGCGGTTCGGATCGAGCGTGGTGCAGCCCTTGTCGCCGCTGGCGCCGCCACCGCCGCAGGCGGCCAGCATGGCGGCCAGTGCGAATGCCAGGAACACCTGCAACAGGTAGCCGCTGGAACGTCGGCTGGACGTGGTTCGTTTCATGGAGACTCCTGGTTGAAAACTGGGCTGGCTTAATCGCATGCAGGTTTCCGTTTAAAGATTGGCGGCGCCCAGGCCCTGGTACAGCTGCAACAGCGCCGGGCCCAGCAACACCACCAGCAGGCTGGGGAAGATGAAGAAAATCAGCGGGAACAGCAGCTTCAGGGCGATCTTGGCGGCCTGCTCCTCGGCGCGCTGGCGGCGCTTGGTGCGCAGCAGTTCCGACTGCACCCGCAGCGAGTCGGCCACGCTGGTGCCGAAGCGGTCGGCCTGGATCAGCATCGTCACCAGCGCATCGACGTCTTCCACGCCGGTGCGCAGCGACAGGTTGCGCAGCGCCTTTTCCTTGGCGCTGCCGGCGCGCAGTTCCAGCGTCACCAGTTGCAGTTCCTCGGCCAGGATCACGCTTTTCAGGCCGATCTCCTGCGCCACCCGCGCCAGCGCCGCATCCATCGCCAGGCCCGCTTCCACGCACACCGTCATGAGGTCGAGCGCATCGGGAAAACTCTCGAAAATGTCGCGCTGGCGGCGCTTGATCACGTGGTTGAGCACCAGGCCGGGCACGTAGTAGCCGATGGCGGCGCCCACCAGCAGGTAACTGAGCTTGGTCATGCCCTCGGCCTGGCTGCCGGTGCTGCTCAGGTACAGGAATACCAGCAGCGGCAGCAGCAGCGCCAGTCCGGTCTTGGCGGCATAGAACAGGCCTGGTGCGGCCGGCGTGCGCCAGCCGGCGTTGATGAAGCGGCGCCGCACGGCCGAGGTTTCCCAGCCTTCGGCCGGCACCGACAGCTTGGCCAGCGGCGAAGCGATGTTGACCAGCTGCTGCAGCCAGCGGCCCTTGTCGAAGCTGGACTCGTGCTGCTCGGACAGGGCGTCGAGGCGGTCGCGCACGGCGTTGTTGGTCAGCAGGCGCGCGGCCACCAGCGCGGCGCCGAACACGCCGATGAAGATCACCGCCAGGAAAATCAGTTGAACCGGTGTCATGGGCTTAAATCCTGATCTTGGTGATCTTGCGGATCACCAGGAAACCGAGCAGCATCATTCCCGCCGCGCCCATCAACAGGCGCTGGCCCTGCGGATCGACGAACAGGATGGTGAGAAATTCGCGGTTGAGCGCGAACATGATGCCGCCCACGCCGAACGGCAAGAGGCCCAGCACCCAGGCCGACATCTTGCCCTCGGCCGACATCACGCGCACCTGCGCCAGCAGTCGCAGGCGGTCGCGGATGATGGCGCTGATCGACGCCAGCAGCTCGGTCAGATTGCCGCCGGTCTCGCGCTGGATCAGCACCGCCACCACGAAGTAGCGCAGGTCGGCGCTGGGCACGCGCTGCGCCATGCCCATCAGCGCATCCGGCATGCTGATGCCGAAATTGACTTCGTCGAACACGGCGCGAAACTCCGCCGACAGCGGCATCGGCATTTCGTCGGCCACCATCTTGAGCGCGGTGGGAAACGCGTGGCCGGCGCGCATGGCGCGGCTCATCATGTCGAGCGCCTCGGGCAGCAGCAGTTCGATGCGGGTGATGCGGCGGCGCTTGGCGCGATTGAGTTCCCACCACGGCAGGCCGGCGCCGCACAGGCCCAGCACCAGCGCCCCGCTGGTGGGCAGGCGCAGCACCATCGCCAGCACCACGCCGGTGGCCGCCGCTACGGCGATGATCGCCAGCATGCGCGCGGCGGTCCAGCTGCGGCCCGACTGCAGCAGCACCTGGTCGAGCAGCAGCATGCCGGGCACCCGCAGCAGCATGCGGTGGGTGGCGGGATCGCGGCTGAGCATGCGGTCCTTGGTGATGGACACAGCCAGTTCCACGCTGTCGTCGCCAATCGCAGTGCGCAGGCGCCGCGCCACGCGCTTGGCCTGCTCGCCCTTGACGTTATGCACGCTGCTGTAGATGCCCCATACGAGCAGCGCCACGGCGCCGAATACGCACAGACCGAAGACGATCAAACGGGTGTCCATGACGTCCTCAGGAAGGCTCGAACACGGTGTTCGACACCGTCACGCCGAAATTGCGCAGGCGGTCGATGAAGCGCGGCCGGATGCCGCTCGGGCTGTGGTGGCCGTGCACGGTGCCATCGTCGCCCAGGCCGGTCTGCTTGTAGCTGAAAATCTCCTGCATGGTGATCATCTCGCCCTCCATGCCGGTCACTTCCTGGATCGACATCACCTTGCGCTTGCCGTCGGGCAGGCGCGAGACCTGCACCACCACGCCCACAGCGGAACTGATCTGCTGGCGCATGGCCTTGGTGGGCAGGTTGGCGGCGGCCATGCTGATCATGTTTTCCAGGCGGGTGAGCGCGTCGCGCGGCGTGTTGGCGTGGATGGTCGCCATCGAGCCTTCGTGGCCGGTGTTCATCGCGCCCAGCATGTCGAGCGCTTCGGCGCCGCGCACCTCGCCGAGGATGATGCGGTCGGGACGCATGCGCAGCGCATTGCGCACCAGCGCGCGCTGGGTCACTTCGCCCTTGCCCTCGATATTCGGTGGCCGGGTTTCCAGCCGCACCACGTGCGGCTGTTGCAGTTGCAGCTCGGCCGCATCTTCCACCGTGACGATGCGCTCGGTCTGGCCGATGAAGCCGGAGATCACGTTGAGCATGGTGGTCTTGCCGGAGCCGGTACCGCCCGAGATCAGGATGTTGATTTTGGCGCGGCCCAGGCCTTGCAGCACCTCGGCCATGTCGGCCGTCATCGAACCGTAGGCCACCAGGTCGGCCAGGCGCAGCGGGTCGGCAGAAAAGCGCCGGATCGACACGATCGGACCGTCGATCGCCAGCGGCGGAATGATGGCGTTCACGCGCGAGCCGTCGGGCAGGCGGGCATCGACCATCGGACTCGATTCGTCGATGCGGCGGCCCACGCGCGAGACGATCTTGTCGATGATCTTCATCAGGTGGGCGCTGTCGGTAAAGGTGACGTCGGTCAGCTCCAGCTTGCCGCGCCGCTCGACGTAAATCTGGCGGTGGGTATTGACCAGGATGTCGGAGACGGTGGGGTCTTCCAGCAGCGGCTCCAGCGGGCCAAAGCCGAGCATCTCGTTCTGGATGTCGCGCGTGAGATTCTTGCGCTCGGCGTCGTTGATCACCACCGCTTCTTCTTCCAGCAGCCGTTCGACCAGCGTGCGCAACTCGAGCTTGATCTGGTCCTGGGTCAGGCGCTGGATGCTTTCCAGGTCCACCCGGTCGAGCAGGGTCTGGTGCAGCCGGTGCTTGAGGTCCTGGTAGGCGCGGTTGTCGATGCCGGTCACGCGCTGGGCCACCACGCGGGTGGTGCCGGTTTCGAGCCGCTCGCGCAGCGAGATAGGGGTGTTCATGGTGGCTCCTTATTCCTTGCGGCCGCGCAGCTTGTCGATCCAGCTGGCCGGTTTGACGGCAGCCGCTTCGCCACTGAGGCTGCGCGCGAATTCTTCCAGGGCTTTACTCAGTGGACTGACAGGCGCCAGCTTCATCACCGGCACGCCCTGGTTGACCGAGGCGGCAGCGGCATCGTAGTGGTTGGGAATGGTCTGCATCTGGTCGGTGTCGAACGCGGCCTCGAGGTCTTTCAAACGTATCTCTCCGCCCTTGTCGTGGCGGTTGACGATCAGCTGGATTTTCTCTTTCGCGTATTCGAGCGAACGGAATACCGTCAGCAGGCGCTTGCTGTCACGGATGTACGGCAAGGTGGTTTGCAGGATCGGGAAAATCAGGTCGGCGTGGTCGAGCGCGCGGATGGTTACCGCGTCCAGGCTGCGGCCGACGTCGAGGATGATGAAGTCGTACTGCTGGCGCGCCAGCTTGATGATGGCGTCGATATGATCGGGCTTGACGTCGCTGGTGTGGGCCGGGTCGGACGGCGCCGCCAGCACGCCGTAGTTGGGCAGGATGCTCAGCATGCTCGAGGCCAGGAACGACGGATCGAGCCGGTGGATCTGGCTGGCCACGTCCGACAGGGTGGCCAGCGGCTTGTGGTCGGAGACGAACAGCGAGGCATCGCCGAACTGCAGATTCATGTCGATCAGCGCGACCCGCTTGGCGCCGCTGGCGGCCAGCGCGTAGCCAAGGTTAGTTGCCAAAAACGTGGCGCCGCTGCCGCCCTTGCAGGAAATGAACGCCAGCACCTTGCCGCTGGCGTGGTGGCGCCGGCCCAGCTTTTCGGCGATACGGTCGAGCACCGGGTACAGCGTGGCGGACGTGACCGGGACCGGCAGCACTTCGCGCACGCCGGCGCGCATGGCGTGCAGCAGGAACTCGGACGAACTCTCGCTGCTCAGGGCGATGAAGGCCATGGCCGGATGCAGGCCGCTGAGGCGTTCGACCTGTACCAGGTCGCCGTCCTCGACCGAAGGCTGGTCGATGATCAGCACGTCGGGCAGCTGTTCGTCGGCCATGCCGGCCAGCCGTATCAGGCCGCCCGACAGCAGGTCCACTTCGTCGCCAGTCGGGCGCGCGCGCAGCAGGCGGCCCAGGTCCAGCAGGTGGCGTTCATCCTTGGAAATGACGGCGATTTTCAATGGTTGTCCTTGGCGTTGGTTCAGCGCGTGCCCGAGCTGGCGCCCGTGCCCGTGGTCAGCGAACTGCCCTGGGCTTCCGGCGTGCGGTACGACTTCTGATAGTTTTCATAGACCGACTCGGCGGCCTTGCCGTCCATGCCGTTGACCGGCGAGCGGTTGGCGCCGGCCTGCGGGTTCAGCGTCTGCTGCGCCAGTGCCTGCTGCACGCTGGCGCCGAACTGGCGGTCCAGCCGGGGCGACTGCGCGCAGCCGCCAAGCAGCAGCGTGGCGCAGAGCGTAGCGTAAAAAAGTATGCGGGCCATGCGGTCTCCTATTTGACGTCGAAGCCGGCAGCGGCGGGTTTCGGTTCAGCCGGTGCCGGTGCCGGTGCAGGCGCAGGCGCGCGGCCTTCCAGCTTGCCCATGCCGAAAAAGTCGAGACGGTTCGGCGGCACGTAGTCGTCGGTCGGCAGCTTGGGGTTTGGCGCCAGCGGGCGCGCCAGGTGCGGCGTGACGATGAATACCAGCTCGGTGCGGTCGCTCTGGAAATCGCTGCTGCGAAACAGCGCACCGAGGATCGGAATCTCGCCCAGGCCCGGGAAGGCCTTGATGCTGGTGGTGACGTTATTCTTGATCAGGCCACCGATGGCGAAACTCTGGCCGTCGTACAGCTGCACCGTGGTGCTGGCGCGGCGCGTGGTAAACGCCGGCAGGATGGCGGTGGCAGTGCTGCCGGTGGCGCTGATGCCGATGCCTTCGCGGTTGATCTCGGAGACCTCGGGCGCCACGCGCAGGTTGATGCGGCCGCCTTCGAGCACGGTGGGCGTGAATTTGACGGCCACGCCGTATTCCTTTTCCTCGAGCGTGATGCGGGTGGAGCCGCCGGAGCCGTCCTGCGCCACCGGGATGTAGATCTTGCCGCCAGCCAGGAAGCTGGCCTCCTGGCCGCTGATCGCCAGCAAGGTCGGCTCGGCCAGGATCTTGACCAGGCCATCGCGTTTCTGGGCGTCGAGCGTGGCGAAGTTGCCGTTCCTGCCGTTGAATGCATCGAGCTTGCCGCTGTTGCCGGTCAGCAGATTCGACAGCAGGCTGTAGGTCCAGTTGCCGGCGGTGCCGGCCACGCCGATGCTCGCGCCCAGCTGGTCCACCAGGCTTTTCGACACTTCGGCAATTTTCACTTCCAGCATCACCTGCTGCGGCGCCGCCACCGACAGCATGTTGACCACGCGGCTGGCGGCACTGCCGACGGCGCTGCCGCCCACCAGCAGGCTGGCGCCGGAATCTACCGCCGTCAACGGTGCGCCGGCAGTGCCGGGGCCGCCGTTGCCGGCGTTGTTGGCTGTACCCGCACCGGCACCGGCACCAGCCTGGACCGGCGCCTGGCTCATGGCGCCGCGCGCGCCGCGTTGCAGGTAGGCGGTGGCGACTGCCACCACCTGGCCGGCGCGGATGGTGTCGGCCACGCTGCCCGACAGGATCAGGGCATTGCCGGAGACGGTGACCACGATGTCGCGCTCGGTCGGGAACAGCGCGGCGAACTGCTGGCGCAAGGGCGCCGCGTCGATGCCCACGCTGATGTCGATGATGGTGGCCTGGTTGGCCTTGTTCCACAGGATCAGGTTGGTGGTGCCGGTGGCCTTGCCCAGCATGTACACCTCGCTGGGATTGATCAGGATGACGTCGGCCACGCGCGCATCGCCCACCGCCAGCCGCGCCGCCGGGTAGGGCAGGTGCATCAGCGTCGATTTGCCTTCGGACAGCTCGATCTGCTGCGCCATCTGCACGCTGCTGGCGTTGCCGGCCGGGGTGCCTGCCAGGCCCGGGGGCGTGGTGGCAATTGCGGCAGAGGCAGCGGGAGCGGCGGTAGCAGGCGCCTTGGCCTTGCCCTGCGCGTGGGCCACGGTTGCCGCAAGCGGCATTGCTGCCAGTGCGGCCAGCACGGCCAGCGTCATCATTGCAGCGGGCGCCGGCTTGGCAGTCATGCTAAAAACGGTCATCGATGGCATCCTTGTGCGTGGTTGAGCGAAGCGTAGCGCGGACATCAGAATTGCTGGATGCTGCGGTCGAGGCCCTTGATCACTTCCACCTTGTCGCCGTGCGGCGTGGCCGGGCGTGGCGCCGGCGCTGGTGCTGGGGCTTGTGTTGGCGCCGCTGCCGTGGCCTTGGCCACCGACTGCTGCGGCTGCGGGCGATTGCGGCCCAGCAGTGCGGCGCGCGCGCCGTCGGGGTCGAGCAGGGTGTCCTTGGTGGCGCCGGCGGTGTCGGCGGTCTTGGGATCGATCTGGTTGCGCAGCACCAGCGACAGCGTGCCCACGCTGCGCGCCAGGTCGAGCTTTTCCACCTGGTCCGGCGTCAGCTCCAGCGTGACGGCGTTGACCACCTTGGGCTTGGTGTCGTCGCGGTTCGATTCCTGCGCCACGGCCAGCACCAGTATCCGTTCCAGCACGATCTTGGAAATCGCCTGTTCGCGTGCGCGGTCGTTACCGAAGTCGCCGCGCGCTTCTTCCTGGGTGTTGACCAGGATGTCGACGAAATTGCCGGGCAGGGCGAAGCCGGCCACGCCGACCACGTCATTGACGCGCACCGTCATTGCGCGCTTGCCTTGCGCCACCACGGCCGACAGGCCGCCGGTGGTGCCGGCCGGCGCCAGCTTGCTTTCCATGATGGGTTCGCCGTGTTCGATGGCGCTGCGCGAGACACGGTTGTCGAGCTGCTTGATGTCGGTAATGGCGCCGGGCGGCATGGCGTTGCCGGGCCACTCGATCAGGTTGAGCATCTCGGGCGTGATGCGCGCGCCCATCGGAATATCGACCAGCGCCACCGCCACCTTCTTGTTGCCGGCGGCGCCCTGGTCGTTGATCCACTGCGCCGCCACCACCACCGCCACCAGCGCCAGTACCAGCGCAACGGCAATCATCACCAGGGCCCGTGTATTTCTCATGAATTCGCTTTCATCGGATTGAACGGCGCGCCGCTGTCACGGCGCTCCCGGTCGGCAGCGCCGGCGCCGGGTTGTTGCTGATGCTGTTGCTGGACTGCGGCCATGCGGCGCACGCCGGCGCCGGCGAAATAGTTATGCCAGGCCCAGTCGAGCGCGGCGCGCGTCATCACTGGCGGCGCTGATTCGTAGCGGGCCAGGTCCAGCAGTTGTCGTATCAGGTCGCGTGGATAGCATGCGAGGAGTGGCACATCTTCGCGGCGGTGTTTTTCCTGGAGCAGGTAGTGGTAGGTGTCGGGATCGAAGTCGAGGTCCGCTTGCTGACAGACTTGACGGAAAATGCGTTCATATTCAGCCTCTGTTTGCGGCGGCACTTCGATCTTGTAACCGAGGCGGCGCAGGAAAGCGCCATCGGACAAGCGCTCGGGTAAGAAGTTCGATGAGAATACCACGACTACATCAAACGGAACTTCGAAAACGTGGCCTGTATGCAACGAAAGATAGTCGATTCCACGATCCATCGGCACGATCCAGCGGTTCATCAGTTCCAGCGGCGAGCAGCGCTGCCGACCGAGGTCGTCGATGATGAAGATGCCGTTATTGGCTTTCAAATGGGGAGGCGCTTGGTACAGGCGCGTATTGGGATCGAAGCGCAGGTCGAGCATTTCCAGCGTCAGTTCGCCGCCGGTCAGGGTGGCCGGGCGCTGCACGCCGCGCACCCAGCGCAGGTCGATGCTGCGCAGCTTGTCGATGGCGGCGTGGTCCGCTGGCTCCTGGTTTTCGTGGCTGGCGCGGTGCTGTACCGGATCGTAAAACGGCACCACTTCGCCGTCGATCATGATGGCGTAGGGCAGGGCGATATCGCCGTGCAGCAGGCCGCGCAGGCGTTCGGCAAGATAGGTCTTGCCGCTGCCGGCCAGGCCGTGGATGAAGATCGCACGGCCCGAGTTCATGGCCGCACCCAGCTGGTCGAGCACGTGCTGGTTGACGACGATGTCGTCGAACACGCGCGTGACATCGGCGCGCGTGACATGCAGGTCAGCCACGCTTTGCAGCGCCACCTGGCGCCGGTAGTCGGCCAGCGTGACCGGCGCCGGACCGGCATAGGCATTGCGCGCCAGGCACTGCTGCGCGCGTTCGCGACCGAGTTCGGTCAGATGATATGCAAGGTCGGCGTCGGTGCCGCTGACGCCCCGGCGCGTGACTTCGCACAGTTTTTCCGTGCGCATGAAAGCGATGAGCGGATCGATCACGCCCACTGCCAGCTTGATGTGGCCCGCCAGTTCCGGCAGCTTGAGCTGGCCGCGCTGGGCCAGCACCTTGATCAGCAATTCGACCAGGAACAGGAACGGCAAACCGGTCTCGTCCACCGTGCGCGGCGCGCGCATGAAGGCTGGCGCCATCGCCGTGGCGTCGAGGGCGGCAGGCCCGCTCACGCGAACAGGCTCGCGCCGTTGAGCGCAGCGTAGACCAGGTAGGGCGCGGCCCCGGCCGCAATCGCAATCGCGTACGGCAGCTTGCCGCTGGGTGCGGCCGGCGCTTCGATTGCCGCCGACTGGCCGTTGAGGGCGCCGAACACGCTATGGGTGACCAGGTGCATGGAGTTGCCGAGCATGCGCTTAAGCGTGCCCAGGTACAGCGACACCACCAGCGCCAGCATGCCTCCAGCGAGCAAGGTGCAGGCGGCGATGCCGATCACCGCGCCGGGACCGACAAAGGCGCCGATCATGGCCAGCAGTTTTACATCACCGGCGCCCAGCGCACGCAGCGCATACATGGGCAACAGCAGCGCCAGCCCGGTTGCCACGCCTGCCAGCGACCACAGCAGACCAATGCTGCCGAACGGCGCCAGGAACAGGCCGTCACCTTCGGGCAGCACCGCCTGCAAGGCGAAAGCGAGGACCAGGCCCACCAGCACCAGCACGTTGGGAATGCGGCGGCTGCGCACGTCCTGCCAGACAGCGCCAGCGAGCAACAGCGACAACACGATGAAGGGCAACCATTTCATGGCCAGGGCTCGTCTCGGTGAGGAAATAAAAAAATGCCCGGCCGGTGTGAACCGTACCGGACATCCGGGGTAGAGCAGTTGCTTAGGCGGTGGCGGTAACGACTTTGCCGAACAGCGTCTGGATCTGGGTGCCCAGGGTTTTGACGGCGGTCAGGCCAACCACGGCGACCAGTGCGGCGATCATGGCGTATTCGATAGCGGTAACACCGGATTCGTCGTTGAAGAAGTTTTTGATGGCGTTCATGATGTTTTCCTTGAAAAATTATTCGTTAAGTATCAGGTGGAGCGTGTGCGATGCTGCAGTGATCAGGCGGTCGCGGTAACGACTTTGCCGAACAGCGTCTGGATCTGGGTGCCCAGGGTTTTCACGGCGGTCAGGCCGACCACGGCGACCAGCGCGGCGATCATGGCGTATTCGATAGCGGTGACACCGGATTCGTCGGCGATGAAGTTTTTGATGGCGTTCATGTTGGTTTCCTTGAGTGGGTTAATGTTGCCTGCCCTGGTGGGCTTCAGCTACTTAACAACACCTGAGCTGATGTAATGAATTATAGAGACGCGCCTTTCCCGCCACATCGGACAATGCTCCTGAAATGACTGTGACAAAGCGGTGGATTTGACCGTGACATTTGTCACGGTGGGGGAAAGGGGGAGCGCTTAACAAAGCCTGCAGGGCAAGGCGCGGCGAGGCGTTGCAACGCAGCCATGGAGGTTTTGTTGAGCGCTCTGTCAGCCCAGGCGGTTCTTGGTGGCGTAGACATAGAGCTCGAGCCGGTTGGCGACGTCGAGCTTCTGGTAGATCGAGGTGAGGTAGTTGCGCAGCGTGGGTTCGGCGATGAACAGCTGCTGGGCCAGGTCCTTGTTGGCGGCGCCGTTGCTGTGCACGACCGCCTGGACGATCTTGCGCTCCTTGAGCGTGAGCGAGGCGATCTTCTCCGCTTCGAGATTGCGGTAGTCGGCGGCAGCCGGGTTGATGAAGGCGCCCAGCATGGCCGACATCATGGTTTGCGACATCCACATCTCGCCGCCGTGGACCTTGCGCACGGCCGCCAGCACCACTTCGGCGTCGGCATCCTTGCCCACCACGCCGCGCGCGCCCAGCCGCATGGCCTGGCCCAGCAGGGCCTCGTCGCGGTTGCCGGACAGGATCAGCACGCGCGCGGCGCGTCCCGTCAGCAGGTCGGGCAGGATTTCAAGCGAGCTGCGCCCGCCCAGGTCGAGGTCGAGCAGCACGATGTCGGGCCGGGTGCGCGCCGCCTCGACCAGGGCCTGGTCGGGGTCGCCAGCGGTGGCCACCAGCTCCATCTCGGGCGCGGTACCCTCGATCAGCTTGCGCAAGCCCCAGAGCAGGGTGGCGTGGTCATCGACCAGCATCACGCGGATCGGTGCGGCGGGACTACTCACTGTGGTTCCTTTCTTACAAGGGAATGCTGACCCGGACCCGGGTGGTGCCGTCGGGATGCGTGATCTCGATTCCGCCACCGAGCGCGGCCGCCCGCTCGGCAATCGAACCAGGCAGGAATGCACCCGGCGTACCGTCCGGGTTCTCGTTGTCGATATCGATCTGCAGGCAACGGCTGACAGTCGCTAGTGTAACCGCACCGACCCGCGCACGTGTGTGCTTGCGGATATTGCTCATGCCTTCGTTAACAATCTGGAACACTTCCGCCGCCAGGCGATCGCTGATATCGACTTCGGGCACGATGCGCAGTTCGATGTCCAGACCATAGAATTCGCGGATTTGCCGTGCCTGGCGGCGCAGCGCGGTCATCAGCTCCGGTTCGCCGCTGCCGTCGTTCTTGCGCACGTTGCGGGCAAAGTTGCGCATGTCGCCGATCACTTCGCCGCTCATCGCGATCAGCTTGTCGAGGTCGTCGAGCAGCGGGTTGTCCGGGGTGGCGCCGTGGCGCATGGCGGACAAGGCGTGGCGCAGGCCGATGTACGGCTGAATCGTGGTGTCGTGCAGGTCGCGGGCGATTTTCTGGCGCTCGCGGAAGGCCGCCTCCGAGGCCATGCTGTCGAGCAGTGCGATATTTTCGATCACGGGAAAGGCCTGGCCCACCACCTGCGCCAGGAAGGCGGCGTCGCTGCGGTTGAAGCGGCGGCTGGCCGAGACCACGTAGATACGCCCGGCGCCGCGGCGCAGGGGCAGCGGCGCGCTGATGAACGAGCAGGCCTCGAACAGGTCGGCCAGCTGTTCACAAGGCGCGGCGTCGATGGTCTCCCACCGGCCGTCGCTGGCGCGCGAACGCGCTTCGCCGCTCCACGGCAGGCGCGCATCGAGCGGCTGGTTGTACAGCACCTTGTGGCCGGCCGGGAAACCCAGCAGCGGCGCAGCAGCCGCATCGGACATGCGCGCCACGGTGGCGGCGCGGCCCGCGTGCTGCGCGCTGACCGAGCGCAGCAGCCAGTTGGCGTCGTCGTCCTCGCGCATCAGGAGGATGCAGGTGCTGGCCTGGTAAAAGGCGCGGGTTTCCTCAAGCAGCGACGTCAGCGTTTGCGCCACGCCGAAGCGCGGATTGAACATCCGGCTCACGTGGCGCAGCAGGCCCAGCCGGCGGCGCTGGACGATGCCCATCTCGCCCCAGTAGGCGATCATGTAGCCGAGCACCAGCACGAAGGTGATGCGCAACAGCAGGTGAGCCAGGTCGGTATCGGGATTGACGGTCAGCGCGGCGACGGCCAGCACGGCGGCCGAGGCCAGCGACATGCGTGCGCCTTCCTCGAAGCCCCACTGGAACGACGTGGTCAGGATCACGAAGAAGAAAAACGGCACGAAGAAGCTGTTGTTGCCGCCGCTGAAATACACCATCAGCGCATACCAGCCCAGGTCCAGCCAGTACACCGTCCTGCCATGCCAGAACGGGTTGCGGTGCAGGCGCGCGGCCAGGTAGAGCATTGCGCTGTGGATCGCGTAAGCGGAGAAGATCACCGCGCCAAGCCCGGACTTGAAGTCGAGGTCGGCAGGTGCGATGTACAGCGTCAGCAATGCGGAAATGGCCAGCACCAGGCGCATGCCGAACACCATGGTCGCGCTGGTGGCGTCGGCAGCCGGGTCTGCCGTGCTGGAGCCTTTCGCTGGCTTGCTGGTTGTTACCACCGTGTCTCCCGGCTGTTAAGCAGTGTTGCATTGTACAAAAAAATACGTGACTTCAATAAGCTAAGCTGTTGTTTATTCACGCATCTTATCAGGCGGGAAATGTCAAATGGTCACAAGGTACGGTATCGTCATGGCGTGAGCTTGCCCGGATAATTACGCAACAAAAACATTAAATTGCTACCTGAAATATTTTGACCGGGCTACAATGCGGCCATCGGCACCCTCGATCCGTCGCCGATATCCCCGGGCCGCCCAAGCACAGCGCCATAGCAAGCATGCAACCGCCACAGTTGCTTTTTCACCCAGAAGATGACATGACAGCTTTTCGTTCGACAGACCGATTGCGCCAGTGCGTTCCTGCGCGCGTGGGGCAACGCCAGGGCGGCGCCACCGTGGTCGAAATGGCGCTGGTGATGCCGGTATTTTTGCTGCTGCTGGTCGGCGTGATCGAGCTGAGCCTGATGTTTTTCGCCAACCTCACCATGCAGTACGCGGTGCGCGAAGGCGGCCGCTACGCCATTACCGGCCTGTCCGACGCCGACCCCAATGTCTCCAACCAGCAACGCTATCAGGCCATCCTGGCGCGCATGAAAACCAGCTCGGTCGGCATGTACGCCAAGACGTCGCCGGTGATCACCACCAACAACGTCACCTATACCGACAGCAGCTCGTACAACGCCGCCATGTTCGGCCAGGCCGGCGACATCCTGGTGATCAAGCTCGACTGTTCGTGGCCGCTGGCCACGCCGTTGCTCAAGCCGTTCTTCAAGGACGGCAAATACCGGTTCACGGTGGCAGTCACCATGCTCAACGAAAATTATGCGGGGGTGAACTGATGCTGTCCGATTGCAAAGGCTGGCGCCAGCAGCGCGGCATCGCCGCCCTCGAATTCGCCTTATTGCTGCCGCTGCTGGTGTTCCTGATCATGGCGGTGACCGACTTCGCCCGTGGCCTGCAAGCGAGTTCCGTGCTGATCAACCTGAGCCGCGAGTCTGCCAACCTGGCCGCGCGCAGCAAGCTGCAACTGACCGACAACAGCCAGGCCATCATGCGCGCAGTGGCGGCCTCGGCGCCGCCATTGGACATGAATGCGCGCGGCATGCTCTACATCACCAAGCTGATGGGCTACAAGGACAGTTCCGGCGCCATCACCACCGTGGTGCTGGAACAGTACCGCTGGGACGACAGCGTCAACCGGCTTGGCTTCCGCGTGAGCGGCTATGCGCCGCCCAGCCGCCTGTGGAGCTGCCCCAGCTGGAACAGCACCACCGGCGCCTGCAACAACATCGCCACCGGCGCTGCCGCGCCGCGCATTGCGCTGATGAGCGGCGTGCTGTTCGAGGGCGAAATCATTTACGCAGCCGAGAGCTTTTATAAATTTAATGTGTTGTTCGGCAATGTTTCGCTGGGCCCGCTGACCGTGCCGAGTTTCGGCACCAATCTCTATTCGATGACGGTGTTCTGATATGGGTTATAAACGTTCCAGGCAACAGGGCAGCGTGGTGGTCATGATGGCGCTGTCGATGGCGGTGCTGGTGGCCGCGGTGGGCCTGGTGGTCGATACCGGCGTCACCTACATGGTGCGCGACAAGCTCAACGCGGCCACCGACGCCGCCAGCCTGGCGGCCGCGCGCGCGGTCTCGCAGGGCAAGGACGAAGCCACCCAGCGCGCCAATGCGCAGGCGGCGGCGATCCGCTTTTTCAATGCCAATTACCCGACCAACTACATGGGCTCCACAGCCAAGCTCAACGCCCCGAGCGTGGTGTTCAACAACGGCATGGTGACGGTGTCGGTGAGCGCCAGCGCGACGCTGCCGGTCTCGTTCCTGGGCTTGCTGGGCGTGTCGCCGCTGACGCCGGCCGTGGCCTCGCAGGCGGTACGCAAGGATCTCGACATGGCGGTGGTGCTCGATACCTCGGGCTCGCTTTACAACCAGGGCAACAACGTGATCGCCTCGGCCAAGACCTTTCTCAACCAGTTCAACGCCGACCAGGACCGCGTGGGGCTGATCCATTTTTCGTACGGCGCGGTGATCGATGATCCGATCCGGCCGGTGGCGCGCGGCTTCGACCGCGCCTCGATGGTCAGGCACATCAACGACTTCGACTTCAGCGGCTCCACGGCCTCGCCGGAAGGCATGTTCTGGGCGCGCCAGCAGCTCAACAGCGTACCGACCTCCAATAACAATCGCTCCAACCTGCGCGTGATCGTATTCTTCTCGGACGGTGCGCCGAACTCGTTTGCCAGCTACCTGACCTGGAAAACCCCGACCGATTGCACCAAGGCCGGCGTGATCACCACCGACGACGACAGTTCCGGCACCCCGGGCGGCATGTACCGCACCGACGTCCAGTCCGCCGTGCTGACCGAGCAGCGATGCAATCCCAACTACGCCTATGGTTACGACCGCTACGGCCGCTACTACTACGACCTCGACGACAAGGCCAGCACCTTGCCCGACTGGTACAACGGCCACAATCTTGAGAGCAAGCCCAACGATATCAATGCGCGCGAGTTCGCGGTGGTGACCGATACGCCGCGCAAGGTCACCAATGCCGTCACCTTCACCAACATCAATCGCGCCGCGCGCAACATCGTCGAAGCGATGGCGCGCAAGTCGCAGGACGAGGGGATTTACGTGTTTACGCTGGGACTCGGCGCGGCGCTCAAGTCGGGCACCGGCGTGGACGGGGAGAAGGGCGAAGACACCCTCAAGTGCATGGCCAATTCGACCGACGCCCCGGCGCGCTGCTTCAACGCAGCCAAGCCCGTCGGTCTGTACTGTTACGCTGCTACCACCAGTGACCTCACCCCCTGTTTTTCCAAGTTGGCGTCGGCCATCATGCGCATCTCCCGCTAGCGCTTGATACTGTAGTGGCTGGTTAGCGGGTGGTGCTGGCTACTGGCGGGGCTGCCAGCGGGGCCGGTGCTGCCGGGGCGGCAGGTGCTGCCGGGGGCATCGGGGCAGGTGGCTTGTGGCCGTACGATACCAATTCCCAGCCGTCGCGGTTGACGGTGCGGCCTTGCCAGTCGGTGTCGCGGTAGTCGAGCTTGACGAAGTTGTTGATCTCGGGGACGAACCACACGGTTTCCACCAGGTTGCCGTTGCCGCTGTCGGGGCCGGTATCCTTGCCGCGATATTCAGCTTCCACGATCACCTTGAGCGCGTGGAATTCGCCGGCCGGTACCTTCACTTTTTCCCAGTCCACCACCTTGCCACGGATGGCGTAGCGCCACTGCTTGCCGAGCTTGGTATTGTCGGCCACGGCTTCGCTGCTCCATTCCTTGCCGGGCGCCAGCGGGAAGGCGTAGCGCGCGAACGACGGCGCGAAGTGCATGCTGCCGCGGTCGATCGGATTCATGTCTGCGCTGAACAATTGCTTGCCGATCGGCGCGGTGTTGCCCGGCCGATGGATGTCCACGTGCACGCCGGCGTTATCGATGGCCGACACTTCTAGGCGGCTGATATTGCCTTTGACGCCGTTGCGGGCGTCGGTGTACTGGTAGGTCCAGTTGTCGCCGAGGGCGGGGGTGGGTGCGGTAGCGGGCGGGGGCTGCTCGGCGGCCAGGGCGGACGCGCCGGTGAAGGTGAAGGACAAGCTGAGTGCCAGGGGCAGGCAGCGGCGGGCAAGGCGAGTTTGGTACATTTCGTCTCCTTCTCGTTATATTTGCGATGTCAACATTATCACAACGATTCCGGAGTGCACGACTTCTGTCCAAATAGTCCCGGGTTTGCCCCGCTTTGTTGCGTAAACCTTGATTGCAAGCTGAAACTACGAATGTGCCCGCATCACATCAAAATGATGTCGTACTGCTCCTGGTGATACGCCGTCTCCACCTGCAGCGAAATCTTCTTGCCGATAAAATCGCCCAGCATCGCCAGGTGCTGCGACTCTTCTTCGAGGAACATATCGACCACCTCCTGCGACGCCAGGATGCGGAATTCGCGCGGGTTGAACTGCTTGGCTTCGCGCAGCAGTTCGCGCAGGATTTCGTAGCAGATGGTGCGCGAGGTTTTGACTTGTCCCTTGCCGCTGCACGCCGGGCACGGTTCGCACAGGATGTGGGCCAGCGACTCGCGGGTGCGCTTGCGCGTCATTTCCACCAGGCCCAGCGCCGAGAAGTTCGATACCGACACCTTGGTGCGGTCGCGTGACAGCGCCTTTTTCAATTCCGACAGCACGGCCGCGCGGTGCTCGGTGTTGTCCATGTCGATGAAGTCGAGGATGATGATGCCGCCCAGGTTGCGCAGGCGCAGCTGGCGGGCGATCGCGTGCGCCGCTTCCAGGTTGGTCTTGAAAATCGTGTCGGCGAAATTGCGGCCACCGACAAAACCGCCGGTGTTGACGTCGATGGTGGTCATCGCCTCGGTCTGGTCGACGATCAGGTAGCCGCCGGACTTGAGGTCCACGCGGCGGCCCAGCGCGCGCAGGATTTCTTCTTCCACGCCGTACAGGTCGAACAGCGGGCGCTCACCCGTGTAGTGCTGCAAGCGCGGCAGCACGCCGGGCGTGTAGGCTTGGCCGAA
Source organism: Duganella sp. 3397 (assembly GCF_031456625.1). Classification (NCBI taxonomy): domain Bacteria; kingdom Pseudomonadati; phylum Pseudomonadota; class Betaproteobacteria; order Burkholderiales; family Oxalobacteraceae; genus Duganella; species Duganella sp. 3397. The sequence goes on from NZ_JAVDVB010000009.1 coordinate 35,681, forward strand.
TTCCTGCAGCATCAGGTGGTTCTCGCGCGAGTCCACCTGGATGGTGGCGGTGTGTTCGTGGACGAAGTCGCGCAGCACGCGCTGGGCCAGGCTCAAGTCCTGGTGCAGCAGCGTGGTGGCGGGCAGGGTGCGCGCGCCGTGCGTGATCGCGCCCCAGGTCTTGCGCAGGTACTCGACGTCGGCGGCGATGTCGGCGTCGGACGCGTCCTCGGCCTGGGTGCGGACGATGTAACCGCCTTTTTCGTCGGCAGGCAGCAGCTTTTGCAGGCGCGTGCGCAGCGCTTCGCGCTCGGACTCTTTTTCGATCTTTTGCGAGATGCCGATGTGGTTATCCTGCGGCAGGTACACCAGCATGCGGCCGGCGATGGAAATTTGCGTGGACAGCCGCGCGCCCTTGGTGCCGATCGGGTCCTTGATCACTTGTACCGTCAGCACCTGGCCGTCGAACAGGATTTTTTCGATCGGGGTAGGGACCACGCTGGCGGAACTGGCGGGGGCATCGTGCGGACGCGCTTCCCAGATGTCGGCCACGTGCAGGAACGCTGCGCGTTCCAGGCCGATGTCGACGAACGCCGACTGCATGCCGGGCAGTACCCGCACCACCTTGCCGGAATAGACATTGCCCGCCAGGCCGCGCGTGAGCGTGCGCTCGATGTGCAGTTCCTGCACTGCGCCCTGCAATATCAGGGCGACACGGGTCTCTTGCGGGGTGATGTTGATCAGGATGTCTTCGTTCATGTGTCTCCGCGGGTTGCGCTGGCTATTTGAACGCCGATCATACACGCCCATCTGGGCGCCCGCTAGGGCAGCGGCAAACCCGCCTGGCGCAGCAGTTGCGCGGTTTCGTACAGGGGCAGGCCCATGATGCCGGAGTGGCTGCCGGCGATGTGTTCGATGAATTGCGCGGCCGGGCCCTGGATGCCGTAGCCGCCGGCCTTGTCGTACGGTTCGGAGCTGGCGCAGTAGGCGGCAATCGCCTCGGGCGTGAGCACGCCGAAGCGCACTTCCGACACCTGCGTTACCTGGTCCTGGAAGCCGGCGCTGCACACCGCAATGGACGTGAGCACCTGGTGGGTGCGGCCCGACAGCTGTTCGAGCATGGCGGCCGCTTCCTGGGCGTTGGCGGGCTTGCCGAGAATGTGGCCGTCGATGGTGACGGTGGTGTCGGCGGTGAGCACGGGGCGCGGCGTCAGGTGGCGGCGTTTGACCAGGTTGTGCGCGAACACGGCCTTTTCCAGCGCCACGCGCGCCACGTAGTCGAGTGGCGCTTCGCCGGGCAGCACTGCTTCGGTGACGTCGGCGCCGCGCGGGCCGTCGGCGCGCAGCAGCAGCAGTTCGAAGTCGATGCCGATCTGGCGCAGCAGTTCGCGCCGGCGCGGACTCTTGGAGGCGAGGTAGATTTTTTTATCAGCCGGTTTGGTGGCCATGGTCACACCCGGTGGTAGGGATGGTTTTGCGTGATGGTCCAGGCGCGATACAGCTGCTCGGCGAGCAGCACGCGCACCATGCCGTGGGGGAGGGTCATGCTGGAGATGCGGATCAGGCCCTCGGCCCGCGCCTTGAGCGCGGGATCGAGGCCGTCGGCGCCGCCGATCAGGAAGGCCGTGTCGCGGCCATCCTGCTGCCATGCTTCGAGCTGCTGCGACAAACCCACCGAGGTGAGGTCCTTGCCGCGTTCGTCGAGCGCGATGATACGCACCGACTTCGGCAAGGCCGCTTCGATGCGTTCGCGCTCGAGCGCCATCGCGGTGGCGGCGGTCTTGCTGCCCGAACGTTCGACCGGCTTGATTTCCTTGAGCACGATCTTCAGTTCAGGCGGCATGCGCTTGACGTATTCGGCATAGCCGTTTTCGATCCAGGCCGGCATTTTGTGGCCGACCGCAGCGATGATCAGCTGCATACGGCGTTATTCCGCTGCTGGTTTCTTGATGCGCTTGATGACGGTCTTGGCCGGCGCTTCTTCGGCTTTCGGCTTGACGGCGCGTGGCTTCGGCGTGGCTTTCAACGCTTTCACGGCAGCGACGGTAGCTTTCGGCTGGGCGACCTTGATCTTCTTGCCGGCCGGGACGGCTGCCGGCTTGGCGGCTTTCTTCTCGCCGGTAGCGGAGGCTTTAGCAGCAGCAGGCTTGCGCGCAGGCGTCTTCTTCTCGACCACAGGCGACGCATCGACCGCTTTTTTGCCGGCGGCCAGGTGGCTGCTGACTTTCTTCGGTGCTGCCTCGTCGGCTTCGGCGGTACCCTTGCGCTTGGCGGCGCCCAGTTTCACCGGCTTGTCGCCCCAGATTTCTTCCAGGCGGTAGTAGGCGCGGATCGGCGCCTGCATGATGTGGACGATCATGTCGCCCAGGTCGACCAGCACCCATTCACCGGTGTCCTCGCCTTCCATGCCGTAGACGTCGCCGCCGGCGGCTTTGACCTTGTCGCGTACCGAAGCGGCCAGCGCCTTGGTCTGGCGGTTGGAAGTACCGGAGGCGATGGCGATGCGGTCGAACAGGCTGGTCAGGTGAACGGTGTCGAACACCGTGATGTCTTGTGCCTTGACGTCTTCGAGGGCGTCAACGACGAGGGCTTGCAGTTTTTTGATGTCCATTAGCTTCTGTATAAATTATGTTGTTCAATATAGTCTAGCACTAGCGGCGGGATAAGCGAATTTGCCTGCTCCCCCCGTTGTAATGCCGCACGTATCTGAGTGGCGGAAATATCCACCGCGAAGTCTTGTGCCAGATACGTCAGACCGTGCGGCGTGTTGCGGATGTTGTCGGGCGTTCCCAGTCGGCTGGAAAACGCTTCGGCGACGGCGGCTGGTAGCCCTGCGCCGTCAATACTGAAACCTGGTCGCGCGGCCACGCAGATATGGGCGTGGTCGAACAGCGCGTGCCATTGGTGCCAGGTGTCGAGCCGCTGCAACTGGTCGGCTCCCATCAGAAAAGTAATCGAGGCCTGCGGGCCCAGTTCTGCGCGCACGGCGCGCAGGGTGTCGATGGTGTAGGTCGGCTGGCCCAGTGCGGACCGCTCGATTTCCTGCAGGTCCACCACCACCGGGAACGGCTGTCCTGCAAACGCCAGCGTCACCATCTCGGCGCGCTGTTCGGGCGTGGCCTTGAGCGTGGATTTTTGCCACGGCAAACCGGCAGGCACCACGCGTAAGTGGTCCACTTGCAGCAACAGCGCGAAATGCGCGCCAAGTGCTACATGGCCCAAGTGAACCGGATCGTAGCTGCCGCCCAGCAGAGCGATCCGCTGTGCGTGCGGCCCGGTCACGCAGCGAGCCAGTCGCGATGCGGCAGGAAGTCGGTGTACAGCGCCGCCTCGGGCGTGCCGTCGGCCGGCTCCCAGCGATAGCGCCACTTGACCACCGGCGGCATCGACATCAGGATCGCCTCGGTACGGCCACCGGACTGCAGGCCGAACAGGGTGCCGCGGTCGAACACCAGGTTGAACTCCACGTACCGGCCGCGCCGGTACGCCTGGAAGTCGCGTTCGCGTTCGCCGTACGGCGTATCCTTGCGGCGTTCGAGCAGCGGCAGGTAGGCTGCCAGGAAGGCGTCGCCCACGCTGCGCTCCATGGCGAAGCATTCGTCGAAACTGCCTTCGTTGACATCGTCAAAGAAGATGCCGCCCACGCCGCGCGCTTCCTGGCGGTGCTTCAGGTAAAAATACTCGTCGCACCATTTCTTGAAGCGCGCATGCAGGTCGGCGCCAAAAGGCGCCAGCGCATCGTGGCAGGTCTGGTGGAAGTGTTTGGCGTCTTCCACGAAGCCGTAGTACGGCGTCAAATCCATGCCGCCGCCAAACCACCATACGGGCTCGCCTTCGGCGGTGGTGGTGCTGAAAAAGCGCACATTCATGTGCACGGTCGGTGCATACGGATTGCGCGGATGGATCACCAGCGACACGCCCATCGCCTGCCACGGCTGGCCGCCCAGGTGCGGACGCAGGGCGCTGGCCGAGGGCGGCAGCTTGGAACCCATCACGTGCGAAAAATTCACGCCGCCGCGCTCGATCACCGGACCGTCTTCCACCAGGCGCGAAATGCCGCCACCACCTTCGGGCCGGTCCCATGCGTCGCGCAGGAACGGCGTGCCGTCCACCGTCTCGAGCGCGGCAACGATGCGCTCCTGCAGGTCGAGCAGCCAGGCCTTGACGGCGGCGGTGTCGGGTGCGTCGGCGAGTATGGCAGACATATCAGTGCTTCAGGCCGCGCCAGCCGATGTCGCGGCGGCACTGCATGCCGTCAAACGAGATCTGGTCCACCACGTCGTACGCCTGGCGCTGCGCCAGCTTGACGCTGTCGCCCAGGCCCACGGAACACAGCACGCGGCCACCGGTGACCAACAGCTGGTTACCGCCGTTGTTACCTTCGCCACCCAACGCAGTACCGGCGTGGAAGGTGACCGACTCCGGCGTTTCGGCCGGAATTGCGCTGATCACGGCGCCTTTCACAGGCGCATCCGGGTAGCCGGCAGCGGCGAGCACCACGCCCACGGCGGTGCGGCGGTCCCATTCCAGTTCTACCTGGTTCAGGGTGCCGTTGACGGCATGTTCCATCACGGAGAGCAGGTCGGTTTTCAGGCGCGCCATGATCGGCTGGGTTTCCGGGTCGCCCATGCGGCAGTTGAATTCCAGCGTGCGCGGATTGCCTTCGGCGTCGATCATCAGGCCGGCGTAGAGGAAGCCGGTAAACACGATGCCGTCGCGGGTCATGCCGGCAATCGTCGGGTTGATGATCTCGCGCATCACGCGTGCATGCATGGCAGGGGTGACGATCGGCGCAGGGGAGTAGGCGCCCATGCCGCCCGTGTTCGGGCCTTCGTCGTGATCTTTCAGGCGCTTGTGGTCCTGGCTGGTGGCCAGCGGCAGCACGTTTTTACCGTCGCACATGACGATGAAGCTCGCTTCTTCGCCGGCCAGGAATTCTTCGATGACGATGCGCGCGCCGGCGTCGCCGAAGCGGTTATCAGCCAGCATGTCGTCCACGGCGCGGTGCGCTTCTTCGAGCGACAGGGCCACGACCACGCCTTTGCCGGCAGCCAGGCCGTCGGCCTTGATGACGATCGGCGCGCCGTTGGCGTCGATGTAGGCGTGCGCCTGCGCCAGGTCCGAGAAGGTCTGGTACTTGGCAGTCGGGATGCCGTGGCGCTGCATGAACGCCTTGGCGAAGTCTTTCGAGGACTCGAGCTGCGCCGCTTCCTTGGTAGGGCCGAAGATCTTCAGGCCACGGGCGCGGAACAGGTTGACGATGCCGCCGGCCAGCGGGGTTTCCGGGCCGACCACGGTGAGGCCGATGTGCTCTTTTTCGACGAAGTTGGCCAGCTCGTGCAGGTCGGTGATGTTGACATTGACCAGGCGCGAGTCGTGCGCGGTGCCGCCGTTACCGGGGGCCACGTACACCATCTGGATGCGTTCGGACTGCGCCAGTTTCCAGGCCAGCGCGTGCTCACGGCCACCGGAGCCGACTACCAAAATTTTCATAAGTCCTCAGTCTTCAATCAGTGCGTTGGAATACACTTCCTGCACGTCGTCCAGGTTTTCCAGGGCGTCGAGCAGCTTTTGCATCTTGAGCGCATCGTCGCCGGTGAATACCGTCTCGGTGGCAGGCTTCATGATGATTTCGGCCACTTCGGCCTTGAACCCGGCCGCTTCCAGCGCGTCTTTCACGCCGGCGAAGTCGTGCGGGCCGCACAGCACTTCGATACCGCCTTCGTCGTCGGTGAGCACGTCTTCGGCGCCGGCTTCCAGCGCCGCTTCCATCAGCGCATCTTCATTGGTGCCCGGTGCGAACAGGAATTGGCCGCAGTGCTTGAACATGAACGAGACCGAGTTCTCGGTGCCCATGTTGCCGCCGTTCTTGTTGAACGCGTGGCGTACTTCCGCCACCGTGCGCACGCGGTTGTCGGTCATGCAGTCAACGATGATGGCGGCGCCGCCGATGCCGTAGCCTTCGTAGCGGACTTCTTCGTAGCTGGCGCCGTCTTCGCCGCCGGTGCCGCGCGTGATCGCGCGTTGCACGTTATCTTTCGGCATATTGGCGTCGGCCGCCTTGTCGATGGCCAGGCGCAGGCGCGGGTTGGCCGCGATGTCGCCGCCGCCCATGCGGGCGGCAACGGTGATTTCCTTGATCAAGCGCGTCCAGATCTTGCCCCGTTTTGCGTCGGTGGCAGCCTTTTTATGCTTGATATTGGCCCATTTGCTGTGTCCAGCCATGTTCGGTCGTCCTTTGGCGGTAGATTTGAGGTATCCGGTGAGGGCGGTATTCTAGCACAAGACCCCTGGCCAAAACCGCCGGCAGGGCAGGGTAGCCGCCGCTGCCGTTTACTAATGGGAACCACGAAAAATCGTCAAGTTCTTGTAGAGATGCTGTCATATAACGGTGTTAGCCTTTATTTTTTAACACTGTTGTAGAGGCGGAGCGGACATGGACAGAAGGCGGTTTTTGAAGTGGGGCGGTTTTATTACGGCGTCGGTGGCGACCGGTGCGGGCCTGGCCGGCTGCGGCGGCAGCGATAACACGGTGGTAGTCGGCGACGCCGGCGCGTCGCTGGTCACGGGCGCCTGGAAGTTCCCGCAGAGCGTGGCGTCGGGCGATCCGCGCGCCGACAGCATCCTGCTGTGGACCCGCGCCGTGCCGTCCAGCGCCGACAACGTGGCCACCGCACCTGCGGGCCAGGACGGCGCCATCCGACTGCTGGTCACCGCTGCCGACAACAACGCTGCACTCGGTTCGAACGCCGTGCTGGCCGGCGCCCCGGTGGTGGACGTGCACCTGCCTTTGCTCAGCCAGTACGACAACACCGTGCGCCATAAGGTCAGTGGCCTGGCGCCCGGCGCCGTCTATTTCTACCAGTTCGTCGCCGGCGACACCCGCTCCAACGTGGGGCGCTTCAAGACCGCGCCTGCCGCCACCGCCGATGTGGCGCAACTGCAGTTTGCCTACATGACCTGCCAGGACTGGAGCGTGAACCACTGGGGTGCGATGACGTCGATCGCCGCCGAGCCGCTCGACTTCATCGTTCACCTGGGCGACTACATCTACGAGACCGTGGGCGAAGATTTTCAGTCGGGCGCAGTGGAAAGCCGCCACGGCGCGCTCACCCTGCCGGACGGCGCGGCCAAGGCCGGATCGAGCAAAGCCAAGTACGCCAACACCCTGGCCGACTATCGCTACCTGTATAAACAGTACCGCACCGACCCGCGTTTGCAGGCGCTGCACGAGCGCTTTGCCTTTATCGCCGTTTGGGATGACCACGAGTTCACCGACGACGCCTGGCAAGATGCGCAAACCTACGACGGCAGCACCAACGCCGACGGCACCGACCTGCACCAATCAAACCGCCGCCGCAATGCCAACCAGGCGTGGTTCGAGTTCATGCCGGCCGACGTGTCGTTCGACGCGGCCGACGCCTCGTTCCAGAACATCCGCATCTACCGCGATTTCCAGTTCGGCAAACTGATGCAGCTGGTGATGACTGACCAGCGCCTGTACCGCTCCGACCACATCATTCCCGAATCGACCATCAACCCGGCCACCGGCAAGCCGCTGGGGCGCATCGGCGCGCGCTACCTGGTGCCGCAGCAAACCCTGGCGGCCGTCGAAGCGCAAAAGATCGGCGCCACCACGGCTGCCGGCCAGCCGCCGCTGACCAACGTCTCCATCCTCGGCAACACCCAGCGCCAGTGGTGGATGGACAAGATGAAGGCTGCCACGTCCACCTGGAAGTTGTGGGGCAATGAAGTGTCCCTGCTGCGCATGGGCATGAACGGCATCGATGCGATTGCCACGCTGCTGGCGTTGAACGCCGTGCCCACGGTGGCCGCGCAGGTGGGCACGACCGCCGGCGCCACCGGCGGCAACGTGGCGCTGGCCGGGGCGATCGTCGCTGCCGCCGTTGCCGGTGCCGCGTCGGCCACCGCGCAAGCTGGCGCCAGCGCCATCGTGCGCACGGCTGCGGGTGGCGGCGCCGCGCAGGCGCAGGCGGCAGCCGGGGTAGGGGCGGGCCTGAGCGCTACGCAGGCGGGTCTGGCGGTGGCGGTGACGGCGGCAGTGTCCACGGCGCCCGCTGGCGCCACCACCACCGCGCTGGCCGGGGTGGCCGCGCAGACCATCGCCTTCGGCTTCATCAAGGCCGACGTGCAGACCAACGGCGCGGCGTCGAGCTTCGTGGCGGCATCGGGCAAGCAGCAGGCGCTGGCGCCGTTCTTTGCGCGCTTCCTGCTCAACTGCGACCAGTGGGACGGCTACAACGGCGAGCGCAAGGCCTTGATGGCGCACCTGAAGTCCAACAACATCGGCAACGTGGTGGCGCTCACCGGCGACATCCACGCTTTCTTTGCCGGCACCGTCAACGACGACTTCGACGCGGCCGGCGGCGGCACGCCGGTGATGGTGGACCTGGTCTCGGCCGGCATCAGCTCCGATTCGTTCTTCAGCTACCTGCGCGATGCGGCGTCCGCGCTGGGCGACATCGGCACGCTGGTGTCGTACCCGCTGGCCATCCCGGTGCCGGGCGTGGGCACGGTAAGCCTCAACTTCAACCTGCTCGACTACACCATGGGCAAGGCCGCGCCAACGCTGACGCAGTTGCTCGAACAGTTGCGGGTGCAGCTGCGCGGCGCGCTGGCCGCAAAAGGCGTGGCGGAAAGCGCGCTGGAGGCCACCGTCACCGCCGTGATGGCGGGCCTGCAGGCGAGCAGCGACTTCAATACCAGCTTGCTGGCGCTGGCGCAGCAGCTCTCCGCGCTGGGCAATAACAACTGGCTCAAGCACGTCAATACCGACGCGCAGGGCTACACGCTGGTGACGCTCACGCCGGGCAAGCTGGTGGCGCAGTTCCGCCAGGTGAACAAGCTGGTGGGCGCCAGCGCGCCGGCCACGCTGCTCGCACGCACCACCACCGCCACCGTGACGGCCGGCGTGGCAGCGGTGGTGGTCAGCCAAGTGTAAAAACGGGCAATGCGGGCTGGTATCATCCGTCCATCATATCAACGGATGAACTCATGAAAACCCGCATTGCCCTCATCGCGCACGACAAGAAAAAAGACGACATGATCCTGCTGGCCGGCCAGTACCGCGACTTTCTGGCCTCCTGCGACCTGGTCGCCACCGGCACCACCGGCGGGCGCCTGGCCAACGAACTGGGGCTTACCGTGGACCGCAAGCATTCGGGCCCGTTCGGCGGCGACCTGCAGATCGGCGCCATGCTGGTGCAGGGCGAGATCGACTGCGTGATCTTCCTGCGCGACCCGATGACGCCGCAGCCGCACGAGCCGGACATCAACGCCCTGGTACGCGCCTGCGACGTCCACAACACGCCGTGCGCGACCAACGTGTCGTCGGCGCACCTGGTACTGTCGCAATTGCAGTTGCGCGCTACGGCCGCCTGAGCCGCGCTACACTGAGCAATTATGTCACCGGAGGTAGCAATGACGCAGTCAACAACCAAGGCAATCCGCATCGCCCGCAACGGCGGCCCTGAAGTAATGGAACTGGTGGACGTGGACCTGCCAGCACCCGGCCCCGGCGAGGCGCAAGTGCGCCACGAAGCCATCGGCCTGAACTTCATCGATGTCTATCACCGCACCGGCCTGTATGCGCAGCCGTTGCCAGCCGGGCTGGGCATGGAAGGCGCCGGCGTGGTCGAAGCGGTGGGCGAGGGCGTGACCGAAGTCAAGGTCGGCGACCGCGTGGCCTATGCCGGCGGCCCGATCGGCGCTTACGCCCTGGCGCGCAATATGCCGGCATCCAAATTGCTGGTGCTGCCCGAGAACATCGCTTTCGACACCGCCGCCGCCATGATGCTGCAAGGCCTCACCGTGCAGTACCTGCTGCACCGCACGGTGGCGCTCAAGGCCGGCGACACCATCGTCTTCCACGCTGCTGCCGGCGGCGTGGGCCTGATTGCGTGCCAGTGGGCCAAGGTGCTGGGCGTCACGCTGATCGGTACGGTCGGATCAGGCGAAAAAGCCGCGCTGGCCCTCGAACACGGCGCCGCCCACGTCATCAACTACAACACCGAGAACTTTACCGAGCGGGTGCGCGAGATCACCGGTGGCAAGGGTGTGCGCGCCGTGTACGACTCGATCGGCAAGGACACCTTCATCGGCTCGCTCGACTGCCTGGCGCCGCTGGGCACCATGGTCAGCTTCGGCAATGCGTCCGGCCCGGTGGAATCGTTCGCGCTGGCCGAACTGGCCAAGCGCGGCTCGCTGTACGTCACCCGGCCGTCGATGGCGGCCTACCTGTCCACCCGCGAAGAGCTGGATGCGGCAGCCCGCTCGCTGTTCGGCGTGGTGTCCAGCGGCGAAGTGAAGGTGGACGTGCGCCAGCGCTATGCCCTGGCCGACGTGGCCCAGGCCCACCGCGACCTCGAAGGACGCAAGACCACGGGCTCGACCATCCTGCTGCCATGAGCAAGCAGATGTTCGACGAGCAGGAGCAGCGCCGCATCCAGGCCGACGAAGACCAGGACGACGGCGATTTCTCCGACATGCTCAGCGAAATGCGCATCCTGCTGCCGGGGGCGCAGATGCTCACGGCGTTCCTGATCATCCTGCCCTTCAACGGCGGTTTTGCGCGCATCGTGCATACCGAGAAGCTGCTGTTTCTAGCGACTTTTGTGTTCTCGCTTGCCAGTCTTGTGTTGCTGAGCGCACCGGCGGTGCAGCACCGCATTATTCGGCCATTAAAGGACCGCGCACGTTTCAAGCGCGTGGCCACCAAGCTCATGGTCAGTGGTTCGCTCACGCTGGCCATTGCCCTGGTGCTCGGCACCAACCTGGTGATCTCTGAAGTGTTTGGCGGCACCGTGGGGCTGGTTACGTCCGGCCTGGTGGCGCTGCTGATCCTGGTGGTGTGGTGGTGGATGCCGAGGTACCTGAAAAAGCATGCAGGTGTATAGCATGGATTTTTGTACGGAAGCGTACAGACGCGTTTGCTAGTGGGAAGTATTCTGATCTCAATGCAAAGCCATTCCGGCTGTTGCCCAGACAGGAGTCACATCATGAACAAAGACCAAATCGAAGGCAAACTGAAAAACGTTGGCGGCAAAATTCAAGAAGGCGTTGGCGATCTGATCGACAGCCCTGAGCAGGAAGCCAAAGGCCTGGCCAAGCAAGGCGAAGGCAAGGTCCAGGAAAAAGTGGGCGACCTGAAAGAAGCCGCCAAAATCGCTACCAAGTAATTGGTCGGCAAAAAGAAAAAGCGCCGGTGTGCAAACACCGGCGCTTTTTCTATTGTGGGCCCAAAACCGTCATCCCGCATCGGCGGACCGCCGCGCAGGCGGGGATCCAATCCAACCTCAATTCGCCTTGACCGCAGGCTGCCCCGCCACCACCGTATCCACCTTCGGATCGATGGTCACTTCCACCCGGCGCGGCACACCACTCTGGCCAGGGAAGCCAGTAAAGGCGCTCTGCACCAGCGCCGGCATCACGTGCGGTGTGGCAGCGACGGTGCTGGTGTTTTGCACCGTCACGTCATACAGCTTGCGCCCGCTGGTGGTGTTGATGGTTACGCGCAGCTGGCGCTGGTACTGGTGGCGAATCCGTTCTTCCACGCCGAACGTGTTGTAGCGGAACGGATCGTAGAACGGGCTGTAAGCCCAGCGCGAATAGCCCCAGCCGTAACGGCCATAGCCCGGACGGCCCCAGTACGGGCTGCCCCACGGCGCGCCCATGAACGGATCTTCGCGGATCACGCGCACAGGCTGGTCGATGGTCAGGTATTTCATGCCGACCAGGAGGTTGGGCTGCTGGCCTTCGTCGGCCTGCTGGAAGCCCAGCTTGCTCAATTCATTGCTCACCAGAACCTGGTAGCTGCGGTACTCCAGCGTATCGTCCACGCCGCGTGGCGCTTCGAAGGCATAGGTTTTGGCTTGCAGGTCCGCCGGCCAGGCGTTAAAAGCCGTAACGTCGCTGCGAATGGTGGTGGCGCAACCGGTCAACAGCATGACGGCGGCAGTCGCCAGGATGGCGAGATATCTCATGATAGGCCTCTTAGAAACAGGAAAAACGCGGGGAAGACGGTATGTCCAGAACTACAGTTTACGTCGCGCATACAGACTGCGCATCATTATTACAGAATGTTACGGCAGCGTGGAAATCAGCAACTTTCGACCTTCCTTGAGGAAAATCAAGCGTCGGCCTGGCGCTGGTATTGGTAAAATAGACTTTTGCCTAACGTCCAACACCATCCCATGCGCACCGATAGCAGCCCACTGAGCAGCCCACTGACGATTTACCGCAAAGATTACACCCCTCCGGCGTTCCTGGTCGATACGGTTGAACTGGGCTTCGACCTGGACCCGCACCGCACCATCGTGGCCAACCGCATCACCATGCAGCGCAACCCGGACGGCACCAATTGCGACATCGTGCTGCACGGCGAGGAAATTGAGCTGGTGCAACTGCGGATGAACGGCAAGGTGCTGCAAGCCGGCGAATATTCGATCGAGGGCGTGCTACTGACGATCAAGAATGCCCCGGACCAGGTCGTGCTGGAAATCGAAACCGTGTGCGTGCCGGTGGAAAACACCACCTTGTCGGGCTTGTACGTATCGAACGGCAACTTCTTCACCCAGTGCGAAGCCGAAGGCTTCCGCCGCATTACTTATTTCCCTGATCGCCCGGACGTGATGGCCAAGTACACCGTGATGCTGCGCGCCGACAAGGCGACGTACCCGGTGCTGCTGTCGAACGGCAACCTGATCGAAGAGGGCGACCTCGGCGATGGCCGCCATTACGCCAAGTGGGAAGATCCGTTCAAGAAGCCGTCGTACCTTTTCGCCCTGGTCGCGGCCAAGCTGGTGTGCCAGGAAGAGACCTATACCCTGAACTCGGGCCGCGACGTGCTGCTGCAAGTGTGGGTGGAAGACGGCAACCTCGACAAGACCGACTACGCCATGCAGTCGCTGAAAAACTCGATCCGCTGGGACGAGGAGCGCTTCGGCCTCGAGCTCGACCTGGACCGCTTCATGATCGTTGCCGTGGGCGACTTCAACATGGGCGCGATGGAAAACAAGGGTCTCAATATCTTCAACACCAAGTTCGTGCTGGCCAACCCGCGCGTGGCCACCGACATCGACTACGCCGGCATCGAAGCCGTGGTGGGCCACGAGTACTTCCACAACTGGACCGGCAACCGCGTGACGTGCCGCGACTGGTTCCAGCTGTCGCTCAAGGAAGGCCTGACCGTGTTCCGCGACCAGGAATTCTCGGCCGACATGATCGGCAGCGACAGCGGTCGCGCCGTCACCCGCATCGACCAGGTGCGCACCTTGCGCCAGGCGCAGTTCCCGGAAGACGCCGGCCCGATGTCGCACCCGGTGCGTCCCGACTCGTTCGTCGAGATCAATAATTTTTATACCGTGACCGTGTACGAAAAAGGCGCGGAAGTGGTGCGTATGTACCAGACCCTGGTGGGCCGCGACGGCTTCCGCAAGGGCATGGACCTGTACTTCGAGCGCCATGACGGCCAGGCCGTGACCTGCGACGACTTCCGCGCCGCCATGGCCGATGCCAACGGCCGCGACCTGCGCCAGTTCGAACGCTGGTACAGCCAGGCCGGCACGCCGGTAGTGACCGCGCGCACCCGCTACGACGCCGTCAAGCGCAACTTCGACATCATCCTGTCCCAGCGCAGCAACCACCCGGACCAGCTGCCGTTCCATATTCCCGTGGCCGTCGGCCTGCTGGGAGAAGATGGCCGCGACCTGCCGCTCACGCTCGACGGTGGAACCCAAGAACAGGGCGCCACCACCGTGGTGCTGGAACTGACCGAGCAGGAGCAGATTTTCCGCTTCCGCAATATCGACGAGCGCCCGACGCCGTCGATCCTGCGCGATTTTTCGGCGCCGGTGATCCTGGAGTACGACTACACCGACGACGAGCTGCTGCACCTGTTCCGCCACGACAGCGACCCGGTGAACCGCTGGGAAGCGGGCCAGCGCCTGGCCATGGCGCGCCTGCTCAAGCTCACCGCGCAGGTGGCGGCCAAGCAGGACAAGCCACTCAAGCTCGATACGACCTTCCTCGACGCCCAGCGCGCGCTGCTCATCGACGACACGCTCGATCCGGCCTTCCGCGAACTGGCCCTGATCCTGCCATCGGAAGGCATCATCGCCGAGCAGATGGATGTCGTCGATCCGCACGCGATCCACGCCGCGCGCCAGTTCATGCGCCGTACCATCGGCACCGAGTTGCGGGCCGAACTGCTGGCGCAGTACCACGCCAACCAGACCCCGGGCGAGTACAGCCCGGACGCTCTGTCGGCCGGCAAGCGCGCACTGAAAAACCTGTGCCTGTCGTACCTGCTGGTGACGCCCGACGCGGTCACGCTGTCGCTGGCGCAGCACCAGTGCGAACAGGCCGGTAACATGACCGACCGCTTCGCCGCGCTGGTGGCGCTGATCCACAGCGGCGCTGACGCCAGCGCCTACCTGCAGCGCTTCTACGATGATTTTTCCAGCGAAGCGCTGGTGATCGACAAGTGGTTCGCCATGCAGGCCGCCACGCCGGCCACCGACGTCGCCGCCGTGCGCAAGCTGATGGAGCACCCGGCCTTTACGCTGAAGAACCCGAACCGCGCGCGCAGCCTGCTGTTCAACTTCACCAACGCCAACCCGTCGCAGTTCCACGCGGCCGACGGCAGCGCCTACGCCTTCTGGGCCGAACACGTGATCAAGCTCGACGCCATCAACCCGCAAGTGGCCGCCCGCTTTGCGCGCAGCATGGACCGCTGGCGCCGTTACGCCCCGGCGCTGCAAGCGAAGATGAAGGCCGCGCTGGAGCAGGTAGCCGCCCAAACCAAACTCTCGAACGACGTGCTGGAAGTGATCACCAAGGCACTCGCCAATTAAACAAGAACCCGAAAGCCGGCCCGCGCCCGCCGCTCCGTCATCCTCGCGCACGCGGGGATCCATGGAGCGCCTGCGCAGCCCACACCCTCATCCAGTTTAGAATTTCCACCAAAAAGGAACCCCATGAAACGCATCAGCCTCACCCAATACCTGGTCGAAGAACAGCGCCAGAACAATTCCATCCCCGCCGAACTGCGCCTGCTGATCGAAGTCGTGGCCCGCGCCTGCAAGACCATCAGCCACGCCGTGGGCAAGGGCGCGCTCGGTGAAGTGCTGGGCACGGCCACCACCGAGAACGTGCAGGGCGAAGTCCAGAAAAAACTCGACATCATCTCCAACGAGATCCTGCTCGAAGCGAACGAATGGGGCGGTCACCTAGCCGCAATGGCGTCGGAAGAAATGGAAACCATCCATAAGATCCCGAACCGCTATCCGAAAGGCGAATACCTGCTGACGTTCGACCCGCTGGACGGCTCGTCGAACATCGACGTCAACGTTTCGATCGGCACCATCTTCTCGGTGCTGAAAGCACCGGAAGGCATGACCGAACCGACCGAACAGGACTTCCTGCAGCCAGGCAGCCGCCAGGTCGCCGCCGGCTACGCCGTGTACGGCCCGCAGACCATGCTGGTGCTCACCACCGGCAACGGCGTCAACTGTTTCACCCTGGACCGCGAAATGGGTTCGTGGGTACTGACCCAGCGCGACATGCAGATCCCGGTCAAGACCCGCGAGTTCTCGATCAACGCCTCCAACGCGCGCCACTGGCACGCACCGGTGCAGCGCTACGTGAACGAACTGCTGGCCGGCGAAACCGGCCCGCGCGGTTCGAACTTCAACATGCGCTGGGTCGCCTCGATGGTAGCCGACGTGCACCGCATCCTGAACCGCGGCGGCATCTTCATGTACCCGGCCGACACCCGCGACACCTCGATGCCAGGCAAGCTGCGCCTGATGTACGAAGCGAACCCGATGGCCTTCATCGTCGAGCAGGCAGGCGGCGTCGCCACCGACGGCCAGCAGCGCATCCTCGACATCCAGCCGACCAAGCTGCACCAGCGCGTGCCAGTCTTCCTCGGCTCGCGCGAGGAAGTGGAAGTGGTGACCGGCTACCACCAGGGCTGATAGCGCCTGATCCGTACATGGCAAGGCTATTTTTACATCACGGCCAAAATTTATTGGTTTTAGACTAGCGTGGTGCGAAGGTTCTTTGTTAGAATGCGGGTCGTCGCCGCTTTAGCTCAGTTGGTAGAGCAGTTCATTCGTAATGAAAAGGTCGCCAGTTCGATTCCGGCAAGCGGCACCAGAACTCAGCAGTAAAAAGTGTCAAGAAGTCTCGAAACCCGCCTCTCTCATAGGGAGCGCGGGTTTTTTGTTGTCTCGTGGTTTACCGAGGTGTAGCATGAAATCCAGGACCGGTGAGGGACAAATTGGCGCTTGTCCCTCACGAAAAAATTTGGTCCCTCAATCGGCGCCGCACTCGGAATGGGATTGCGACATGACACTCACCGACCTTTTTATCCGGAAACTCAAGCACTCCGGCAAGCCCAGTGGCGATAAATACAGCGACGGCCGCGCGCTGTACCTGCTGGTCAAGGAGTCCAACAAGTACTGGCGGATGAACTACCGCTTCGACGGCCGGCACAAGACGCTGGCCCTTGGCATCTACCCGGAGGTGTCGCTGGCCGAGGCGCGCGAATTATGCGCCGACGCCCGCAAGCTGCTGCGCGCCGGTGTCGATCCGAGGGCGCCGGCAATCGATCCGTACGAGCAGCAACGGCGCGAAGACGCGCAGAACACCTTTCGTGCACTGGCGCTCCTGTGGCTGGCGAAGATGGACGCCAGCCGCAGCACCGCCACCCAGGAGAAGGTGCTGGCGTGGCTCGAGCACGACGTCTTTCCCTACATCGGCAGTCTGCCCGTATCAAGCATCAAGCCGCGCGACGTGCTGGGCGTGCTGCAGCGGGTGGAGGCGCGCGGCGCCGTCGATTCGGCCCACCGCATCAAGCAGCTGTGCGGCCAGGTGCTGCGTCATGGCGTGGCGATCGGCTGGTCGGAGCGCGACGTGACGCCCGATTTGAAGGGCGCGCTGATCGCCGTCCCGCGCACCAATTTCGCCGCGATCACGGAGCCGAAGGAACTGGCGGTGCTGCTGCGCGCGATCCACGCCTACAACGGCCATATCGTGGCCGTGTCGGCGTTAAAACTGACGCCGCTGCTGTTTGTACGTCCCGGCGAATTGCGCGCCGCAGAATGGCGCGAATTCGATCTCGATGGCGCCGCGTGGCGCATCCCTGCCGCCAAGATGAAAATGCGCATGGAGCACATGGTGCCGCTGTCCACGCAGGCGCTGGAGATCCTGCGCCAGCTGCGCCGCATCACGGGCCACGGCAAATACGTGTTCCCCAGCCTGCGCACCGAGCAGGCCTGCATGAGCGAGAACACCATCAACGCGGCCTTGCGCGGCATGGGCTTTGCCAAAGAAGTGATGACGGCGCACGGCTTCCGCGCCACGGCGCGCACGATCATGGACGAAGTATTGGGCGAGCGGGTGGACCTGATCGAGCACCAGCTGGCGCACCGCGTAATCGACCCGAATGGCCGCGCCTACAACCGCACCGCGCACCTGCCGGCACGCGCCGCGATGATGCAGCGCTGGGCCGATTACCTCGACAAGCTGCGCACCGGCGCCGACGTCATTCCGCTTCGCGCCGCGACCGGTCCCGGTCCCGGTCCGCAGTAGCAGCAGTCTCCTTCGCCGCGCGCAGGTTACGGCGCGGCGCAGCGTCATACGCCGGTCCGCGCTGGGCAATGCGCGCCTCGAGCCACTGCGCCACATCCTCCTGCAACCACCCCACCGACCGCGCCGACAGCTTGACCGGGGCAGGGAAGGTGTGCAGCTTGATCTCGCGGTACAGCGTGGCGCGCGACAGTCCGCACAGTTGCAGCACCTCGCGGATGCGCAGCAGGCGCGAGGTGCTGGGCGGGCTATCGGTGTGGCTGGTGTTCATGCGGTGTCTCCTCGTCTCGGCAGGTCTAGCGACAAAGTAGGGCGCCGACCGCCAGCGGGGTTTGTCGCAGTGCCAGCTTGCGGCGACTTGCGCCGGAAAGATGACGCATGCTTGAGTTTGCCCAATGCTGCGGAAAGGAAACTGGTGTTTTAACCTCCTGCCTGAATCTTTTACGCGCGGCATGATTGGCTGACCTTCCTGCGCTGACGTCTTTACGGGACGTTGCGTTATCTTTCCGTGAGTCAGTCCTCAATGATCTTGCATCCATGCCTGCGGATTTATCGGTGGCCTGGGTTACGGCCAGAACACTGTCCAAACTGTGCTTAAAACCCGATCAAACCGGCCAACCTACCGGACACTTTCGTGAATCAATCGACGCTGAGAGCCGGGCAGGATAGGTGATGTAGGCCTACACGCGAGCGTGTATTCCTCCATCACAACTCCTTATTCGCACTTCGTGCTCAACGGAATCCTGCTCTGCGAGGCCAGGTGGCAGGAACGGCAGCAACGCTCAACGCTTGCGCGACTGGATGCCGATCGTCACCGGCATGGTGGGCGGTGATCAGCATGTACCGGCCAGTACCGATCGCGGCAAGGGGCTGTGACCACAGTAACTCCCGCGCCTTGCCGACGAAGGCCAGTGCGGTGCGTGACCAGTGCGGGCGGTTTGCTCGAGCAGCTGTAGGCCTGTAGCCGTCGCAGCTGATTTTCCGTGGCGTCAATCCGTTTCGTTGCGGACCGGTGCGTTTTAACGCTCAAATCTGCCGCAAAGCGAGTGCTGGTGCGGCTTTACGGTTCAATCGGGGGAGGCTTGTTTGACAGAGAGCTGAGACACGTAAACGCTCAAAGCCAGCGCTGGCGCGGCTTTGCGACCCAACCGGAGGTTGCGTGATGTGTGATAGATCGGCAGGGGCGCGGGGACTCCCCGCACCAGGCCAGGATGACGGTCACTAGCGGGTGTAATGCCTCCTGCGGCTTTTCGGCAGGGCACGAACGGGCTGCAAATGAGCTACGAACAGTCTACGAATGAGCTACGAATGAGCTACGAATGAGCTACGAACAGGATACGAGCAGGTTGCAAATAGAATATTTTGGCCGGGGAACCTCAGCTGTGGTCCTTTAATGTTGCCCCCCTTGGACCAAGCGCGCATCGCCCTGCGCCTGATGCTGCTGATTAATCACTCGCTGAGGATTTGACGGTTGCCGCCATGTCAACGATACTTGGGCATGTCTAAATGCTAAATTGCATAAGCCAAAAAAACGGATTGATGGATGACCTCTTGACCGGTCGCATCCGCATCGCCCCATCTGCCCGACTCCATAATGTGTAGCCATGACCCCAACCCTGCCCCAGCACGAATCCCTCATCGTCGAGTTCAAGAGCGACCGCAAGCGCCTGTCCGACAACGATCTGGTCGAGGCCATCATTTGCCTGGCTAACGCTGACGGTGGCGAACTGTGGCTGGGTGTGGAAGACGACGGCACGCCAACGGGCCTGCATGCCGAACATATGCAACTGGCAGGACTGGCTGGACTGGTGGCCGCGCGCACATCGCCGTCGCTGGCGGTCGTGGTCACGCCGGTCGCGCTGGGCGCTGTGCATGTGGCGCACATTGCCATACCTAAGTCGCATGGCGAAGTGGCGACCACCGGCGGCGTGTATCTGCGCCGGCGCCTGAAGGCCGACGGCCAGCCCGAATGCGTGGCGATGTTGCCGCATGAGCGTGCCAGCCGCGCCACCACCTTCGGTCTGGTGGATGCTTCCGCCCAGGCGGTGGCCGGCGCCAAGCTCAGTGACCTGGATCCGCTGGAGCGCGAACGGCTGCGCCAGAGCGTGCAGCAATATGGCGGCGACCGCGTGTTGCTTGAACTCGATGACGAAGCGCTCGATGGCGCGCTTGGATTGACCGCGCGCCAGAGCGATGGCACCCGCGTGCCCACGCTGACTGGGCTGCTGTTGCTGGGCAAGGAGCTGGCGCTGCGCGAACTGGTTGGCACGCATGAATTCGCGTTTCAGGTGCTGGCGCGCGAGGCGGTCGGCTTCAATGAATTTCGCCGCTTCCCGCTGCTCAAGGCGCTGGACTGGCTGGAGACGAATTTCCGCCCTTACAATCCCGAGCGTGAAATACAGGTCGGTCTGTTCCGCGTGCCCGTGCCCAAGGTGGACCTGGGCGCGTTCCGCGAGGCGGTCGCCAACGCGCTGGTGCATCGTGACTATCACCGCATGGGCGCGGTGCATGTG
This sequence comes from Duganella sp. 3397, assembly GCF_031456625.1. Taxonomy (NCBI): domain Bacteria; kingdom Pseudomonadati; phylum Pseudomonadota; class Betaproteobacteria; order Burkholderiales; family Oxalobacteraceae; genus Duganella; species Duganella sp. 3397. The sequence continues at coordinate 55,786 of NZ_JAVDVB010000009.1, forward strand.
CGGATGGACGACGAAGGGCTGACGATCAGCAACCCGGGTGGCCTGATGGATGGCGTGACTCTGGCGAACTTGTTGACCACCGAACCGCGCCCGCGCAATCGCACACTGGCCGACGCGATGAAGCGCATCGGCGTGGTCGAGCGCTCGGGGCGTGGCGTCGATAAAATCTATCGCGGCATGTTGCGCTTCGGACGTCCCGAGCCGGACTACCGGCGCACCGATGCCACCAGCGTCATCCTGCGCCTGGCCACGACCGATGCCGACGAGGCTTTCCTGAAGCGCGTGGTCGAGGAAGAGGGGCGGCGCGGCAGTGCATTGCCGATCGACAGCCTGATCGCTCTGGCGGCGCTGCGTGGCCTGAAGCGCCTGACGACCGAGGAACTGGCCATCCATATCCAGCGCGAGCCGGCGCAAGCAAAGCGCACCCTGGAGGCTTTGGTTGAAGCTGGCCTTGCGCAAGCCCATGGCACGACGCGTAGCCGCACTTATACGCTTGCAGCCGGCGTTTATCAGGCTGAAGGGGACAAGGCTGCTTACACGCGGCAGATGGGTTTTAGCAATCTCCAGCATGAGCAGATGGTGCTGAGCTATGTACGACAGCATGGATCGGTGCGTCGTAGCGACGTAGCTGATTTATGTCGCCTGACCTCAATTCAGGCAAGGGATCTATTGAAGCGCCTCAGGCAGTCTGGGCGCCTGCAACAGCATGGCGAAAGGCGGGCTGCATTTTACGTTCTGGGTGAAGCTGAGTAGCTTGGATTTATAGACGGTTTAGACGTCTTTGGACGTGGTTTTGGACGTGCTTTAGATGTCTTCCAGTGATTTTTTTCATTGAAATCAACGAACTATAGAACTGAACGGATACCTATGCATTGGGAATTGGACGACTTTGAACGTCCGTTTGATGAGCAGTTGACCGCGATGGGCTGGCGCTATGGGGTATGTGACCTGGACTAGCCTGCCAAACCGGCCGTGCCAGTTTCGCCGAGGTGGTGCAGGAAGGCACGCTGCACCGCCAGTTCGACGCCCTGAATTTTCGCAATGTGGCCCGGAGGGGGGGGGGGGGGCAGACCTGGCTGGACGGCGAACGCCTTTCGCAAGCAGTCGGAGCCATTATGCGCATCCCCGCGCACCGCTTGATGGAGGCAAACCGCATGGCCACCTAGCTGCTGCATGGTGGTATCACTGTAGACGGCATGCCGGAATGGGGTGGCGGCGGCATCCAGACCATTCACTATTTGCTGGGCTACGCGCGAGCGATGAACTATGAGTAGGCTACAAACAAACTACGAACAAGAAAATGCTACTTGTTCAAATTGGGAAAAGATCCCTCACCCGAGAAAATGGATACCCGGTCTCGGCGGCCCTTCTAACCTTTCGGTCGAGGACATGATTTAGAGGTATTTCACGACTCATCACATCGTGAAGGTCAAGTCCGTCCATGCAGATTACTCGCTTGCCGCGCCCGAAAGCTGCCAGCCCATCCTCTGTGAAACCGCTGTTGCTGATGAATAGGCCGCGAGTCCAGGCCGCCTTTTGTTCGAGCTTGCCATGGAAAGTGTGTAGGTCGGCAACTCCAGTTTGCTCTCCCTGCCACTTCGCCTCAAGCAGGTAGGTTTCATTCGAGAGTTGGAAGCTGCCGTCGATTTGCTCTCCTCGCAGTCGGAACGGTTCACGAGCCTCCAGTCCATAGGCGTTGAAAACGTCGCAGAGCAGCTTTTCGAAAGCATAGCCGCGCGTCTGTGGAGCTAGCTGGTGAAGAGCCAGAAGTTCGGCTTTGAGCCGCATGAGGCGTGGGCGATCAAATGCTGGCGCTGGCGCTGGCGCCTGGCCGAGCGGAGTGGACATCTCTGGCTTTCCCTCCAGTCGATTGATCAACGCCAAAAGCCTTCTTTCGGCATTTTCGACTGTCTCAGGCTCATGATCGCGAGTCCGCACCGCCTCGCGGTATTCCCACAAAGCTTTGAGTGCGCGGACGACCATGGACATATCTACCGTCTGCAGGAAACATCGAAGCCGCTTACCCTTCGACCGGCCGCCCGACGCGTAAGACGGGTCGTCAATGTCGCAGTTGAGCTCTTCGGCAAAAAATTGCGAGAAGGTCCGGTCTGAGAAATTGAGAACATAACCACCGCCCATGGCAAACAAGTCGTCAAGGAAGAACATATCGACGGAACGAATATTTGGCATGATTGATTTTCCTCCCTTATCGCTTGTTGTTGCCGCCAACCTGCCGCCATGTAGATACTGCCCACGCGAACAGATCGGTACAATGCGTTTGGCGGCGTTTAAGCAAGCCTCGCCTACTTGAATATCTAAGCAGCGCATAGGCGATGCAGACTGGTCTCCAGATTATCCAGCCACAACGGAGTTGCCGCTCGCAGTTGAATCATTTCCCTTGGCGCCACCAGGCCATACGCACCGCACAGCCCACGGATGTGGTTGCCCTTGGCGGAGCGCTGACCGACCAGCTCAGCTCTGATCCGGTGGATCGCCTGCAGGTCCTGCTGCTCCACCGATTTGACCGCAACGAAACGCATACTCGGCCGGCTCATCGCCTCGCAAATCGCCTCGGCATCGTTGGCGTCGTTTTTATTGCTTTTCACGTAAGGCTTGACGAACTGCGGCGCGATGAGCTTTACCGTGAAGCCGCGTTTCTGCAATTGCCGGGCCCAATGATGCGCGCCGCCACAAGCTTCCATACCAATCTCGCAGCCAGGTTCTATTTTCTCCAGCAATGCCGGCAGCCATTCTGCCCGACTTAGCTTCTTGCGCCATACAAATTTTTCGCTGCGATCAACCCCGTGGACTTGAAAGACACTCTTGGCGAGATCAACGCCGACGCAGATAATCTTCATGGTGGACTACTTCTTTCAACTGGTTGTGTCGAAACTCCAGTTTAGGCGCTCAGACGCCGACAGGTGAGAAGGAGTCCATCCCATTGCTCCTGGCCGCTTGCTACCGTCAGCGGGTTCCGCCCATGCTCGGACCTTACTTTCATCATCGATTTACCACTACGCCTAGGCGAATGCAATAGTAAATATATTATTATATAAATTGGTAGCTAAAATAAATCATCGGTTGAGTCATCGTTCGGTTTTGTTTCGTCTACGTTCAGGGTGTAAAGCTGAACTTCTTTACCACCTACAGTTTCATTTTGAGCTAAAGAAAGCTTTGCAACCCTTCCTTCTTGAATATCACTTTTTAGTTGATTCTCAAAAGAATCAATATTACTGCTAACAAGACGACGTTTAGCTCCTAATAATGCGCCTAAGCTAATCGCTTGTGCTGAAGGAGCACTCCCAGCGCAGCTATTAATAAGTCTCAAGAATTCCGGATAACTTTCAACCACAGTTTCTAGGCGAGTTGCTTTCTTTTCTAGGATGAAAACAGAATTAATTAGGTGCTCTATTATCTCAAGCGCAACTCTAAGTTCAGCTTCCTTTGGTTCTTTTATATCATGAGCAGCATCGTTTCCTAAAAACCGAATAGCATGCAGACGCTTTTTATCTGCGTTGGAGATATAGCCTCCTTTAAAAAGAAGGTCAATCCGCTTTTCCAAATTATTGCCTGATATCTGCAAGTGATTACAAACCGCCTCAATATTTGCCCGTAGTCCGATACTAGCAAGAACGTAAGCTTGTTCTCCGTATGCGGCTAAAGTCTGCAAATACACCTTGCGAATAAGTGGAGGAATAAAATGGCGGAAAGATAGTCCTTGATGGTTCCGCAAAACACGCGGATATAGCTCTATCGAGACAGTATGTCTTACATCACCATCGCCAATCTCATAGACTTGCTCATAGTCATCATTGCGATGTCTAAAACCAGTAGTGAGACAGCCCATGCATTGAATAATTTGCCATGTGTCTTTCTCATGATAAGACTCTGGGTCGGTTTCCTCTTCCAGTTCCTGGATAACAGAATGTCTTGTACGACGTTTACAGGCTCTGCAATCGGACGTAATAATTTCTTCGGAGTCACTCATAATTTATTTTATTTAAAATTTTTTTGCGATAACGAATGGCGGCTAATTGCCGAACTCGGGCGTCAGCTTACCACTCCCAAGACGGAAGTTCATCGTTCTCGCTGAGTTCACAGCCGTAGAAGCTTGCGCCATGGACTTTAACTCCCTCTAATTTCGCGCCATTTGTCTTTATCGACTCGATTGTGGCAAGTTCGAGTATTGCGCCAGCTAGGTCGGCAGCTGAAAAATTAACGCATTTAAGATTGCATTCTCTAAAGCTCACGCCGCGCAAGCTCGCTCCGGAAAAATCAGCATCAAAAAACCAAGAATGCTTTTCGAAGTCAGCACCATCCAGTTTGATTCCAACAAGGTACTCACCGCTCAGGTCGGTATTCGGAAAGTGGCGTTCTCCAGCAGCATATCGCAGTTCAAGTTCGGCTCGGTTTTCAGGTGGCTTGTAGCCTTCGGTTGAACGTGAATTCATATAAGAAATTTCTACAACGACAGGCCGCTCTTGGCCGAACGCGGCCGTCGCTGTATACTGTAGCATCTTGCCTAAAATGCAAAACGCTCCAATTCCACAGCCGAACGATTTCGAGACAAAAGGGATCCTCGCCCATCAGTAGTGGTCGGCGATTCTGTCTAAGGCCGAAACCTTGCATCCCTTGGGACAAAATATTGTCAGAGTCTCCGAGTGTTGGTTCACCGAACCCCATTCACGCGTCATTTTCCAGCTTGGTAGTTCCTCGGAATCTTCGCTACCCGGACTGACAGCAAACGACCAGTGCCCTGAGTAAAATGCATGGAGTAAAAGAGCTGGTTCACTCTGAGCATTTTTAATTTCTAACGTGGCTACATATCCTTGCTGTGCCAACTTTGGATGACTGGTTGTGTTGAACTCAAGCGTCTCCCCTCCAATGCCTCTGCAGCAGATCATCCTGTCGCTTGCCCCCCAGAAGACTGCAGCAACGGTATCGTCGGACGATTCTACATTCTTGCTTTTCTTGAAAAACACTTCATTCCTCTCAAACTAGCAGCATTTCTGTGATGACCGCTGGTGGCAGGTCGTGGCCGACACCGGTCACGTCATACTTCGTAGTTATTTTTCTTTTGTTTGTGCCGTGCCCAGTATGCCCCAATCATCAAAATCGGAGTCTGCATTACACTCACAATCACAAACATCACAGCGTCAGGAAGCTGTACCCCTTCTGACGAAAAGGCCGTTAGGACAATTTTGGTGATTAGGTAGACTAATGCGCTTACGGGCAAGCAAAGGACGAAAGGACGCCATTTTCCGGTTACGAACATGCCCAACGCGTATCCCGCAGCAAATGCAAACAATAACGAAATCAAACAATTTCTCTCTTTTTTCTAGTTGTTAACCGACGACTCTTCGACGTCTGCGGCAGGTAGGAATGGGCTAGCTCTCAGGATATCATCTTTGCATCTAAGAAATATCCACCAAATGTCACACCATGTAAGCCCAGACGAAAAAGATTGAACTTTCCCTCAGTCCCCCAGTCCAACGCCCAAGCAGCTCGGGAATTGGCCACGTTCAATTGCTCCAGAGCACGCCGGGAACCATACTGGCGAACAAGAGTCCGCCTGAGGGACAAGCGAGGGACATTTGGTCTCTGGGAGAGGTGCGCCATAGAGGAATGTGATTCCGGCAAGCCTACGGCACCATGAGCATCCCAACGCGCCGATACAGCCGCACAGCCGGATTGTCCGCGTATACCTTCAGATCGATCGATGCATCACCGCGCTGGTGAAAATGCACGAAAGCCTGCTGCAGGAGGGCCTCGCCCAGGCCCTGCATTCGCCAATGCGGTGCCACCGCGAGATCTTTTACGAAGGGCAGGCGCCAGCACAAGGCAATGCCGACCAGTTTGCCGGTAGTGTCGGTAGCGGAAAAGATGGTGGCTGGGTCGTATTCCGGATCGCACGCTAGTGCGGGCCACCATTTGTCGAAATTGGTAACGCAGCCGCCGCCGGAACGGTAAGCCAGTTCCAGTAATTCCCACACGGCTCGCGCGTGCTTTGCAGCGACGAATGATACCGGCTGTATACCAGCCGGAAACTGCGGCTGTTTTGCAGGCACCGTTAGGTCTTTGCGCAAGCGGAGAGTCGATGGATGCATGATGATGCCGTCTTCAGTTAAATCCGGTCAGCGCAGATGCCTGTCTCACATGCCAGCCTTCCTACGAAGCGAATCACAGACCACTGTCCGCCGAGGCGAACTTCCATGGCCATCAGGATAACATTTTGGGCACATGAAACATAAAAAGCTGCGCCGCCGGCACACTGTCTCTCCTACAGCAACAAATAGTCGCCACGCAGGTGGTTTATCCGGGACCTTCTCACGGCAATACTGCCGAGTCGGTTTCCGACACTTTCACCTTACGCGTCTCCAGGAGAACAAACATGCAACGCTCACTTTCCGCACTCGCCTTTTCGCTTCTGGCAATGTCCGCCACCACGCCGTCGCAGGCGGCTGCGCCTGACGTCAGGATGTACCGGCTCGACTGCGGCCACATCACGCTCGGCGACAAGGCGGTGCTCTCCGACGCCGGCTTGTACCAGGGGCAGTCGCAGGATCTCGTCGTGTCGTGTTACCTGATCAAGCATGGTGGGGACTGGGTGTTGTGGGATGCCGGTCTGCCGAAAAAATATCTAGCCAATCCGGTCGCGGAAGGCAGTTCGACATTCAAGCTTGACCGCACGATCGTGGCGCAGCTTGCCGACCTCGGGCTGCGTGCCGACGACATCAAGTACATCGCTGTCTCGCATGCCCACTTCGACCATTCCGGCCAAGTCAACGATTTTCCAAATGCGACCCTGATCATCCAGCGCAGCGAACTCGTTGCCATGGCCGATACCGCAAAAGCGACGGCGAAAGGCATCGACGCGCTCCTGTTCAGCAGCCATATAACCGGTAACAAGCGGCAGCGGGTACGGGTGATCGATGGCGATGTGGACCTGTTTGGCGACGGCACACTGACGGCCGTCCAGACCCCCGGCCACACCCCGGGCAGCATGGCGCTGCTGCTCAGGCTTGGCAAGGCCGGCGCCTACGTGCTGTCCGGCGACCAGTGGCATCTGGCGGAAAACCATCAGCGGCGACAGGTCCCAACCTGGAACTACGATCATGACCAGACCATCACGTCCGGCAAAAAACTCGATGACGTGATCGCGGCCAACCGTGCCACCCTGGTCATCCAGCACGAGCCTGCCGACAATCAGAAGCTGCCGACGTTGCCGCGCTTTCTCGACTGAGTCATCGCTGCAGCGTCGCCACCAGGTGGTCGAGCACCACCCGGGTTTTTGCGGTCATCTTGCGGCCCACGGGTATCAGCGCATGGACCGGTGGCGCTGCGACGTCCGCCTGCGGCAGCACGTGCACCAGGCGGCCGCTTGCCACCAGGGGCGCGGCAAAGCCTTCGATGAGCTGCCCGAGGCCGAAGCCGCAAGCAGTTGCCTCCACCAGCGTGTGGCCGTCCGCCATGATCAGCACGGGGGAGGGCGCGAGCTCGCGTCGCACGCCGTTGTCGTTGAGGGACCAGCCATGCAGCTGCCCCGAACTGCTGCGAAACAGCACAGCGTCGTGTCCTTACAGATCTGCGACCGAGGCGATGGCAGGGCGCTTCTGCAGATACGATGGCGATGCGTAGAGGCCCATTTGCAGGTCGCAGATCTTCCGCACGGTCATGTCGCTGTCGACCGGCAGATGGCCGATCCGCACCACCAGATCCCAGCCGTCGCCCACCGGATCGGACCGGCGGTCGCTGAGCGACATTTCCACGACCACCTTCGGATAACGCTCTCGTAGCGCACCCAGGGTGGGCAGTACCACGCGTCCGAAGCCGGCCGGCAGATCGACGCGTACGCGTCCTATTGGTTCTGCGCGATTGACTGCCAGCGCCTGTTCGGCCTCGCGCAGGTGCTCGAGCGCGGTGCGCGCGGCCGCCAGGTAGATCTGGCCGTCCTCGGTGATGTGCACGGCGCGCGTGGTCCGCTGGAACAGCAGGGTGGCCAGGTGCTTTTCCAGGCGCTGGATGGCCTTGCCCACGCTCGACTTGTTGGTGCCGAGACGCTCGGCGGCCAGCGTAAAACTGCCTGTTTGCGCCACGGCGACGAACGCGGTGATGTCCTGCAGCGAGGCGCCTGTCATTTCCTGCATGGTGACTCCGGTGCGGCAAAGGTCCTAGTCTGCCACATGCGGCGCCACAGCACAGTGCCGCCAGCTGTGACGAACCCCGGCTATTCGTCGTACAGATCCTCTTCACTGATCCATTCTTCAACGTCGTCCATGACAATGTCACGCAGCCATGCGGTAAATCCTTGCGATACCTGTTCGTAGCGCAGGGGACTGGAGAGTTCGCGCTTGCTGGCAAAGCTCAGATGGATGGTAACGACCTTGTCCTCGATTTTTCCGTCGCGTACGACAAAGAAGGCAAAGTCATCCCTGTCCTGCCGGCGCGCGAACAGATACACGTCGAAATCGGCGCCGGTCTCCTGCTGGAAGGCGGTCTTGGCGAATTGATTGGCTGCGAAATCAGGTGTGGCTCGGGCGGTCACATCCGTATCCTGGAAATACCAGGGCTGCCAGTCGGTCAGGCCTTTGGCGAGGAACCAGCGGTAGGGGAGAGGGAGATGGTTTTTCATCGGGTATTCATTCTGGACGATCGCTTGTCATTAACACCTGCATCGGGACGAACCACTCGGGCGCCATCATTGCTGGTGAAGGAAACTCGTTTATTCTGGCTCAGGCATCAGGAAGAATGTAACTGAGCAGTACCAGGCACCAGACTATCGCTCCCAGAGCGATCCAGGTGTAGTTGTCAGCCCTAAATTTTGATGCTCGGAAAGGGCTTCCTGATTCATGTGGCTTCCAAAATAGCGGTTTCCCTCGTGCTTTCACAAAGATTGCTAACAGAATATCATCTTGCTTATATGAAATAAACAGTCGCCTAGCAAACTTTTACCAGCGGCTGCTTCTGGCACGCGGTCGTCGTCAACCTGGCCGCTACTTTGCCCCCACGGATGATTTTCCGGCAAAATGAACGTTTCGGCCAACAAAGACCTCGATGCCCAACTTTACAACGCGCGTCGCCATATCCTGCACCAGGCTGCTATTGGTCTGCACCCTGTCAGGTGGCGCAGCCAGCGCCGCTCCGGCGGCCGTCAAGGAAGAACACTTCAACTTCCAGACCTTCTCGTTCGCGCGCATCTCGCTGCAGGAAGTCGAGAGCGCCCCGGTGCGCTATTACCTCTCCAAACCCGCGCAAAAGGCGCCGCTGGTGCTGTACATCCAGGGCTCGGGGTGCGTGCCGCCGTTCTCCGGGCTGGGCACGGCCAACCGCTCGTCGAACATCTATTCGTGGATACCGCTCGCGGCCGAGAAGCGCTACGCCGTCATGGCCGTCGAGAAGCCATTCCAGTCGGAGCAGCCGCAACAGGGCGAACCCGGTTCGGCCGTGGGCTGCGCCGGTGACTTCAACCGGCACTTCTCCTACGATACGTGGCTTTCCACGCTCAAGCAGGCGGTGCGCCATGCCCTGGCGCGGCCCGAAGTCGATGCGCGGCGGGTGCTGGTGATCGGCATGTCGGAAGGCTCGCCGATGGCCGCCGGACTGGCGCGCGAACTGGCCGAAGTGACGGACGTGGTACTCATCGCGGCCAACGGTCCCACCCAGCTCTACGACTTCGCCGCCAACATCTACCGTGCCAACGGCAGCGACGACGACAAGCTCAAACTGCTGCAGGAGCTGGACCGGACCTACAGCGCAATCGCTGCCGATCCGGCCAGCACCAGCAAGTTCGCCTGGGGCCACTCGTACCTGCGCTGGAGCAGTTTCTTTGCGCAGTCCACGGCGACTAACCTGGCGCACTCGAAGGCGCGCGTGTACCTCGCCAGCGGCATGCAGGACGACAGCGTGCCGATCCTGTCGACCGAAGTGCTGTATGCCCAGCTGCGCACCCAGGGCCGGGACGTGACGTTCCGCCGCATTCCATTGGCTGGACACGAGTTGGTGCCGGAAGGCCGGCCGGTGCCCGAGGCGCAGCAGGAATACGACGCCTTCATGGCCTGGTTCGAACGGCGCTGACGGATCAAGCGCCTTAGCGCAGCAGCGCGACCTTGCGCTCGGCCTGGTCGAGCCGGAAGCGCAGCACCAGTTGCGCCAGCATGCCTGCCTGGTCCTGCATGCTGGCCGAGGCGGATGCCGCTTCTTCCACCAGCGCGGCGTTCTGCTGGGTCACCGCGTCCATCTCGGTAATGGCCTGGTTGACGTGGCCGATGCCGATGCTTTGCTCGTGCGAGGCGGCGGTAATCGCGGTCATGATGCTGGTCACGCGCGAAACGCTGGCCACGATCTGGTCCATCGTGGCGCCAGCTTCGGCCACCAGTTCGCTGCCTACCTTGATGCTTTCGACCGAATCGCCGATCAGGGTCTTGATCTCCTTGGCGGCGGCAGCGCTGCGCTGCGCCAGGTTGCGCACTTCGCTCGCAACCACTGCGAAGCCGCGGCCTTGCTCGCCGGCGCGGGCCGCTTCGACGGCTGCGTTCAGGGCCAGGATGTTGGTCTGGAAGGCGATGCCGTCGATCACGCTGATGATGTCGACGATGCGCGTGGCCGAGGTGTTGATGGCGTCCATGGTCTGCACCACCTTGGCGACCACGGCGCCACCCTTGCCGGCCACGTCGGCGGCCGAGATCACCATGTCGTTGGCCTGCCGGGCGTTGACGGCGTTCTGGTTGACGGTGGCGGTCAGCTCTTCCATCGAGGCGGCGGTCTGTTCGAGCGAACTGGCTTGCGACTCGGTGCGGGCCGACAGGTCCATATTGCCGCTGGCGATTTCGGAGGAGGCCAGGGCGATGGTGTCGGCGCTGCGGCGGATTTCGCCGATGGTGTTGGCCAACTGGGTTTGCATGCTCTTCATGCCGAAGAAGATGCTGCTGTCGTCGCGCGCATCGACGTGAATCGGCACGCTGAAGTCGCCGCTGGCGATGCGGCCGGCCGCCTCGCGCACCAGTGCCGGTTCGCCGCCGATGGTGTGGCGCAGGCTCTGGTTGATGCGGGTGACGATAAAGCCCAGCAGCAGCGTCACGCCCAGCAGCACGCTGCCCGACTTGAGCAGCTCGGCCTTGAAGGCGCGGTCGATGTCGTCCATGTACACGCCGGTAATCAGGTCCCAGCCCCACGGGCCGTAGCGGTCCACGCGGCTGGTTTTCGGCAGCGGCTCCTTGCCGCCCGGACGCGGCCATACGTAGCGCACGTAGCCCGACCCGGCGCTGCTGGCGCCGGCGGCGGCGATTTCGCGGTACAGGTAGTAGTTGTTGACGTCCTTGAAGCCGCTCATGTCCTTGCCGTTGTTTTTCGGCGCGAAGGGATTCATCAGCGAGATCATGTCCTTGCTGGCGATGGCGGTGTAGCCGTCCTCGCCGAAACGCAGCGCGCTCACGACGTCGATGGCGCGGCGCTGGGCTTCTTCTTTGGTGATCTGGCCGGCAGTAACCTGCGCGTCAAAATGCTTGACGATGCTCAGGCCCACCTGGTTCACGTTGGTGAGGTCCTTCTGCCGCTCTTCCAGCCGCAGGTCGCGCGTCTGGATCGCGCCGTGAACGAAAATCACCAAGATGCAGAGCAGGCTCAGGATCAGGGGCAGCCATAGTTTTTGCTTGAACGATAAATTCTTCATTGATTATATTTTTTGTACATTTTTCGGGAAACTAATAGTAATTGAATATTTATTATTGGAAAAGTAATTTCCATGTGGAATTTATTAATTAGAGGATGGATTCTAATTTCCCTTCCGGTCTATAATGCATAGCCTTCCCCGTCACAACATCACATGCTTCACATCACACTACGCGCACTGCGGCTGGCCGCTCGCCCCGTGCTGCTCCTGCTGGCGCTCGCGCCGGCCATCGGCCGCTCAGCTCCTGCTCCAACACCACCGCCACCGCAGGTCTTCGAACGATCGCAGGTGGAAGTGCAAGTCGCGCCGTATCGGCAGAGCACCTTGCAGCATGTCGCTTGGCGCAAGCGCGATGGGGCGCCGTCGGCGGCGATCGCGATCACCCAGGACAGTCGGGGCATGCTGTGGTTTGCCAATTACGAAGGGCTCCATCGCTTCGACGGAGCGCGCTTCGACCGTGTCGATGCGATCGATGGTAACAAGCTGCTCGCCATCGATGTGTCGGCGGTAGCTGCCTATGGCGAGGCGTTATGGGTGGGTTACCGCTTCGGTGGCGTGAGCGTGTTCGAGCACGGCGCGGTGACGCATTACCGCGAGGCGCAGGGCCTGCCGGCGCGTACCACGCAGGAACTGGCACGTACCCAGGACGGCGTGATGTGGGCGGCGACCTTTGTCGGGTTGTTTCGCCGCGATGGCCAGCGGTGGACTGCGGTGGGGCCCAGCGACGGCGTCGAGCGGGGGAGTTTCAACCACTTTACCGTGGCGCCCAATGGCGCGTTGCTGGCCTATGGAGACTCGGGGCTGTATATCAAGCAAGCGGTCAGCCAGCGGTTCCGGCGCCTGTCCGGCATCCCTGGCTTGCAAAGCATCGATAGCGGCGACATCCGCCCGGACGGCACCATCCTGCTCAAGACAGCTGACCGGGAGCTATTCGTGCTGGACCCCGTGACCGAAGTGGTGCGGCCGCTGGCACTGCCACATTTCAAGCAGCAGCGGCTCGACGTTTACCAGGAAAAGCAGGGCCGGTTGTGGATCATGACGCCGCAGGGTTTGTACCTGGTCGATCCGTCGCATGCGACCGGCAGCGCGTACTCGATTGAAGGCGGCTTCAGTGGCCGTAATGTGCATACCCAGCTGACCGATCGTGAAGGTAACGCATGGTTCAGCACGGAGGCGGGCGTGGATCGCCTCAGCCATGGCCGCATCAATACGCTGGAGTCGGATGGCGCCCAGGCCATGTACATGAGCGTATTGGCCGGCACGGATGGCGAGATCTGGGTGGGCAGTAACGCCGCGCCGATGATCGGCTATGACGAAACCCTGTACCGCGTCAGCAAGGACGGCAATCGCATTGCCACGCCTGTCCGCAATCCCACTGCCAGTACCCGCGCAGCCGATGACAGCCTGTGGTTTGCCGGTAGCGGCATGCTGTGGCAGGTGCAGGGGGCACAATACCGGCGCTGGACATTACCGGCCGAGGTGTCCGGCGCGGCGGTCCAGGCCATGGCCACCGATGCCAGCGGCAAGCTGTGGCTATCGATTATCGGCAAAGGCATCCACACTTTCAGCGGCGGTGTCTGGGGCCGGCCGGCGTTGCCGAAACTGGCAGCGCGCACCGCGATCTCGCTGCACCGCGACGTTCAGGACAGGCTCTGGTTCGGTTACCCGGAAAACGCTGTCGCCATACTGTCAGCCGATGGCGTGCTGCGGCAGTTGGGAACCGCCGAGGGTCTCGCCGCCGGTAATATTTTGGCGATCAAGAGCCACGGCGGTCATGTATGGATTGGTGGCGACTACGGCCTGGCATGGTGGAACGGTGAGCGCTTTCGCAGTCTGCGCGATGCGGATGGCGCCGATACCGTCGGCGTATCGGGCATCGTGGAAAATGCCGCCGGCGAGCTCTGGCTGCACGGCGCCGGTGGCCTGACGCACATTGCGGCATCCGACGTGGCCGCTGTAATCGAGCACGGCGTCCAGTCGGTGCGCATGGAGCGCTTCAATCACCTCGATGGCTACGGTGGAGTGGCCGCCCAATTGCGCCCGATCCCCACGCTCACCGAAAGCAGCGATGGCCATATCTGGTATGCGTCGAGCGCGTACGTCGGCTGGATCGATCCCAGGAACATCACCCATAACCCGCTGATGCCCACGCCGCAGATCACCGGCCTGCGCGCCGAGGGCCGGCCACACCTGGCCAACGGCGCCGTGCGTCTGCCTGCCGGCACCGAAAACATCGAACTCGATTTCACCGCCGCCGTGCTGACCATCCCCGAACGCGCGCGCTTCCGCTATCGCCTGGCGGGGTTCGAAGATGGCTGGCGCGACGCCGGCACCCGGCGCCAGGCCTTCTATACCAACATGGGACCCGGCGATTACCGCTTCGAGGTGCTGGCCTCGAACGAAGACGGCGTGTGGAGCACGCAGCCGGCCACGCTTGATGTATCGATCGCGCCCGCCTTCGTGCAGACGCTGTGGTTCAAGCTGCTGTGTGCGCTGGTGCTGGCGCTGGCCGGCTATGGCCTGTTCCGCTGGCGCGTGCAGCTGGCCACGGCGCGCGTGGCCGAGCGCATGCAGGAGCGCCTCGACGAGCGCACCCGCATCGCCCGCACCCTGCACGACAGCTTCCTGCAAAGTGTGCAGGCGCTGATCATGCGTTTCGATCGCATCAAGCGCGGCATTGCCGCCGACGATCCGCTGCAACGCGAAATCGACAGCGCGCTCGATACCGCCGACGCGGTGCTGCTGGAAGGCCGCGAGCAAGTGTGGGCGCTGCGCTCGGGCGATGAAGCGCAGACCGGCCTGCAACCGGCGCTGGAAGAGGCGGCCGCCGCCTGCGGCCAGCAGTACGGTATAGCCGTGCGCGTGGAGCAGAACGGTCTGCCTGTACCGCTGCCCGACAGCGTGCAGCGCGAGGTGCACGCCATCGCGCTCGAAGCGCTGCACAACGCCTGCCGCCATTCCGGCGCGGCGTCTGTGCAGGTCGCGCTGCGCTATGCGAAAGACGGCGTGGAATTGCGCGTGCTCGATGGCGGTTGCGGCATCGACGACCAGGTACTGGCCCACGGCGCGCCGCACGGCCACTGGGGACTGGCCGGCATGCGCGAGCGCGCACACCTGATCAACGCCAGCCTGCGCATCAGCCGCCCCGCTGGTGGCGGCACCGAGGTACGTCTGCACGTGCCCCTGAGCTCATAGAAATGAGAACTGGCGTCAGCCGCCAGGCAGCTCGTCCGCGGCCGGCAGCCGTCGCCGTTCCGGCTCGTTGAGCACGCGGGCGATCACCGCCAGCGGTACGCCGGCGTCCTCCATGAAGGCGGCGGCGGCTGCCCGGCCCTCGGTTTTCAGCAGGTCGAGCCCCGCTTCGACGGCGATGGCCTTGCTGCGGTCTGGTCGTGAACCTGCGTCCGGGTCGGTCATGGGGGCTCCAGGTGGCGTCAAGGATACGTCAGGCGTGGCAAGCGGCGATGGTGGTGACGATTTCGTCCAGGCTGGCCGGCTTGGTCAGGTGATCGTTGAAGCCGGCGGCGTGGGTGCGCTGGCGGGTGCCCTTGTCGCCCCAGGCGGAAAACGCCACGATCGCCACGTCGCGCAAGTCGGGTCGTGCGCGCAGCGCGGCAGCGACCTGGAAGCCATCCATGCCGGGCATGCCCAGGTCGAGCAGGATCACATCGGGTGCGAACACCTCGGCTGCTTGCAGACCCTGCGCGCCGCCGTAGGCGACTGCGGTCTGGTAGCCGTAGAGTTCGAGCAGCTCCGAGGCGACATCGGCGGCTTGTTCGTTGTCATCCACGATCAAGATGCGTTTATTAATTGGTACAAGGGACGGTTCCATGGCGGGCATTCGAAGCGTTGGCGACCTGCGAGGTCGCTTCTTTCGGCTGGGTCCGGGCCAAAATGGTGGAAGCGGGCGGGGTAGTGGCGCGCAAACTGTTAAATTTTTCCTGTTGGCAAATTATAGTTGGGAATGGATTTGTTTGCCGGCTCCTGTTGATAAAACACCACAGCGTCGCCACATGGGTGACCTGACCCGAACAACGAAAAGGAATGATGATGAGCGCAACTGACAAGGCAATCCTGGCTGGCGGCTGTTTCTGGGGCATGCAGGATCTGATCCGCAAAATGCCCGGCGTGGTGGCCACCCGCGTGGGCTACAGCGGCGGCGACGTGCCCAACGCCACCTACCGCAACCACGGCACCCATGCCGAGGCGATCGAGATCGAATACGATCCGGCGGTCATTTCTTATCGCCAACTGCTGGAATTTTTCTTCCAGATTCACGATCCGAGCACCGCCAACCGCCAGGGCAATGACCTCGGCACGAGTTATCGTTCCGCCATTTACTATGCTGATGAGCAACAGAAGGCGGTGGCGCTCGAGACCATCGCCGATGTCGATGCGTCCGGCCTGTGGCCCGGCAAAGTGGTCACCGAACTGGCGCCGGCCGGCCCGTTCTGGCAGGCCGAGCCCGAACACCAGGACTACCTCGAGCGCATTCCCAACGGCTACACCTGCCATTATGTGCGGCCCGGCTGGCAATTGCCCAAGCGTTAACTTGTTATAAATCAGTCACTTGCCGCTCGGAAGGTATACGGAAGGACGGCAGTGATGTGCACGACTACAGTTCGATCCTGTTTTAAGCATACTAAAAAAGGAAAGAACATGAGTCAGCTCTTCACCGCCGTCTACGACATCAGCAGCGCCATCGAAGGCCATCCCAACCTGCGCCTGAACCTGGTCGTTGACGGCTGCAACGATACTGTCGTCGGCAACGCCCAGCTCGACGGTGAGCGCGGTATCGCGGTGCGCGGCCACCATGTTCAAATTGATGGAGAGCAACCCATGCAGGCCATTTTGCTGGCAGGCACTACGCCGGTCTTCGTTACCGAAGGGCAACCCTCGGCGTTCCAGTTGCTGATGGTCCTGCCCACCGCGTGGAAGGCCGGCCAGGTGTGTTACAAGATGAGCTTTGGCCAGCGCCAGGCGCGTGTGCTCGAAATCCGCGACGGCGTGGCGCACGCGGTGCTGCCTGCATTGATGCACTGAAGTCGCAGCAAGTCATAAAATATCACCCAAGTGGGCCGTGCCGGGCGTCGGCGGCAGGTAAAAGTTGCTATCATGCGCTTTTGCGCAACCATGTTCGTTCACCATGCCTGAGGCCACCTCCGCCGACATCGCCACCTGCGAAAGCGAGCCGATCCGCATACCCGGGGCGGTGCAGCCGCACGGTTTCCTGCTGTCGCTCGATTTATCGGACGTCCCCGACGCAGCGGACGCTTCCGCCGCGCGGGTGGTGCAGGTGAGCGACAACCTGGCCGACTTTACCGGCATGGCGCCCGCCGCCGCGCTGGGCCAGCAGTTGCGCGCCGTGATCGGCGCCGCTGCCGACCAGCTGGCGCCGCTGTTGCGCCTCGATCCTGCGCGCGACCGCGCCAGCTTTTTGACCACGCTAACGCTGGAGTCCGGACCCACCCAGTACGACGTGTTGGCCCACGTGTGCGACGGCTTGCTGGTGCTCGAGTTCGAACCGGCCGCCGGCAACCTGGAGGCCAGCCTGCACCGCCTGTACCCGGTGGTGGGCGACTTCCTCAACAAGATCAACGATGCCGACTCGATTACCGAGATGGGCCAGCTGGCGGTCAACGAGATCGCCGCACTCACCGGTTTCGGTCGGGTGATGATCTACAGTTTCGACAAGGATGGTCACGGCACGGTGCTGGCCGAGGCGCTGCAAGACGGCTACGAGGGCTATGTCGGCCAGCGCTTCCCGGCCAGCGACATTCCGCGCCAGGCGCGCGAACTGTACCTGCTCAACCGCATCCGCCTGATCCAGGACGCCAACTACACCCCGGCCGCACTGTTGCCGGTCAATCATCCACTGACCGGCCGGCCCACCGACCTGTCACTGGCGGCGCTGCGCAGCGTCTCGCCCGTGCACCTGCAATACATGCGCAACATGGGCACGCTGGCGTCGATGTCGATCTCGCTGGTGGTGGAGGGCAAGCTGTGGGGGCTGGTGTCGTGCCACCACGCCACGTCGCGCCGGTTGAGCTACCACCAGCGCACCGTCTGTGAACAGCTGGGACAAATCCTGGCGCTGCGCATCCGCAACCGCGCCGACGCCGACGAACTGCAATTCCGGCTCGAGGTGCGGCGCGTGATGGTCAATCTGCTCGGTGGCCTTACCCAGGGATCCGACTTTATCGAAAACCTGCGCAGCGTGATGCCGGAACTGCTGCGCTTCGCGCGCGCCGGCGGCGTGGCGATCGTCATCGACGACCGCCTGATCAGTTTTGGCGACACCCCCGGCGACGACCAGATCCGCGACCTGGCCGACTGGATCAGCCTGCATTCGCACGAAGACCTGTTCCATACAGCCAACCTGGGCGCGCTCTATCCGCCGGCAGCCGCCTATGCCGACCGCGCCAGCGGCTTGCTGGCGATGCCGATTTCGCGTATCCACCAGCATTATTTGCTGTGGTTCCGGCCCGAACGCGTGTACACCATCGACTGGGCCGGCCGTCCGCAGGACAAGCAGGGCGCAGGTGCGCTGTCGCCGCGCACCAGTTTCGAGACCTGGCGCGAGGCCGTGCACGGCACCAGCGCCCCCTGGCACGATGCCGAACTGGAGCTGGCGCTGGAATTTCGCACCACCTTGCTCGGCATTGCGCTTGAACGCGCCGAGCAGATGGCTGACCTGGCCGGCGAACTGGGCCGCGCCAACAAGGAACTGGAAGCGTTTTCGTATTCGGTCTCGCACGACCTGCGCGCGCCGCTGCGCCACATTGTCGGTTTTTCCGACCTGTTGATGGAAACCGCCGGCAACGACAACCCCGAGCGGCGCCTGCGCTTCCTCACCAATATCAAGACCTCGGCCCGGCTGGCCGGCAAGCTGGTCGACGATTTGCTCAGTTTTTCGCAAATGGGCAGGTCTGCGCTGCGCCCCGTGCGCATCCGCATGGGCGAGATGGTCAACGGCTGCATCGAACGGCTGGCCACGGAAACAGCGGGCCGCAAGCTGGAGTGGAAGGTGGAAACCTTGCCCGATGTGATCGCCGATCCGGCGTTCCTGCAGCTGGCGTTGTACAATCTGCTCTCGAACGCGGTGAAATTCACGGCGCAGAGCGATCCTGCCGTGATCCGTGTTACCAGCGAGACATTGCGCGACGAAGTGCTGTTCCATATCGCTGACAATGGCGTCGGCTTCAACATGGAATACGTCCACAAGCTGTTTGGCGTGTTCCAGCGCCTGCACCGCATGGAAGACTTCAGCGGCACCGGCATCGGCCTGGCCAATGTGCGCCGCATTGTCGAGCGCCATGGCGGCCGGGTCTGGGCCCGTTCCGCCCCCGGCGAAGGCGCGACGTTCTCTTTCAGTATTCCCAACACTCCCCCACCTGATAAAGAATGACAGAGGTACCCCGCATGCTAAAACCCATCCTGCTCGTCGAAGACAATCCGCACGACCTGGAACTGACCTTGATTGCGCTCGAGCGCAGCCAGCTGGCCAACGAAGTGATCGTGGTACGGGATGGCGCCGACGCGCTCGACTACCTGCACGTGCGCGGCGCGTTTGCCGAGCGCGAACACGGCAACCCGGCGGTGGTGCTGCTGGACCTGAAATTGCCGAAGGTGGACGGGCTGGAAGTGCTGGGATCGATCCGCGAGAATCCGTCACTGAAGAGCTTGCCGGTGGTCATGCTGACGTCGTCGCGGGAAGAGCAGGACCTGGTCCGCAGCTACGAGCTGGGCGTGAATGCCTACGTGGTCAAGCCGGTCGATTTCAAGGAATTCGTGCGCGCCATTTCCGACCTGGGCATTTTCTGGGCGGTCCTCAACGAACCGCCCCCAGGTTCGCAGCGCTACATCAAGCCGCAGTAATCGTGGTTGCTGCGCGCTGGCGCAGCATCTGGCGGATGCGGGTACTCAGGGTTTCCACCGTATAGGGCTTGGCCAGCAGGTTGACCCCTTGCGGCAGCTTGCCGTCGTGGGTCAGTACGCCTTCGGCGTAGCCGGAGGTAAACAGGACCTGGGCGTGCGGCTGATCGCGTTTGACCAGCTCGGACAGTTCCAGGCTGGTGAGCTTGCCCGGCATGATCACATCGGTAAACAGCAGGTCGATGCGCGCGCCGCCCTCGAGCAATTGGGCGGCATGGTCGGCGTCGGGACTGGCCAGCACCTGGTAGCCGAGGTCGGCCAGCATGGCCACGGTGGCCGTGCGGACCGCTTCCTCGTCTTCCACCACCAGGATCGTTTCGGCGCCACCGGCCATGGTGTCGGATTCGGACGGACTGTCGGCTGCCGCCACGGCTTCGTTGCGCGGCAGGTAGATTTGCACGCAAGTGCCTTCGCCGGGGCGGCTTTGCAGGGTGATCTCGCCACCGGACTGCTTGACGAAGCCATACGCCATCGACAGCCCCAGTCCGGTGCCCTGGCCGGTGGGCTTGGTGGTGAAGAACGGCTCGAAGGCGCGCTGCATCACCGCCTCGCTCATGCCCACGCCGGTATCGGCGATTTCGATCAGCACGTAGTCGGCATGCGGCACGTGCTCGCCGGCAGCAGCGTTGACCTGGTGCAGGCGCGCAGCGTCGGCGTCGAGGTTGCGGGCGCGGATGGTGAGCGTGCCTTCGCCGTTCATGGCGTCGCGCGCGTTGATGGCCAGGTTGAGGATCACGTTGTTGAGCTGGCCAACGTCGACTTCGATATTCCACAGCTGCGGGCCGATGTCGGTGACCACCTGCGCGCGCGGACCGAGCACGTGGCCCAGCATGTCGTCCATGTCGGTCAACATCGGCGTGAGATCGACCACCGCGCTTTGCAGCGGCTGGCGGCGCGCGAATGCCAGCAAGTGCGAGGCGAGGCGGGCGCCGCGTTCCACGCCGGCCAGGGCATTTTCGACCCGGACCAGGCCTTGCGGGCTGACCAGCGCCAGCATCTTGAGCAGGTGCAGGTTGCCGCTGATAATTTGCAGCACGTTGTTGAAGTCGTGCGCCACGCCGCCGGTAAGCTGGCCGATCGCTTCCATTTTTTGCGCCTGGTGCAGCGCGGCCTGGCTGGCGCGCAGTTCTTCCTCGCGCTGGCGCAGTTCGACAAATGCGGCATCGCGCTGGCGGCGTGCGTGATAGGCGGCGCAGTGGTAGCGGATGCGCGCTTCGAGCTCGCGCGCTTCGGGCCACTTGACCAGGTAATCGTTGGCGCCCAGCGCAAACGCGCGCGCCTTGGTCTCGGCATCGTCTTCGGACGACAGCAGGATGATGGGGACGTGGGCGGTATCGGCGTTGGCGCGCAACATGCGGATCACGTCGAAGCCGTCGGCGCCGGGCATGCGCAAATCGACCAGGACCACGTTGGCTTCGGTTTCCTGGCACAGGTCGACCGCGCGCTCGGCGTGCTGGTCGTAGCGCAGGCGAATGCCGGGTTGGCGGCTGAGATGGTCTCCGATCAGGTCTTGCGCGATGAGCTCGTCATCAATCAGCAGCACGGAACAGTTGTGGGAAAGGTTGTCGCTCATGGGGCACGGTAGGACGTCAGTTGGCAGATTCTACCTCAGCACAAGACGTGCCACTACGGCAATTCCTACAGTGTGCGTGTTGCCGCACGCCTGTGTAAAATCATTGCATCACACAAAAGGGAGTTGATTTGTTGGAAACCCAGGAACAAGACGTACTGGCCGCCCTGCGCGCCGCCACTGCGGCCCGCCACGCCGAGCTCGATGCGAACACGCCGCTGGCCGCGCCGCACGTCGATCTGGCCGCCTATGGCGCGCACCTGCGCCTGCTCGAGCGCTGGCTGGCGCCCGTGCCCGCCTGGCTCGCCGGTTTTGACGATGGCCCGCACTTGCCCGATTACCTCGGCGCGATCCGCGCCGACCTGGCGCATGGCGCGCTGGCGGCGGCAGCGGCCAGGCTGGAGCGGGCCACGGCGGGGCCGGCGGACCAGGCGGGACAGGCGGAGCAGCCATTTTCCTGGCCGGCGCAGGCCGGTGCCGCCTATCGCTGGGGCGTGTGCTACGTGGTGGAAGGATCGCAACTGGGCGGCGCGGTGCTGTACAAGCGGCTGGCGCCGGCGCTGGCGCCGCATCCGCTCGCTTACCTGCGCGGCAACGGTTCACCCGGGCCGCGCTGGCAGCAGTTTCTCGCCGCGCTGCGCACGCACGTGGTGGAACCAGCCCAGATCGAGGACGCCTGCGCCGGCGCGCGCGACGCCTTCGACCGGCTGATCGCGCTCAACCGGGCCGAAGCGCGCGGTTAGTAGCTGCTCAGCGGCACCGGCTGGCCACCTTTGAAGGTATAGATGGTGACCGGCGATTCTTTCATGTCGCCGCGCGCATCGAAGGCGTAATTGCCGGCCACGCCCTGGTACGTGCCGGCGCTGATCGCCGCTGCCACTTTTTGCGGATCGACCGAGCCCGACTTCTGCATGCCCTGGGCGTACAGCATGGTGGCGTCGTAGTAGGCTGCTGCGTACACGTCCGGGTCTTTCTTGAAACGGGCCTTGAAGCGGGCCTTGAAGGCCGGACCGGCGCTGGCTTTGTCGAGCACGGCGCCGCCTTGCGAGCACAGCACGTTGTCGCCCACCGACTCGCCGCCCAGCTTGCCCATTTCGGCGGTGCAGATGGTGTCGCCGCCCAGCAGCTTGGCGGTGATGCCCAGCTGTTTCATCTGGCGCGCCATCGGTGCGGCCTGCGGCGCATAGCCGCCGAAGAAAATCGCCTCGACCTTCTTGTTTTTCAGCTTGGTGAGGATGGCGTTGAAGTCGAACGCGCGGTCGGTGGTGAATTCGTGGCCGGCCACGGTCATGCCCGAGGCGCGCGCCTGCTTCTTGAATTCCTCGGCCACGCCCTGGCCGAAGGCGGTGCGGTCGTCGATGACGGCGACATTTTTAAATTTCAGCACATTGGCTGCGTACAACGCCATCTTCGAGCCCAGCTGGCTGTCGCTGGCATTCACGCGGAACAGGCCCTTGTAACCCTGCTGGGTAATCTTGGGATTGGTGGCGACCGTGGCCACCAGCGCACCGGCGTCGTTGTAGGCGCGCGAAGCGGGAATGGTTACGCCTGAATTATAGGGGCCGACGATGAAGCGCACCCCGTTGTCGATCAGTTTCTGGGCCGCTGCCACGCCGGCCTTGGGATCGCCCTGGTCGTCTTCGGACAACAGTTCGAACTTGAGTTTTTTGCCGGCCACGGTGATCGGCTTGGCGTTCAGTTCCTCGACCGCCAGGCGGGCGCCGCTTTCGTTGTCCTTGCCCGAAAACGCCTGGGCGCCGGAGAGCGGGCCGCTATGGCCGATTTTTATCACGGTGTCCTGCGCCTGCGCTGCGGTGGCTGCCATGACGGCGATGGCGACTGCCACGAACTTCACGTTGTGCTTCAAACCCATGCGAACTCCCGATGTAGTGATCAAAAAGCGATCGCTGATTATCGCCAATTACCGGGCATATTATCGTGCGAGTTGTGCCGTGATGCGGCGGGTTTTGATGCCAAGGCAGGCGCAGCCACGCCCCAGACCCGAATTTAATTCGGGCTGCACCGTAGCGATGCAGGTGTGCAGGCCGGCCGGCAGCGTGCACCACTGCCGGCGCGGCCGCTCAATTATGCGCCGATGCCACGCGCGCGGTCAGCCGCCGTTACCGCCGTCACCCGGCCCACGGCGGGGGCATTGGACTGGACGGCGCGGGGCGTGTTGTTGCCCAGCGTGGGGTCGTTGATGTTGTAGGCGGCAATCGCCGCTGCCAGCGCCGGGTTGCCTTGCAGCGGATTGGCCTGCATGGCGGCGGCCTGCGCCGCTGCTGCCTGGGCGGCGCGCGCCTGCTGGGCGGCATCGGCCGCTGCCGCGTTGGCTGCCGCCGAGTTGGCGGCGGCGGTGTCGGCCGCAGCGCTTTGTTGCGCCGCTGCTGCCGCTGCGGCTGGCGAGTTGCCGCCCTGGGCCAGCACGGCGCGGGCCGCATCGGCGGCGGCTGCTGCCTCGGCGCTTTGCGCGGCCAGGGCGTCGGCCGAACTTTGCGCCGCCTGGGCCTGGGCCAGCGCGCTCGATGCGGCCGATGTGGCGGCGGCCAGGCTGGCTGCTGCCACTTGCGCCGCCTGCTCCGGGTTGGCCGCAGTGGCAGGATTGTTGGCGGCTGCCGTGGCAGCAGCGTTTTGCGCTGCCTGGGCCTGCGCCGCTGCCTGGGTGCTGGCGGCGGTGGCAGCATTCAGGCCGGCGGTGGTTTGCTGGCGGGCAGCCTGGGCCTGGGCGCTGGTCTGTGCCGCCTCGGCAGCGGCCTGGCTGGCGCTGGTCTGCTGGGCCGCCTCGGTATCCTGGTCGGCCTGCTGCGTTGCTTGCAGCTGGTTGGCCTGCTGCGCTTGTGCAGCTGCCGATGTCTCGGTGGCTTGCTCAGTTGCTTGCTGAGTTGCCTGCTCGGTGGCCTGACGTGCGGCCTCGGCGGCAGCCAGTTGCGCTTGCAGCAGGTTGGCCGATTGCACATCCTGCTGCACCTGGGCCGCATTGACGGTCTGGGTGTTCTGCTGCGCCTGCGCCAGCTGGGCGTCGGCGACTTGCTGCTGTGCTTGCAGCGCCTGTTGGGCCAGGGCTTGCTGCGCCTGCGCGCCCTGCTGTGATTGCACGGTGTTGTCGGACTGCAGGTCTTGCTGGGTACGAGCCGCTTGCTGCGCCTGCGCGGCCTGCTGCGCTTGCACGGTGTTGTCGGTTTGCGGGTCTTGCTGCGCCTGCGTGGTTTGGCGGGCGCTCAGATTGGCGGCCTCGGCCAGTGCTGCCTGTTGTAGCTGCGCGTAGTTGAGACCGTCCAGCGACTGCTGTGGCTGCGCCGCGTTGATGGCTTGCGCAGCCTGTTGCGCTTGCAGTGTCCGCTGCGCCTGGTCTGCCTGCTGCGCTTGTTGTGCTTGCAACGCATTGGCGGCCTGTGCTGCCTGTGTTGCCTGCTGTGCCTGCGTGGCGTTCTGGCCGAGGGCCAGGTTGTTGGCCTGGATCTCGCTGGCTTGCTGTGCCGCCAGCGCGGCCTGGTCCAGGCGGGTGGCCTGGGTGTTCAGGTTGGCTTGGTTGGCTTGCTGCAATTGTGCAGCGGCTTGCACGTCTTGCGCCGGCTGTTGCGCGGCCACCAGGTTCGCTTGCAGCGTTTGCGCATTCTGGGCGTTTTGCGCCGCGATGGCGTCGGTGGTCGAAGTAAACAGCGGGTTGACGATGGGCGAGGGCGGCACGAGGGACGTTGGCGTCAGTGGCTGCTCCAGCGCTGCGCGCTGCGCCGCCAGGCGGTCGGCGGCGGTGTCGGACAGCGGGTTTTGCGACAGCAGGTCGAGCTGGGCGCGGGCGAAATCGAGGCGGGCATTTTGCGCCAGGTCGGCCGGCGTGAGCGCGGCCTGGTCGCCGGGCAGCAGCTGGCTGAACGAGGTGGTGGCGGTGGCGCTCAGTTGCTCGGCGTATTCGGTGGCCAGGTTGCGGAAATTGGTCAGCGTGTCCTGCAAGGTGCTGGTGGTGTTTTGCTCGTTGGTATTGAAAGCGGCGCGCAGGATCTCATTGTCGAGCGACAGGCCGCCGGTGGGATCGGACAGCAGCGCCGGCTGCAGTGTGACGCCCAGCCGGGCCAGGCTCTCGGCACCCGTTTGCTGGCCCTGCACCTGCTGGTTCAGGTTGTTGACCAGGTTGTTGAGCAGGGTGGAGCCCAGCGGCTGCGACTGGTTGAAATCCACGCCCGGCAACAGGTTGAAAGCATCGACCACTTGCTGGGTGGCGTCGTTGAGCAGGTTGGCGCGCAAGGCGCCTTCCTGCGTGGCCTGGCTGCCCCCGCTGCCCCCTGCTTGCAGCTGGGCGATTTGCTGTTGCGAGCGTGACACCGCCAACAGAAAACCGGCCACCGGCGACAGGTCGATGGTGACGGACGCCAGCGGCGCATCGGTGGCGGTGCCGACGGCCTGGGTGGACGAGTTGACCGAATTGACCGCCGAGGTTTGCAGCGTGGGGTTTACCGTCGGGAAGTTGACCGGCGTGGTCAGTGCAGACGAGATCGGAAACATGGCGCGCTCCTGGAGACAAAACAATACGGGGAGAGTCTAGCATCCTCCTGCGCAGCCCGCCCGTCCGTGTGCCAGTACACATAAGGCCGCAAATTCGCCGATGGTTAGATTCCGCACGGTGGCGTGTCACAAATTAACATATCGTTCACTTCGCAGCTTCGCAAACTAACGAAAGGAACGATCATGGATAACAATATGCAGAACAAGGTTGAGAACAAAATCGACAGCGCCCGTGACGGTATCACCAAGATCAACCGTGACGTACGTGCCGATGCTCATGCAACCATCGACCGCGTGGCCGACAAGGTGCCGCCAACCGCTGACCGCCTGGCGCAAAGCGCCCACAACGGCGTCGATAAAGTGGCCGACACCGTCAACCGCGTCAACACCAAGTGGGACGGCACCGTTGAGCGCCTGTCCACCGGCACCAAGCAACTGAGCGAAAACGCCAAGGTCTGGGCAGAAACCGGCCGCACCCAGGTGCGTTCGCATCCAGCGCTGTCGGTGCTGATCGCCGCTGCCGCCGGCTATGGCATTTCCAAGCTGCTGAGCTCGCGCAAGTAAAACCAGGCTGCCTTGCCGGTTTGCTGCCGGTATGTCCGGCAGCCCGCGCGGGCGCCACACACCAAGGGACATACAATGAGCAATGCTAAAAAAACGCCGGCTTCCGTCATGGGAGCCGGTTCCGTTTTGAGTACCGTGTCAACACCATCATCCGCGCCGCCGCCAGGAAGTCTCGGTGGCGCGCCTCAGGAAGCAGCTTTGCTCGACAAGGTGGCTGGCGCCCAGGAAGTGGCTGCCGGCATGCCATTCAATCCCAACAAGGCCGGTGAACACGGGGACGCCTCGCGCACTCCGCAAGCGGGCGCCACCTGCCCGATGAAACACCTGTTCGGCGGCGCCAGCACCACTGGCGAAACCACTGCGTCTGACAAAGTCGGCGCCGGTATCCAACCGCAGGGCGTCAACCCTACCGTCGATCCGCTCGACCGGGTACGGGTAGACGCCACCGGCCAGCGCCTGACCTCCAACCAGGGCGTGCCGGTAGCCGACAACCAGAATTCGCTCAAGGTGGGCCTGCGCGGACCGACCGCGATGGAAGACTTCATCCTGCGCGAAAAGATCACGCACTTCGACCACGAGCGCATTCCGGAACGCGTGGTCCATGCGCGCGGTTCGGCCGCCCACGGCTACTTCGAAAGCTACGACAATTACTCGGACCTCACGCGCGCTGCGCCGTTTGCCGACAAGGGCAAACGCACGCCGGTGTTCGTGCGCTTCTCCACTGTCGCCGGCGAACGCGGTTCGGCCGACACCGTGCGCGATGTGCGCGGCTTTGCCGTCAAGTTCTATACCGACGAAGGCAACTGGGACCTGGTGGGTAACAACATGCCGGTGTTCTTCATCCAGGACGCCATGAAGTTCCCGGACCTGATCCACGCCGTCAAACCGGAGCCGCATAACGGCATTCCGCAGGCGGCCAGTGCGCACGACACCTTCTGGGATTTCGTCACGCTGATGCCGGAATCGACCCACATGCTGATGTGGCACCTGTCCGACCGCGCCATTCCGCGCAGCTACCGCACCATGCAGGGCTTCGGTGTGCACACGTTCCGCCTGGTGAACGCCGAGGGCAAATCGGTATTCTGCAAATTCCACTGGAATCCGGTCGGTGGCACGCACTCGCTGGTGTGGGACGAAGCGGCCAAGATTGCCGGTGCCGACGCCGACTTCCATCGCCGCGACCTGTGGGAAGCGATCGAAGCGGGCAACTACCCGGAATGGGAACTCGGTGTGCAGGTCTTCACCGAAGAACAGGCCGACCAGTTCCCGTTCGACGTGCTCGATGCGACCAAGATCGTCCCCGAAGAACTGGTACCGGTTCAACCGATCGGCAAGATGGTCCTGAACCGCAATCCGGACAACTTCTTTGCCGAGACCGAGCAGGTGGCCTTCTGCACCGCGCACGTGGTGCCGGGCATCGACTTCACCAATGACCCGCTGCTGCAAGGCCGCATCCACTCGTACGTCGACACCCAGATCAGCCGCTTGGGTGGCCCGAACTTCCACGAACTGCCGATCAATGCGCCGGTGGCGCCCGTGCACAACAACCAGCGCGACGGCATGCACCGCCAGGCCATCCACCGTGGCCGCGTGGCGTACGAGCCCAATTCGCTGGCGGGTGGCTGCCCGTTCCAGGCTGGCATGGCCGGCTTTACCACGGCGTTTTCCAGCATCGACCAGAAGCTGCAAAAGCCCGAGGATAAAGTGCGCGGCAAGCCGGAACTGTTCGCCGACCACTACTCGCAGGCGCGCCTGTTCTGGATCAGCCAGACGCCGTCCGAGCAAACCCACATCATCAACGCCTACCGCTTCGAATTGAGCCGGGTGACGGTGCCCGCCATTCGCGTGCGCCTGCTGTCGATGCTGGCCAACGTCGATGCCGCACTGGCAGAAGGCGTGGCCAAGGGCCTGGGCCTGGACGTGCCAGCGCCGATGCCGCTGGCGACCGACGCCAAGGCGCCGGAGTACGCACCATCGCCAGCGCTGTCGCTGCTGGCGCGTCCCGGTTCGGCCGGCGTGAAGGGCCGCAAGGTCGCGATCATCGCCTCGCACGGCGTCGATGCGGCCGGGGTGCAGGCCGTGTATGCAGACCTGCTCAAGGCGGGTGCGGTGCCACGCGTGGTCGGTCCTTACCTCGGTCAGCTGAAAGGTGTTGACGGCGCCATGCTCGACGTGGAAATCTCGTTCGAGGCCGGTCCGGCCGTGCTGTACGACGCAGTCGTCATTGCCGACGGCGAGGACAGCGCCAAGTCGCTGCAGATGGAAGCGATCGCGCTCGACTTCGTGCGCCAGCAGTACAACCACTGCAAGCCGATCCTGGCGATTGGCGCCGGCGCCAGTGTGCTGAAAAAGCTGGGCGTGCAGGACAAGCTGCCAAGCGGCCAGGGCGATCCGTCGCTGTGGCTCGTCGATGCCGGTGGCGTGACCGCTGCGCTGGCCGAGTTCAAGGGCGCGCTGGCTGCGCACCGCAACTTCCAGCGTGAAGCCGAAGGTTCGATGGTCTAAGCGCGTGTGACCCACGAGGCGCCGCCGCAGCGATGTGGCGGCGCCTTTTTTTGTACCTTGTTTTTGTGTAGCCCCTCACTTCCGGCCAGTCCCCAAATCGCGCGCGAGCGGCCATCATAGTAATATGCAAAATACTGGGCTGCTGCTGTTGAGCGGCAGTTCAACATATTCCGTCAAAAATACTAAAAGAACTGGCCCCGATGGACGTTTACGCCCCTCAAGTCTGGCAACCGCATGAGCGTCCCACCTTGCCCGGGTCGCCTTCCAGCCCGCACCATTCGTTCCCGCGCCGGGTGGCGTTTTTCGTCATCGGCTTCATCGTCGCCATCACCGGTGGCTTGGGCAACGCGCTGGTGATCGTCAACCTGCCATACCTGCAAGGCTCGCTGGGCGTGTTCTCGGCCGAAATCCAATGGCTGCCGGCCGCCTACGTGATGACCAACGTCTCGATGAACCTGCTGCTGGTGAAGTTCCGCCAGCAGTACGGCCTGCGGCTGTTTACCGAGTTGTTCCTGGTGCTGTACGCGCTGGCCACGGTTGCCCACCTGTTCGTGCACGGGCTGGCGTCGGCCATTTTTGTGCGCGCTGCCCACGGCATGAGCGGCGCGGCGCTGACCACTTTGGGCCTGTACTACGTGCTGCAGGCATTCCCCGCCCAGCATCGCCTGAAAGGCGTGGTGCTCGGTATCGGCTTCTCGCAACTGGCCACGCCCATGGCGCGGCTGTTTTCCACCAACCTGATGGAAATCGCCGAATGGCGCGGCCTGTACTTTTTCGAACTGGGCATGGCGCTGCTGTCGCTCGGCTGCGTGTTGTACCTCAAGCTGCCGCCGGGTGACCGTTACAAGGTGTTCGAGAAAATGGACTTCGTCACCTTCAGCCTGTTCGCGCCGGGCGTGGCGCTGCTGTCGGCCGTGCTGGCGCTGGGGCGCACCGTGTGGTGGTTCGAGTCGCGCTGGCTGGGCCTGTGCCTGGCGGGCGCCATCGTGCTCATTTCGGCCGCGCTGCTCATCGAGCATAACCGCAAGCGGCCCTTGATCAATACGCGCTGGCTCACTACCGGCAACATGACGCGCCTGGCGCTGTCGGTACTGCTGATCCGCATCGTGCAGTCGGAGGCCAATGGCACGGTGGGCTTTTTGCAGACCTTGGGTCTGAACAACGACCAGATGCAGATGCTGTGGATCGTGGTGATGGCCGGCGCGGTGTCGGGCATGCTGGTGAGCGCATGGACCATCACGCCGGCGCGCATCCCGTTCCAGCTGATGTTCTCGCTGGTGGTGATGGCGATCGGCGCGTACATGGATTCGCGCGCCACCAACCTCACGCGGCCGGCCGAGATGTACGTGAGCCAGTTTTTGCTGGGCTTTGGCGGGGCGTTCTTCATCGGCCCCACCTTCGTCTCCGGCTTCGGGGCGGTGGTGGCCGCGCCCAACAACCTGGTGAGTTTTGCGGTTATGTTCTCGATCACGCAAACCCTGGGCAGCCTGCTGGGCAGCGCCATCGTGGGCACGTTCCAGGTGGTGCGCGAAAAATACCATTCCAGTTTGCTGACCGAGCACCTGACCCTGTTGAATCCGCTGGTGGCCGCGCGCATCCAGAACGGCGGCGCGACGCTTGGCGGCGTGCTGGGAGACCCGGCGCTGCGCAGTGCGCAGGGCGTGGCTTCGCTGGCCGCCGCCGCCACGCGCGAGGCCAATATCCTCGCCTACAACGACGTGTTCCTGATGGTGACCGTGGTCGCGCTGCTCACGCTGGCGTGGATGCTGGGGCGCTACCTGTGGAGCATTTGCGTGATATGCCCGCCCAACCTGTTCCAGGGCGCCCAGACCGGCATTGCCGCTGTTTCTCTGACCAATTCCGAATCTCGATGAACTAAACACCATGGCCGACAATACTCCCGACAATCCAACGCCTTCCGACAAACACGTGGCAGAAGTCGCGGCTGCTGCCGCCACGGCCGCCGTGGCCAGCACCAGGGCCGAACCGGTGCCGGACCGGCGCATCCAGATCTTTTCCACCATCGCCTTTGCCCTGATCGCCCTGGTTGGCGTGCTGGTGGTGCTGTACGCGTGGCGCCTGCCGCCGTTTACCACGCCGATCGTCTCGACCGAGAATGCGCTCGTGCGCGGCCAGGTCACCTTGATCGGCACCCAGATTGCCGGCTATGTCACGGAAGTGAACGTGCAGGATTTCCAGTTCGTCAAGAAGGACGACCTGCTGGCGAAGATCGACGACCGCATCTACCAGCAGCGCTACGACCAGGCGCAGGCGCAACTGGCCGCGCAAAAGGCCGCGCTGGCCAACTGGGAGCAGTCGCACCGCACCGCCGAAGCGGGCGTGGTACTGAACCAGGCGGTGCTGGCCAACGCCCAGGCCCAGGCCATGAAGTCGCTGGCCGACGTCAGGCGGGTGGACTCGCTGGCCGAAGACGGCTCGCTGTCGCTGCGCGAGCAGGACGCCTCGCGCGCGGCGCAGGCGCAAACTGCCGCTGCCGTGGCGCAGGCGCGCGCCAATCTCGACATCGCCAAACAGCAGGTGCGCTCGGTCACCGTCAACAAGCAGTCGCTGGAAGCTGCCGTGGACAACGCCGCCGCCGCACTCAAGGCAGCCAAGGTGGACCTGGAGAATACCCGCATCGTCGCGCCGGAAGACGGCCAGCTGGGCCAGGTCACGGTGCGCAAGGGCGCCTACGTGAACACCGGCGCCCAGCTGATGGGACTTGTGCCGCGCCAGCTGTGGGTGATCGCCAACCTCAAGGAAACCCAGATGAACCACGTGCGCGTGGGCCAGAGCGTGACCTTCAAGGTCGATGCGCTCGACGGCGCGCAGTTGACCGGGCAGGTGGAACGGATCTCGCCGGCGACCGGCTCCGAATTCTCGGTGCTGCCGGCCGATAACGCCACCGGCAACTACGTCAAGATCGCCCAGCGCATCCCGGTGCGCATCCGCATCGATGCCGGCCAGGCCCGCGCCCAGCGGCTGGCGCCCGGCATGTCGGTGATCGTCAGCATCGACACCTCGGCGGTGCTCAACGATGCCGACGAGGGAGGGCAGCCATGAGGCGCAGTGTTTTGCGGCCGCCGGCGCTCGCCTCTGTCCTGACGGTAGCACTGGTGCTGGCCGGCTGCGCGGCCACCGTCACACCGCCACCGGCATCGACCCTGCAGACGCCGGCGGCCTGGCGCACGCCTGCTGCGGGGCCGGGCCAGCATGCTGGCCCGGTGGAACAGCAGTGGTGGCAGGCGTTCGGCGATCCGGTCCTGAGCACGCTGGTAACCCAAGCGCTGGAACACAACGGCGACGTGCGCGTGGCACGCGCCCGCGTGGCGCAGTACCGCGCGCTGGTGGGCGTGGCTGGCGCCGGGCAGAAGCCGGTGGTGTCGGTCGATACCGCGCCTACCCGCGCGCGCCAGTTGTCGAGCGCCGGCGTGCCGTACGTGACCAATATCTACCAGGCCGAATTCCAGGCCAGCTACGAGGTGGACCTGTGGGGCCGGCTGGCCGCCGCCACCGACGCTGCTACCGCAACTTACCAGGCGGAGCAGGCCAATGCCGACGCGGTGGCCCTGTCGATTGCCGCCACCGTGGCGACCGGATACCTGAACCTGCGCGGGCTCGACGCCCAGCTGGCGCTGACCGAAGCGACGCTCAAACTGCGCGAACAATCGCGCGACCTGGCCAAGCGCCAGTTCGACGTCGGCTACAGCTCGCGCCTGGAATGGTTGCAGGCGCAGGCCGAGTACCAGACCACGGCCGAGACCATCCCGCAACTGAAACGCCAGATCTTCGAGCAGGAAAACGCGTTATCGATTCTCGCTGGCGGCAACCCGGGACCGGTCGCGCGCGGCGAGGAACTGACGGCCTTGCAGTCACCGGCCGTGCCGGAAGGCTTGCCGTCGGAGCTGCTGCGCCGGCGCCCGGACATCGCCCGTGCCGAATACAACCTGGTGGCGATCAACGCCAACTTGCAGGCCACGCGCGACCAGCTGCTGCCGTCGTTCAAGCTCACTGCCGTCGGTGGCATACAAAGCCTGAAGATGCATGATTTTCTGAACGCGCCCACGCGGCTGTGGCATCTGACCGGCGCGCTGGCCGCGCCCATCTTCGATGGCGGCAGGGTACAGAGCCAGACCGACTCGGTGGCGGCGCAGCGCGATCAGGTGATCGTGGCGTACGAAAGCGCGGTGCGCAATGCGTTTGCCGAAACCGACAACGGCCTGGGTGCGATCGCCCGGTTGAAAGAGCAGGCGGTGCAAAACGACGCACGCCGGGCGACAGCAGCGGAAACCCTGCGTATCGCCCACAACCGCTACCGCAACGGTTACGCGTCATACCTGGAAGAACTCGATGCGCAGCGCACGCTGTACAGCGCCGACGTGGGAAGCCTGCAACTGCGCACGCGCATCCTCACCGCCTCGGTGGACCTGTACCGCGCCATGGGCGGCGGCTGGAGTGCTGGTCGCTAACCCCACTTCGCACTTCGGGGTCAGTGCCGACATTCGGACAGGAACTCATCCGTAAGTAGTTGAGCTCGTGTCCAAATGTCGGCACTGACCCTGAACTTACGGTAGCGCTTTAACTGCGTCGGGTTCGGGCTCGGGGGGCGATTTTCGCATCATATTCCGCAACCAGTGCTCGAAATCGTCCACGTACGTAAACACCGCCGGCACCACCAGCAAGCTCAGTAACGTCGAGGTGATCAAGCCGCCGATCACGGTGATCGCCATCGGCGAGCGGAAGCTCGGGTCGGCGCCCCAGCCCAGCGCCAGCGGCATCATGCCGGCGCCCATGGCGATGGTCGTCATCAGGATCGGGCGGCTGCGCTTGTGGCAGGCGTCCACCAGCGCGTCAAAGCGGTTCATGCCGGCCTGGCGCGCCAGGATGGCGTAATCGACCAGCAGGATCGAGTTCTTGGTGACGATCCCCATCAGCATGATCAGGCCGATCATCGACGGCATCGACAAAGCGCGGCCCGTGATCAAGAGCGCGACAAACGCGCCGCCGATCGACAGCGGCAAGGCTGCCAGAATCGTCAATGGCTGCATGAAGTCCTTGAACAGCAGCACCAGCACGCAGTAGATGCACAGCACCCCGATCAGCATGGCGATGCCGAAGCTGTTGAACAGCGCCGCCATCTCCTGGGCGTCGCCCAGTTCCGCGATCTTGACCGACTTGGGCAGGTTCTGCATGGTAGGCAGGGCGCGCGCCTCGGCGTTGACCTCCCCGAGGGTGCGCCTGCCCAGTTCCACTTCGAACGTCACGTTGCGGCTGCGATTCAAACGGTTGATCTGCGCCGGGCCGCTTTCCATGGTGATGGTGGCCACCGTGGCCAGCAGCACCGGGCCGTTCTTGCCCGGCACCGTCAGGCGGCCGATGGCGTCGAGGTCGGCGCGCACGGCGTCGGGCAGCTTGACGCGGATCGGCACCTGGCGCTCGGGCAGGTTCATCTTGGTCAGATCGGTGTCATAGTCGCCGGCCGTGGCCACGCGCACGGTCTGTCCGATCGATGACGCGGTGACGCCCAGGTCGGCCGCCTTGGCGAAGTCCGGCGTGACGATGATTTCGGGGCGCACCAGCGACGCGGTGGAGCGTACATTGCCCACGCCTTGCAGCGTGCGCATTTCGCGCTCGACCTTTTGCGCGGTCTCGCGCAAGGCGACCGGGTCGTCGCTGCGCAGCACCAGCTGCATCTTGACGCCGCTGTCGGGCGGGCCCACCTTGAAGCGGGCGCCAGGCACGTTGTTCAACTGTTCGCGGATATGCGACTCCAGGTCGGCCATCGATTCCTTGCGGTCGGTGCGGTGCACGGTGGTGAGGGTGAGTACCGCGCTACGCGCCTCGGCCGCCGCGCCGGGAGCAAAGGCGTCGCCGCTGGAGCCCCCGCCGATCGAGCTGAATACTGCCTTGATGCCGGGGACCTTCATTGCCGCGACGCGTGCGCGCTCGGCCACCACGAGCGTCTCCGCCAGCGTGGAGCCGGGCGGCAGTTCCAGGTTGATCTGGGTTTGCGAGCGGTCGGCCGCCGGCACGAAGCCGGTCGGCAGCAGCCCCACCAGCGCGATGGAACCGGCAAAGAACACCAGCGAGGCAATCGCCGTAATGCCGCGATTGGTGAGACACCAGCGCATGGTGTTCATGTACCGCGTCATGAGCCAGCCGTCCTGTTCCTCCTTGTGGACGGCGGGTTTCAACAGGTATGCCGCCATCATCGGCGTCAACAACCGCGCCACCACCAGCGAGGCCAGCACCGCGATCACGGCGGTCCAGCCGAACTGCTTGAAGAACAGGCCCGGCACGCCGCTCATGAACGCGGTGGGCAGGAATACCGCCACCAGCGCGAACGTGGTGGCGATCACCGCCATGCCGATTTCGTCGGCCGCTTCCAGCGCCGCTTCCATCGGCGTTTTACCCATGCGCAGGTGGCGCTCGATGTTTTCGATTTCGACGATGGCGTCATCGACCAGCACGCCCACGACCAGCGCCAGCGAGAGCAGGGTGACGATGTTGAGCGTGTAGCCGAACAGCCAGATGCCGAGGAACGCCGGCATCACCGACAGCGGCAGCGCGGCGGCGGCCACCAGCGTGGCGCGCCAGTCGCGCAGGAACCACCACACCACCAGTACCGCCAGCAGCGCGCCTTCGTACAGCAGGTGCATCGAGCCGTCGAAGTCATCTTCGACCGGGATCGCATTATCGATCACCTGTTGCAGCACCACCTTCGGGTTGTCGAGGTTGAGCTGTTTGATCGCCTCGCGCGCGCCGCGCGCC
The DNA here is from genome assembly GCF_031456625.1 of Duganella sp. 3397. NCBI lineage: Bacteria > Pseudomonadati > Pseudomonadota > Betaproteobacteria > Burkholderiales > Oxalobacteraceae > Duganella > Duganella sp. 3397. The sequence continues at coordinate 91,299 of NZ_JAVDVB010000009.1, forward strand.
ACGGCCACTTCGCTGGCGCCCTTGGTGCGGAAGATTTCAAAACCCACCACCTCGCGCCCGTCCTGCATGGCGATCGCGCGCGGTTCGGCGACGGTGTCGGTAATGGTGGCCACCTGGTCGAGGCGCACGCGGCGCCCGTCGGTCAGCGGCAGTTCGATGGCGGCCAGTTCGGCCGCGCTCTTGACGGTGGCAATGGTGCGTACCGACTGCTCGGCGCCACTGACATCGCCGCGCCCACCCGGCGCCTCGCGCTGCACCAGCCGCAGCTGGCGCGAGACGTCGAGCGCCGAAACCCGCAATGCCGCCATGCGCGCATCGTCGAGTTCCACCCGGATCTCGCGGTACACGCCGCCCACGCGCTTGACCGCACCGAGGCCCGGCACCGCCAGCAGGCGCTTGGCCACGGTGTTGTCGACGAACCAGCTCAGCTCCTGTTTGTCCATCTTCTCGCCGGGGACATTGGCTGCCGTCGCGGTGAAGGTCTGCACCACCCGCCCGGCGGTGGCAGCCTTGGTCACCGACGGATCGCGCAGCTCGGCCGGCATGTCGGCTTTCACCCGCGCGACCGCATCGCGCACGTCGTTGACGGCGTCCGAGAGCGGCTTTTCCAGGATGAATTCGACGGTGGTGGTCGAGACGCCGTCGAGCACCGTGGAATAGATGTTTTTCACGCCCTGCAGCGTGGCCACCGAATCCTCGATCTTGCGCGTGACTTCGGTTTCCAGCTGCGCCGGCGCCGTGCCTTCGAGCGTGGCGGTGACGGTGACGATGGGCAGCTCGATGTCCGGGAAGTCCTGCACCGGGTTGGCTTTATAGGCCATCAGGCCCGCCAGCGAGAGCAGCACGAACAGCATGATCGCCGGGATCGGGTTCTTGATCGATAACGCGGAAAAATTCATGGTGTTCCCTTACTTGGCCGCAGCCGCAGCGGCAGCGGCGGGCTGCTCGGCCACCACGTGCACCAGGTCGCCATCATTGAGGAAGCCGGCGCCGCGCAGCACCACCGGCGTGTCGGCCTGCAGGCCGCCCACCACTTCGATGCGGTCGCCCGCGCGCCGGCCCGGCTGCACCTTGACTTGCGCCACGTGGTTGTCTGGCGTGAGGCGGAACACGAAGCTGAAGCCGTCGCGCACCACGATCGACTGCTGCGGCACGGTCAATGCCTGCGACGCACCGAGTTCGAATTTGCCGCTGGCGAACATGCCGGCCTTGAACGGCGCCTCTTTCGAGCCGGCGTTCTGCGGCAGGTCCACGTACACCAGCGCCGAGCGGGTTTGCTGGTCCACGGTCGGCGCGATCATGCGCACCTTGCCGGTGGTCTCGCTGCCGTTGGCCGCTTTCACCAGCGCGGTGGCGCCGGGCACGATGCTGCGCAGGTCCTGCGCTACCACCTCGGCGCGCCATTCCAGGCGGCCCTGGCGGATCATGCGGAACAGCTCCGTGCCGGGCGCCGATACCGCGCCCACGGTGGCCGTGCGCGCTGAGATCACGCCGCTGTCGGGCGCCACCACTTTGGTGTACTTCAGGCGCAGCTGCTGGGTGGCCAGCGCTGCCTGGGCCGAGGCAATGCGCGCATTGGCGGTCTGCTCGGCGGTGTTGTACTGGCTGATCTGCTGGGCGCTCAGCGCTCCCGAGTCCTTGAGCGTACGCGCGCGCGCGGCGTTGGCTACCGCGTCGGCGGCGGTGGCTTGCGCTTCGAGCAGGGCGGCCCTGGCTTGCGCCACGTCGGCGTTGACGGTATCGGCCGAGAACACCGCCAGCACGTCGCCGGCCTTGACGGTGTCGCCGACGTTGACGCGCACTTCGGTCAGGCGCAAGCCGTTCGATTCGCTGCTCACGCTGGCCTCCTGCCAGGCCGCCACGTTACCGTTGGCGGTGAGCGTGAGCGGCAGGCTGGCGGTGGAGGGCTTGACCACGGTGACGGTCAGCGCCGGCTTGGGGGCGGCGGTCTTCTTGTCGTCGACCGCTTTGTGGGACGTGGCGTACCAGGCGATGCCGCCGATGACCAATACCGCCAACAGGGCCAGGGCGACAGGCTTCAGATTCGATTTCAGAGTTTTCATAAGTCCGGGATCAGGTATCAGGTATCAGGTATCAGTTATTCGTCGCGGGAGCGGTCCAGCCGCCACCGGCAGCGCGGTACAGCGCCACCCAGGCTGCGTTACGTTCGCGCGCCAGCGTGACTTGGTTCTGCTCTGCGGCCAGCCGGGTGCGGCGCGCGTCTTCCAGCTCGAACAGGCTGGCCATGCCGTTCTGGTAGCGCTGCTCGACGGCGTTGAAATTGGCGCGGTAGCCTTGCGTGGCGGTGCTGGCGTCGGTCGCGCGCTGTGCGGTGCTGTCGAGGTTGACCATCGCCTGCTCGACGTCGCTTACGGCCTGGCGCACGGTGGCGCGGTAGCTGACCACGGCGGCGTCGTAGCGGGCGCTGGCCGCATCTTCGTTGGCGCGGCGGCGGCCGGCATCGAAGATCGGCACCGAGACCGAGACCGGGCCGATATTCCAGGTGTCGGTCTTGGTGTTGACGCCGCCGCTGTGGAAATTGGCGATGCCGACCGCGCCGGAAATGGTCAGGCGCGGATACCGTTGCGCCCTGGCGCTGCCCACTTCCGCGCTGGCGGCAGCCACTTCGCGTTCGGCGGTGAACACGTCCGGCCGCTGGGCCAGCGTTTGCGCCGGCAGTTCGGTCACGCTGAACGCTGGCATGACGGCCGGTGCACCGGCCCCCGGATTTGCATTGCCGGCCAGCCGTCGCCGCAGTTCCGGCTCCGCCATCGCAGTCAACGCCACCAGCGCCTTGACGTTGACGTCGCAGCTGGCGCGCTGGGCCAGGTAACGGCTGTTGCCGTCGGCGGCGCTGGCGCGCGCCAGCGCCAGGTTGGCGGGCGACTCGAAGCCGGCGCCAGCCGACAGTTCGGTCAGGCGCGCGGTGTCGGCGCGCGAGGCGGCGTCCTGCCGGGCCACCTCCATCAACTGCTCGCAGGCGCGCAGGGCGAAATACTGGTTGGCGGTTTCCGCCGCCACCGACACGCGGGCGTCGTGCCAGCCGGCCTGCGCGCTCTGGTAGCGCGCCTGCGCGGCGTCGCGCGCGGCGCGGTTGGCGCCGAACAGGTCCACTTCCCACGACGCCTGCAGCGCTACCTGCGAGGTGGTGCCCATCGGCGTCAGCGACTGCTGGTTGGCGCGGCTGACGCTGCCGGTGCCGTCCAGGTTGGGCACCAGCGCGGCGCCGGCCGCCACCTGGTCGGCGCGCGACTGGGCAATGCGCGAGGCGGCCGACGACACGGTGGGGCTCACCGTCTGCGCCGCGTCGATCAGGTCGGCCAGCAGTGTGTCGGTCTGCTCGCGCCACCAGGTGGCGAGGTTGGCGCGGCTGCCGTTGTGGGGCAGGGGCGCCTGCCACTGCGCGGGCGCTTGCGCAGCGACCTGCGGCGCCGGCGCCTTGACCGCACACGCACCCAAGCCCGCAGCCATGGCGCACGCCACGGCAACCCGTAAAGTCCTGTTCATGCTGTCCTTTGTTGAAGTTTGATTTGTTCGACCTGCACCAGCGCCTCGGCATAATCGACCAGCTGTTCGGCCCATGCGGCAAAGGCGGCGGGCGACGCCACCAGCTGCGGCGAGACGGCCGCAATCACGTCGCGCCCGATCATCAGCGTGACCGCCAGGCTCGGAATCGCGTGGGCCAGGCGCTGCAGGTCATCGGTGACGTCTCGCGTGCCCAGGTGGCGGCACAGCACCCGCAGCAGCGCTGCGTGTTCGGGCTTGATGTTGTCCTCGATCTCGCGCTGCCACAGGCCGGTGGGTTCGAGCATTTCGCGGTAAAACAGGCGCAGCAGAATCTCGGCGTCCTCGTGCTGCAACAGGGGCGCCAGCATTTGCCGGTAATAGCCCTGCAGCGACTCGCGCAGCGAGAAGTGCGGCTGCTCGAACGCGGCGACGTTGCCGCCGGGCGTGGCGCACATGAAGCCGAAACAGGCCTGGTACAGCCCGGACTTGTCGCCGAAGTAGTAGCTGATGGCAGCGACATTGGCGCCGGCCGCGTTGGCGATCTCGCGGGTGGAGGTCTTGGAATAGCCCTGCTGGCCGAACAGGCGCATGGCCGCGTGCAGCAGCCGCTCGCGCGACTGCTCGCCGTCCGAGCGCGGCTTGCGGGCGTCGTCAGGGGAGGGGGTGGTGGCTTTGGCGTTCATGCTGCGATTACAGCACATAATTCAAACGATTGATATAACTAAATCAGGCGTTTAGTTTAATCCGGGGATCTGTGCTGCACGGCACAATCAAATCCGTGATTATTTCAGCGTCGCCGTACGGGCAAAAAAAATGCCCGCGACCGGTTAAGGTGGCGGGCTTAATTCCAATGTTCAGCGAACGGTTGGAGGAGACAGTTCCAATATATCCTCTTTTATGTTGCGCTGCAATACCGTAGAACTACGATGTTCAACTATTTTCAGCTGCGGCGCGGCAGCGCCAGCGTAAACGTGCTGCCCTGGCCGAAATCGCTCTTGAAGAACAGCGAGCCGCCGATCAGGTTGGCGAGGTTCTGGCACAGGTACAGCCCCAGACCGGCGCCTTCGGCATGACGGGTGGACGTGGAGTCGAGCTGCGAGAACGCCTGGAACAGCTTGTTCTGGTCTTCTTCGCGGATGCCGGCGCCGCTGTCGGCCACCGAGAATTCGACCATCTGCTGGCCTTCGCCGGCGCGTTGCGCCAGCGAGACACGCACCGAGCCGGTCTCGGTGAACTTGATGGCGTTATTGCCAAGGTTGAGCAGGATTTGCGTCAGTGCGCGCTGGTCGGTTTCGAGCACGATCGCTTCGTCGGCCAGGTCGATCTCCAGCGATAAGCCTTTTTGCAGCGCCAGCGGGCGCAGCGTATCGACCACGTCGCGCACCAGGTTCTGGCACTGCACCTTCTGCACTTCGAGCGTGACCTTGCCGGCCTCGATCTTGGCGACGTCGAGGATGTCGTTGATCAGGGAGAGCAGGTGGCGCGCGCTGGTGCGGATGGTGTTGAGCTGCTTGTCCTGTTCCCCGGTCAGCGGGCCGGGGAGCTTCATCAGCAGCGCGCCGGTAAAGCCGATGATGGCGTTGAGCGGCGTGCGCAGCTCGTGCGACATATTGGCGATGAAGGCCGACTTCATGCGGCTCGCCTCGGCCAGTTCGAGGTTTTTCAGGGCGATTTCGCGGTTGATGGTTTCCAGCTCGCCGGCGTGGTTGGCCAGGCGCATATTGAGCTCGATCACCTGCCGTTCACGCGCCTGCAGTTCGCCATTGACCTGCACCGCCTGCTCGTAGGTGGAGATCAGCAGGTCGAGGATTTGCTGGCGCTCGGCGTTGATGAAATGCTTTTGCTCGCCCAAGTACAGGGCAATGCCGATTTCCATGTTCTGGTTGCGGCGCAGCTTCTGGTTCATCAGCATGTGGCCGATGCGGTTGAGCAGGTAGTCTTCCGCGTACGGCTTGCGAATGAAATTATCTGCGCCGCATTCGATGCCGCGAATGATGTCCTTGGGGTCCATCAGCGACGTCACCAGGATGACCGGGATGTCGCGCAGTTCGGGGTCGGACTTGATGGCGCGGCACAGCGTGTAGCCGTCCATTTCGGGCATGACGATGTCGGACAGGACCAGGTGCGGCTTGCTGTCGCGGATGGCTTCGAGCGCCAGGCGGCCGTTGCCGGCCACGCGGGCGCGGTAGCGCATCGACTGGATCAGCCGGCGCAAACGCTCGGCCTGGGTAGGACTATCTTCGACGATCAGTATTTCGATTTCATCGGGCTGTATCTCATAGCTGGCGTCCACTGACCACCCTCCTGAATGCTGGAATTTTGTGTGATGACTATAGCGGATTTAATCCGCTACAGGGGTTTTTCCTCGCCCTGGAACGCGCCGGCGCGCCAGGTGAGCACCAGCGTGTCGCGGTGCCCGTAGACGTGCAGCGGCTGGATCGGCGTCGATTCGTGGATCACGGTGGCGTCGTCGAGCAGCAGCAAGGTCCAGGGTTCGGTCATGGTGAAGCGTTTGCCGTTGGGGCCATCTGCCTCGAATACCCGGGTTTCGCCGCCCTTGACCTGGTCGCGCGCCACCAGGATCACGGCGACGAAATCGACGCCGTCGCGGTGCGCGCCTTCCGGGGTAGGGCGGCCGATGCCGTCGGCGGTGTCGATGCGGAACTGGTGCGCTTCCACGTACCACGGCGCGCTGACGTCCCGGGCGGCGCTGCACAGCTGGCCGATGGCGGTAATCAGGGCCGGCCATGCCGGCTGCGCCACGGTGGCCGGCATCACTGGCTCGAACAAGCGGTGCATGCCGCCGTGCAGGGCGTTGTATTCGAGCGGCTGCCAGTGCGCGCGGTGCGCGGTTTGCGTGAGGCGCGCGCCTTGCTGCACGAAGCAGGAGTGGCGCCGGCGCCGGTATCGGCCACCATCCTTGAGATACTGGTCGGGAGACAGTTCGTTCCAGCTCGGGGCCAGGGCGTCGAGACTATCGCGGGGTACACCTGCCAGCGCGGCCACGTCCTGCGGCGACAGCAGCGCGTAGCCCTGGGTACGCAGTGCTTCGGCCGCCTGCGCGCGCGGCGTGTAGATCGGGTTGAATGGCTTCATGACGATAGTGGTATGGCGGTAGGTATCAGTATGTTTAGCCGGCGTCCATCAGGCTGGCGCGCAGGGAGTCGAGTTGCTGTTTCATGTCCACCACCTGCCCGATCGTGCAGCGCGTGGCTTGCAGGATGGACGGCGGCAGCTTGGCCGCCTGCTCGCGCAGGGCGTCGCCGCGCGCGGTGAGCTTGATGATCACTTGCCGTTCGTCGACGGCGGCGCGGGTGCGGGTAAGCAGCTCGGCTGCCTCCATGCGCTTGAGCAGCGGCGTGAGCGTGGCCGAATCGAGGAATAGCCGCTCGCCCACTTCGGAGACGGTCTGCTCGTCCTTTTCCCACAACACCATCATGACCAGGTATTGCGAGTAGGTGAGGCCCAGGCCGCGCAACAGCTTGCGATAGATTTTGCTCATCGCCAGCGACGTCGAATACAGCGCAAAGCACAGCTGCTGGTCCAGTTGCGGCGCCTGGGCGACTGCGGCCGCATCCGCAGTGGCGTCGATGTTAGCGGGGGAAGTTTTGGTGTTCATGGTCCCATTATGGGTAGCGCGCTATACAATTGCAAGCGATGACCTGCAAATTGTCTGCCTTGACAGGGTATGATGTGGTCATATGTTGCCAATAGCTAATTTTCAGGGAGTGCGGTAGATGAATGCCAAAAGAGCCATCGTGCTGATCGTCGACGAGGCTTCGGAGAATCTGATCCAGATGAACAGCCTGCTCCAGGACCGCTACGAGGTCCGCCTGGCCAACAGCGGCCGTGCCGCGCTGATGGTGATGGAGCACGTGCCCCGGCCCGACCTGGTGGTGCTCGACGCCGCGCTGCCCGATATCGACGGCTACCGCGTGTGCCAGCAGCTCAAGTCCAGTCCCGACACGGCCGATATCCCGCTGATATTCCTGCAGGCCGAGCCCGACGAGGCGCGCGCCCTCGCTGCGGGGGCGGTGGACGTGATTGCCCGGCCCTTCGCGCACGAAGTGCTGCGCGCACGCGTGGGCACCCATTTGCAGCTGCGTCACGCGCGTGAACTGCTCAAGCAGCAGCGCAACCTGCTCGAACACGTGGTGGAAGAAGTCACCGCGGAACTGAGCCAGATGCTCGACGCCATGATCTGGGCGCTGGCTTCGCTGGCCGAGACGCGCGAATACGAAACCGCCAACCACTTGCGCCGCGTGCAGCACTACGTCGTGGCCCTGGCGCGCCGGCTGCAGGGCAACCCGCGCTTTGCCGAAGAGCTCAGCGACGCCAACATCAAGTCGCTGTACAAGGCTGCGCCGCTGCACGATATCGGCAAGGTGTCGATTCCCGACGCCATCCTGCTCAAGCCGGGCGCACTGACGCCGGCCGAGTTTTCGGTGATGAAGATGCATACCGTGTACGGCCGCGATGCCATCGTCAACGTGGAAAACCACCTGGGCTACACCAATACCTTCCTGCGCTACGCGCGCGAGATCACCTACTCGCACCAGGAAAAATACGACGGCACCGGCTACCCGGAAGGCCTCAAGGGCGACGCCATTCCGCTGGCGGCGCGCCTGATGGCGGTGGCCGACGTGTACGACGCGCTCATTTCCAAGCGCGTGTACAAGCCTGCCTTCACCCACGAAACCGCGATGGAAATGGTGCGCCAGGCCAGCGGCGAGCATTTCGATCCGGACGTGGTCGATGCCATGCTGGTGGCTGAAGAAGAGTTCCGCGACATCGCCGAGCGTTACGCCGACAATGTGCAGGACCTCGAGCACGGCATCGGCCCGCTGTTGTCGCTGCACGTGTAGGCCATGTCACCGATGCGCACGCGCGGTCTCGCTGCCCTGGCCGTCGGCCTGACCCTGACCGGAACGCTCTGCTACCTGGTGCACGCCGACCAGCGCGCGCAGATGGAGACGCGCTTCCAGCGCGACACCGACAAGGTCGCGCGCGATACCGAGGCGCGCCTGCAAACCTGTTTCGATGTCCTGCTGGGATTCAAGGGCATCTATGCGCTCGACGACCGCATCGACCGCGCGCGCTTTCACCGTTTCAGCGCGGAGCTCAAGCTCGAACGCCGCTATCCCGGCTTCCAGGCGGTGCAGTTCGTGCGCGCCGTGCCCGAGGACCGGCTCGACGCCTTTGCCGCCGCCGTGCGCGCCGACACCAGCGTGGATGCGGGCGGCTATCCGAATTTCCGCGTGCATCCGGTTACCCACGCACCGGTCCATTACGTGATCGAATACACGGCGCCGGACAAGGGTAACGAGAACGCTTTCGGCCTGGACCTGGCCGCGCTGCCGCCGCACCTGCGCGCGGCGATGCTGGCGCGCGACAGCGGCGAGATCGTCTCCACCGAACCGATCACGCTGGTGCAGGATGTGACGGGCGAGCCGGGTTTTATCGCCCGCGCGCCGGTGTACCGCAATGGCGCGCCGGTCGGCAGCGAAGCGCAGCGGCGTGACGCGCTGGTCGGTTTCGTCGCCCTCGTATTCCGGGTCAATGCGCTAATGCGCGAAGTGATCGATGGCGCACTGCTCGAGCACCTGCACGTGCGCATCGAGGACGGCGGCTACGTCAACGGCGCGATGACGCCGCGCGCCGCGGGCGGCAACTCGGGCAGTCTTCTGTACGACAGCGCCGGTAAGCTGGCGCCGCAGCGTGCAGACAATGTGGGACTGGTGGCGGAAAAAGTGCTGGAAGTGGGCCAGCGGCGCTGGCTGCTGCGCTTCGAGGGCAAGCCCGGTGCGCGCTACGGCGGCGCGTCGGCAGCGGTGCTGGCGGTGGCGCTGGCCGGCGCCATCATCAGCGTGCTGGCGGCCGGGATCCTGATGCTGCGCCCAGCAAAGCCGGGCGCGGTTCAGCCATAACGCTGGCGCAGCACGCCCAGCATCGCCACGTTCAATTGCCACGCATTCGATACTGCCGCCCCCGTGTACGGCAAGGTCTGGGTGTACGGTACCGGGCCGAATTCCGGCGTGATGGTCAAACGCTCGGCGCCGGCCGCGCGGCGCAGCCGCACCACTTCGTCCCACCATGCCAGGTGTGCAGCCAGTGCCGCCTGCGACTCCGGCGCGCGGAAGTCGGCCACCTGCGGGCCCTGCTCGTGGCCCACGCGGGCGTGGATGTGGCGCACGCGCGGCAGCGTTTCGGCCAGCAGCTGCGGTTGGTCGCCCAGCAGCGACTCGCACGCGCAGCACCAGTGCGACAGGTCGGCTGTCAGCTGCAGGTCGGGCAGCTGGCGCAGGTAGGGCAGGGCCAGCGCCGGGTGCGCGCTCCAGCGGCTGCGGTGGGTCTCGTGATAAATCGGCACGCCGTGCTCGCGCGCGATGGCCGCCGCCATGTCCAGCAGTTCGCGGTTTTGCTCGAACGTGAAGTAGTCCTTGCCGGTCTGCGAATTGACGAGCAGCGGACGCGCCGCGCAGGCGTTGTGCAGCAGCTCGGCCAGCGCCGCGCGGTGGGCGGTGAACTCTGGCGCCAGCGCGGTTTCCCACTGGCCCACGATCAGCGCCAGGCCGGCATCGGCAATGCGCCCGGTCCAGTCGTCGCGCGCGGCCGCGTCCAGCGGCAAGGACAGTTCGATGCCGTCGAAGCCGGCCGCTTTGACCCGTTCGATGAAGACGTCGGCCGGCAGTTCGTTGTTGCCCCAGTGGGCGGCAAAAATCTCGACTTTCATTAAACGAAGCCCCGCACCGGCAGGCGTTCGTCGCGCTGGATCCAGTTTTGCGGCGAGTAGGCGGTCGCGCCATCGGTCACGTGCAGCGTGTAGGCGTGGCGCGAGACGGCCGAGCGGTTCGGTGCGCTGTAGTGCGGCAGCAGGCCGTGGAATACCACCAGGCTGCCGGCCTTGCAAGGCAGCGGCACCGCGGTGCTGTTATCGGGCCAGGGCAGGTCGCTCAGCTTTTCCATGCGGACCTGGTCGCCATTGCGCAAAAAGCGCTCGCGCATCGGGCCGCGATGGCCGCCCGGTTCGGCCCACATGCAGCCGTTGTCGAGGGTGGCGTCTTCCAGCGCGAACCAGAACGTGGTCACGCTCACCGGGTCGGTGTCGAAATAGGTGGCGTCCTGGTGCCAGCGCACTTCGCCGCCGATGCCGGGCTGCTTGAAGATGTACATCGATTGCCACACTTTCGGGTCCATCAGGCCGATGTCGCGGGCCACCGCGTTCAGGCGCTCGTCGGCGGTAAACGCGCGGAAGGTGGGATCGAGATCGTGCATGGCGTGGCCGATCTTGTTGATCGACAGCGACTTGTCCTGTTTGAGCTGGCCGTCGGCGCCAAACGCTTCTTCCTCGAAGAAGCAGCGCACGGTGTTGTCGGAGCCGAGGAAGTAGTCGTCGGTGGTCTTTTCCTGCTCGATGGTGCTGAAGATGCCCGACTGCGCGCCCGGATCGAACTGGTTGACAATCTGCGCCGCGCGCTCGCGCAGCACGGCGATCTCGGCGGCGCTTTTAAAGTCCGGCACCACCAGGTAACCATCGCGTTGGTATTGCTGTTTTTGCGCGTCTGTCAACATGTTGCGGCTCCAGGCTGAATAAATAAAGGCCGATTGTAAGCGCGGCCGCGTGCCACAACAATCCACAAAGCATTGACACATTGTCGTCAAACTGGCGACAATCGTTGATGGACCAATTACGCGCAATGGAGATTTTTGTCGAGGTGGCGCGCCAGCGCAGCTTCAGCGAGGCCGGCCGGCGGCTGGGGCTCACGCGTGCCATGGTCAGCAAGCACGTGCTGCAACTGGAAGAGCGCCTGCAGGCGCGCCTGCTGCACCGCTCCACCCGCGAAGTGAGCTTGACCGATGCCGGCCAGGCCTACCTGGCACCTTGCGCGGCCGCCGTGGCGCAGGCGCACGAGGCCGCGCGCGCGGTGGTCAGCGCCGCCGCCGGTGCCGAACTGGCCGGGCCGCTGCGCATCCAGGCGCCGTCGAGCTTTGGCAGCGAATGGCTGGCCGGTTCGGTCGCCCGTTTCAACCTGCTGCACCCGCAGCTGGCGCCGTCGCTGCACGTCGACGATGCGCTGCTCGACCCGATCGAGCACGGTTTCGATCTGACCATACGGGTGGGCGGCATCCCGGACGTGCACGCGCTGGCCATGCGGCCGCTGGCGCCGTGCCGCGCGGTGCTGTGCGCCAGCCCGGCCTACCTGGCGCGCCACGGCACGCCGCGCACGCCGCACGACCTGCACGATCACCGCTGCCTGCACTTCAGCCACCTGACCGCCGGCACGGCGTGGCATTTTTCAAAAGGGGCGCAGCGCGAGACGGTGCGGGTGCAGGCGGCGTTCACCGCCAACAACGGCCTGGTGCTGCACCAGGCGGCGCAGCAGGGGCTGGGCATCGTGTACCACACCACCTTCCTGGCCTGGCGCGCGCTGCGCGAGGGCACGCTGGTGCCGGTGCTCACCGACTGGGAACTGCCGCTCAACCACCTGTCGGCGCTGTACCCGGCCAGCCGCCAGCCGTCGCCCAAGGTGCGCGCCCTGATCGATCACCTGGTGGCCGAGTACCAGCCGGTGCCGCCGTGGGAACGCGTGTTGCACGAACAGGAAGAAGTGTAAAAGTCAGGGCTGCCAGGCGCCGTCCGCGTACACCTGCTGGCCGTCCAGGTACACGCCGTCGGTCACCGCGAACACGTCGACGTGGTAGCGCGCATCCTTGCGCTTGAATTGCGGCTTGGTGTACACGCCATGCTTGGCGCCCAGCGACAGGTGGATGCCGCACATGCGCTCGTAGGTGCCGATATCGTCCACCATGCGCGTGCGCGAGAAGGCGCGGTTCATGCCGAAGCCCAGTTCGCGCAACCACACGTCGCCTTCGTGGGCGCGGATGATGGCCAGCATGTTGTCGAATTCCGGCGTGCTGTTCTCGGCGCTCACCACGCGGCCTTTCTCGACGACGATCGTGACCGGCACCGTCGGCTGGTTGACGTGGAACGAGGTGTCGCCGAACACGAAGATGCGCGCGCGGCCGTTGACCGCTTCCAGGTCGCGCGCCTCGGTAAACACTTCACCGAGCGGGAACTGGCCGCCGATATTGTTCATGCCGGTGTAGTCGCCGATATTGAGTTTGGCCGCTTCGAACTTTGAGCCGAACACCAGTTGCGCGCCGTCGCCGCTGTCCACCATGCCATGGCTGGCGCCATCGATGCGCGCCTTCAGTGCGTGGCCCACGCCGCGATAATAGGCGGGGTCGTAGGCCAGCGATTCGATGTAATGCAGCCCCTGCACGCCAGGCATGCGCGCCAGGTGCACATGTTCGATCACTTTCAGGCCGCGCTTGAACAGCTCGATGCGGATGCGGAAGGCCTCGAGCCGGAAGCTGGTCGATTGCACCAGCACCACCAGGTCGCCGGCGGCCAGCTGCGCAAAGGCGGCCAGCACGTCGTCGGGGGACACCGCGTCGAAGTCGATGAAACGCGCATCGGGCACCACGCGGCGGTAGGCTTCGGTCAGCGCCAGGTTGAGCTCGGTGCGGGTGTCGTGGACGATCAGCGCCGCGTGCGGCGGCGCGTGGCCGATGGCGATCGCCAGGGTGTCGCGCAGGTGGCGCTCGGCGGCATCGACGGCGGCAGCGGCCAAAGGAGTGTTCAAAGCGGGGGAGGGCATCGTGACGGGGCTGAAATGGTCGCTGGAGCCGGCATTATAGGACACCGTCAGGCCATGACCGAGCCAAGACTGGGCCAATACAGGGTCAATACAGGGCCAATACGGGGGCACCCCCGCCGCGCAGATTCGCGTGCGCGCCACGCTGCAGGACGTTCTATCGGCTTTAGCGGGCGCTGTGCTGCCTTTCTTCTTGTCTTGCGCCATGACCGCGATATAAAATCCAGAATATAGCCTAGCAGCAACTCCATGGCGACCACAACAGGATGCGTATGACCGTATTAATGGGACAGGATTTGCCGCTGGAACGACCCGACAGCGCCACCGCGCGTGCCGCCTTGTTCGTGCCTACGGCCAACATCAAGGAAGATGTGCTGGACACCGTCCGCCGGGGTGCGGCGATTGTCGGTTATGGCAACCATGACCGTACGCTCACGATTTATTACGAGAGCAACCGCTTCAACGAACCGAACCTGGTCAAGTGGGAGCAAAAGGCGCGCAAGGCGTTCGACCGCCTGGCCGACAACCTGCCCACCGTCTCCAAGATGATCAGCAAGCCGGAAAACTTCGAGCAGGTCGGCTACATCAACAGCAAGGGCATCCTGATCCGCCGCATGGAAAAACTGATGCAGTGGCTGGAAACCTCGGACGCGCTGGCGACGGCGCCCGAGTCGGAAAACATCGTTTTCGCGCCGCCGCCGCCACCGAAGAAAATCAATACCTGAAACTCGTTGAAGCGTGCGCTGCATCTGCGCAACTCCTTGTATGCTAATGGCAACACCATTCCTTGAGGAGATACACATGACGACGATCACGACATTGGGCAAAACTGCAGCTGCGGTACTGGTCATGGCCGCACTGCTGGGCGGTTGCCAGAAGAAGGAAGACACGGTCGGCGCCGGTCCGGCAGAAACCGCGGGCCGCCAGATCGACCAGGCCAGCGAGCGCGCCAGCGCCGAGATGAAACAGGCGTCGCGCGAAGCGGACCAGAAAATGACCGAAGCGGGCCACAAGATGGACCAGGCTGCCAAGGAAACTGGCGCCAAGCTCGACCGCGCAGCGGACACCGCCGGCGCCAAGCTCAATCAGGCCACCGATGCTGCAGGCCGCAAGCTGGAACAGGCCGGCGAAAACATGCAGCAAAAGGCTGCAGAACGCGAAGCCGGCAAGTAATCAGGTACCCGCGCGCTGGAGCCGCACCACGTTGTCTTGCGACGGCGGCGGCGCCTCCGGTGCGCCACTGAGCACCACGCTCAAATCCACGTAGCCATCGCGCCAGGCGCGTTCCAGGTCCTGTTCGATCGCCTCCATCGAGGTCCGCTCGAAAAGGGCGAAGCCGCGCACGCCGTAAGCGCGGTTGCGGCCGTGGGCCTTGGCCAGGTACAGCGCCATGTCCACCAGGTTCACCGCCCGCTCCCATGGCAGCGGCGTGGCGCCCGGCGCCAGCGGATACGGCGCAAACCCCACCGACACATTGACCGCGATCTCCTGCTCCTGGTAGGACACGCGCTGCGCCGAGATGCCGTGCAGGATGCGCCGCGCGATGTCGTCGAGGTCGTCGCGCGCCACGGCCGGCAGGAAGGCCAGGAACTCCTCGCCGCCCCAGCGCACGATCATGTCGGTTTCGCGCAGCACGATCCGCAGGTTGTCGGCGATCGCCGTGAGCACGGCGTCGCCGGCGGCGTGGCCGTAGCTGTCGTTGATATGCTTGAAGTGATCGACGTCGAGCAGGAACAGTGCGCCCACCACGTCGTCGCCGCGCTGCCCGTGCCGATCTGACGGCACCGGCGCCAGCGTGCGCATATAGTCCTGGAAGTGGCGGCGGTTGTAGAGCGACGTCAGTGGATCGAGGGTGGACTGGGCTTTCAGTTCCAGGTTCTTTTCTTCGAGCCGGGCGTAGCTGTGACGCACCTTGCGGTACAACAGTCCCACCACCACGGCCGCCAGCGCGAATACCAGCGCCAGCAGCCACCACAGGCGCTGCTGCAGCGCGCGGTTGTCCAGTTCCGCCGTTTGCAGCTGGTTCTCGCGGCTGAGCAGTTCGATCTGGCGTTCCTTCTTGTCGGTCTCGTATTTTTCCTGCAGTTCCAGCATCGACTTCTGGCGCTGGCGTTCGAACAGCTCGTCCGAGAGCGCGCGTTCGCGGTGGTAGGCCGCCAGGGCGCCAGCGAGGTCGCCGGCGTTTTCCAGCGCCACGCCGTACTCGCGCATGACCAGTTGCAGCTCCGGCTTGTTGTTTTCCTTTTCGTAGCGCGCCATGCCCGCTTCGAACTGGCGCTTGCCCTCGGCGATGCGGCCCATTGCCAGCAGCGCGTTGCCCAGGTTGACACGCGCGGTAGCCTCGGTCGATTGATCGTTGTTGCGCTGGGTGACCTGCAGCGCTTCATGCGCATACTGGGCGGCGCGCGGGTAGTCGCGCAGCTTTAGGTGCAGGTCGGCCAGGTTGACCAGCGTGGTGGTGGCCATGCGCTCGGCGCCCATCTTGCGCTCGAGCTCCAGCTCTGCGCGCAGCGCGCGCATGGCGCGCTGCATTTGCCCGGTGTCGCTGGTCAGCCAGTATTCGGCGTTTTTGGCGATCGACATGCGGCCCGGCGAATTGAGTTTTGCCGATTCGGCCAGCAGTTCGTCGAGGCTGGCGGCAGCCTGGTCGAACTCCTTCATCTGCACCAGCAGCCGGGTCAGCGCATTGAGCGCCGCCGCCAGCGTCGGCGGATCGCTGGTGACGCCGCGCGCAATTTCCACCGCCTGCTGCAACTTGACCAGGGCGGCCGGGAAGTTGCCCTGTTCGGCGTGGGTCTGGCCGGCGGTAATGGTCGCCTGGGCGCGCACGGCGGCGTTATTGGTGCGCATGGCCAGCTTCTCGGCCTCGAACGCCAGCTGGTGAGCGGCCTCGACATCGGCGCGCGCAAACAGCACGTAGACCTTGGTCAGCTGGGCCTTGGCGACGATGGCGTCGTCATGCAGTTCGCGGCCGAGCGCGATGGCTTTTTCGGCGGCGACCATGGCGTCGTCGTAGCGGCCCTGGCGCATGCGGCCGTCCGCTTCGATGGTCAGCAGGTCGGCCTGCAAGGCACCCGGCCGGCCGGCCAGCTCGGGCGCGATCTGCGCGAGCGCGGCCAGCGCCTTTTCGGGCAGGAAGCGGCATTGTTCACGGATCTCGATCAGGCGCGCGCGCAGCGCCTCGTTCTCTGCCTGGGTGGAGGTTTGAGTTGGTGCCGGCGTTTGCGCGCCAGCCGGACCGGCGGTGAGCGCCAGTGCGGTTGCCAACGCGGTTGCCAATGCTAGCGCCAGGGCGCGCCTGCGCACCTTGCCGCTTGTTCCGCGATATCCCGATCCCGCCAACGCCACCCCTTCGCTTTTGTCCTGTTTTAGCGCAGTCAATTATAGGGGTATTGCAACCGAGAAATGGGCACGCGCCGCGCAATTGTGCGCGTAAACCCACACTATGGCAGCAGCGCGCAACAGATTCGCCGGCTCAGCTGGTGCTCAGTTGCTGCAACAGGTACAGGCGCTGGTACAAGCCGCCCTCGATCTGCATCAGTTCCTCGTGCGGGCCGGTCTCGGTGATGCGGCCGTGGTTGAGCACAATGATGCGGTCGGCGTCGCGGATGGTGGACAGGCGGTGGGCAATCGCGATCACCGTGACCTTGCCGCGCAACTCGTCGAGCGCCAGCTGCACCACCTGCTCGGTCTGCGAATCGATGTGCGACGTCGCTTCGTCGAGCAGCAGGATGCGCGGCTGGCCGGCCAGCGCACGGGCGATCGCGATCAGCTGCTTCTGGCCCACGGCCAGGCGCGAACCGCCTTCGCCCAGTTCGGTGTCGTAGCCGCGCTCGAGCGCCATGATGAAGTCGTGCGCGTGCGCCGCGCGCGCAGCGGTCTCGATCTGCGCCTGCGTCAGGCCCCGGCCCATGTCGATGTTTTCGCGCGCGGACGCCGCCAGCAGGAACGGGTCTTGCGGCACCAGGCCGACTTCGGCGCGGAAGCGTTCGTTGTCGATATCGTCGAGCGCCACGCCGTGCAGCGTGATGCTGCCGTGCGGCGCCGGATAAAAGCGCAGCAGCAGCGAGAGCAGGGTGGACTTGCCGCTGCCCGTATGGCCGACGATGCCGATGAAGGCGCCGGCGGGAATCTCCAGCGACAGGTCGTGCAGCACCGGCTGGCCCGGGTTGTAGGCGAAGTCCAGGTGGCGGATCGCCACCGCCGGCTGCGGCCCTGCCGAGTGTTGATCGGCGGCGGCCGCCTGGCCGATGGCGGCGGCCGTGTGTTCCTTCGCTTCCGCTTCATCGAGCAGCGTGGCCACGCGGGCGCTGGCCACCACGGCCTGCTGCAGCTGGCTGAACTGCATGGTGATCTGGATCAGCGGTTCGATCACGCGCGCCAGGTAGCTGATGAACGCATACAGCACGCCCACCTCGGTGGCGGTCATCTGGCGCTGGCCGAACACGTAGATGACCACCGCCAGCAGGATCACGTTGAACAGGTCGAGCGCGGGACGCAGCAGCCAGGCATTGGCGCGCAGCTCGGCCTGGCGCGCGGTGTAGTGGGCCTGGTTGGTGGCGGCAAAGCGGGCGCCGAAACGCTCTTGCGCATTGTTCGCCTGCAGCACGCTCATGCCGCCGATCGACTCGGCCATCTGGCCGTTGATGTCGCTGCGCAGGGCGCGCGCACGGGTGACGGCCGGCGCGCTCCAGCGCTGGTACAGGAACACGATCACCAGCACCGCCGGCAGCAGCGCCAGCACCATGCCCATCAGGCGGATATCGAGCCACGCCATGGCGGCCATGGTCCCCACCAGCACGATGGTGCTGTCGAGGATCACGAACAGCACCTGGATGTACAGATTCTTGACCGCCTCGGTGTCGTTGGTCACGCGCGAGACCAGCTGTCCGGTGATGGCGCGGTCGAAAAACGACATCGGCAGCAGCAGCACGTGGGTGTACACCATTTCGCGCAGCCGCATCACCGAGCGCATGGCCAGGCCGGACAGGCGTACCAGTTGCAGGTAACGCAGGCCGCTGGCGATCCAGCCCGACAGCAGCAGGCCGGCCAGCAGCATGGCCATGCGCGGCCAGTCCAGGTGGTGCGGCAGCAGGTGTTCGTCGATCAGCGCCTTGCCCATGATGGGGCCCATCACTTCGAACAGGGCAGCGAGCATCAGCCACAGCACGGCCCAGCCCAGGTGGTGCTGGTCGGGACGGGCGGCGCGGCGCAGCAGCGCAAAGGCCTGGCGCGTCTGGGCGCCGATCGAGGTGGTGTCGGGATTGGTCAGCTTCGCTTCGGGCGACGTGGTATCAAGCGGCATCGAGGCTGGCCTCCAGTTGTTGGTAGCGCCACTGGCTGGCGTACCAGCCATCTTGCGCCAGCAGTTGTTCGTGGCTGCCCGACTCGCTGATGCGGCCGTCGCGCAGCACCAGGATCAGGTCGGCGTTGACCACTGCGCTCAGGCGGTGGCTGGCGATTACCGCGCTGCGGCCCGCGCGCGCCTGGCGCAGTTCTTCCAGGTGTTCGAGGATGCGCGTCTCGGTGCCGGTATCGACCGCCGACAAGGCGTCGTCGAGCAGCAGCAGGTCATTATCGGCCAGCAGCGCGCGGGCGATCGCCACGCGCTGGCGCTGGCCGCCGGACAGGGTAATGCCTTTTTCGCCCACCTCGGTCTCGTACCCCTGCGCGAATTTCAGGATGTCGTCGTGCACCGCCGCCAGGTTGGCCGCGTGTTCCACCTGCGCGCGGGTAGCCTCAGGCCGCGCCAGCGCGATATTGTCGGCAATCGAGGCCGAGAACAGGAACGACTCCTGCGGCACCCAGCTGATGCCGGCGCGCAGCGTGTGCAAGGTGTATGCGTCGAGCGCGTGGCCGCTCCAGCTGACGGTGCCCGCCTGCGGCGTGATCTGACGCATCAGCACCCGCAGCAGGGTGGACTTGCCACTGCCGGTCGGTCCCACCAGGCCAAGCGTCTGGCCCGGCGCCAGGGTGAGCGAGATGTCCTGCAACGCCGGCGCCGACTGGTCGGCATAGGCGTACCGCACATGGTCGAGCACCAGTGCGCCGGGGGCGATGGCCGTGAGCGTGCCGTGGTCGTCGATGGCCAGCGGCGCGGCCAGCATCGGCTGCAGGCGCTGCCAGGCGGCGCGTCCGCGTTCGATCAACGACAGCACCCAGCCGGCGGCAAACATCGGCCAGATCAACTGCCCCAGGTACATGGTGAACGCGGTGAGCGAGCCGATGGTGAGCTGGTCGTGCCACACCAGGTAGCCGCCCAGGCCCAGCGTGAGCGTGCTGGCGGCGGCCAGCGTGAGGCCCACGGCCGGCTCGTACGCCGCTTCCCATACCTGCGCGCGCAGGCTGGCGTTGGACGCATGCTGCGCCAGCTCGGAAAACTGCTTGGCGCTGCGCTGTTCCAGGCCCAGCGCGCGCAGCGTGCGCACGCCCGACAGGGTTTCCTGCACATGGTCGTTCAGGTCCGAAAAACGCTTGAGCGAATCGGTGGAGGCGGTGTGGATGTGGCCCGAGATATACCAGAACGCCCACGCCATCAGCGGGAACGGCAGCAGCGCAATGCAGGCCAGGCGCCAGTCCACGCCGAGCAGCATCACGCCCAGCACCATCACCAGTGTAATGGCGCCGTCGAAACCGGCCAGCATCGCCTCGCCGGCCACCATTTCGATGGCGTCGATATCGTTGGTGGCCAGGGCCATCAGGTCGCCGGTGCGCTGGCGCTGGTAGAAGGCGGAGCCTTGCTCGGACAGGCGCGCGTACAGGCGCGTGCGCAGCGACACGCCGAGTTTATAGGCGGCGCCGAACAGCAGCTGGCGCCACGCCACGCGCAGGAAATAGATCGCCAGGCCGATCAGCAGCAGCGAACCGATTTCCAGCAGCAGGGCGTTGCCGGACAGGGTGTGGGCAGCCAGCCCGTCGATCATGGCGCCGACCTTGCGCGGCACCCAGATACTGAGCGCGGCCACCCCCGCCAGCATCAGGCCGGACAGGGCATAGGCGCGCTTGTGCTGGCGGACGAAGCCGCCCAGCAGCGCGGAAAGAGTCAACATGTAGCCTCGGAGTAGCGTTGGGCTGGCAGCGTACTGCCAGCGCGTAGTCCGTTAGGATACAGCAAGGCAAACAATCAGGTGGCGCGGCGCTGTCCGGTGAAGCACCGAACAGGCGGTATGCATAAGCACCGTCGTACCCGCGCAGGCGGGTACCCAGTGTTCACTGGAAAGAATTACTTCTTGTGCTTGCCGGCAGGCGCGTCGGCGGTCCTGGCTTTCGGCGCAACTGCTTTCAGCTTGGCAGTTTTGGTGTCGGCGGCCAGCGCGATCGGCTTGGCGGCCGGGAAGGCCGGCTTGGCTGCTGCCGGTGGCGTGGTGTCGGCAGCAGGTTTGAGTGCCGGCTTGATCGCTTCCGGCGCGGTCGGCGCCACGGCAGCGGCCAGCGGCGCCGGCGCGACCTTGGCAGGGTTGTCCACCGCAGGCGGTTCGTCAGCGTGCACCGCTGCCGAGACAGCGGCCTTGAGCGTGGTGGCAGGCGGCGCCGGTTCGGCAACGGTGGCGGTCGGGACTGCCACAGGCGCCGACACCGGTGCTGCGGCTGCCGGCGGCGCGGATGGCTGTGAAGCTGCCGCCGACACGGCAGGCGTTGCCGCCGACACGGCAGGCGTTGCCGCCTGGAGCGCCTCGGCTGCCGGCGCTACGGCCTTCACCGTCTCGGCGACCGGCGTCGCCAACGGTGCAGCCAGCTGCGGCAAGGCTGCGCCGCGCGTGCTCTTGATCAGCTCGGCCTGGGCGCCGCTGGCGATGGCGAACAGTTGGCGGCTATAGGCCAGCAGGCTGTCGATGCCGGTCGGGGTCTCGCGGCTGGCGCTGAACAATTCCCTGGCGTCCTTGACTTCCAGCAGCTTTCTCGCGGCAGCCGACGACTGCTCCATCGAGGCCTTGGTCGTGCTGAGATTGAGCGCAATCAGCTTTTCCGCGCTCTCGACGGCGGTGTGGGCCAGGCTGTTGAAGATCTGGAACTGGGCTTCCAGTTGCGATTTGGTAACGGCGGAAAACTGTTCGGTAATCGAAGACATGGTTTCTCCTGGCGACGGGTCTGTTGCGCTGCAATATGGGAACATTCTAGCCACGAACACCGGGCTTGAATAGTTATTTTTTGTGCTATGTGGGCAGAAGAGTGCCACACGGAAAAATGCTGTGTCCACACTTATTCTCGCACATTTGATCTAGCGCAAAATTAAAGGAAAAAAATCGCTGAGCGATACCGCAATGCAACAATTAGTAGAAACCATTGAAACTGTCTACAATCGACGCCATCACTACTGAGGGGATGTTCATGGATGTGGTCATACGCAACGCCAACCTTGCCGACGGCCAGACCGGCGTCGATATTGCCATCGAGCATGGCCGAATTGCCGCCATTGGCCCGGCCCTGGCCGTCACGGCCGGACGCGAGATCGACGCCGGCGGCGACCTGGTCAGTGCGCCGTTCGTCGACGCCCACTTTCACATGGACGCCACGCTCAGCTACGGCCTGCCGCGCGTCAACGCGTCCGGCACGCTGCTCGAAGGGATTGCGCTGTGGGGCGAGCTCAAGCCGGAGCTGACGCAGCAGGCGCTGGTCGATCGCGCCTTGCAATATTGCGACTGGGCGGTGGCGCGCGGCCTGCTGGCGATCCGCTCGCACGTGGACGTGTGCGACGACCGGCTGCTGGCGGTGGAGGCGCTGCTTGACGTCAAGCGCCGGGTGGCGCCTTACCTCGACCTGCAACTGGTGGCGTTTCCGCAGGACGGCGTGCTGCGCAGTCCCACCGCGTTCGCCAACCTCAAGCGCGCGATCGCCATGGGCGTGGACGTGGTGGGCGGCATTCCGCACTTCGAGCGCACCATGGCCGATGGCGCCGAGTCGGTGCGCCTGCTGTGCGAGTTTGCCGCCGACCAGGGCTTGCGGGTGGACATGCATTGCGACGAGTCGGACGACCCCATGTCGCGCCATATCGAAACCCTGGCTTACCACAGCAACCGGCTGGGCCTGCACGGCCGCGTGACCGGCTCGCACCTGACCTCCATGCATTCGATGGACAACTATTATGTGAGCAAGCTGCTGCCGCTGATCCGCGAAGGCGGGGTGGCGGCGATCGCCAATCCGCTCATCAACATCACGTTGCAAGGCCGCCACGACAGCTACCCCAAGCGGCGTGGCATGACGCGAGTGCCGGAAATGCTGGCGGCCGGCATCGATGTCGCCTTCGGCCACGACTGCGTGATGGACCCGTGGTACAGCCTGGGTTCGGGCGATATGCTGGAAGTGGCGCACATGGGTTTGCACGTGGCGCAGATGACCGGGCAGGACGCCATGCGCGCCTGTTTCACCGCCGTGACCGACACCCCGGCGCGCATCCTCGGCCTGGACGGGTACGGCGTGGCGGTCGGCTGCCATGCCGACCTGGTACTGCTCGATGCTGCCGACCCGGTGGAGGCGATCCGCCTGCGTGCGGCGCGCCGGCTGGTGATGCGGCGCGGCGTGATCGTGGCCGAGTCGCCGCGCGCCCGGGCCAGGTTGAATTTGCCGGGACGGCCGGACGGCGTCGATTTCCGTCTGGGCCGCTAAGTCGGACGCGGTGGCGGCGCGCTGGACTTGCCGGCGGAAATCCATGACAATAAAACACTGTCGCCACCGCATGGAGTCGTCTTGAAAGAAATCGCGATCCGCCCCGCCACGGCAGCCGACTTCGGCGCCATGTGGACCATCTTCCAGGAACTCATCGCCACCGGCGACACGTATTATTTTGCCGCCGACACCAGCCGCGATGATTGCCACGCCTACTGGTTCGGCCCCGGCATCGAGAGTTTTGTGGCCGAACTCAACGGCGACCGCCTGCTGGGCATGTATCGCCTCACCGCCAACCAGCGCGACCGTGGCGCCCACGTGGCCAATGCCTCGTTCATGGTGGGTCCTGCGGCGCAGGGCGTGGGGGTGGGCGCCATGCTGGGGCGCGACTGCCTAGCCCGCGCACACCGCCAGGGTTACCTGGCGATGCAGTTCAACTACGTGGTCAGCTCCAACGTCGCCGCCGTGCTGCTGTGGAAAAAGCTGGGCTTTTCCATCATCGGCACGCTGCCGCGCGCCTATCACCACCGCTACCTCGGCTATGTCGATGTGTACGTCATGTACCAGCTGCTGGCAGATCCATCCCACTGGCCCGACGCATGATCATCCTGGACACCGCGCGCCTGCGCCTGCGCACCATCGACACCGATGATGCTGCCTTCTATTACGAACTGGTCAACGACCCCACCTGGCTGCAATTCATCGGCGACAAGGGCATCCGCAGCGTCGAGCAGGCCCGCGCCGCCATCATCGAGGGCCCGATGGCGATGCAGCAGCGCCACGGTCATTCGCTGTACGTGATGGAGCGCAAGGAAGACGGCCGGGCGCTGGGGATGTGCGGGTTGATCCGGCGCGATTTCCTGCCCGACGTCGATATCGGCTACGCCATCCGCCCGGAGCACTTCGGCCGCGGTTATACCTACGAGGCAGCGCAGGCGGTGCTGGAACTGGCGCGGGGGCCGCTGGGCATCGGCCGGGTGCTGGGCATTACCGACCCGGGTAACGCCAACTCGATCCGGCTGCTGCACAAGCTCGGACTGCGGTTTCAGGAAATAAAGTTGTTGCCACCGGGTGAGCGGATGACGAATATTTATGCGATTGATTTTTAGTCTTAACAGACGTATATCACTGTGGTTTTGATGCCCCAGTTGCTGTTCGCCTAGAGCTTATAGGCAATAAACTGGGGTACTTATTTACTAACGATGGTAAAATGTTTGGGATTGACTGCTGACGTTTGTTAAAAATCAAAGCCGTCGGTGAAACTCTTGGCCCGGTCATGTATGATGCGGGCGGCGCAGGCACCGGAGAGCGGTATCACGTGATCACACATACAACAAGGGGCGCCATGCCTCTGTTCAGTTCGAATTCCACCTCTAGCTTGCTCGGCTCCTGATGCACAAGGAAGTAGCGAATTAGGAGTATTTTTTTGGGTAGTTGGATTTGTTAAGCGCGCTTAGAAAATCAGTTAAATATACATGGTGTGGCTGCCTCATCCTTGTCGGGCAGAACAGCCTCGCGGCTACGCCGGGGGTCAGTGGGCAGTCAGGGTACATCAATACGCCCAGCGCCGTGGTCGAAGCCGATGGAACATTCAGTGTCGGATATGGTTACGATAGCCCTTACGGCCAGTTATGGGTGACATCAACAGTACTGCCTTTCTTGCAAGTGACTGGCCGGTATGTGTCGATTACGGGTGTTCCTGCTTTCGGTGAGGGCGAATACGAATACGGCAAGGGTTATGGCCGCTACAAGGACAAGGTCATTGATGGCAAGGCGCGCCTCTGGCAGGAGGGCTCTTGGGTGCCTTCAGTTGCGGTGGGCGTCAACGATGTCTTCGGAACCGAGTTGTTCAGAAGCCAGTATGCTGTTGCCACCAAAACCTTGGGCGCTGCAAAAAATGTTGAGGTCAGTGTCGGCTACGGCGATAAACGCATCGACGGCCTTTTCGCCGGCGCGCGTTGGACGCCGGCGAGTCACCCGCGCTGGTCGCTGGTCGCGGAATATAACTCCGTGGACTATAAGCAGGATTACAAACCAGAGCAGACGGGTGCTGCGCGGCGTCGGAAAGGACCTGCGGTCGGACTGGAATATCGCTGGGGATGGCTAGGCTTGCAAGCTTCGCGTGGTCGTGACAACTTTACCGTCAATGCTTTCGTCAGCATACCCTTTGGTGAACGAGAATATATTCCCAAGATTTACGAACCTCCGGTTTTTGAAGACAAGGATCCGATCACGCCACCAGCCATTCCCGAATGGCGGGACGATCCTGGCTATCGTGCCGATCTGATCCGTGCCCTCGCAGCACAAGATTTCAAGAATACTCGCGTCGAGCTGAACGGCAATACGCTGCACATCACGCTGACCAATAATCGAATTTCCAACATGGGACGGGCAGTGGGCCGAGCAATGCGTACCGTACTGGCTTTTCTGCCGGAAGGCGTTACCGCTGTCAACGTTACCTATACCAAGCTCGACCAGCCTCTGACCACATACGAGTTTTTCGATTTGCCCCGGTTGAAGGATTATTTTGCCGGCAAAATTGATCGGCAAACATTTGCCGAGGGTGTGCTGGTAAGGTATCCGAACCGCGACGACGTAATAAGTGACGAGCAACAAGCGTGGCTCACGGACTTGAAAGACGATAACATCGGCAAGCCGAATGGGGCCGTACCAGCGGTCGCTTCCTCCGCTGTGCCAGTGGCAGTGACTGGTGCACCAGCCGTATTGCCATCGGCCGTGTCAGTTGCAGCGGTTGCTATACCTGAATCTTCTGGCGACCCGGCGGCTGCGTTCGGCGCGGCAGCACCGAAAACCGATGGCACGCTGCGTTTCGAGGTCGGTCATGAGGGCGATGCGGTACAAGTTACTTCCGAGGACCGAGAGAGCAATCGGTTCAAACTTGCCCCCAAGCTTGGTTTCTTTTTCAACGACCCCAGTGGCGCATTCCGTTACTCGCTGTCTGCTGCCGCCACCTATGACCGTCGCATCAGCAGTGGTTTATATCTGAACACCGCTGCCAGTATGTCGGTGATCGAGACCGTTTCTGCCGTCACGCAACCGTCGAACAGCAATTTGCCACACGTGCGTACCGATATCGCGAAATACATGGGTGAAAACCGATTCGCGCTAAGCCGGGTGCTGCTCAACAAATATGCGAACCCGGCTGAGCGCTTGTATGTTCGTGGCTCGGTCGGTCTGTACGAAGATATGTACCGAGGCGTTGGCGGACAAGTACTCTATCTCCCAAAAAATAGCCGCTGGGCGGTGGATTTGTCGGTTGATGCTCTGCAG
This sequence comes from Duganella sp. 3397, assembly GCF_031456625.1. NCBI lineage: Bacteria > Pseudomonadati > Pseudomonadota > Betaproteobacteria > Burkholderiales > Oxalobacteraceae > Duganella > Duganella sp. 3397. The sequence continues at coordinate 117,359 of NZ_JAVDVB010000009.1, forward strand.
CAGCGAGGGTACAAAAGACTCCTCGACAGTCTCGACTACAAAACAGTCACCGCCATCGCATCCTTACATTATAAATTGCCGTACGGTATGACCGTCACTGCACGTGCTGGTCGCTTCCTGGCTAAAGATGAAGGCGTGCGCGTTGAATTTAAGCGCCGGTTCCAGTCGGGTATCGAGATCGGCGCCTGGTACACCCACACCAACGGAAACGATATCACGACGCCCGGAACTCCTGCCAAACCCTATCAGGATCGCGGCGTGTTCTTGTCGATTCCGTTTAACAGGCTGCTCCCGATGGACTCGCAGGGCACCGCCGGCTTCTCACTGTCACCTTGGACCCGCGACGTTGGCCAAATGGTAGCGTCGCCGGGTGACTTGTACGACATGGTGGAGCAGCCTCGCCGCGACATGAACAGTTACGACGGTTTGGGTAACTTTGCCGAGCGGCCTGACGAACAACAATTGCCTGCTGTAACGCAACCGGATGATTCTTTTCCCAATCCGATTCCGGTTGTCCGCGAACGCCTCGATCAGTCGCTGCGGGTTCTCCCTGCGCCGCAGCAGTGGGTCCGTCCCGCTACCCTGGCAGTTGGTGCGATATTGGTATCGGCCTTGGCCGACAAGCCGGTCGACCGGCAAATGAAGAAATATCAGGATGAGCGAGTAATGCGAGGTTTGAACACCTTCGGCAACGCGCTGCCCTACGCATTGGTGGGCGCTGCCGGTACGGCCTTCGCACTTGGCGATGAGCGTATGCAAAACACCGGCTTCATCGCCATGCAGTCAATCGCCGCTGCGTCCGGTTTCTCACTTGTGGGGAAATATGCCGTAGGGCGTGCCAGGCCACTGGAAGAAAGGGGAACTTGGTCCAGAACAGGTGATGACAATTCCCGATCGGACGCCTCCTTCCCTTCCGGTCACGCTGCCGTGTCGTTCGCTGCAGTGACTCCTTTCGCCAAGGAATATGACGCACCTTGGTTGTACGGTGTGGCTGCCTTGGGGGCAGCGGGGCGTGTTGCTGGACGCAAACACTGGGTATCTGACACAGTTGCTGGGAGCGTAATTGGATATGCGGTAGGTAGCTGGTTGTGGCAAGCTCAGCGGAACCAGAGCGATTCCAATCTCGCGATTATCCCGGGCCTGAAGTCAGTGAGCGTGACTTGGCAAAAATCCTATTGAAGTAATTGCAGTTATCGATCCAACATATTCTCTGAAGAGACCCGTATGAAAAATTTTTTTTGCCAGATTCCGCGTGTCGTGCACAAGCTTGTGTTTTCTGCATCCCTGCTTGCGGCGCTGGTTCCAGTTGTGCATGCGCAGGAGGTTGGGCCCGAGCAAAGCGACATGCAGGAGGTTCAACGTAAGACACAATCTCGCATAGGCGGCTTTGGCTTACCTAGCATTACCGGGTCTGAGAGCGACAGGAGGGCTTCTAGCGACAAAAAGCCCGACTTCAGAACTGCAACGGACCGGACGAGCATTGCGGTGCCAAGAGATGCGGGCGAATTCGAGAAGTATATTGAAGCGGTCACTAACGAAAAGTTGCAAATCTTTGGTTCTGATCTCTTCAGTACCGTACCCACCACTTTCGCGCCGGCCGACGCGGGCCAGGTCAATCAGGATTACGTACTGGGCACGGGTGACGTTGTGCAAATTCGTGGTTGGGGTATGGTAGACATTGACGTTAGCGCCACGGTCGACCGTAGCGGCGCCATCTATATTCCGCGTATTGGCAATGTCAACGTGAGCGGCGTGAAGTATCGCGATCTTCAGGGTTACCTGAAGCAGGCAGTTGGCAAGGTCTTCACAAATTTTGAACTGACTGCCAGCATTTCTCAGGTTCGCTCTGTTCAGATTTATGTAGTAGGGCATGCGGTTCGTCCCGGAACTTATACGCTAAGCGCGATGAGCACGCTGCTCAATGCTTTATTTACTTCCGGCGGTCCAAGTGTTACCGGCACGCTGCGCAACATCGAGGTAAAGCGTGCCAATCGGACCGCAACGCGCTTCGACCTCTACGATATGCTGGTCAAAGGTGACAAATCAAGTGACCTTACGCTGCAAGACGGCGACGTGGTTTATATTCCTGAAGTCGGACCACTGGTGGCATTGACCGGAAATGTCAAAACCCCGGCGATCTTCGAGCTAAAAAAGGAAGTTGAGTCCGTTTCCGATTTGGTCGCGCTGGCCGGTGGCTTTTCTTCTTCCGCGCAAACCAAGCAGATTGTGGTGGAGAAGAATATCAATAATAACTTCGTGGCCGTTGCAAACCTGACTGCGGATGCGGCGTCCCTCAGTAGCACGCTTTCCCAGGTTACCGTGCGTGCAGCCGATGTTTTACGTGTTTATTCCCCAGGCGCTGTGGCTGTCGAGGCTGAGGTAAGCAATGCGTACGTGAAGGTATCTGGTGCAGTAAATGAAACTGGCGTTTTCAAGATTCGCGATGGTGAGACTCTCAGAGGACTTATTTCGCGCTTGGGGGGCGTCAAGGGCGACGCTTACGTTTATGCCACCGAGCTAAACCGGGAATCATTGCGTCTAATTCAGCAGAGAAAGTTGAACGAAGTTTCACAACGTTTTATGCGTGATCTCGAATCTGCTGCTTCAAAACAGCTTGGCTCAACTGCGGATGCTGGTAATGCGGCATTGATTAACGCATCGTTGGAGCGTCAGCGTGCAATTGCTCAGCGTATGGCGTCCGTGAAGGCTAAAGGACGTATTGTGCTTGAATTGACCGATGGTGACGTTCAGATAAAAAACTTGCCGGAAGTGAAGTTGCGGGATGGTGACAGCATTTACATTCCTAAGCGGCTTGACACCGTTGACGTTCTTGGCGCCGTATTTCAACAAAATACTTTCATTTACCGCCCTAGCCGCAAGGTTGGAGACTATATCGCGCTGGCAGGCGGAACCAGCCAGACGTCGGATCCGTCACAAATTTACGTCATTCGCGCCGACGGTACCACAGCTGGCGGAGGTAACAGCAGCTGGTTCAGCGGCACCAAAAGCCTAAAAGTCAACCCCGGCGACACGATAGTCGTTCCAGAAGAAATCGCGCATAGCTCCTGGATGCAGAGCTTTAAAGAATGGACGACGATCTTCTACCAATTTGGTCTGGGGGCTGCCGGTTTGAAGGTCCTTAAAGACTAGATCGGTACTTCGTACGGCTGGAACTTTATTATTGAGAGAGTATAAGATGTCTGAACGAATGGAATTCGATAAAAATGGCGTGTTGGAGGAAAACGCGTCCCTGATTTCCGTATTCACGATCTTGGCGCGTCAAAAAGCCTTCGTCATCGGTATGCCGTTCGTTACCGGCCTAGTGGCGATTGCTGCAAGCTTGATTATGACCCCCATATTTACGAGTACCACGGTGATCATGCCGCCGCAACAGCAGGGAAGTAGTACTGCAGCTGCTATTTTGGGACAGCTCGGCGGGATAGGGGGGGCTGCCTTGGGCACGGTTAAAAACCCAAGTGACTTGTATGTTGGTATGTTGAAAAGCCGGACGATTGCCGATCAGCTGATTAATGAGTTCAAACTTAAAGAGCGCTACAATATTGACACTATTGATGCAGCACGTAAACGGTTGGAACTAGCCTCAACTTTCCTAAATGGCAAGGATGGCTTGATTGCTATCAGCGTTGACGACGCTGATCCAGAAGTGGCAACCAATATAGCCAATGCTTACGTTAAAAAGCTTCAACTCCTGACGGGAAGCTTGGCCATAGGTGAAGCTTCAAGGCGCCGGAAGTTCTTTGGGACGCGTGTTCTTGAGGCAAAAAATGATTTGGCGAATGCCGAAGTTGCTTTTAGAAAAATTCAAGAATCAACTGGGATGGTCGAATTAAGCGGGCAAGTAAAGGGATTAATCGCCAGTTCCGCGCAACTGCAAGGTGAGATTGCATCAAAACAAGTTCAGCTGTCATCAATAATGTCCTATGCCACCAAAAATAATCCCGAGGTTCTCCGTCTCGAGGAAGAAATTCGGGCTATGACTCGCCAACTGGCGCGACTAACGAAAGGAGCGGACGGCAGTGGAATGACGATCGCGACCGGAAAATTGCCGCAAGTTGGGTCTGAGTATATTCGCGGTGTTCGTGACGTTAAGTATTACGAGGCGACGTTCGAAATGTTGTCTAAGCAGTTTGAGCTCGCCAGGGTGGATGAAGCGAATAACGATTCTGCGATCCAAATTCTAGACGTAGCTGTTCCACCGGAAAAAAAATCAAGACCGGTACGCGCACCGATGGTCGCGCTGGGAGTTTTGGGGGGCATAATTCTGGGATTGGCGTTCGCATTCATGCGAGATGCTTATACTCGCTCGATGCGCACTCCTGAAGGACAGCTTCGCTGGACAGAACTAACGGCGGCTTGGCGCGGGGAAAAATAGGCAAAGGTAGCTGAAATCAACGTTAAGTCCGGAACGCTATGGAATAAGTCGCTAGTTCTTTAGCAGCGCCGGCCGCTTCATTAGTGCCCGGGTAGTACTATAAAAAGTACGCTGGCCCTCACTGATGCCAGTGTCGGAACGCGCCTATATTCCGCATTGCTACGCTCATGCTATTCGCTAATCATGCAGATGATCTGATCGGTGGTAATGTCTTTAGAGCGTCTGGCAGCATGGTGGCTTTGCACGCGTCACGGGTTGCACTGTTCACAGGTGGTTCCAGTGACTTTATTCCGGACATATTGAACAATAATGAATCTAATTTTTATATTTGCCACATTGTTGATGATCTGGTCCTTGACCAGTCTGAAAGATGACTATTTACATCCTTTGGGTGTAGTATCCTTCGTCCTGTATTTATATGGCGTTGGCGGGGTTGGTCTCGCCTTTCTCGCCGACGAGCCAATTTTGGGTGAGTTCTCGTCGAATGAAGTGTTCACAGGAGGAGTGTACGGTATCTCATGCATGTTGCTTTACATTGTGGGGTTTAAGGTAGGGAGCCGTCAGCCTCTCCATGCAAAAATGTTGGGAAGAGTTGTTTTATCAAACGGCAACAGTTATCTTTACATCGCGTATTTGATGGTCGGCTTTATTTTTGGTATTTTGGCGATGATATATTTCGCTGGAAGTGTCCAGGAATTTATTTCAAGAAGCGATTTGCGTCAGGCACTTTCCGCAGGCAAAACATGGATACTATTTTTCCTTTTGGCGGCAAAATGGGGATACTTTGTTTTTCTGATGCGAGATCAAAGTGTTAAACGGTTTCGTTGGGTTGGAAACGCCGTAGTCGGACTTTCCGTGTTGACATTGCTTCTTGTGTGGGGGAGGCTGTTCGCACTTGTCTTTCTAATGCAATTATTGATTATCGTATATTCTTATCGAACTATATCCGTAGGTCGAGCTTTGATGGGCGGAATTGGTATCTTTATTGTGGTGTTCGTAGCAGGCATACATCGTTGGATGCAGGGTGCAACTGAAGCAAAAGATTTAAGTGGTTTTTCGGAAAATTTGGATTTTCTGCTAAATAATATAAACTACGTATCAATATTCCTGAATAATTTCTTTGATGGCTGGTACGTTTATTTGGGATATCTTGCTGCCTCATTGAGAAATGACTGGAATCTCTGGGGCGGTCTTGCTTTAGGCACCATGTTCAAGGTGGTACCTGGCGCTTATGCGACATATTCTGACTTGTTTCTGTATGAGACCGTTTCGGTGATCGGGGAGGCATATGACACTGGCGCAAGAGCCTCCAATCTAATGGGAGAGTTTTTTTTAGATTTTAGTTTTTTGGCACCGTTATTTTTCGGTATGTTGGGATATATTATTGCAGCTTTTTATAAGCGTGAGCGTGCTGAAAAGCTGCTTTACTCTTATGGTGGCAATCGGATCTGGAGTTTGGTGTATGCGATCATTCTGTGCAACGTTTTGATTGCGGTCCGCACAGGTATGGCTGCTGGCGTGACCTGGATGTTTGTAGACTTCTGTTGGCTTGCCATTTGGTTTCTATGCAGTGGTAAGAAGGTAGTAAAGACCTCAGTCACTGTAGGGTAGATGGGGCCTTTGTTATTACGACGTAAAGAAGCTTAAGTCGTCTAAAGTGTAGCGATGACATGCAAGTTTTTGCCTTATTCAACCCGGATTAGATGGCGTGGCGGTGATAGGCATACTCTCGCTTATTTTCGCGAAATCGTCAATTGATGCGGCTAAATTCCTAATACTAGATGGTCTTCATATGAAGTCAATAGATTATTTATTCAGAGTTATACGCAAGGAAGGCCTGATTCACGGCATGTTTTCAATCGCGAAGAGGGTGCGGTTGAAATTAAAATCGATATTTTTCTCATATATTTTCGGTGCTCCGAAAATAAGTTTCGGAAGCGGCTGCCAATTTTTTGGAGTTAAGCATATTTCATTCGGTTCTGAAATTTCGATACACCGTAATATCTGGTTGGAAGCAGTTACGGAGTACCGGGGCGAGGCTTATGCCCCATGTATAATTATTGGAAATAGAGTGAAAATGTCAAATAACGTCCATGTTACATCCATTAATAATATCACTATTTGCGATGACGTACTTTTAGGTAGTAATGTTTATATATCTGACCATAATCATGGAGGGTATTCAGGTACCATTCAGAGCCATCCTTCGGAGAGGCCGGCCGAACGCGCGCTAGTATCCGGAGGCCCGGTCTTTATTGAACAGAATGTATGGGTAGGTGATAATGTCAATATTGTAGGGCCAGTCCGCATTGGAGCAGGAGCGGTGATTGCTGCGAATTCAGTAATCCGTAAAGACGTGCCGCCAGGCGTAATAGTCGGCGGTATACCAGCAAAAATAATTAAGATATTCGACTCCAATCTAAAGGAATGGACTTCGTTGAAGCCGAACAACGAACCCGTAAAAAGAATATAATTCTATTGATCGCCATTATAATTTATAAAGCCATCGGGTGCCTAATAATGGATAATCTTTCCATTGCGTCGCAAACTTAAGCTGCTGTGCAAGAGATTTTTTATTTTTATTTCGATTGCACTAACTTTTAACCCACTAATTAAAATTAAATTTAGCAATTACGCTAATAAATTTATAGATATGCAATCAAAAAATAAATTGTCAGTTTGTATTCCTGCTTATAACAGAGCGAAATACTTGCGGGAAGTGCTTGACTCTGTTCTAAGTCAAAAGGAATATTTGTTCGAGATTGTTATCTGCGAAGATTTTTCTCCACAAAGACTTGAGTTGCGTGCCATTGCTGAGGAATATAAAAAAGTCTATGGTGACTTGATTAATTACCACGAAAATGAAAAAAATATCGGATTCGATAGCAATTTACGGGAATTGCTGAAGACGGCGAACGGAGACTATTGCATCTTCTTGGGCAATGACGATGTTCTATGTCCCGGGGCTTTGAAAACGCTACAAAACATTGTCACCGTAAATCCGAGTGTCGGAGTTATCCTGCGCGGCTATGGATGGTTTAATGGCACGCCGAAAAATGTAGTTCAGACGGTTAAGTATTTTCCGGATGAACGTTTTATGCCGGCGGGAATGGAAAGCCTGCCCTTTTTCTTCCGCCGCTCCACAAGCTTGGCCGGTCTCACCGTGGCCCGTATCCCAACTCTGGAACTTGAGACTTCTAAGTTTGACGGGTCATTGTTTTACCAGTTGCACATTGTCGGGCATCTTATCATGAAGCATGACGGTTTCTTTACCCCGGAGATAATTGCACTGTGCCGTGCCGACGAAACGCCGGATTTCGGTCACTCGGCGGCTGAGAAGGGGAAATATACTCCCGGTGAATACACGATCGACGCCCGTATCCATATGATGAATGGTATCGTCACTATCGCTCGGGATCTGGATGTTACTTATACGGGCGCACTCGATCGCATATCTCGCGATATCGCAAATTACTCTTTCCCGTGGTTGGCTTATCACGCTGACAAAAAGCCTCAAGTATTTAAGAAGTATTATTTAGAAATGGGTAAGCTGGGACTGAAACGGTATCCAATGTTTCACCTATATTATTACTTGATCCGGATTTTTGGTGCGCCCTTCATCGAAAAGATGATCAATATGGTGCGTAACAAGTTGGGCTACACTCCAAAACTGGGCGGAAAGTAAATGATATTGATTTGGAAAGAGGTGTTTGAGGCTGTATGAGAATATTAATTGATGGATTTTATCTTGATAAGCCACGTGGAATGGGGCGATATCTTCAAGAACTTTTGTTTTCTCTAGGGAGCTTCGCTCCGTTAAATTTCGATATTGATGTACTGATTCCGTCAGGCATTGATAGATCATTGTTTGTAATGCCAGAGCGGCTAAATTATATTAAAAAGCGTCGCCTCCCTTTTCCCCTGTGGGAGCAAATAACGCTTCCGCTTTCGATAGCCGGAAGAGATTACGACTGCGTGCACTTTCCATACAACACGATGCCTGCGGTAATGAATTTACCGCTTGTCAGATCTTGGTTCAACGCCCGGCGCGTGGTAACAATTCACGATTTGATGTTCATGACTTCGCTAGGCGGGAACTTTTATCAGGGATGGGGTAATCGTTATCGAAAATATTCGGTCAAGCTGATGTCGGGTTACCGAACCCGAGTCGTTACGGTTAGCATGGACTCGGGCGCCCGCATTGAAGCTGCCCTAGGCACTCCTGCAACTGTTGTCTACACGCCTGTAGAGCGTACCTGTCCCGCTGATTTCGCTGAAATGGAGGCGATCGAAAAATGGACCCAAAGACAGCGATTCTTCCTGCATATCGGCGGAGTTAGTCCCCATAAAAACTCGGCTCGATGCATAGAGGCCTTTTTGGCAGCGAAATTGACGGGTGTCAATCTCGTTGTCCTGGGACTTCCGGCCAGCAGCGGACTTGCGCTCAGTTATCGTAATGAGCGATCAGTGGTGTTTCCAGGCTGGGTTACGGACTCGGAGGTACGCAGCTTTCTGGGACATTCGGAAGCAGTATTATTTCCCAGCCTGATGGAGGGCTACGGACTGCCGATTGTAGAGGCCTTCGCTGCTGGAAAGCCTCTTCTCACGTCCAATGTGCCGCCGATGAGCGAACTGGCGGGAGACGCGGCAATATTGGTCGTCCCGACGTCCGATGAACAATTAATCAATGGAATCAAGCGACTTGAAGCTGATATCGAAGGCAACCAGGATCTTGTGCGGCGTGGCAAGCTGCGTATGCTGGAGATCACGTCCGCCAAGATGGCTGAGAAGTTGATCTCCGTGTATGCAGTCCATCGTTGAAGTTATTGGTGGAAGTTCGCAATCTTGGAAAATAATATGAAGATAATGCTTTTGTCGACGATTTTCCCATATCCTGTGGACGTGGGAAAGAAGGTCGTATTGTCCGGTTTGATACGCTTTTTTTGCGAACGCGTGGGAGAAGAAAATTTTTACTTGATTTGTCCCAATACCGATACCCCTGCATTTGCTTCAGCAAAATTTAGGAAATATACCTACGCGATGCCTTCAGAAGCTACAAGGATTGTTTCTGTTATCAAGTATGGATTTTTACTGCGCAGTAAAAGTATTCAAGAATCGATTTTCTTTTCGAACAGAATAAAATCCAAGTTGCAGCAAGCGATTAATGACGTGCAACCCGATCTTGTCGTTTTCGATACTGTACGTATGGGGCAATATTTGCCACATCTGGACTTAGGTAACGCCGCTCATGTGCTCTACTTGGATGATCTTTTTTCAGTCCGCTACGAGGTGATGCTACAAGCAACGAAGAACAATCCTTCACTCAAATTTAATGCACTAGGAAATTTCGAAAAGAATATTCCAGGCTTTCTACGTCCTTACGTAAAAAAAATCTCGAGATTGCAAAGCATCTTGCTGAGCATTGAATCAAAAAAAATTCGGCATTCGGAAATACAGCAGTCTCGACGATTTCCTTTGAGCTTGCTGATTAACAAGGCAGAGGCCCGAATGTTACGTCAGTGGAGCGGTAGTCGTGTTGAGGTTTTGCCACCATTGTTGTCCACGCCGGAGCGCGCATACGCACGCACCTGGAGCGGTTCAGCAGTGTTTGTATTCCTTGGTGGGCTTGATGTTCCCCACAACGCCGTTAGCATCGAAAATTTCGTCGAGCAGCAGCTGCCTAAGATTGTTCAGGCTATTCCGGACGTGTTAATCCGCATCATTGGCAAGAATCCTTCTTCCCGTCTTGTCGAGCTCGTTGCCAAAAATTCACGATATGTTGTAATCGAGGGTTATGTGGAGAACTTGGGGGAAGTGCTCAACGCTGCTTGTGCAATGCTGGTACCACTACTCTTCGGTAGCGGGGTCAAGCTGAAAACGATCGACGCAATGGCCTTTGGTATTCCAATCTTGTCCTCAGATTATGGCGTAGAAGGCGTGGATGCGCCCGATGACGAAACGACCTTTATTCGAGAAAATGATTTGCAGAGATATTCTGCACACATGAAGAATTTGCTGGAGCCAGAGTATAACAGCCGTCTATCGCATGCATCATTCGACTTCTACTCGTTGCATTATGCCGAAGCTGTTGTGAAGCATCTTTATACCGATATCTTTGCGATTAGGTAGAATCTGTCTATTGCGAAATTGCGGCCTGGCACCTCTTAAGTCTTGTATGGACTATGTAACGACTCTAAGTGCATAGGTTTATACACATCTCCGCGCCAGCCCGCCAAGCTTGCTTGATCGACAACATCCGGGCGGAAAAATCCGTTTACATTCAAGCACTTGCGGGAGCGGTTGTAAACTATTGATTTTTCAGGTTTACTCTCGTCTTTTGGCTCGCGAAAAATGACTGAATCGACGCACTGGACTGCCGTGGAATTTGCTGACATAGACCTTGAGGACGCTCGCCTCGACAGTCGCGCCAGGAAGATCGTGGCGCGGTTTGCCGACAAGCCGTCGTCCAGCATTTCCAAGTCGTGCAACGGCTGGGGCGAGACGATCGCCACATACCGATTTCTCGAGAACGACGCCGTCGAATGGCGTGACATTATGGTGCCGCACTGGACCAAGACGCAGCAGCGCATGGGCGAACATCCCGTCATCCTGTGCTTGCAGGACACGACCGAACTCAATTTTAACGGGCAGCAGATCGAAGGTCTCGGTCCGCTCAGCTATGAAGTCCAGCGCGGCATGTATGTCCATCCGACGTATGCCGTCACACCGGAACGGTTGCCGCTAGGGGTGATCGATGCCTGGATGTGGGCGCGCGAAAAGATCGATGGCAATGGCGTTCGACCGGGAATCAAGGAAAGTGGCCGCTGGATCGAAGGCTACGGGCGGATCGCCGAGATGGCCGCCGAGATGCCGGCGACGCGACTGGTGTACGTGGCCGACCGCGAGGCCGATATGATCGAGCTGATGACCTACGCCCAGGACTGCGGCACGCCGGCCGACTGGCTGGTGCGCGCTAAGACTGACCGGGCGCTGCCCGACGGCGAGAAATTGTGGGCGCACACGCTCGATGGCGCGCCGGTGGGAGAAATCAGCTTCGTCATCGGCGCACGCGGCAAACAGAAGGGCCGCAAGGTACGCCAGCAACTCTGGACCAGGCGCGTGGAACTGCCGGCGCGGCGTGGCGTCAAGATCACGGCGACATGCGTGATCGCGCGCGAGATCGATGCGCCCGCCGGCATCGAGCCGATCGAATGGCGCTTGCTCACCAATCGAACCGCCACCACCGTCGATGCGGTGATCGCGTTGATCGACTGGTACCGCGCGCGTTGGGAAATTGAGATGTTCTTCCATGTGTTGAAGAACGCCTGCAAGGTTGAGGCGATGCAGCTCTCCCACATCGACAATCTGGAACGCGCGCTGGCGCTGTTCATGGTCGTGGCGTGGCGCGTCTCCTATCTGATGCGCATCGGGCGCATCTGCCCGGATCTCGACGCCAGCCTGTTCTTCGACCCGGACGAAATCCGTGGCGCTTACCTGCTCACGAAGGAGCGACGGCCGGATCAGCCTCCGACACTTAACGATGTGGTGCGCTTGATCGCGCGCGTCGGCGGTTTCCTTGGACGAAAAGGCGACGGCGATCCGGGCGTCAAGACAATCTGGCAGGGCATTGAGGATGTGCGCGTGGCTGCACTCACCATCAAAGCGCTACGCGACGAAGCGGGGTGATTTGTGTATAAACCTATGCTCTAAGTGGAGTCGTACAATCAACATAGGAGACCCAGGCCAAAAGTATCTAAAAAACAATCTTTTCGTTTGAAGAATCGTTGCCTGATTTGTCTCTTGTACTGAGAGATTTTTTTTTGGGGTGATTAGTAAGCGCCTTCTTTTACCAAGAGCACCTTAAAGGTACGTATGAGAATCACCAGGTCAGTGAACATCGACCAGTTCTTGACATACCAAGCATCTAGACTGACCCTAGTTTCATAACTCACATCGTTACGACCGCTGGTTTGCCAGAGGCCAGTGATGCCTGGGCGTGCTTCCAGATAGTAATCAACCTGGTCGCCGTAGCGTTCCAGTTCGGCATCGATCACTGGACGCGGACCTACTAAGCTCATCTGGCCTTTGAGCACGTTCCACAGTTGTGGTAGCTCATCGAGACTGGTCTTTCGCAAAAAGCGGCCGACCTTAGTCACGCGTGGATCGTTCTTCAGCTTGAAATCTCTTTCCCATTCTTCGCGGGCGGAAGGATCGTTTGCGAGTAGCTCCTTGAGCAGTACGTCGGCGTTGACGGCCATGGTGCGGAATTTGTAGCAAGGGAACGGCACGCCGTTCCGACCAATGCGCATGTGGCCGAAGAATACGCCGCCACCGCCCGCCAGCTTTACCTGAATCCCGACCCAAAGAAATAGCGGGGACGTCATGGCCAACAGAAGGCTCGAGCAAAATACGTCGAACCCGCGCTTTAGCATTCGAGGACCGCGTTGCGCCAAGTTGTTACGCATGCCCAGCACCATAACATCGTGAGCAAAGAAATGATTAATCGACATTCCCTGCAGCGGCAGGCCGCGCAGCGATGGCACAATTTGCAGGTCGGCGCAATGGCGGCTTAGTTGCTGGATCAGCGTGCGGGACGACTCCATGCCCCCCTGGTCCAGTGCGAGAACCACATGTGGGGATCCGAGTTGCTTGAGGGTAGTGTCGATTTGCGCGCCCAGATGTAGATAGGGGACCGACCGGCCACGGCGGTCGTAATATTGGGTAGTAGTAGGTACGCTGCCTGGCAGGTCCAGGAATGCGATAAGGTGATAACCCATCAGGCGTTCTGCTTCGAATACACGTGCGGTTTCGCGTGCATTGGCGCCGGTGCCGATGATGACCATGGGACGGCTCCAGCTGCCGTGACGCAGCATGCTGAATTTCAGCATCGCGCGCAACGCCAGCAAGACCAGTGGCGCCACGGTCCACTGCACCAATGGCAACAGCCGCGGCATGTCCGAGCCGCTGAAAAACGCTAGCGCCACTTGCGCCAGTAGCAAGCCAGCGCAAGCGTGCACCAGTTCGCGCACTTCACGGGCGTATGGCTTACGCTTGTTGTAGTGCCCTTGATTCCAGAAGATCACCATCGCCAGCGGCACCAGCACCAGCGACGCAACCGTGCCATTGACGTTGTTGGTGGTAGCAAGTCCGGTAAAGATCAGCAGGGCGTGCGCCATGGCGGTAGTGAGCATGAGCGCCAGCACGTCGCTGCCAAGCAGAAGGCTAAGTTGGGCGACTTTACTGGCATGCCAGGCTTTGCTTGGCAGAAGGAATGCGTCAATGGGCTTCATGCGTTGCAGCTCCCGGCAAAAAATAAACTGATGCCGGATTTGACGGCTTGTGCGCGCGTTGCATGGTGCTGGCTACGACGGCATACGCCGCTGGTGTGTGGAATCACGGTATCAAATACGATCAGGTGATCGCTTCAGTTTGTTGTTAAAAAAAAATTTAAACGTTAAGGCATTGTACTGATCGTTGACACTCTCTGCAATTTCGCTCATGTAACATTCTTCATTTGCTAAGATACCGATGTTGCGACGCAACACGTCGGTGTTACATGCGAAATGTTTCACACAAGAAGCATGAGAATAAAATAATTCCAGTGCAGCTGAGCAACAATACAGCGCCTGCGGCACAGTCTTTGGCCAGGCCGATGGCGGGATGGGGGCTGGGATGCAAATGGTCGAGCGCATGTTCGAGTGCGCTATTGAACAACTCGGCGGCAAGTACCAGGCCGCAATTGAGCAACAGCAAAGCCCACCATACGGGGGCAGGCCGTAGCCATATCAGGGTGATCAATACACCCACGGCGGCGACTGATTGTTGGCGCATACTCATTTCGGTGCGCCATGCACTGACGATGCCATGCCACGCAAACCCGAGGCGCCTGTAGAAGGGCTGGTTTTTCATGGGGGAAAACAAGAAAACAGCGGCCGACCCGAGGGCCGACCGCAGCACGCGATCATTACCGTACAACCAGACACGGTAACAACCGAGTGATTAACGAGAGTGGTGGCTGGTAGCGTGGTGGGTGGTGCCGGAGTTCGAATCCGAAGCAGCAGCGCCAACAGCTGCTACGGCTGCGCCGATAGCAACCAGAGCGCCGGTGCTCAGGCCAGCGGTGCCGGCAGCGCCAACGCCAGCTGCTGGAGCTGGTGCTGGGGTTGGGGTGGTCGCAGGTGCGGTTTGAGCGAAAGCTTGGCCAGCGGCGAATGCCAGAACTGCGGCGGTGATAGCGATTTTTTTCATGTTGGTCCTTGAAGGTGAGTAAAGAGACATCTCGACTACGATAACCATTGTACCGGCTTTTATTCATCAATCAATTGGAACTGAAGAATAATTTCCAAATTGCAAGTGATTATTGCTAATTCGATGTGGTTTTTACGCTATTACTTATTTTTTTGCAACAAATTTGCGGTTTTGCCGTGAGAGTGCGCTGCGGTGCGTACGCCAGGCAGCGACGGCGCTGGCATGATATGCACACCTTGGATATCGGCGCGGTTCAACGGCCCTCTGATGCCGCCAGCGTCTCCATATGTGGCATTGCTCTGCAAATAACTCATGTTATAGAAGTCACGCAGTTCGAATTGATAGTTTCCGGTCTTCAGGCTGACGCGCATTGGTGTCGAATACGACAATCCTGCGCGTTCCGGTGAGTGTGGCATTTGTACTACACCTCCAGTCACCTCCCGCCCGGTGCGATCCTTGAGCGCCAGCCATTTGACGCTGCCGGTGATGCCAAGGTTGATCTGGTGCGCGGTATTGCGATATAGCAGTTGCAGTACATATACACCGCTGCGGGTGATGCGAATGTTGTGCACGGCGGCGCCGATGGTCTGGCCGGCTTGAGCACACATCGGCGCGCTGTGGTGACTGCGGTTGCCTGAGCTGGTGTACACGGCTTCCACCGCGTAGCACGCGTTGCCGCCTTTGACCGGTACGCGGTCGGTCCAGGTGCTGGCGGTCAGGCCCTGCGCCACCTGTTGGCCGTCGCGGTAAATGTTGTACACCACGCCTGTGCTGTCACCGGGGTAGGTAATGCGTACTGTCGGGGTTCCGTTGGCATGGCTGGTGCTCAGGGTGGCAGCTGGCTCGAACGGCGCGTACAGCGCGGGATCGGCCTGGTTCGGCTTGCCGTCCACGCGGCGGATGACCTGCTGGCCCGGCAACAGCTGGCCCAGGCGGATCTCGACCAGGTTGTCATCCGCCAGCGCCGACCAGTCCAGCGCAGTGCCGGCAGGCTGGCCGTTCACCGTGACGCCGTCAATGGCGTAATAACCCTGGCGGTCGGCAGGGGCGGTGGCGACAGGTGGCAGCAGCAGCCGGACCTGCAGGCGCTTGCCTCGCAGTTGCAGGTTGTTCAGGGTAGCCGTGTCGGTGGCGCCCAATGCTACGCGGCGCAGCTTGGCGGTCACGAACGGATGCAGGGCGATGCCGGTATCGGTGGTGCGCACGCCGAAGATCTCACCGATAACCATGCCGAGGTAGCCCCCGATCGACCACAGCATCTGGCGTGAATTGACGACCGGCCCGCTCAGGTCCGCTTGCGCTTGCTTGTCGGCCAGCAGCGGCTCGCCGGACAGCCATTCGAAGTTTTCCATGTTCGACAGGTTGAGCGCGGCGCCGCGCAGCAGTGTGTCGTAGGCGGCGTCGGCCACGGCCACGTTGCCGGTCATGGCGGCCGCGCGCAGGCCGTGCGCGGTGACGAAAGGCCACATGGCGCGGTTGTGGTATATCGACACGCCCTGCTGTTGCGGGAAAATCACGGGCGCCCCCATCGGCCCGTGCGGGTAGTGGGCCAGGATGCTTTGCGCCTGTGCGGTGTCGGCGATGCCGTGGATGATGGCCAGCGACTGTCCCAGCCAGTCGTACTTGTAGAGCGCCGCGCCGTCGAAATGGCCGGCGGTCAGGCTGCTGTACATGCCGGCGTCGGCCTGCCAGAAGCGGCGGTTGATGGCAGCCTTGAGGTCGGCAG
The DNA here is from genome assembly GCF_031456625.1 of Duganella sp. 3397. Classification (NCBI taxonomy): domain Bacteria; kingdom Pseudomonadati; phylum Pseudomonadota; class Betaproteobacteria; order Burkholderiales; family Oxalobacteraceae; genus Duganella; species Duganella sp. 3397. Next base: position 133,726 of record NZ_JAVDVB010000009.1, read on the forward strand.
CCCACCCCTGGTAGCGCGCGGCCAATATCGGCACGCCTTGTTCGCGCGCGAGTTTGGCGGCCAGGGTGAGCGCCTGGTAATGGGCAACGTTGGTGGACAGTGCTTTGGACCTGGCCATGCTGGCGAGGTCTGTGGGAATCCAGGCGGCATAGCTCTGCTCGCGCCAGTCGAGGAACGATTGTTCGCCGGTGTACAGCCCGTCGGCCTGGTCGAAAGCGGCCAGGCGGTCGTTCTCGAGCGTGTTACGCAAGGCCTTCAGGGCCGTGACGGCGAAGTCCTGGCGCTCAGCCGGTGCCAGCGCCTTCAGGGCCTCGTCGGCGCCGAATGCCCAGCTCATGCGGTCGGTGCTGACCGGCCAGCTGCCGCCGCTGCCCGTATCCTGGACGATTTGCAGGCCGTCGGCCGTACCGGCCACGTCGGGGCCGGGCGTCACCCCTTCGCGGTAGCCGGCCAGTTTGAATTCCAGCGAGTTGCGCACGCGTTGCGGGTCGAGCATGGCGAGCGACAGCGCGGCCGCGTACGACAGATCGCGGGTCCATACGTAGTGCCACAGCTCGCCGGTCTTGAAGCAGTCGCAAGGGATCGGCTGGCCGCCGTTGTAGCTGCCATCCTGGATCTGGCTCACCGCGTTACGCTGCATTTCCGTGCCCGCCAGCGCGAACAGCGCGTCGAAGGCCAGATTGCTGCTGCGTACGGTAGGCATCTGCGCGGTTTCAGCATAAGTGGTCTTCTGCTTGCCGTCGAGGGTCTCGCCCTGGCGCACCCGCTGGGTGGTGGTTTGCGTGTAACTGCGCAGCGCGGCGTCGGCGTCGGGCGTCGCGTAGCGCACGGTGTTGTGGTGGCCGTCCCAGGCGGGATAGGTGGCGGCGCTGCTGGCGGGGGTCTGCGCCAAGGCGGGCAGGGCCAGGGACAGGGCGGCGCCAAGCGCTCCCCATTGCAATTGTTTGGCGTTCATCAATGTTCTCCGTTGCCGCTCATGGTCTTGCTCCACGGCGATTTTATGAAACACGGCTTTCTGACATTTGCTTTCAGAAATATGTGATTTTTTATAGAAAAATGTAGTTCTGCTACAGATGTCTGTACGAATCATTGTAGCTGAAATACAACGAGAATCGTTGCGTGCACAGTGAGGCCTTACGTAGCGCCGCTCTTAAACTGTAGCTGGCAGGAAGTTCAATTGACATTGAATCTAGTTTTAGTACAAAATTCGCTCCGGAACGTCTTTAGAACGTTATTTTTCTTGGTTCTCATGTAGTCGCCGACTACAGGGAAATTATCAGTGTCGTGTAGAGGGGACATCAATGAGTATCTTCGCCAACCAGCGCAGCGCAGCTGCCTTCCAACTCAATCCGGTCGCAGCGGGGTGCGCGTTGTTTGTCGCCGCCTTCGCCATGCCGGCTTTCGCCCAGAATGCGCCTGCCGAGGAAGCTCCGGCCGCAGCCCAGGCGCCGATCGCCTCCGTGGTCGTGTCCGGTATCCGTCGCGGTATCGAGGACGCCATCTCGGTCAAAAAAGATTCGAATTCCATCGTCGAGGCGATCTCCGCCGAAGACATCGGCAAGCTGCCCGACGTCAGTATCGCCGAGTCGATCTCGCGCTTGCCGGGCCTGTCGGCCCAGCGCGTGGCCGGTCGTGCCCAGGTGATCAGTGTGCGCGGCCTGTCGCCGGACTTTTCCACCACCTTGTTGAACGGCCGCGAGCAAGTCTCCACCGGCGACAACCGCAGTGTCGAGTTCGACCAGTATCCGTCGGAACTGATGTCCGGTGTAACCGTGTACAAAACTCCGGACGCCGGCCTGGTCGGTCAGGGTCTGTCGGGCACCATCGACATGCAGACCGTGCGTCCGCTGGCGTTCTCCGGTCGCACCGTGGCACTCAATGCCCGTGGCGAAAAAAATTCGCTGGGCAAGATTGGCAACGCCAAGGACACCGGCACCCGCTTTTCGGCCAGCTATATCGACCAGTTTGCCAACCGCACCATCGGTGTGGCGCTCGGTTACGCCCGCCTGGAAACCCCGATCCTGTCCAACGAGACCGGCCTGTACGAGCCATGGAAGCGCGATGCGCGCAATGGCCTGCCAGCGGGCACGTTTGCCTCGAACGGCATCAAGGCGGTGGCCCGCAGCGGCCGTAACGAACGCGACGGCCTGATGGGCGTGTTGCAGTACCGTCCGAACAAGCAATGGACCAGCATCGTCGACGTGTACGCGTCGCGCTTCAAGGCTGAAGAGACCGCCAACCAGCTGGAAATCTCGCTCGAGCAGTCCGAGTCCAACTACAACCCGGTCACGGTCAACAACGGCACCATCGCTGGCGGCACGCTCAACAACGTGCGTCCGCTGGTGCGCGGCATGTACAACAAGCGCAAGGACGATATCCGCGCCTTCGGCTGGAGCAACGAGTACAAGTCGAGCGACTGGACCATCTTCGGCGACGTCAACTACTCCAAGGCCAAGCGCAACGAGACTGGCCTGGAAAACAATCTGCAGTACAGCAATGGCGGCGCATCGGCCATCCTGGACAAGGTCAACCTTGGTTACGGTAACGGTGGCTACTCGCAGCTGACGCCTGGCCTCGACTACAGCAACTCGAACAACCTGTACGTGGGTAACACCATCTACGGCTCCGGCTACGGCAAGGTGCCGAGCGTGGAAGACGAACTGAAAGGCGCCAAGCTGACCGCCAATGTGCGTGCCTCGGGCGACCTGGAAAAAGCATTCTCGAGCTTCGATTTCGGCGTCAACTACGCCGACCGCAGCAAGAGCAAGCGCCAGGCCGAAGGCGCCATCAACCTGGTCGGCAACCCGGTAGCGGTGCCGGGCAACCTGCAATATGGTTCGGTCGACCTAGGCTTTGCCGGCGCCGGTTCGATCCCGACCTGGAACGTGCCGGGCTTCGTCAGCCAATACATGTCGTTCCTGCCGAGCGAAGACCTGACCTACCTGATCCCGAAAGCGTGGACCGTCAACGAAAAGGTCATCACGACCTTCGCCAAGGCCAATATCGAGGCGGAACTGTCGCCTGCGGTCAGCCTGCGCGGTAACATCGGCGTGCAGATGCAAAACACCAAGCAGTCGTCGGACTCGCGCTACCTGGACAACACCAAGACCGGCGCCAACCAGATCCAGCCTATCCACGATGGCAAGAGCTACACCGACATCCTGCCGAGCATGAACCTGGCGTTCGGCTTCGAGGGTCAGCAAACCGTGCGCGTGGCCCTGGCCAAGCAACTGGCGCGTCCGCGCGTGGACCAGTTGCGCTCGGCGCTGGAAATCAACGTCGACACCACCAAGGGCGAACCGAACGCCAGCGGCGGCAATGCGCAGCTCGATCCATGGCGCGCCAAGGCGTTCGACATTTCGTACGAGAAGTACTTCGACAAGAAGGCCTATTTTGCTGCAGCGGCGTTCTTCAAAAAACTCGACACGTACATTTTCACTCAGACCCGTCGTACCGATTTCTCGAACTACTTCCCCGCAGATTTCGTGATGAACAATGGCCTGCCCCTGCGTTCGCGCATCGGTGACTACAGCGCTGCCTACAACGGCAACGGCGGTATCCTGAAAGGCGTGGAACTGTCGGGCTCGATGCCGCTGAACATGCTGACCAAGACCCTGGACGGCTTCGGTGTTGCGGCCAGCGCCACCTACACCGACAGCAAGATCACGATCGAAGATCCGAGCGGCAGCATCGGCAACAACATCCCGCTGCCGGGTCTGTCCAAGCGCACGACCAACCTGACCGCTTACTACGAGAAGAATGGTTTCGAAACTCGCGTCAGCCAGCGTCGTCGTTCCGACTTCGTGGGCGAGATCGGCAACTTCTCCAACGACCGCGCGCTGCGTTATGTCGTCGGTGAAAACATTGTCGACTTCCAGATCGGCTACACCTTCAACAGCGGTGCGATGAAGGGTGTGGGCCTGGTCTTGCAAGTGAACAACCTGCGCAACGCCGCGTACGAAACCTACAACGGCGACCGCGCCCAGCAGCTGGAATATGCGAAGTACGGCCGTACTGTGATCGCGGGTATGAACTACAAGTTTTAAGCTGCTGTCTCCGCAGTGTATTTGAGCCTCGGTCGGGAAACCGGCGGAGGTTTTTTTTTGGTGCGCCCACAATGTGCACTTCCGCCGATGCGAGGTCGGCCTCAAGCTGTCCGCAGTAAGCGATGTCAGGCGCAACTTCGTAATGGTAACCGACCATTGGAAGGGGCGTGGAGTATCAGCAATAAGCCGATGACAAGGGGGCTAAGAGGGCGCTGCCAAGCAGGACGAGCAAAATCGCAAAGCGCTTATTGTAGTGGTCAACCCATCCCGGACACTACGTTAAGTTTTTCTTCGGCGACGGCCGGCGCCAGTCCGTGGTTGAACTGATGCGGTCGTATCCAGTT
>NZ_JAVDVB010000010.1:0-135818 GCF_031456625.1 Duganella sp. 3397
AGCATCGTGCAGAAAGTTAACACTTCCGGCAGTCGTTTACAAGAAAAATGCCGCTAAGAGCTTAACTTAGCGGCATTAGGGTCAGTGCCGACATTTGGACAAAAATGTCCGAATGTCGGCACTGACCCCGAAGTCTAGAAACGCTGACCCGGAAGTTTAGAAACGGTTCCAGTTGTTGTGGCGGTGCTCGGTGGCTTCCTTGAGCAGGTGGCTGGCGCGGTGCAGGTCTTTGGGGCTGTGCTCGTCGCCGAGTTCCACCGTCATCGCCAGTTCCTGGATCGCCGGCGGGTATTCGTGTTCGGCCGATTCTTCCAGCAAGGCGCGGGCCTTGGCGGCATCCTGTGGCACGCCCTGGCCGTCGCGGTAAAAGTACGACAGCAGGAACATCGCGTGCGGATTGCCGCCGGCGCTGGACGTTTGCAGCCAGTGCGCCGCCTGCAGGTCGTTGCGGGCCACGCCATTGCCGTTCTTGTACAGCAGCGCCAGGGCCAGCGCGGCGCGCGCGTGACCCTGTTGCGCCGCTTGCGTGTACCAGCTCGAGGCGGCCAGCGGTTGCGGCGGTACGCTGACCACGCCGGTACGCAGCATCTCGCCCAGTTCGTACGCCGCCTCGATGTCGCCGCCGCGCGCGGCCTGCTCGAACAGCCGTAGCGCGTCCTTGCGCTGCTGGGGACGCTGCTGGTACACCAAGGCCAGCTCGCGCTGGGCCACCGGCAGGTTTTGCTGCGACCACGACATCAGCTTGCGCTCGGCGCTGGCATCCGCTTCCTGGATCGCTTTCATGCCCACCACTTCGATCTGGGCATCGGTGGGTTTGTCGCGCTGCATCTGGCAGCCGGACAGCCACGCGCAAGCTAGCACCGCCATCAATACTGCACCTCGATAAGTTTTCATCTTGCACCTCGCAAAGTTAAAAAGCCGGCGCAAGGCCGGCCCGGCTTCAACAACTGATCACTTGCTCAGATCGATGGTGTACTTGGCAAAGCCGCTGCCGTCGAGGCCGCCCTCGGCCGTCACCGCCGTGATGCCGGCGCTTTTCGCCAGGCCCAGGTGGCCCGGCGCCGAGCGCAGGATCACCGGGCCGGCCGTGGCTACCTTGACGAAGCTCCAGCTGCGCGCGCTGCCGTTGTCCACCAGGCTGACCTTGCCCGTGGCCTTGCCACGCGCCGCCAGGTAGTTGCTCACCACGGCCTGGTTGGCGTCGGGCGACTTGATGATGGTCTTGCTGCCGTCGATGCCGGGCACGGCGCCGCCACCGCCGGCGCGGTAGTCGTTGGTGGCGACGATGAAGTCGGCGTTGTCGGCCACCGGCTTGCCCTGGTACGCCAGGTTGACGATGCGGCTGCCCGCCGGCTTGGTGACGTCGATCTGGTACGTCAGCGCATTGCCCTCGGCATAGAACACGTCGTAGTTGAAGATGGTCGAATAGCTCGGCACCAGGTCCTGCTCGGTGGTCAAGGCAGGATTGATGGCGCCGAACTGTTTGGCCGAGGTTTCCAGCCAGGCTTTGAGGTCCGAGCCCTTGATCTTGACCGCCTGCAGGTTGTTATTGCTGTACAGGTAGAGGTCGCCCGGGTTGCGCACTTGCAGGCCCGCCGGCGCCGCCGGCGTGGCGCCCGGCGCCACGTCGGTGAAGTCCGACGGCCCGTTGCGGCCGGCCTTGAACGGCGCGCTGCACGACAGCACCGGGATGTTCTTGTAACTGGCGATGGTGGCGTCGGTGCTGGTGGCGATGAAGTTCTTCACGTAGTCGAGCTGGGCCTGGTTCACCAGCTGGATCGCGGTGACGTCACCGGCCAGCGCAAAGTACGACGACATCTCGAAGTCGGTCGCCACGCCCAGCGGCTGCTTGGCGTAGGCGATGGTGGCCGCGTGCTCGGTGGCCACCAGCGGTGCAATGGTCGGATCGGCAGCAACGTTGGTGGTGCCGTCGGTGTACTTGAAGCCGCGCGACTCCACGCTGGTTTTGGCCGGCTGCACCACCCACTTGCCGCCCTGGTAGATCAAGGTCATCCTGATGATGCCCAGGCGGCGGCCCCAGCTTTGCGCCATCACGGTCGGCACGCCATTGACGAAGCCGTTGACGGCGTCGATCCTGGCGCTGGCCGGGAAGGCGGCAAACGAGGCATCCAGCGCGGCCGCGCCGGTTTCTTTACCTTTGGGGAAGATCAGGTGCGAGTGACCGATCAAGAGCGCGTCGATGCCGGTGCCGGTCAGGTGGTAGCTGGGGTTCTCCATCTTGGGGCTGTAGGCGCTCGGGTCGAGGCCGCCGTGCGACAGCGCCACCACCAGGTCGGCGCCCTTGCCGCGCAGCTCGGGTACGTACTGCCTGGCCGCTTCCACGGCGCCGGTCACGGCCACCTTGCCGGCCAGGTTCTTCTGGTCCCACTCGAGGATTTGCGGCGGCACGAAGCTCATGATGCCGATATTGATCTTGACGTCGAGCGCGCTACCATCCGGGGCGGTCGCGCGGAAGGTGCGCGGCAGCAGGGCGGTCGGCTGCACGATCGGCTTGCCGCTGGCCACGCCGGTCACATTGGTCAGCGCCAGCGGGAACACCGGTGCGCCGCAATTGCCGGCCGGCTTGGTCACGCCGGGAATGCCGAAGTCGGTATTGGTGATCTGGCTCAGCAGCGGCAGGCCGTAATTGAATTCGTGGTTGCCGAAGCCGCCGCCGTCGAACTTCATGGCGTTCATCACCTTGTGGATGGCCATGGTCTCGGAGCACGCTACCGGCTTGGTCACCGCTTGCAGGTCGCCGAGCAGCGTGCCCTGGATGGTGTCGCCGTTGTCGAGCAGGACGTTATTGGGGTTTTCTGCGCGGGCGGCGGCCACCAGGGTGGCGGTGCGCTCCATGCCGAGGCTGGTGTCCTCGGCCAGCGAGTAGTAGTTGTAGCTCATTACGTTGGCGTGGAGGTCGGTGGTCTCCATCAGCGCCAGGTTGACGGTGGTGCCTTCCTGCACCGGCGGCACCGGGTTCGCTTCACCACCACAAGCAACCAGGCCGGCTGCCATCATCGCTGCCAGCAGCACCAGATTCGTTTTCATTGCGTATCCCGAAGTGATCAAATTTCAAGATAACGATTTTAACCAGATTACATGACGGCCCCGTGACAGATTTCTAGTACGCCCACAACGGCCCGGCCCGGCCACCCACGTTCGCGCCCTCCATCACCACGAACACCCGGCGCCCGTAAAAGAACGGCAAGCCCCAGTTGAACGCCGTGCCCGACGACGCCGAGCTGCCCAGCGTGCCGCCCACCTGCGCCGCGCGCACGGTCGAGGGCAGTTGCACCAGGTTGACGATGTTGAAGTTGACCACGCCGGTAGCGCTGCCGTCCGACGCCGTGTTGGTGGCCGACAGCGCCAGCGTGGCGGCCGGGCAGAAGAAGTCGCCGCCCGAGCAGGTGCGAATGTCGGGATCGGTGAAGAAGTAACCGTTCGAGCCAGTGTCGAGGAAGCTGGCGTTATATGCCTTGCCGTTGTACGTGGTGGTGAAGTTGCCGCTGCCGTTGGTCTTGTAGAGGGTCTCGCCGGCAATCGTGTTATTGCTTTGCGTGTTCACGCCAAACACCAGCGTGCCGCTCACCGACGTCAGCCCGTTCGGACCGACGGTCGGCAAGCTCACCAGCACACCGTTGTTATTGACCGCAAACGCCGCCACCGGGTTGGTGATTTGCGCCGCCAGCGGCATGGCGCTGGCCGTGCAGGTGCCGGCGGTGCAGGCGTAGTACACGCCGCTGATGGCCGACTGCGCGCACGCATTGCCGCAGTCTTGCTTGAACAGGCCCACGCCGAGGATGCCCTTGGCGCCGATGGCGCTCATCGAACCGAGGTTGTTGCCGGCGCTGCTGCAACTGGACGGCGTGTTGGCAACATTGGCATCGGTGTCGCCGATCACCTGCAGCGAGATACCGGCTGCCGTTTCGTCGGCCATTTTGACGTCGGCCTGGCGCACCGAACCCCAGGTGTAGCCGCTGATGAACTTGCCGCATGCGCCGGCATCGGCGCCGCTGGCGGTTTTGACCGCCGGCAGGGCCATGCCGCTGTCGAGCGCGGAAGCGAGCACGCGCAGGCCGTAGGAGCCGGTGTCGAGCAGCACGTGGTCGATGGTCTGGCAGGTGCTGGTGCCGGGACGGCAGATGGTGACGTTCACGTACGGCACGTTGATCACGCCGCTGGCGCCGGCCGGGCCGTTGTCCACCGTGATCGGCACGCTGTTGCTGGCGGCGGCGGTCACGCCCAGCTGCGCACTGGCACTGGCCTCGCCACCGCTGCCGGTACAGCTGAGGCTGTAAGTGATATTGCCGGCAATCGCCGACGACACGGTGACCGAGCCGGACGTGGCGCGGCTGCCGATCCAGGCGCCGCTGGCGGTGCAACTGCTGGCATTGGCCGACGACCAGCTCAGCACCGACGTCTGGCTGGTGGTGATGGCGGCCGGCGCCAGCGTCAGGCTGACGGTGGGCGCCGGTGGCGGCGAGCTGATCGCCACCGTGGTGCTGTTGGTGACGCCGCTGCACGTCAGTGCGTAGCGCGCCGTGCCGGCCGCGCCGGCGGTGACGGTTTGCGAGCCGCTGTTGGCCACGGCGCCGCTCCAGCCGTCGGACGCGGTGCAACCGGTGGCGGTGGCATTGCTCACGCTCCAGGTCAGGGTCACCACCTGGCCCACGGTGGTGGCGGTGGGCGTGGCGCTGATGCTGACCACGGGCGTGGGCGCCGTTACCGACGGTGTTGTCGCAGTCGAGGTGGACGAACCACTGTTACCGCCGCCGCCGCAGGCGCTGAGCGCCAGGCAAAGCAGCGCAGTGGCCGCCGTCGTGGCGGAGCCGGTGGTAGAAGCGGCGGACGCTAATTTTGCGCGCGCAGGCAGGAAGATCGCGCAAGCGCGTTGCAGCAGGCTGATCATGCGGAACTTCCTCACTCTATCGTGTTGGTGTCGAAACCGGCCGGCACCGCCGACGGGATGAAGGCGTGGCCGGCGAACGAGCGCATGTGGCCGTTCGAGACGATCACCACGTCGGACTGGTTCAGCGCCAGTTGCGAATGGCCGGCCTGGGTGCGCCTGCCGGTAGCGTCGGTCAGCGCGCTGAACTTGGTACCCAGCAGGGTGCGCAGGTCGGGCAGGGTGGGGCCTGACCAGCTGACGGCAAACACCTTGCCAGCGGCATCCGTATATTCACGGACGATGGTGCCGCTGTCGAGCGTGCTCTGGCTGACCGTGTAGACCGCGTTGGCGGTATTGTTGCCAGCCGATGCTTGAGCCAGGCTGCGGGCGGCGCGTACCGGCGTGCCGCCGAAATCTGACGGCGCGCCACCGAGCGCCGCCACGGCGGGAAGGTTTTGCAGCAGGGCAGCGAAAAAAATCAAGGGGAGAGCGGGGCGCATGGAAGCTTCCGTTGCTTGGAGTAAAGATGAGTATAGTGTATTGCGGAGGGAAGTTGGATAGCGTTAATGCCATGTAAGCAAACGTTACGTTTGCCCGGAAACTGAAAAGCCGCCATTCCTTTGCAGGGATGGCGGCTTTTTAAATCAGGAAAAGATGACGAAGTTAGAATTTCACCCACAGGCGGCTGAAGTACGACGTGCCGTTCAGACCGAACTGCACGCTCTCGTACTTGAAGCCATTGTCGGTCTGGTCGGCGTCCTGCGCCGTAGGCCGTGCGCCGAACAGGTTGTTGCCGCCAAACGTCAGCTTCATGTCCTTGTTGATGTTGTACGTAAACGCCAGGTCGGCCGAGGTTTTCGACTTGTAGCGCTGGTTCGGTACGCCCTCGGCGGTGCCGCTGAAGGTGCCCAGGGTTTGCGGGCCGAAGTGGATGATCTTCAAATCGGTGTCCCACGCGCCCAGGCCGTAGTTGAAGCCCAGCGTGAATTTCGAGCGCGGCGCGCCTTGTTCGATGTACAGGCGTTCCTTTTCCGACAGCAGCACGTCCTCGAAACCGCGCAGCGACGCCGGTGCGTGGACGTCGGTCACCTCGGTCTTGCTGACGTTCATGGCCAGGAAGGTATTCAGGCGGCCGCCCATCACGGTGGCCTTGTGCGACGCGGTCAGGTCGATACCCTGGGTCTTGGTGTCGGCCGAGTTGACGAAGAACTGCGCCTCGCCCACGCCCAGCGCAGCCAGGCGCGCCGACAGGTCCGGGTAGTTGTCGGCGGTAAAGCGGCCCGACAGCACGATGCGGTCCTTGATCTTGATGTGGTACAGGTCGGCCGTCAGCGAGATCGCCTGGGTTGGCGTCCAGGTGGTGCCCAAGGTGAAGCTGGTCGATTTTTCTTCTTTCAGCTTCGGAATGCCGGCCGCGTTGGCCACCACGCCGCCGTTCGGCGCCAGCACCACTTCCTTCGGCACGCCGCCGATGAAGTCGGTGAAGGTGGTTGATAAATGGCTTTGCTGCAGCGATGGCGCGCGGAAGCCGGTGCTGGCCGAGCCGCGCAGCAGCACGCTATCGGCAACACGGACGCTGCCGGCCAGCTTGCCGGTCACGGTGGAGCCGAAGTCGCTGAATTTTTCGTAACGCACGGCAGCCTGGCCTTTGACGAGGTCGGTGAAGTCCGCTTCCAGGTCGAGGTAGGCGGCGTTGCTGTGGCGCTTGGCGTTGGTGATATCGCCTGGCTGGAAGCCGGGGAAGCCCTGGCTGCCGGCGTTGCCGCCATTGCCCACGCCGTCGGCGTCGATGTACGAACCGGCTTCGCCGGCGAAGATCTTGAATTCCTCGCGGCGGTATTCGCCGCCGAAGGCCACGTTCATGCCTTTACCCATGATGCCGTCGTAGTAGCGGCTCAGGTCGAGGTTGGTGGTCAGTTGCTGGAACGAGAAGCCACCGGCGTTGAACTGGCTGGCGCTGACGCCACGGCCACCGTTTTGCAGGTCGAGGTTGGCGATCGACGCGTTGATGGTGTTGCTGATGTCGTACTTCATCTTGTTGTAGCCGTACGTCTGCGAGATGTCGGTATTCCACTCGCCCAGCATGATGCGGTGGCCGAGAATCGCGGTGCGGTCCTCGATCTTGGCATTGATGAACGGCACGAAGCCGTTCGGGTACATGGCAGCCGAATTACGGCTAGGAATGTCGTCCGAACCGACGCCGCCGCGTGCGAACGCCGCGCTCGAGCCATCGCGCTTTTGCGCCCCGGCCGTGAAGTACAGGCGGCCATTACCGGTGGTAGGCAGTTCGCCGTTGGCGTAGATGGTCTCGCTCTCGGTCTTGGTGTCGCCGATGATGCGCGGATTGTCCGGTTCGGCACGGTTGGAGCGGCCACGGTCGAGGTATTCGCCGGTCAGGGCCAGCACGCCGCCATTGCCCAGGTCGAAGCCGCAGTAGGCCGAGCCCATCCAGTTCTCGCCGTCGCCGGCCGAGTACTGGCTGTAGCCGGCAATCGCTTCGCAGCCCTTGCTCTTCTTGAGGCTGATGTCCATCACGCCGGCGATCGCGTCCGAGCCGTACTGGGCGGCAGCGCCGTCACGCAGGATTTGCACGTCCTTGATTGCCAGCATCGGGATTGCATTGAGGTCGGTACCGGTGTTGCCGCGGTTGCGCGCACCGAACAGGTTGACCAGCGCGGTGGTGTGGCGGCGCTTGCCGTTGACCAGCACCAGGGTCTGGTCCGAACCGAGGCCGCGCAGGGCGGCGGAGTCGACCAGGTCGGCGCCATCGGCGCCGCTCTGGCGCGTGGAGTTGAACGAGGGCGAGATGTAGGTCAGGGTCTGCGACAGGTCGAACTGGCCGCCCTGTTCCGCCAGCTTATTCATGGGAATCAGGTCGACCGGCACCACAGTGTCGGTGGAGGACGAAGTGGCGCGGCGCGAGCCGACCACGGTCACCGATTGCATCGGCGCGGCTGTTTCTTGCGTGGCGGTGGTCTGCGCGTAGGTGGCGGGCGCCAGTGCCAGCGCGGAAGCGCCGTACAGGCTGAGCAAGACGGCTTTACGACAATTGGTGACTGCAAACACGTGGCGCTCCCATGAGTAAAAATTTGATTCTAGTCAAATTACTCATAACAACATGAGGATTTCTCACGGTTTTGCAGACCAAACATTATTACTGTTGTTTTAAGGTTTCAAGCCTACGTAGTCCTACGTATGGCGGTGCTTGAGGCTTGAAATAAAGTAGTTTCAGCGCGCCCCGTATAGCGGGCGCGCTGGGTCATGCCAACTCAATTAAAGATTAATCGATGGTTAATCGATCGGCGAGTTCAGGCTGCTCTGGCGGGTGGTGCCATAGTAGTTGTCGATCTGCGACGCCCAGGTCTGGTTGGCCATGTTAGGCCAGTCGTTCTTGTCGAAGCCGGGAGCGTTTTCGATGCGCTCTTTCTCGATATTGAGGGTGAAACGCTTGTTGACGGTGTCGAGCGTCAGTGCTTCCCAAGGCACGGCAAACAGTTTTTCGCCGATGGTCAGCACGCCGCCGTGGGCCATCACTGCATAGGCGATTTTGCCGGTGCGCATGTCGAGCATGATCTCCTTGATCTCGCCCAGGTGCTCGTTTTTCAGGTTGTGCACGTGGTCGCCAATCAGGGTGTCGGCACCCATCAATTCAGGACCCGGGCCTTTGCGGCCGTTGTCCACGTACATGCCGTATGGATCGCGTTCGGTATAGCTCATGGTGATCTCCTGTGCATTTGTGAGTTGTCATTTTGATCTTGTTGTTGCGTCTTGTCTGTACGGTTCGTCACAGTCGCGGACTACGGCCAAAGCCGAATTTTCCGGGGGTAATGCTGCTGATTTACGCGTTTTAGGATATAATTTCAATTTCCCGCACGTGCCGTTCGGCACCATCTGCAATGACCAAATTTGTCTTCGTCACCGGTGGCGTTGTGTCTTCCCTTGGTAAAGGGATTGCCGCCGCCTCTCTCGCCGCGATCCTCGAATCGCGCGGCCTCAAAGTCACCATGCTCAAGCTCGACCCGTATATCAACGTCGATCCTGGCACCATGAGCCCCATGCAACACGGTGAAGTGTTCGTTACCGACGACGGCGCTGAAACCGACCTCGACCTCGGTCACTACGAGCGCTTCATTTCCACCCGCATGCGCAAGGTGAACAACTTCACCACCGGCCAGATCTACGAGTCAGTGATCCGCAAGGAACGCCGTGGCGAGTACCTCGGTAAAACCGTGCAGGTGATTCCGCACATCACCAACGAAATCCAGGACTACATCCGGCGCGGCGCCGAAGGCTATGACGTGGCCCTGTGCGAAATCGGCGGTACCGTGGGCGACATCGAATCGCTGCCGTTCCTCGAAGCCGCGCGCCAGCTGAGCCTGCGCGCCGGCCGCAAGAACACCGCCTTCGTGCACCTGACCCTGGTGCCGTACATCGCCTCGGCTGGCGAACTGAAAACCAAGCCTACCCAGCACTCGGTGCAAAAGCTGCGCGAGATCGGTATTTCGCCCAACGCGCTGCTGTGCCGCGCCGACCGTCCGATTCCCGACGACGAGCGCGCCAAGATTTCGCTGTTCTCCAACATCGAAGAGCAGGCTGTCATCTCGGTGTGGGACGTCGATACCATCTACAAAGTTCCGCAAATGCTGCACGACCAGGGCCTGGACGCGATCATCTGCGAAGCGCTCGACATCAACCCGGCGCCGGCCGACCTGTCGGTCTGGAGCAAGCTGATCTACACGCTCGAGCATCCGAAGTCGGAAGTGTCGATCGGCATGGTCGGCAAATACGTCGAGCTGACCGAGTCGTACAAGTCGCTGACCGAAGCGCTGCGCCACGCCGGCATTCACAACGAATCGAAGGTCAACATCGAGTACATCGACTCGGAAGAGATCGAGACCACCGGTTGCGCCGAGCTGGCCAGGTTCGACGCCATCCTGGTACCGGGCGGCTTCGGCAAGCGCGGCGTGGAAGGCAAGATCATGGCGGCGCAGTTCGCCCGTGAAAACAAGATTCCTTATCTGGGCATCTGCCTGGGCATGCAGGTCGCGCTGATCGAATACGCGCGCCATAAAGCCGGCCTGACCACCGCCAACTCCACCGAGTTCGACCTCGACACCGCGCAACCGGTCGTGGCCCTGATCGACGAGTGGCAAGGCCAGGACGGCAAGGTCGAAAAGCGCGACGAGAATTCCGACCTGGGCGGCACCATGCGCCTGGGCGCGCAAACCTGCGAGATCAAGCCCGGCACGCTGGCCGCCGAAATCTACGGCGCGGTCGTGACCGAACGTCACCGTCACCGCTACGAAGCCAACAACCATTACCTGCCGCGCGTGGAAGCTGCCGGCCTGGTGGTGGCGGCCCGCACGCCGACCGAAGACCTGTGCGAAATCATGGAACTGCCACGCACCGGCGACAACGCCCACCCGTGGTACATGGGCGTGCAGTACCACCCGGAATTCAAATCGACGCCACGTGACGGCCACCCGCTGTTCACCTCGTACATCAAGGCGGCGCTGGCCCACAAGGCAGCTGGCGCCGGTGTGCAACCACTGCAACCACTGCAAGGAGAAGCGGCATGAAACTGTGCGGATTCGACGTAGGCCTGGATAAACCGTTCTTCCTGATCGCCGGTACCTGCGTGATCGAATCGCGCCAGATGGCGTTCGACACGGCCGGCATCCTCAAGGAAATGACCGCTGAACTGGGCATCCCGTTCATCTACAAATCCTCGTTCGACAAGGCCAACCGTTCGTCGGGCGCCACCTATCGCGGCCCCGGCCGCGAAAAGGGCCTCGAGATCCTCGGCGACGTCAAGCGCGAGCTGGGCGTACCGGTGCTTACCGACGTGCACTCGATCGACGAAATCGCCGAAGTGGCCAGCGTCGTTGACGTGCTGCAAACGCCAGCCTTCCTGTGCCGCCAGACCGACTTCATCGTCGCCTGCGCGCAGTCGGGCCTGCCGGTCAATATCAAGAAGGGCCAGTTCCTCGCCCCGCACGACATGAAAAACGTCATCGACAAGGCCCGGGCCGCCGCCAAGGCAGCCGGCCTGTCCGAAGACAACTTCATGGCGTGCGAGCGCGGCGCCTCGTTCGGCTACAACAACCTGGTGTCCGACATGCGGTCGCTGGCCATCATGCGCGAGTCGAACTGCCCGGTCGTGTTCGACGCCACCCACTCGGTGCAACTGCCGGGCGGTAACGGGACGTCGTCGGGCGGCATGCGCGAAATGGTGCCGGTGCTCTCGCGTGCGGCAGTGGCGGTCGGTGTTGATGGCCTGTTCATGGAAACCCACCCGAACCCGGCCGAAGCGCTGTCCGACGGTCCCAACGCGGTGCCACTGGGCCGCATGAAGGAACTGTTGTCCACCCTGATCGAACTCGATCGCATCACCAAAAAAGCTGGTTTCCTCGAAAACAGTTTTAACTAGCAGCTTCAACTAAATCAGCCTGCCCGGCGCGCGCGTGTAGCCACAAAGGTGCGCGCCGGGTTATATTCCCGTTATTATTCCTGTCGCACATGCGCGCAAGACGCATGGCGCGGACACAGTTTCGTCTAACTTTGGAGAATTAAATGAGTGCTATTGTTGATATTATCGGTCGTGAAATCATCGACTCGCGCGGCAATCCTACCGTCGAATGCGACGTGCTGCTGGAATCCGGCGTGATGGGCCGTGCGGCGGTGCCGTCGGGTGCTTCCACCGGTTCGCGCGAAGCGATCGAACTGCGTGACGGCGACCCGAAGCGTTACTTCGGCAAGGGCGTGCTGCAAGCCTGCGAAAACATCAACACCGAAATCTCGGAAGCGATCATGGGTCTCGACGCCAATGAACAGGCTTTCCTGGACCGCACTCTGATCGACCTGGACGGTACCGAAAACAAGAGCCGCCTGGGCGCCAACGCCATGCTGGCCGTGTCGATGGCTGTGGCCAAGGCTGCCGCTGAAGAAGCCGGCCTGCCACTGTACCGCTACTTCGGCGGTTCGGGCGCGATGCAACTGCCAGTGCCGATGATGAACGTGATCAACGGCGGCGCGCACGCCGACAACAACCTGGATATCCAGGAATTCATGATCATCCCGGTCGGTGCTCCATCGTTCAAGGAAGCCGTGCGTTACGGCGCGGAAGTGTTCCACACCCTGAAAAAGATCCTGCACAAGAAGGGTCTGAGCACCGCCGTGGGCGACGAAGGCGGTTTCGCCCCATCGCTGGCCAACCACGAGGAAGCGATCAAGCTGATCATCCAGGCCATCGAAGAAGCCGGCTACGAGCCAGGCACCCAGATCGCGCTGGGCCTGGACTGCGCCGCGTCCGAGTTCTACAAGAACGGCAAGTACGAACTGGAAGGCGAGGGCCTGTCGCTCACCGCCACCGAGTTCACCAACCTGCTGGCCACCTGGTGCGACAAGTACCCGATCATCTCGATCGAAGACGCGATGCACGAAGGCGACTGGGACGGCTGGGCGATTCTGACTAAGGAACTCGGTAAAAAGATCCAGCTCGTCGGCGACGACCTGTACGTCACCAACACCAAGATCCTCAAAGAAGGCATCCAGAAGGGCATCGCCAATTCGATCCTGATCAAGATCAACCAGATCGGCACCCTGACCGAAACCTTCGCCGCCATCGAAATGGCCAAGCGCGCCGGCTACACCGCCGTGATCTCGCACCGTTCGGGCGAAACCGAAGATTCGACCATCGCCGATATCGCCGTTGGCCTCAACGCCCTGCAGATCAAGACCGGCTCGATGTCGCGTTCGGACCGCATGGCCAAGTACAACCAGCTGCTGCGCATCGAAGAAGACCTGGGCGACATCGCGTCGTACCCTGGCCGTGACGCCTTCTACAACCTGAAGTAATTCTGTACCGAGCGGCCGGAACTCTCCGGCCGCTTTTTTATGACCCTATTCCCATCCCCATGCGTCTGATTACACTTGGCCTGGCAGTCCTGCTGCTGTTGATACAGTACCCGCTCTGGCTGGGTAAAGGCGGCTGGGTGCGCGTGGCCGATTTCGAGGCCCAGGTCGATGCGGCCCACAAGAAAAATGCCGAACTGCTGGCCCGCAACGCCAAGCTCGATTCCGAAGTGCGCGACCTCAAGGACGGCACCGGTTCCGTCGAAGAGCGCGCCCGATACGAGCTCAGCATGATCAAGGAAAACGAGATTTTCGTGCAAATCGTCGGCAAGGGCCATTCCGCGCCGAACGTGCCGCTGGCAGCGCCGCCGTCGGCCGAGTCGCCGCCGTCCAATACCCGGCATTGAACATGGTGTACCGCGCTATCATGCTGTGGGTGCTGCTCGCGCTCGGCGCGGTGGTTGGCCAGGTGCCTGCTGCCGCCGCTGTGGCTGCCAATCCTGTTGCCGCCTATCCTGTCACACCAGCTGTCACCCCCGCTGTCACGGCCGCTGCCTCGGTGGTATGCATTCCTCTGCGCATCGGCTACATCGATCAGCACCGCCCGCCATACTGGATGGGCGAGGGCGAACAGGTGCCTGAACCGCCCGGTGCTGCCGTGGACCTGATGCGCGACGCCGCCCGGGCCGCCGGTTTCGGCTGCGCGCCCACGCTGGTGCGGCTGCCACCGGCGCGCCTGCGCGTGGCGCTAGCCAACGGCGACATCGACATGTCGCCGCTCGGTGAAATGCCGACGTATCCGGCCGGCATCGCACTGCCGCGCGACAAACAGGGCAATATCGACCTCGACCGCGCCATGCACAACACCCTGGTGGTACTGGTGCGCGCGAAGGACAAGCTGTCCGCGAATACCGATCCCATGCAGTTTTTCAAGAGCAAAACGCTGGGCGTGGCGCTCGGCCAAAGCTACACCGCGCGCCTGCGCGAGGCCGGCTTGCACATCGATGACGGCGGCCGCGACCTCGACCGCAATATCGAAAAACTGCGGCTCGGCCGCGTCGATGGCGTGGTGGCCGCTGCCGTGGCGCCCAGTCATCTCCAGCGCATGCTGGACCGTTACCAGGGCGCGATCGTGCAACTGCCGCAGCCGCTGATCAACACCCGCGTGTGGCTGGCGTTCAACGAGACCTACTACCGCGCGCACCGTGCGCAGGTCGAGGCGCTGTGGACCTGGCTCGACGTCAATCGCGGCCGGTTGGGCTACACACTGGAGAAATACCGCAAGAAACCGTAGCGCGTAACAAAGGCGTAACGTGCCTGCTGCCACGGCATCGAACGGCTACAATATCGGTCCGCTTCAAGCACCGAGTTCGATTTGAAATCCCTGATTCCTGCACTGCTCCTGTCGGTCGCTGTCCATGCCGGCGCTGCCACCGCCACCATCGCACCACCTGTCGTCAACAACATACTGCGCGCCCAGGTGCTGCTCGACCGCGCCCATTTTTCGTCGGGTGAAATCGATGGTTCGGTCGGCAGCAACTTGCGCCGCGCCGTGACCGGCTTCCAGAAGCTGCGCCAGTTGCCCGTGACCGGCAAGCTCGACGACGCCACCTGGGCCGTGCTCAAGGCCGACCCGTCGCCCACGCTGGACGTGTACACGCTCACGGCCGAGGATATCGCCGGTCCGTATGCGCCCGTGCCGGCCGCCATGGGCGACAAGGCCAGGCTGCCCCGTCTCGGCTACGCCAACCTGCTCGAAGCACTCGGTGAAAAATTTCACAGCAGCCCGGCGCTGCTGCGCAAACTCAATCCCGGCAGGACCTTCAAGCGCGCCGGCGAGCAACTGCTGGTGCCCAATGTTGCCA
The DNA here is from genome assembly GCF_031456625.1 of Duganella sp. 3397. NCBI lineage: Bacteria > Pseudomonadati > Pseudomonadota > Betaproteobacteria > Burkholderiales > Oxalobacteraceae > Duganella > Duganella sp. 3397. Next base: position 14,608 of record NZ_JAVDVB010000010.1, read on the forward strand.
ACGCGCCGCCGTTGCCCAAGGCCGCTACCATCCTGGTCGACGCCACCGAAGGCACCTTGACCTTGCTCGACGCTACCGGCATGCCGATTGCCCAATTTCCGGCCAGCACCGGCAGCAAGCACGACCCGTTGCCGGAAGGGCGCTGGACCGTGCTGGGCGTGGCGGTCAATCCCGACTATCGCTACAACCCCAAGCTGTTCTGGGACGCCAAGCCCGGCGACGTCAAGGCCCGCATCGCCCCGGGACCGAACAACCCGGTCGGTGTGGCCTGGATTGACCTCAGCAAGGATCACTACGGCATCCACGGCACGCCCGAGCCGGCCAATATCGGCAAGACCCAGTCGCACGGCTGCATCCGTCTGACCAACTGGGACGTGATGAAGGTGGTCAAGGCGATCGCGCGCGGCGCGACGGTGTTGCTGCAGGCCTGAGCGGGTTACACTGGCGTTTTCCGTGACGAGGATGGATGCATGACCGATACTGCGATGGACCTGACCTTCGACCGCCCCGAGCTCGACGCGCGCCTGCAATGGCACTGCGCGCCGGCCAACTGGCAGATCGACGCTGCCGCGCGGTGCCTGCGCATCGAACCCGATGCCAGCACCGACTTCTGGCAGCGCACGCACTACGGCTTCCAGGTCGATAACGGCCACTTTCTTTACCTGCAGGCGCACGGCGACTTCGTGCTCACCACCAAGGTCACTTCGAAGCCGGTGCACCAGTACGACCAGGCCGGGCTGATGGTGCGGCTGTCCGATGGCTGCTGGCTCAAGACATCGGTGGAGTTCGAACCGGACGGCGACAACCGCCTGGGCGCCGTGGTCACCAACAGCCATTACTCGGACTGGTCCACCCAGCCGCTGCCCAAGCATATCGACACCGTGTGGTTCCGCATCCGTGCCGAGGCCGAGGACTGCATCGTCGAGTCGTCATTCGATGGCGAAGCCTGGACCCAGATCCGCATCGCCCACCTGTGCGAACGCGGCGGCGCCGCCAGCGTGGCCTGCGGCCTGTACGCCTGCAGCCCGAAGGCGGCCGGCTACCAGGCCGAGTTTGCATCGCTGTCGTTCGTTCCCGGCCGTCTTTAACCTTACAGAAAGCGTGTATGCCATTTACTTCCTATCTCGGCGCCAGCCCGGTGCTCGGTGAAAACATCTATGTCCACGAATCGGCGCAAGTGATCGGCGACGTGCAGATCGGCCGCGACAGCTCGGTCTGGTGCAACACCGTGCTGCGCGGCGACGTCAACCGTATCGTCATCGGCGAATGCAGCAATGTGCAGGACTTCGCCATGGGCCACGTATCGCACAAGAGCGCCTCGAAACCGGATGGTTCGCCACTGACGATCGGCGACTACGTCACCATCGGCCACTCGGTGATCCTGCACGGCTGCACCATCGGCAACGAATGCCTGATCGGCATGGGCTCGATCATCATGGACGACGTGGTGGTGCAGGACCATGTGATGGTCGGCGCCGGCAGCCTGGTTTCCCCCGGCAAGGTGCTGGAGAGTGGTCACCTGTACATCGGCCGCCCGGCAGTCAAGGCGCGTGCGCTCTCCGCAGAGGAAATCGCCTACCTGAAATATTCGGCCGAGCATTATGTGCGGGTGAAGAACAACTACCTGGCGGGCTAGCGGACCAGCTACCAGCAGCGCCACGGGGGACGTGTGCAAAAAATAATGACCAACAGGCATCAAGCAATGCTTGTAAATGAGAATCATTATTGTTAAACTGGGTTTTTGCCAGCAATCGTCAAGCGTCCGAGAGCCAGCCGTTCACATACTCTCTCTGGATATTTTATGGCTGCTACTCCTGCCCGGCACCGTGCCGGCCCGCTTCAATCCCCGCGTCCACGCTCGATGGGCGTCGCCGTGCAATCTGCCTTGTTGACCTTGCTGGGTATGGCGCTGCTGCCGGCGCAGGCGCAGGAGGCGCAGGTCGCTGCTGCCTCTGCCGCTGCTGCCGCCCCGGCGCTGGGCGAAATCCTGGTGCAGGCCAAGCGTGACGACCTGGCCTCCACCCGCAAGGGCACCACCACCGTCATCGGCGCCGAACAGATCGAGCGCAACAACGCGGTGGACATGGCCAATATCGCCCGCTACTCGCCGCTGATCAGCGTGCCGGTCGCCGCCAGCGGCAATGGCAGTGTCTGGGACGGCGCCGGCAATACCGGTTTCAATATCCGTGGCGTGGAAGGCAACCGCGTGAGCATGGAGCTCGACGGGATTGCCCTGCCGGACGCTGCACCCAAGCCGGACGGCAACACCATGAACGCCTTCGGTATCGGCCGCGATTACTTCGATCCCGAAACGTTTCACTACGTGAGCATCGGTTCGGGCGCCAGCCCGGCCGGCAGCGGCACGCCGGGCCTCGGTGGCTCGGTGTCGTTCGTGACCAAGTCGCCGGAACAGTACCTGGACGGTCATCACGAAAACCCGCGCAAGGTGTACGGCGAATACAAGTTCGGCTACTCGGGCGAACAGAACGCGCGCATGCATGCATTTACCGCCGCCACCGAGATCAGTCCCAGCGTCCAGGCGCTGGTCGTGGGCGTGCACCGCCAGGGCGATGAGATCGAGAGCAAGAGCAGCGTGCCGGTCAACCCGGACGACTGGGAAAGCAACGCCATCCTGGCCAAGCTGAACTGGCAAGTGGCGCCCGGCCACAAGCTCGGCTTTACCATCGACAGCTACAAGGCCGACCACCACCGGGTCTACAACAACAAGACCGGTGCCCTGTATCCGCAAGGCGCGGTCCAGGACTCGACCACCAGGCGTAACCGCTACAGCATCGAGCACAACTGGACCGATGCCGGCCTGGCGCTGTTCGACACGCTCAAGACCCATTTGTACAAGCAGGATGCCTCGGTGGTGGACCAGACCAACGCCGCCTACGTGAGCGGCGGCCAGCCCTACCTGCGCTTGATCGAGACCGGCTACTACAACGACAGCCGTGGCCTGGCGATCGATGCCAGCAAGCGGCTGGGGTCGGCGTCCTCGCTGTTCTACGGCGCCAGCTACGAAGCCCTGGCGTCGCGCCGGCCGTGGTACGAGGACCGCACCGTGGTGCGCACCGGCGCACACCAGTTCACCCGCAAGAATCGCATGGCCGACATGGACACCGACAAGGCGGCCGCTTACGTGCGCGGTGAATTCGGCTTCGCGCTCGGCGGCTACCAGGCCACGCTCACGCCGGGCCTGCGCGGCGAACACCGCAAGCTCACGCCGAAAAATCTGCAGAACTATGCAATTGCAATTCCCAACGCGGCCGGCGAAGTAAAGGAAGAAAGCGATTCGTATTTCACGCCGAGCCTGAACCTGTCGGTGGAGCTCACACCGACGTTGACCACCTACGCCCAGTATTCGCGCGGCACCCGCTTGCCCAGTTCCGCCGAGCGCACCGGCACCTACGATTCGTTCAGCTACACCGGCGCCGGCGTCGGTTACGCGGTGCTGGGCAACCCGGACTTGCAAAGGGAAACCAGCAACGCCTTCGAGCTGGGCCTCAAGGGCGCGCCGACGCCGGGCGTGGAGTTCAATGCGTCGGTGTTTTACACGCGGTACAACAACTTCATCGAGTACGCGACCCAGCCGGCCGATCCGGTCAACTTCCCGACCATCACGTTCGGCTTGTTCCGTCCGGAGAACATCGGCAAGGCCCGCACCTGGGGCGGCGAAATCTCCAGCCGCTTCCAGCTGGGCCAGTGGTCGCCAGCGATGAAAGGCTATAGCGTGAACCTGGCTGCCGGCCTGTCGCGTGGCAATGCGGAAAACCAGTTGACCGGGCAGAAGGGCAGCCTGGTGTCGGTGCAGCCGTACAAGGCCAACGCCACCTTTGCCTGGGACGATCCGGCCAAACGCGGCGGCGCGGCGTTGACCGTCAGCGGCGTGCGCAGCCAGCGCGCCGGCAACGACGTCATCGGTGGCGTGACCACCGAACGTTTCCTCACGCCTGGCTACGGCGTGATGGATTTTACCGCTTACTGGAACATCAGCAAGCACATCGGTCTGAGCGCTGGCGCTTACAACCTCGGCGACAAGAAGTACTGGGACTTCGCCTCGTCGCGCGGCATGCCGGGCGGCACCACGGTGGCCACGCGTGACGATATCGAACGCATGGCGCGTCCCGGACGCAATTACGCTTTCAACCTCAACGTCATTTACTAATCTTTTTTACGGAGCCACCCATGAAACACCACCATCGATATGCACTGGCGCTGGCCGGCGCCTTGCTGCTGACCTCGGTAACCGGCAGCGCCGCCACCCTGGTCGAACGGTGGGACAAGCTGCGCGCCGAGCAGCCACGCCTGCCTGCCAGAGACGCGGCCAAACAGCTGGGCGTGTCCGAAGCCGACCTGCTGGCAACCGGCCTGGGCAAGACCGTCACCCGCCTGCAGGATGACGGTACAGCACCGCGCGAGATCATGCGCCGCGCGCTGGACCTGGGCAAGGTCATGGCCTTGACGCGCAACGACAATGGCGTGATCGAACGCACCGGTGTTGCCACCCGTCTGAAAGCGGACGAGGACGTGCAGACGCTGGACGAAGACAAGGAAAAGGAGCGCGAAGTGCGCATGCGTAACATCGCCGGCGGCTACCTGGGCGGCGAGATCGACCTGCGCTTCTGGTTCGACAAGTGGAAGTACGCGTTTGCCGTGGCCCAGCCGGGCAAGGATGGCGTGGTCGCGCGCAGCCTGCAATTTTTTGATGCCAGCGGCAACGCCGTGCACAAGCTGTACGTGCGCAGCGACGCCGGCGCCCCGGTGTTCGACAAGCTGGTGGCCGACTTTCGCAATACCAACCAGGTGCCGGACCTGAAAGTGGCCGCAGCGCCGGTCAAGGCCAGGGAAAAGCCGGACAGCGAAATCGACGTCAAGGAATTCCAGCTGGCGTGGAACGAGATCAACGACGTGCACCAGTTCAACCGCTTGCTGACCGAATTTGGCGTCTCGCGCGAGCAGGCGATGCGACTGGCGCCACCGGGCGCCGCCCAACGCATCACGCCGCAAGCGGTGCGCACCTTGCTCGAAGGCGTGGCGAAAAACCAGATCAAGTTCATGACCTTCCTGGGCAACGGCGCCACCATCCAGATCTATAGCGGCACGGTAAGCAAGGTGGCGGAAGCGGGCGGCTACTTCAACGTACTCGATCCCGAATTCAACCTGCACCTGCGCGACAGCGCCTTTGCCAGCGGCTGGGTGGTCAAGCGGGCCGGGGTGACATCGATAGAGTTTTTTGATCAGAACAGCGAGCAGGTAGTGAGCTTCTTTGCCGTACGCGAACGCAACAAACCGGCGCCACAACCGTGGATAGACCTGGCCGCCGCCCTGCCACGCGCCGACACTGCACGCCAAGCCAGCCGCTAAGCTTCGGGGTCAGTGCCGACATTCGGACATCAAGGAACTTTTTCGTTGAAGCGTAATTCAACAAATAAGTTCAAAAATGTCCGAATGTCGGCACTGACCCCGAAGTGGGAAGGGTCAGCCGGCGATGGCCGCGCGGCCGAGGGCGGGGTCGTCGGTGAAGAAGCCGTCGATGCCGGTGGCGATGTAGCGTTTCATCTCGGCGATGGAGCCGGCTTCGTGGCGGGCCGTGTCGGCGCCGCTGCGGAAGTCGGCGGCCAGGAAGCGGTTCTCGGGGCGGAAGGTCCACGGTTCGATGCGCAGTCCCGCCCGGTGGGCATCGTCCACCATCGACGATGGCGCTGCCAGGCTGCCGTCTTTTTTGAGCGGGATGATGGCGCGGGTGGGGGGCGCCACCACGTCGGCGTACTGGGCGATGTCGCGCAGGCCGGCCGGGGTACACATTTGCGCGAAGGTCAGCTTGCCGCCGGCTGCTGCCACGTCCATCGGCCGCACGTCTTCGCTAATGACCAGCTGCATCAGGCGCAGGTTGGCGCGGCTGCCGAGCTTGCTGCGCAGGTACTTCAGGTTGGCCACTTCGAAAGACTGGATCTGCAGCGGGTTGCGGCGCGTGTAGTCGTGGGCGGCGATGATGGACAGGAAGCGCTCTTCGAGCGGCAATCCCACGCTGGCGAAATACGTCGAGTGCTTCAGTTCCGGCACGATGCCGATGATGCGCCCGTGGGCGGCCGCTTCAGCGGCGACGAAGTCGATGATTTCCTCGAACGTGGCCACCTGGAACATGCCGTTGTACTCGGCGCTGCCGGGACGAAATTGCGGAATGCGCTCGACCGCGCGCAGCGTCTTCAATTCGGCCAGCGTGAAGTCGTCGACGAACCAGCCGTCATGCGCTTCGCCGTCGATGGTCTTGCGGGTTTTGCGGCTGGCAAATTCCTTGCGGCTGGCCACGTCGGTGGTCTCGCTCAGGTAGGCTTCGTGGCGCGCCACCAGCACGCCGTCCTTGGTGGCGCACAGGTCCGGCTCGATGTAGTCGGCGCCATCGACGATGGCCTTGGCGTACGACGCCAGCGTATGTTCGGGGCGCAGCGCACTGGCGCCGCGGTGGCCGAACACCAGAGGCCGCTTGCCACCGGCGATGCCGTCCGCACCCAGCGGTGCAATGCCGGGCATGCCGGACTGGTCAACACCGGCGCCCGCGGCGCCAGCAGCAGCGGGCGCCGATGCCGCCAGCACCGAGGCAGGCAGCAGCAGCGAAGCGCCGGCAGCGGCTGCCACCTGGATAAAATCGCGCCGTGACAAGCTGCCCGGCAGCGGCGATGCGGAGATCAATTTGGTCATCAGGAGTCTGTCCGGATAAAACCGCGCCGGGACAAAGTGCCCGGCGGCGGTGATGCGAAAATTGTTTTGGACATCAGGAGCCTGTCCGGAGTAAGCCGCGCCGGCACAACTGCCCGGCAGCGGCATGGTAAAAATCAGAAGTCTGCCATCAACGTCAGGAAGCCCTGGCGCGGTGCGATCGGAAAGGTATTGTACGTGCCGCTGGCCGCGCCGACTACAACGTTGAGGTCGCCCTTTTTGTCAGCCAGGTTGCTGACGTTCAGACGGTAGCGCGCATTCTTGATCCAGCTGCTGTTCAGGAAGGGCAGCTTGCCCGACACGCCCAGGCTCATCAGGAAGTAGCTCTTCACCGCCAGGTCGTTGGTGTAGGTGGCGTAGCGCTTGCCCACGTAGTCGCCGATCAGCTGGAACTCGGTGTCGGCCACGGTGGCGGTCGCAACGAACTTGTTCATCCATTCCGGGCTGCCGGGGATGCTCTTGCCGGCGGTCGGTACCACGGCGGCACCGTTGCTGTAGTTGTCCTGGTACTCGGAGCGGTTGTACGACAGCGCGTTGTAGAACGAGAAGCCGCGGCCGAAGTGCAGCGTGCCCGACAGGTCGACACCGTCGGTCTTGACGCTGCCGACGTTGGCCAGCACCGGGTTGCCGCCGATGATGGACGTGATCACCGGCGTCGGGCTGATGGTCAGCAGGCGGTCCTTGAAGTTGACGTGGTACAGGTTGACCTGGCCGTCGAAGCCCGTGATCGCGCCCCAGTTCAGCTGGCGGTTGGTGCGCAGGCCCGCTTCATAGGTGACCGAGGTTTCCGGCTTGGCCGTGTCGCGGAACAGGTCGAACGCGGGCTGGCTGGCCAGGCTCCACGGCGACGCGCCACCGCCACCGTAGGTGACGAACTGGCGCATATTTTTCTGCACGTTGAAGAACATCTGGTCGTGCGCGGTGATGTCCCAGCGCGCGCCCAGTTGCGGCAGGAACCATTTCTTGGTCTCGATCTTGCCCACTGGCAGGGCGGTGGAACCGTTGGCGATGGCGCCCAGTTTCGGCTGCACCGGGAACTGGCCGTCGGCAAACTGCAGGCTCGACTTGAAGCCGGCCTGCAGCGCGATATCGTCGCGCACGCGCCATTCGTCTTGCAGGTGCAGTTGCACGACCTTGTTGTCGATCTCGCTGCCGTACTGGGTGATCAACGGATTGCTCGGACGGTCGTATGGCGAGCTCGGGTTGTTCACGTCGAACGCATACCAGCGGCGGTAGGCTTCCGAGCGGTTGCGCTCGAACCAGAGGCCCGCTTGCAGCTTGTGGTTGCCGATCTCGCTGCGCACGGTGGACAGCCAGCCGGCGCGGTTGATCTTGTACTCGGTGGTGCGGGTGGCGTAACCGGAGCCGCCGAACACCTGTTTCAAGTCCTGGCCCGGGAAGTACACCGAGAACAGGCCCGGCAAGCCGGCCACGCCGATCGGGCCGGCCACCACGCCCACGCCATCGTCATTGTGGTAGTACACCTGGTTGGACCAGGTGGTGTTGTCGCTCACGTTCATGTCGAACTTGGCGTAGGTCAGGTAGTCGGTGCGCTGGGCGTCGCCGTAGTAGTTGCGGTAGTTGTTGCCGTCGGCCGTCGGCGTGGCGCCGGTGGGCGACAGGTAGTTCAGCGCCTGCTGGAAGTTCGGGTACATGAACGGGCGCGTGTAAGGCTGGTATTTCTCGGTAGCCGAGCGCACGGTGCTGTCCTCGTTCGGCTCGATCTTGTCCGAGTAGTTGAGGAACAGGGTCAGCTTGCCCAGGCTGCCCTGGTTGACGTACTTGGCGTTGAACTGGTCGCCGCCCTGGCGCGCGTCGAAGTCCCACGCTCTCTGTTCGTGGTGCACCGCCGAAATATACGCGCTGCTGCCGTCGCCGAAGGCGCCGGTGTCGTAACGCACGAAGGTGCGCGACGTGGTGTGGCTGCCCACGGTTTGCTGGACGGCCAGGTTGCGCGCCTGGGTGGGGTCGCTCGAGAAGGTCTCGATGGTGCCGCCCAGGTTGCTGGTGGACGCGGTGGCCAGGTCGCCGGCGCCCGACGACAGGATCACGCTGCCGACGTTTTCGCTGATCACGGCGCGCTGTGGCGACAGGCCGTTGTAGTTGCCGTATTGCTGGTCGCCGAGCGGCACGCCGTCCATGGTGTAGCCAAGCTGCGGGCCGGAAAAACCGTGGATGAACAGCGACAGGTTCTGTTCGTTGTTACCCCACGGATCGGCGGTCTGGAAGCTGACGCCGGGCAGGGTTTGCAGCGCCTTCAGCGGGTTGATGCCTGGCAGGATTTTCTGCATATCACTCTTGGTCATCTCGACCGAGGAGCGGGTTTTGCGGCTCGCTACTTCCACCGTGGCGATCGGCGCGCCGGCGGCGCCTACGGTGACAGCGTCGGCTTCAGCAGCAGCGTTAGCAGCAGCTGCAGCAGCTGCAGCAGGCGCATCGGCCATCTCGGCGACGGCGGCGGCAACGTTGGCGGCCATGGCCAGCATCGGGAGACTCAACGCAATAAAACACACCGAGCGCACTGCGGATAATTTCTTGTTCATGTTTACCTTGTAGCCAGTTTAAGTGAATCGCAACGTGGCGCATCATAGGTTTCAAGTGTGACCGCGTGATGACCGCTCGGTGACGGCTCAGTGACCGCCCAGTGACCGCTAAGATGGCGGGACTGGTACACTGTGCTCAACGGAAATAACCAGGAATCACACCATGCGTATCCCCGCCGTTCTTGCCGTCCTGGCGCTGGCGTTGTCACTCGGAGGCTGCTACACCGCCAACCAGGGCAAGCTGGGCAACTTCGTCACGTCCACCATCGCGCCGGGCATGACCCTCGACGAGGCGCTGGTGCGCATGCGCGCCGAGCAGTTCGACTGCCAGAGCAGCAGCGCCGGCACGCTCACCGCGTGCACCCGCACCCAGTACAGCCTCACGCGCGGCGAGTGCCTGGAGCGGGTGGACCTGGTGCGCAGCCCGTCGTCGGTACGCATCGTCGGCGGCATCGACATCCTTGCCATCAAATGTTCGAGAAAATGAGTCGTCCGAAATACCTCCCCGATAGCTTCACGCTGGCCATGCTCGTCACGGTCGCCGCCGCCAGCCTGTTTCCCTGTACCGGCCAGGCCGCCGTGGTGTTCGACAACGTCACCCACGCGGCCGTGTGCCTGCTGTTCTTCCTGCACGGCGCCAAGCTCTCGCGCGAGGCGGTGGTGGCCGGCATCACGCACTGGCGCCTGCACCTGCTGGTGCTGCTGTGCACGTTCGCGCTGTTCCCGCTGCTGGGCCTGGGCTTGCGGCCGCTGCTCGAACCGCTGGTCACGCCCGACCTGTACCTGGGGATTTTGTTCCTGTGCATGCTGCCGTCCACGGTGCAGTCGTCGATCGCCTTCACGGCGGCTGCGCGCGGCAATGTGCCGGCTGCCATTTGCAGCGCTTCAGCTTCCAACCTGCTGGGGATATTCATGACGCCGCTGCTGGTCGGCCTGTTGACCAGTGCCCAGATGCAGGGCGGTTCGTCGCTCGAATCGTTCGTCCAGATCGCCACCCAGCTGCTGCTGCCGTTCATTGCCGGCCAGGTGGCGCGGCGCTGGATCGGCGCCTGGGTCGAGCGCAACAAGGCCATCACCCGGCTGGTGGACCAGGGTTCGATTTTGCTGGTGGTGTACACGGCGTTCAGCGAAGCGGTGGGGCAGGGCTTGTGGCACCAGGTCTCCGGCCTGTCGCTGGCCGGGTTGCTGCTGATCGACGTGATCCTGCTGGGGCTGGTGATGTTCACGGCCGCCAAACTGAGCCGCAAGCTGGGCTTCAGCCGCGAGGACCGGATTGCAATCGTGTTCTGCGGGTCGAAAAAGAGCCTGGCCAGCGGGGTGCCGATGGCCAAGGTGCTGTTCGCGGGAGGAACGCTGGGGGCGGTGGTGTTGCCGCTGATGCTGTTCCATCAGCTGCAGTTGATGGTGTGCGCGGTGCTGGCGCAGCGGTATGCCAGCTCGTCGGCCAACCCCGTAGAGCCAACCGGGGTCGGACCCCATGCGGGGTCCGACCCCAAGCCTTAGGGTTTATTGCTTGAGGTCGGCCGGTGGCAGCAAGGCTTCCACCGGCGCGTCGGTGGCGAACAGCTGGGCCACGTCCACCTTGTCGTAGTCGTAGTGCTGGCCGCAGAAGTCGCAGTTCACGCCCACGTGGCCTTGCTCTTCCACCACGCTGTCGATTTCGGCCTGGCCCAGCATCTTGAGCATATTGCCCACTTTTTCGCGGGTGCAGTTGCAGTGGAAGGTTGGCGTGAGTGGTTCGAACACGCGGATCGTTTCTTCCCAGAACAGGCGCTGCATCAGCACGTCCACCGTGGTCTCGAGCATTTCCTGTTCCTTCAGCGTGCCACCGAGCATGACGGCGCGGTTCCAGGTCTCCAGCGCTTCGTCGGCCGACAGCGGTTCCACGCCGGCCTTGCCGCCGTGGTCAGGCAGCTTTTGCAGCAGCAGCCCGCGCGAGGTGGTGTCGTCGGTGGCCAGCCACAGCTTGGTATCGAGCTGTTCGGAGCGCAACATATAGTTTTCGATGACAGTCGCCACGTCCTCGCCGTCCAGTGGCACGATGCCCTGGTACGGCTGCTGGCCCGGCACCTTGTCGGCCGGGTCGAGGGTGATGATGAAGCGGCCGTTGCCGGTAGCGTTGAGCAGCGAGGCCAGCGAGGCGTCGGCGGCGATCACGGCGTCGGGCGCCAGCTTGGCGGTGGCGCGCAGGCGCAGGTCGGAGTCGCACTCGACCACCAGCAGGCGCACCGGGCCGTCACCATGGATCTGCATGATGATCGAACCGTTGAACTTGAGATTGGCCGACAGCAGCGCCGCCGCACTGACCATCTGGCCCAGCAGCTTTTTCACTGGCGCCGGGTAGTCGTGGCGCGCCAGCACCTCGCGCCACGTGGCCGAGATGTCGATGAACTGGCCGCGCACGGCAGCGTTGTCGAAAATGAATTTCTGCAGGGTGTCCTGGGACAGGGTAGTGCTCATATGGGGTTCCAATCTGTTTTGGCGGTGTATAGGCATGGCCACGATAACCCGCTATTTTACGCCTGCACGGGGCCTGCACGTGCGGCGAACGGTCGTGCTATTATTTTGTTTGTTCAACTGTCTGCGGCCAGCAATCACCTGATGTTGCGCCGTGTTCGCTAATTTCAAGGCATACATCATGATCCTCACGCCGTCGCGCTCCGAAATGCTTACCATCCGCGGCCTGCGCTGCCATGTGCGCCACTGGGGCAGGGGCGGGGCGCCGAAGATCTTCATGATGCATGGCTGGATGGACGTAGGCGCGTCGTTCCAGTTCGTGGTCGATGCCTTGCAGGGCGACTGGCACGTGATCGCCCCTGACTGGCGCGGCTTTGGCCTGTCGGCGCGCAGTGGCGCCGATACCTACTGGTTCCCCGACTACCTGGCCGACCTCGACGCCATTCTGCGCCATTATGCGCCGGGCCAGGCCGTCAACCTGCTGGGCCACAGCATGGGCGGCAATGTCGTCGGCCTGTACGCCGGTGCGCGGCCCGAGCGCATCCGCAAGCTGATCAACCTCGAGGGCGCGGGCCTGCGCGCGCCGCGCCCGGAGCAAACCCCGGGCCGCTACGCCCAGTGGCTCGACGGCCTGCTGGAAAAACCGGAGTTGCGCAGCTATGCTACCCAGTCAGCCGTGGCAGCACGCTTGCAAAAGACCAACCCGCGCCTCTCGGACGAGCGCGCCGCCTTCCTGGCGCAGCACTGGTCGGCGCAAAACGACGTGGGCCAGTGGGAAATTCTTGGCGACCCCGTTCACAAGCAGGCCGGTCCCTTGCCGTACCACGTGGAAGATATCCTGGCGTGCTGGGACGCGATCACCGCGCCGGTGCTGTGGGTGGAGGCCGACCAGACCAATATGTGGGACTGGCTGGGCGCGCAGCCGAAGGGGCGGGTGGAGCTCGACCGCCGCCTGGGCCACTTGCGCAATCTGCGCCGCGAGACCATCGTCGGCGCCGGCCACATGTTGCACCATGACCAGCCGGTGGCGCTGGCGCGCCTGATCGAGGATTTCCTCCAAGATTAAATCGCAGGCAGCGTACAATGGAGGCTTAATCGACCCCGAAAATATCATGCTCAAAGTTGACCTGCACTGCCATTCCAACGTTTCCGACGGCGTCATGACGCCCGAGGCCGTGGCTGCGTACGCGCGCCAGGCCGGCGTGGACGTGTGGGCGCTGACCGACCACGACGAAGTGGGCGGCATTGCCGCCGCGCGCGTGGCGGCAGAAGAGCAGGGCATGCGCTTTATCACCGGCGTGGAAATCTCGATCACCTGGGCCAAGGAAACCGTGCACATCGTCGGCCTCAATATCGACGAGCACCATCCCGAGCTCACCGCCGGCCTGGCCCGCACCCGTTCCGGGCGCGACAACCGCGCCCGCGAAATTTCGCGCCAGCTGGCGTTGGCCGGCATCGACGGCGCTTACGAGGGCGCGTTGAAATTCGTTGGCAACCCGGACCTGATGTCGCGCACCCATTTTGCCCGTTACCTGGTCGAGACCGGCGCCTGCGCGAATATCCCGGAAGTGTTCCGCAAGTATTTATCGGAAGGCCGGCCCGGCTATGTGCCGCATTCGTGGGGCACCTTGGCCGAAAGCGTGGGCTGGATCCGCGCGGCTGGCGGCGTGGCCGTGATCGCCCACCCGGGCCGCTACAAGTTCAGCCAGCTGGCCCAGGGCCAGTTGTTTGACGAATTCAAGCAGCTCGGTGGCGTCGCCATCGAAGTGGTCACCGGCAGCCACACGCCGGACCAGTATCCCGAGTACGCGCAACTGGCCAATTATTATGGCTTCCTGGCCTCGCGCGGGTCCGATTTCCATGCGCCGGGCGAGTCGCGCGTGGATTTCGCGGCATTGCCGCCGTTGCCGGCCAATGTCACACCGGTCTGGCATGACTGGTTCTGACAGCTTTAAGCTTCAGCCTCTTGAATTTGCGATACTCCGGTCATACATTATGATCTGGGCAATCTTGTCCGCACGGAGAACTATCCCATGAAACGCATCGTCCTGTTTATCGCCACCAACCTCGCTGTGCTGCTGGTGCTGTCCATTGTCCTGTCGTTGCTGGGCATCGGCCGTCCCGGCGCGGGCAACACGCTGGAACTGGGCAGCCTGCTGGCGTTTTCGCTGGTGGTGGGCTTTACCGGCGCGATCTTTTCGCTGTTGATCAGCAAACCGATGGCCAAGTGGTCCACCGGCGCGCGCGTGATCGACCAGCCGGCTAACGCCACCGAGGCATGGCTGGTCAATACCGTGCGCCAATTGTCCGAGCGCGCCGGTATCGGCATGCCGCAAGTAGCCGTCTATCCGGGCGAGCCGAACGCGTTCGCGACCGGCGCCTTTAAAAACTCGGCGCTGGTGGCCGTTTCCACAGGCCTGCTCGAAAACATGAACCAGCAGGAAGTGGAGGCCGTGCTGGGCCACGAGGTGGCCCACATCGCCAACGGCGACATGGTGACCATGACGCTGATCCAGGGCGTGGTCAACACCTTCGTGGTGTTCCTGGCGCGCATCGTCGGCTTCTTTGTCGACAAGGTGCTGCTGAAAAACACCGAGCGCCAGGGCGTGGGCATCGGCTACATGGCCACCGTGTTCGTGTGCGAGCTGATTTTCGGCCTGGCCGCTTCGCTGATCGTGGCCTGGTTCTCGCGCCAGCGCGAATTCCGCGCCGATGCCGGCTCGGCCAAGCTGCTGGGCAGCACCATGCCGATGCAGCACGCGCTGGCCCGGCTGAACGGCGTGCCGCCCGGCGCCTTGCCGCAATCGATCGCGGCGGCCGGCATTACCAGTGGCCGTGGCTGGAGCGCGCTGTTCTCCACCCACCCGCCCTTCGAACAACGTATTGCCGCGCTGCAAAATCTGCGCGCCTGAACTGCTGATCACTTATGAGCCAATTTTTCCAGATCCATCCCGACAACCCGCAGGTCCGCCTGATCAAGCAGGCGGCGCAAATCATCCACGGCGGCGGCATCGTCGCGGTGCCGACCGATTCCTGCTATGCGCTGGTATGCCACCTGGACGACAAGGGCGCGGTCGAACGGTTGCGCCGCCTGCGCGGCATCGACGAGAAACACCATCTCACTTTGCTGTGCCGCGATTTGAGCGAGCTGGGCGTGTATGCGCGCGTCGATAACCGCCAGTTCCGCCTGCTGAAAGCCGCCACGCCCGGCCCGTTTACCTTCATTCTCGAAGCCACCAAGGTGGTGCCGCGCCGCTTGAGCCATCCGTCGCGCAAGACCATCGGCTTGCGCGTGCCGGAAGACGCCATCATCAACGCCTTGCTGGCCGAGCTGGGCCAGCCGCTGCTGGGCACCACCCTGATCATGCCGGGCGAGACCGAGGCGCTCAACGACGCCGACACCATTTGCGAGCGCCTCGGCAAGCAGCTGGAACTGGTGATCGACGGCGGCGCCTGCAGCATGGAACCGACCACCGTGATCGACCTGACCGGCGCTGAGCCCGAACTGGTGCGCCAGGGCCGGGGCGATGCTTCCGTGTTCGGGATCTGATCGCCGCTGCCCCGGGCTGTACTGTTCACCGCGCGCCGGCCCCGGCCGGCGTACCGATCCTTCACGCCGCCTCTGGTAGAATCATGCCCCATGGACATTGACAGCATCATCCAGACCGCCACGGTCTACGCCATTCCGGTCCTCTTTGCGATCTCCCTGCACGAAGCGGCCCACGGCTACGTGGCCCGTTACTTCGGCGACTCCACGGCAGCCGACATGGGGCGCCTGAGCTTGAATCCCGCGCGCCACATCCACCCATTTGGCACGATTTTGTTGCCGCTGGTACTGGCTTTTCTCGGACTTCCACCGCTGGGCTACGCCAGGCCGGTACCGGTCGATTACGAGCGACTGCGCAATCCCAAGAAGCAAATGGCCTTCGTGGCCGCCGCCGGACCGGGCGCCAATTTTGTCATGGGGTTCGGCTGGACCGTGCTGTGGGTGGTGCTGATGCTTGGGTTTGGCCAGGGCCGGGAAGATTTCTTTGTCAAGATGGCCGAGGCGGGTGTGCTGGTCAATGCCGCCATGTGCGTGTTCAACCTGATTCCATTACCACCGCTGGACGGCGGCCGCATTGTCACCGGCATCCTGCCCATGCCGTATGCGTATCATTACGCCAAGATCGAGCGGTATGGCGTGGTGGTGTTTATCGCGCTGATCGTCATGCTGCAGTTCGGCCTGCTAACCGGTGTGCTGATGGAAGGCATTCTTTTTATACAGCAAATGTTCAAGGTCATGGTGATGCCCCTGGTCGCCATCCTGCGTTGAACCTGATTTGAAGTCCCACCCTGTAAAGACATCATGAGCGAAAACATCTCTCCCTGGGTACAACGCTACGCCCCACTGGTGCCCGGCGGCGAAGTGCTGGACCTCGCGTGCGGCAAGGGCCGCCATTCGCGCCACATGGTCACGCTTGGCCACGCGGTGCTGGCGCTCGACGGCAATCCCGAGGCGCTGCTCGAGGCCGCCGGTCCCGGCATCACCACCACGCCGATCGACCTGGAAGAGGCGGGCGCGGTCTGGCCATTCGGTCCCGAGCGCTTTGCCGGCATCGTGGTGACCAACTACCTGCACCGTCCGCTGCTGGCGGACATGCTGGGCAGCCTGGCGCCGAACGGCGTGCTGATCTACGAAACCTTTGCCGACGGCAATGCCCAGTTCGGCAAGCCGTCGAACCCCGATTTCCTGCTGCAACCGGGCGAATTGCTGGCGCTGGCGCTTGAAAACGGCCTGCGCGTGGTCGCTTTCGAAGACGGCGTCACCCAGCAGCCCAAGCAGGCCATGGTGCAGCGCATCTGCGCCGTCAAGCCCGAGTTTCCGCGGTCTGCGGCGCTGTTGCCGCCATTCTGAGACCTGGGCGTTCACTCGAATTTATGTTTGTAATCGCCGTGAAAAGCACCATACATCCGAGTCATCGTCTACAATCGTTGTTTTAATACTTTATGCAGTTATTCCTATGATCAAGGGCAGCATAGTAGCAATCGTCACCCCGATGCACGCGGACGGCAGTCTGGACTTCGAGGGTTTGAACAAGCTGATCGACTGGCACATTGCCGAAGGCACGAACAGCATCGTCATCGCCGGCACCACCGGCGAATCGGCCACCGTCAGCGTGGAAGAGCACTGCGCGCTGATCAAGGCGACGGTTGCCCATGCCAGGGGCCGCATCCCGATCATCGCCGGCGCCGGTGGCAACTCCACCGCCGAAGCGATCAAGCTGTCCCGCTTTGCCAAGGAAGCCGGCGCCGATGCCACCCTGCAAGTGGTGCCTTACTACAACCGTCCTACGCAAGAGGGCATGTACCAGCACTTCAAGGCGATTGCCGAAGCGGTGGACCTGCCGGTGATCCTGTACAACGTGCCGGGCCGTACTGTGGCCGACATGAGCAACGACACTATCCTGCGCTTGGCAAAAATCTCGAACATCGTCGGCGTGAAAGACGCCACCGGCAATATCGCGCGCGGTTTCGACCTGCTGCGCCTGGCCCCGGCCGACTTTGCCGTGTACTCGGGCGACGACCCCACCGCCATGGCACTGATGCTCGCTGGTGGCGCCGGCAACATCTCGGTCACCGCCAACGTCATGCCCAAAGCCATGGCGCAGATGTGTGCTGCCGCCATCGCCGGCGATGTCGCCAAGGCCGTCCCACTGAATAACCTGATGTTCCCGCTGCACCAGAAGCTGTTCATCGAACCGAATCCGGTGCCGGTCAAGTGGGCGCTTGCCGAGATGGGCAAAATGCCTGCCGGCATCCGCCTGCCGCTGGTGCCGCTGGCCGACGATTGCCACGAAGCCGTCCGCGCGGCCCTGCACGAAGCCGGCGTCCTGTAATTACCCTGGTTCAAAAAAAGCATCCCGTCCCGAATCGCTGGGATTAACTTTTGCTGCATATAAATACATGACTATTCGCAAGACAGCTTTTATTACTTCGCAGCGCGCCCTGGTAACGGGTGCCTTGGTGGCCAGCCTGACCGGTTGCGGCATGATCAACTCGGTCATCGGCAACGACAAGGTCGATTACAAGGGCGCCAAGAAGGCCGTGCCGCTCGACGTACCGCCCGATCTGACGCAACTGCAAAAAGACAGCCGTTACGCCCAGCCCGATTCGACCAACGGCGTGGCTACCGCTTCGGGCTACAACGCCGCGCGTTCGGCTGCTGCCGCGGCCGGTGGCCCGGCCGTGGTGCCTGGCCAGCCGGCCGTGGGCACCGTGGTGCCCACCTCGATCAACGACATCAAGGTGGAACGCGATGGCAACCAGCGCTGGCTGGTAATCAAGCAGACTCCGGAGCAGCTGTGGCCGCAACTGACCCAGTTCTGGGAAGATGCGGGCTTCAAGCTGTCGCAGGAAGTGCCGGCGGCAGGCATCATGGAAACCGACTGGACCGAAAACCGCGCCAAGATTCCGCAGGACTTCATCCGTAACACCATCGGCAAAGTATTCGATTCGGCCTATTCGACCGGTGAGCGCGACAAGTTCCGCACCCGCATCGAACGCCGCGCCGATGGCTCGAGCGAGATCTACATCAGCCACCGCGGCGTGCAGGAAGTGCTGCAAGGCGCGCAAAAGGACACCGCGATCTGGACCTCGCGTCCGAACGATCCGGGCCTCGAGGCGGAATTCCTGGCCAAGCTGATGACCCGCCTGGGCAACGGCGACGACAAGAAAGATGCGCCGAGCGTCAAGACTGCCGTCGATTCGGCCGTGGTGCAACCTCAGCACGCATCCCTGGTCGGCACCGGCGCCGCCCGCTACGTGCAGGTCGATGAAGGTTTCGACCGCGCCTGGCGCCGCGTGGGCCTGGCGCTGGACCGCGCCGGCTTCACTGTGGAAGACCGCGACCGCACCACCGGCACCTATTTTGTGCGCTACATCGACGATACGGTCGAGAGCAAGGGCTTCTTCGGCAAGTTGTTCAGCTGGGGCTCGTCCTCCGAAGCCGACAAGGAAGCCCAGCGCTACCGCATCCAGGTCAAGGCTGCCGACGGCAATACCAGCGCGGTCACCGTGCTCACCAATGCCGGCGCACCGGAAGCCACCCAGGTCGGCGACAAGATCATGAGCGTGCTATACGACCAGCTCAAGTAATCCTGGTGCAGTGCAAAAAAACCGGCCTCGCGCCGGTTTTTTTACGTCTCGGATCATCGTCAAGTTCGCAGGTATTAAAACGCGGGCGAAAAAAAACCGGCCCGCAGGCCGGTTTTTAGAATGCTGTCGAATTACTTCGAAGCAGCAGCCGAAGCGGCGGTCGAAGCAGCAGCAGCTGCGTCAGCAGCGGCCGAAGCAGCTTGCGAAGCGGCAGCAGCAGCGTCAGCAGCAGCTGGAGCAGCAGCGTCAGCTGGAGCTGGGGTCACAACTGGAGCGGCTTCTGGAGCAGCTACTGGAGCTGGAGCAACAGGAGCTTCTTCTTTTTTCGAGCAAGCGGTCAGAGCAGCTACGGCCAGCAGGGAAGCGATCAGCAGGGATTTTTTCATTTGTTTTCCTTAGTTAATTCAAATTTAAACACAGTGTTGCGATGAATAATTACCGGTAATTATCGCTCATTAGGTCGTCTTCGAAGGCTTTTCGTACCTGAAATGGTGCCTGCCAGACAACGGAAACTTCCTAACCGAATATTATAGCGATTTTTAGTGCGTCGCAATAGGACAACATCCTGTTCGCAGAACAATTTTGCGATATCGCAACATTTCGTTTTAGATCCGCAAAACGCCTGGATCGTGACGTTACCAGCTTTCGCCCGAACATGCGCATTTTACCCGGAACCGGGCCATAGTCCAGCCCAGTTCGTTAGCAATTACGCACTTAATGCAGGACAAATTGTAATAATTCGTAGCCAACGCACATAGCCACGTCTTATTCCCCGGTTTGCATGACGTCGATGACGGCCTGGTACACCCGGATCGGCTCTTCGGCGATGCGGTTGAGCACATATAAAAAGTGCTCGGCGCCGAACACCGCGTATTCGCGGGTAGGGTAGCCGCGCGCGCTCAGATCATCGATTTGTCCGGTACCCAGGCCGATCAGCGATTCGAATTCGTACCAGCGTGGGTCGATCCGTTCCTGCTGGATCAGGGTCACCAGTTCGGCCTGGATGGCGCGGTCGTGGGTGGCAATCGAGCACTTGTGGCCGCTTTCCAGCAAGGTGCGCGCAAAGGCCCGGTAGGCGGCTGCCAGCTCGTCGCTGTTGCGCTGCCATGACTGCTCGTCGGGGTCGAGGTAGGCGCCCTTGACCAGCCGGATGCGGCCCGGCAGCTTCAGCATCGCCACAAGGTCGGTAGCGGTGCGATGGCGCCGCGCCGGCACCGTGATGCCCACGTTGTGCAAGCCGTCCTGCTGGTGCAGGCGCGTGTAGACCGCGTAGATGTCGTCGGCGCGGTCCACGCCTTCCATCGAGATCATTACCTCGCGGTTGATGGCGGCAGCAGCGAGCGCAATGCGGCGCAAGTTGCGGTAGCCGAGCTCCACGTCCACCAGCGAACCCACGTGCGAGAGGTCGAGCGAGATCGAACAATTGAGGTTGCGCTGGCCGATGCCGGCCACCAGGTCCATGAAGACCCCGGTCTCGGCCATGGCCAGCGCTTCATCGCGTACGCTCTCGCCCATGTAGTCGGCCGACGCCGCATGGCCGCGGGCGATGATGGACTCCACCCGCGCCAGCGCCTGCGCCACGGTCTGGCCGGCCACGTAGCGCTGCGACACCTTGTGCATCAGCGGTTGCAGCAGCGGGTCGTTGCAGAATTTATCCTTGGCCTGCTCGTCGAGGGCCAGCGCCCGCAAGGCGGCCGCCGCCTGGTCCACCAGCGGTTGCCACTGGGCCGGGAAGTTGGGCGGGGCCGACATCAGCCCAGCTCCACCCAGCCGTCCTGGTACCAGGTGTACAGCGCTTCGAGCACGTCATCGGACGCCTTGGCGAACTGTTCGCCGGTCAAGGCGCGTTCGTTGGCCAGCAGTTCGAGGGTAAGCTTGTCGGCCCGGCCCACGCCGAACGATTCGCCGTTGATGAACACGTTCTTGCCGCGATAGAGCATCTGGGTCTTGCGCGACAGGACCAGGCCCTTCTTGGCCACCGCATCGCCGAACTTGCCGAACGTGAGCGGCTTGGCCGGGCCGGTGAAGAACACATTGTGCTTGGGCTCCGACATGTACTCGCCCAGGAAGATGGTGATGTCGTCTTCGGTGAAGCGCACCTTGTTCATCTCTTCGATGATGGTCTCTAACATATCGCGCGGAATCTCGGCCGGCTTGCTGGTCGGTTCCAGTTCCGGATCGGCGTAGCGGCCCGGCAGGTCGATCGAGTCGGCCATGAATTGCAGGAAGCCTTCGCCCAGTTCCTGGTACGACGGCGCGCGGAAGCCGATCGAATAGGTCTGGCAGTCGCCAATGGCCACACCGTCGTGGGCGTAGTGGGGTGGCAGGTACAACATGTCGCCCGGTTCGAGCACGAATTCTTCGTCGGGCGTGAAGTTGGCGAGGATTTTCAGCGGCAGGCCTTCGATCAGGGTCAGGTCTTTTTGCGGGCCGATGCGCCAGCGGCGCTGGCCTTGCGCCTGCAACAGGAACACGTCGTACGAATCGAAGTGGGGACCGACGCCGCCGCCATCGGTAGCGAAGCTGACCATCAGGTCGTCGAGGCGCGCATCGGGCAGGAAACGGAACTGGCGCAGCAGGGCGTCGGCCTTTGCGTCGAACAGGTTCACGCCCTGGACCAGCATGGTCCATTCGCGCTCGGTGCGGGCCGGCAGGGTTTCCAGCGGGCCGTGCTGCATGTCCCACTGGCCGTCGACGGCCGTGATCAGGCGCGATTCGGCATGGTTGGTGGAGGCCAGCTTGGCCAGTGCGTCGAGCGTCAGCAGCGGCTTGAAGCCGGGGATGGCGTTACGGATCAGCAGGGGCTTTTTGTGCCAGTAGTCGCGCAGGAACTGCGCCGGCGTGATATTGCCGAGGAGAGGTAGTTTTTGCATACGCCATTATAACCAGCCCAGGGCTTGAACTTCACCCCGGGCCCGGTCAACGGCCTATCTGGTGTGCAGCCAGCGCGCGTGCGCCCACCGCGCCAGCCAGTCGAGCGCAAAGCCCAACAGGCCGATCAGCACGATCGCCGCCATCAGCTCGTTGTACGCCAGTCGGTCGCGCGCATCGAGGATGAAGTAACCGAGGCCCGCCGACACCCCCAGCATCTCGGCCGGCACCAGCACGATCCAGATGATGCCGATCGCCAGCCGCACGCCGGTCAGGATGTCGGCGGTAATGCCTGGCAGGACCACGCGCAGCACGGTTTCCGTCGGCGTGGCCGACAGGCTGCGCGCCAGCAGCAGCCAGTTGGGATCGAGCCGCGCCACGCCGGTGGCGGTATTGAGCAGGATCGGCCACACGGCCGCAAACGCCAGCAGGAAGTACACGGGCGCGTCGCCCACGCCGAGCGTCATCACCGCCAGCGGCATCCACGACAGCGGCGAGACCATGCGCAGCAGCTGGAACAGCGGCATCAAGGCGGCCGCCACCCGGCGCGAACTGCCCACCAGCACGCCCAGCGGCACGCCGATGGCCACCGCCGCCGCCAGCCCGTATGCCACCCGCAGCAAACTGAGGCCAATGTCCTGCCAGATGTAGGCGCCAGCAAGTAGCTGGACCAGCGCACGCAATGCTTCCAGCGGCGCAAACGAGGCCGCAATCGGCGTCTCCTTTTCCAGCGCCGTCACGCCCAGCTGCCACAGCGCCAGCGCCACGCCGAAGCCGGCCAGCGCCAAGGCCGCGCGCGCGGGACGGTTCAACGGTTTTGCCATGCCTGTCGCCATCCCTTAGACCGCCAGCGTTTCGGTGCGCAGCAGGTTGGCCGGCAGGCCGAATGCGCCCGGGCCGCCGACGGCGGTGATCGCCTTGCGCACGAAGCGGTCGTCCACCAGGTCGCGCGCGACAAAGGCCGGATCGAGCTTGGCGAGGAAGCCGGTGTCGCCTTCCAGGCGCGTGGTCTTGAGCGCGCGGACCATCTGCTCGGTGTACGACGCGAACGGGTACGGCTGGAAGTCGATGCGGCGCTGGTTCCAGTTCTTGTGGACGATGATGCCGCGCTTCTCGTAGTCGGCATAGTCGGTCACGGTGAGCACCTTCGACAGCACCTGCAGCGCGTGCGGCGTGTAGCGGTGCGAGTCGGTATTCGACAGCAGGCGCGCGGTGTCGAGCTGGTTGGTGCGGGTCCACAGCTGGGCCTTGACGATGGCATTGGTCACGCGCTGCGCCCATTCAGGGCGGGTGTTGATGTCGCGCTCGGACAGGAACGTCACGCAGCACGCATGGTTTTTCCAGACGTCGCCCGAGAAGCGCAAGATCTTGCCCACGCCATTGGTTTCGGCCAGCGCGTTGAACGGCTCGGCCACGATGAAGCCGGCAATCGATTTGCTGGCCAGGGCGGAGACCATCTCGGCTGGCGGCAGCACGACCAGGTTGACTTCCTTCGGGCCGATGCCGCCTTCGCGGCCCTTGCTGACCACCGACAGCCCGGCGCTGCTGAGGATTTGCTGCAGCAGGATGTTGTGGATCGAGTACCAGAACGGAATCGCCACCGTATTGCCACCGAGGTCGGTGACCTGGTTGATCTCCTTGGCCACCGTCAGCGCCGAGCCGTTGACGTGGTTCCACGCCACCACCTTGGCCGGGAACTTGGCGCCATAGCGTACCGACATGGTGGCCGGCGACAGCAAATGGATCACGTTGACCTGGCCCGAGACGAACGCTTCGACGATCTGCGCCCAACTGCGGAACAGCCGCGGCGTCTCGGCCTGCAAGCCTTCGGCTTCGAACAGCTTGCGCCCGTGCGCCACCAGCAGCGGCGTGGCGTCGGTGATCGGCAGGTAGCCGATCTTGACCGGCTGGTCGTCGCCCTTGGGCGCCTGCCGCGCCAGGGCGTCGCCGGCAAACAGCAGCGGCGCCGCGCCGGCGGCGGTGCCGAGCGCTGACATGCGCAGGAAATCGCGGCGGGTCATGCCGCAATCGCAGTCGGAGGAAGCGCACAGGTGGATGGATTTGCTGGTATCGGTCATGGAAGACTTTCGAAAAGAATTTTGATTTTATTATGCGGCGGCGCGCACGCCGTGCAGCGCCGCCAGGATCTCGAGCCGCAGCGCGCCGATCGCCTGCGCCTCGGCCAGCCGTGGGCGCGGCAGCTCGACCTGCCACTCGTGCATGATGCGCCCTGGCTGGCCGCCCATGAGGACAATGCGGTCGGCCACCAGGATCGCTTCGTCGATGTCGTGCGTGACCAGCAGCACGGCGCTGTGCCAGCGGTGCACCACATCCACCAGCAGGGTTTGCATGTCGGCGCGGGTGATCGCGTCGAGCGCGGAAAACGGTTCATCGGCAAACAGCAGCGCCGGCTGGCGGGCCAGGGCGCGGGCCAGCGCCACGCGCTGCGCCATGCCGCCCGACAGCGCAGCAGGATACCGGTGTTCGCTGCCGGCCAGGCCCACGGCCTCGATGGCAGCCTGCACGCGCTGGTCATGCGCGATACGCGCAATCTTGGGCTGGCGCGAGAAATCGAGGCCGAAGCCCACGTTGGCGGTCACGTTCAGCCAGGGCAGCAGGCTGGCCTGCTGGAACACCAGCGCGCTGTGCGGGCTCGGCGCCGTGAGCGGCGCATCGAGGAAGGTCAGCGTGCCGCTGGACGGCGCCTGCAGGCCGGCCAGTACCCGCAGCAGCGTCGATTTGCCGCAGCCACTGCCGCCCAGCAGGGCGACGATCTCGCGCGGACGCACGCCGATGTCGATGTGCTCGAACGTGGGCGCGGCGCCCGGATAAGCAAAGCCCAAAACTTGCCCTTGCAGGGCCCAGCCGCCAATATCGCCCTTTGCGTGCAGAATGCTCATCGGCTGCCGCCCGCGTGCTTGGCCAGCGCCGCCTGCAACTGCGTGATGCTCGGCGTGATCACGGGAATGAAGGCCGACTCGCGCAGGCGGCGCGCAAAGCCGTCCTGCTGCGCTTCGAGGTAGGCGTGGCCGCCCTTGGCGTGCAGTTCCAGTGTGACGGCGTCGCGCACGATGCCGGCCAGGCCGATGCGCAGCCTGAACATGGCCGGAGCTTCGGCCACAAAACGGCCGCTGGCCACGCCGTCCAGCAATTGCGCGGTGTGCTGCGCCAGCGCTTCCTGTGCGGTGGCGATATCGTCGGCCAGCTGGCCGCGCCCGGTGGCGGCGCCTGCCGCCCTGGCTGCCGCTTCCAGGCTCGCTTGCGCCAGGCCGATCGACATGCCGCATTGCATGCCCAGGAAGGCCGGGCGCACGCGCGGCAGCCAGTTCGGCGCGTCGGCGCTGATGATGTTCGAGGCCGGCACCGCGACTTGTTCGAGCCGCACGGCGGCGGTATGGCTGCCGCGCAGGGCGATCAGCTGCAGGTTGTCGCTGCGGTGCACGCCTGCCGCGCTGCTGTCGAACATGACGATCGCCGGCGGCGCATCGTTGACGGGAGCGACAGCGGCCGCCGCCACGAAGCGCTGCGGCCGCAGGTTGGTGATCCAGGCCAGCTTGCCATCGAGGGTCCAGCCATCGTGGTCGGGCACGGCGCTGATTTGCAGCGGCTCCATCCCCGACAGGAACTTCATCGCGTTCGACAGGCCGGTGGCGCCGGCCAGGGCGCCATCGAGCAGGGCTGGCAGCAGCTTTTCGCGCAACGCCGCGTTCGGGCTTTGCAGCAGGTATTCGATGAAGCTGCGCTGGCCCCAGTACACGAAAGCGGCCGTCAGCGAATGGCGGGCGATGTCGGCGATGCCGAGGATGGCGTCGCGCACATCTCCACCAGAGCCGCCCATGGCCTCGGGCACGCCGGCGCGGAAGCAGCCGTGCGCGGCCAGCGCCGGCATCACTTCATCGGCCAGCGCTTCGGCTTGGTCGAGTGTGTCCGCATGGCGGGCCAGCCAGTCGTGGACCGCCGCCATGCTTAGACCGCGCCGGGCAAATAGGGTTGCAGCTGCGGATTGACCGGGGTGCCGGCCAGGCTGTTGGCGAAATTGCACAGCGTGGCCAGGCTCACGCCCAGCACCACTTCCAGCGCCTGCTGCTGGTTGTAGCCGGCGTCGATAAAGGCTTGCAGCTCGGCGTCGTCCACGGCGCCACGGCGGGCGATGACGGCGGTGGCGAAGCGCTGCACGGCGTCCAGCCTGGCCACGCCGGTGGGGACGTTGGTTTGCAGCGCGCGCACTACCTCCGGCGCCAGGTTGGCTTTCTTGAGGGCGATGGCGGAGTGGCCGGCGGTGCAGAAGTCGCAGCCGTGGATGTTGGCGGCCGTCAGTTGCACCACTTCGCGCTCGTCGAGCGTGAGGCTGGTGCGAGCGTTGATGCCCGAGACGGTCAGGTAGGTTTCCAGCGCCTGCGGCGCATTGGCCAGCACGCCGATCAGGTTGGGCAGGTAGCCGTTGTTGGCAATCGCTTTTTCGACAAAGGGGCGGCTGTCGGCCGGTGCGCTGTCGAGTGTGTGCAGTGTAAGACGGGACATGATGACCTTTCCGTGAGGATGAAGCCATATTATCAGCCGTCACGCGCGCGCGCACCATATCCAAATGGCTGGCTTTTATGCTCGAACGTCTCGACCGTGCTTGCGGTAGGCCCCAGGCTGCTCGCCCACCACACGCTTGAAGGCGCGAGTGAAGGCGGCGTACGACTGGTAGCCCACGTGGCCGGCCGCCTGCTCGACCGAATCGCCAGCGCCCAGGCGCTGGGTGGCCAGGCGCATGCGCAGGCGCAGCAGGAACTGCGCGGGCGGAATGCCGCCGGCCTCGGTGAAGTGCTTGCAAAAAGCTGCGCGCGACATGTGTGCGGCCTGCGCCATGCGCGCGATGCTCCAGTCGGCGCCGGGATTGGCCAGCATGCGGTCGAGCAGGATCGTAAACTCGCTGCGCTGGGCCAGCGCCAGCATGCCGGCGCCCAGCGTCTCCTGGCGCGCCGCATGGCGAATCAGGTAAAAGAACAGCAGCTCGACCAGGCGCGCGATCAGGGGGGAAGGCCGTTCCGGGTCGCCCGCTTCCGCCAGGATCAGGTCGAACAGCGCGGCGGTATGGGCCAGCGACGGCTCGTCGCTGCGGCACACCAGCACGTCGGGGAAAGAGCCGATTACCAGTGGCCCGAGCGCGCCGCTGAAGCGGAGCAGGCCGCAGGCCAGGCCGGCGCTGCCCGTGTCCTGCGGCGCGGCGGGTACCGACAGCGTATGCATGGTCTGGCGTTCGGTCAGTGCCGCCGGATCGGGCGAGGGACTGAGGAAGTGGGCGACATCGCGCGTAAGGAATACGCCGTCGCGCGCGCGCAAACGCACGGGCGGCTCACCGGCGATGTGCAGGTAGCAGTCGCCTGCCAGTACCAGGTGGAAGCTGGCCAGCGCCTTGCCGGCAGTGGAGGCGCGCCACGGGCCGCAATACCGTCCCACGTGCAGGGCGGCGGCGTCGAGCTCGATGCTGTTCAAGAGCCACTGGGCGAGTTTGTCGGAGCAGGCGGGTGTCATGCCCGTCATTGTAGGACGTGGGGCGCGCCGGCCTTGGAATGATTCGTTATATGGTTATGTGATGCGTGGTGATGTGATGCGCTTATTGTCATGTCGCCTCCCAATGGCGCAGCGTGGGCGGCTGGCGAGACAAGGTATAATTTAGGGGTAAATAACTGAAAGGAATGCAAAATGAAGATTGCCAAGAACACGGTCGTGACTGTGAATTACAAACTGTCCGATGCCCAGGACAATCTGATCGAAGACGGCCGCCAGCCGATGGTTTACCTGCACGGCGGTTACGAGAACACGCTGCCTAAAATCGAAGAAGAACTCGACGGCAAGGAAGTCGGCTACTCCTCCATCATCCAGATCGAACCGGAAGACGCTTTCGGCGAGTACGACGCCGCCCTGGTCAAGGTCGAGCCACGCAATCGCCTGCCGGAGCCGCTCGAAGTCGGCATGCAATTCGAAGGCACGCCCGATAGCGACAGCGACGAAGAAGCCCTGATCTTCACCGTCACCGACATCGCCGACGACAAGGTTGTTCTCGACGGCAATCACCCGCTGGCCGGCATGGCCCTGCGTTTCTCGCTGGAAGTGGCGGAAGTGCGCGAAGCGACCGAAGAAGAAATCGCCCACGGCCACGTGCACGGCGCACATGGCCACCACCACGGCCATGACGATGATGAAGGTGAAGAAGGCGATCACGTCGCCATTCACCCTATCCATTAACCGGCACTCGTTAAACCTACTGCGCGTCCCGCTATCGCCTCTGCGTTGCTCAGCGTACCTCGGTACGCTTGCGCTACTCGAGACGATATCGGGCCGCTCGCTACGGTTTTCCGAGTGCCGGTAGGATCAGGGTGCCGTGTCGGCACCCTTGAGCATGAACAGCGTGGCGCTTGCGGGCGCCACGCGTACCTCGGTCCAGTCGGCGGCCAGGTTCAGATGCCCCACGTTGTTCTGCCAGTGGATCGACGGCTCTTTTGCAGCCGCCTCGACGATCTGCGTATCGACCAGCAGCACCTTCCCCTTGAATTTTGACGCCAGCGTCTTGATCTGCTTGCGCGGTTCGGCAAAGCCGTCGCGTTTCGATTCGAAGCGCGCCAGCAGGGAAAAGCCCGGCTCCGCTTCCAGCCCCACGTCGCCATCGGAGAACAGCACCAGCCCTTCCATTTGCTGCCGCACTGCCAGATTGAATAGCCGGTGCAGCCACGCGCGGTTGGCCACCAGGCGGTCTTCGTATTCGCTGTTGCGGCCCGCTTCCGCGCGGTAATGGTTGTTATTGGCCGGCAGGTTGATGGTGGCGAACAGCACCTTGCCCACCTGCCAGTGGGCGTTCTCGGCATAGCTGCGGAACTTGACGCTGCTTGACAGCCGGGTGACCGGCAGCCGCCTGGCGCCCAGCGTTTCGCTGTCGCGGTAGAACAGTTCGCGCAGGCGGTTCAGACGGTCGATGGCGTTCGAGCGGCCAGCGGAATTGAGGCAGGCGCTCCAGTCGCTGCCGGCCAGCGACACCACCATCGGTGCGCTCGACGCATCGAGCAGGGCATAGCGGCTGGCGTACAGCTTGTCGCTGCATGGCTCGCTGCCGGCTTTGACGCCCGTGGCCACCACGAAGGCGGGATTGCCCTGCGTAGCGCCGGCAATGGCGCGCTTGAGCACGGTTTCGTCGGCGCCGGTTTTGAACGAGTGGCCGACGACGCCGAACTGGAAGCTGCCCGCCTTGGCCTCGCCTCTGGCCTCGGACTTCGAGCCCGGCTTGCTCTCGGCGTGCACAGGTGACAGCCACAAGGCGCAGGCAGCGAGCGACAGCGCCAGCACGGTCCGCGCAAGGCTGATCCGGGCTGTATGTCCTGCCGCTGCGCGCGCCGCGTGTTTCATGCCTGGGCCGTCTCCGTCAGGCGCTTGAGCTGGTACAGCTGCTCGAGCGCTTCGCGCGGGGTCAATGCATCGGGATCGAGATCGTCCAGCGCATCGAACAGCTCGCGCATGGCGGGCGATACGGTCGCCGCTGCCGGCGCTGCCACTGCGTCGTCGTTGGCGTCGGCGGTAGGCATGGCAAACAGGTCCAGTTGCGGCGTGGCGTCGAGCGCCTGCGCTTCGAGGCGCGCCAGGTGCTTGCGCGCGGCCTTGATCACCGGCTGCGGCACGCCGGCCAGCTGCGCCACCTGCAAGCCGTAGCTTTGCGAGGCCGGGCCGTCCTGCACCGCGTGCAGGAATACGATGCTGTCCTTGTGTTCCACGGCCGACAGGTGGACGTTGGCGGCGGTGGGGTGGCTGTCGGGCAGCTGCGTCAGTTCGAAATAATGGGTGGCAAACAGCGTGAAGCTGCGGCTGGTATCGATCAGGTGGCGCGCGATGGCCCACGCCAGCGCCAGGCCGTCGAAGGTGGACGTGCCCCGACCGATTTCATCCATCAGCACCAGCGAATTGGCGGTGGCGCCGTTGAGGATGGCCGCCGCTTCGGTCATCTCGACCATGAAGGTGGAGCGGCCGCCGGCCAGGTCGTCGGTCGCGCCGATGCGGGTGAAGATGCGGTCGATCGGGCCGATCGCCGCGCTGGCCGCCGGCACATAGCTGCCCACATAGGCCAGCAGCACGATCAGCGCCACCTGGCGCATGAAGGTCGATTTACCGCCCATGTTGGGGCCGGTGATCAGCAGCAGGCGGCGCTCGTCAACGAAGCGGCAGTCGTTGGCGATGAAGCGCTCGATCTGGTTTTCCACCACCGGGTGGCGGCCCTCGACGATATTGACGCAGCTGGTGTCGACCAGCTGCGGCGCGCACCAGTTATTGCGCAATGCGTGGTCGGTGAGCGAGACCAGTACGTCCAGCTGCGCCAGCGCCCGGGCGATGGTTTGCAGCTCGCCAATGTACGGCGCCAGGTCGCCCAGCAGCACGTCGTACAGCATCTTCTCGCGCGCCAGCGCGCGGTCCTGTGCGGACAGGGCCTTGTCCTCGAACGCCTTGAGTTCGGGCGTGATGTAGCGTTCGCAGTTTTTCAGGGTCTGGCGGCGGCGGTAGTCGTCCGGCACCTTGGTGGCCTGGCCGTTGGTCACTTCGATATAGAACCCGTGGACCTTGTTGTATTCCACGCGCAGGTTGGCGATGCCGGTGCGGGCGCGCTCGCGCGTTTCCAGGTCGACGAGGAACTGGCCGGCATTTTCCGACAGTGCGCGCAGTTCATCGAGTTCGGCGTCGAAACCACGGGCGAACACGCCGCCGTCGCGCACCATCGCTGCCGGTTCCAGCGCCACGGCGCGGTGCAGCAGGTCGAGGCAGGCCTCGGGCGTGGCGGTATCAAGGTGGATTGCCGCCAGCAGGCCGTCGTCGGCGAGCGCGCGCTGCATCGCGTGGCGCAGCGCCGGCAGCTGCTTCAAGCCGTCGCGCAGGCTGGCCAGGTCGCGCGGGCGCGCCGACAACAGCGCAATGCGCGTGGTGATGCGTTCGATGTCGGGTACCTGCGCCAGCGTGTGCGACAGCGCGCCGGTGACATCGGCCTGGCCCAGCGCGGCAATGGCCGCGTGGCGCGCACGGGCGATGCCCTGGTCGCGGCGCGCGTGGTGCAGCCAGTGGCGCAGCAGGCGCGAACCCATCGACGTGCGGCAGTGATCGAGCAGCGAGAACAGGGTAGGCGATTCCTGGCCGCGGATGGTCTCGGTCAGTTCGAGGTTGCGGCGGGTGGCGGCATCAAGGCCGATGAATTCATTCTCGGTTTCGGTGGTGAGCGTGCGCACGTGCTGCAGGCCACGGCCCTGGGTCGATTGCGCATAGCGCAGCAGTGCGCCGGCCGCGCCAAAGGCGGCGCCCAGGTTGTCGGCGCCGAAGCCGGTGAGGGTTGCTACCGACAACTGGTCGAGCAGCGACTTGTGGCCGCTCACCACGTCGAAATGCCAATCCGGCACCCGGTTGACGTGGCACGTGAGCGCTTCCTCGAACAGGTCGGCGTTATCGCCGCGCAGCACCTCGGCCGGGGCGATGCGCTCGAGCTCCTGCAGCATGCGCGTGTTGACGGTGGAGACATCGCCCGAGAACTCCATCAGTCGCAGCGCGCCGCTGGCCAGCGACAGCCAGGCCAGGCCGGCGGTAGCCACCTTGCGCTGGGTGATGATGCACATCGCCAGCAGTGGCCGCTCGGCTTTTTCCGGCAGCAGGTCGGCGTCGGTCAAGGTGCCCGGCGTGACCACGCGCATCACCTTGCGCTCGACCGGTCCCTTGCTGGTGGCCGGGTCGCCGATCTGCTCGCAGATCGCGCACGACTCGCCAATTTTCACCAGCTTGGCCAGGTAGCCTTCGAGCGAGTGGAACGGCACGCCGCACATCTTGATCGGCTGCCCGCCCGACGACCCGCGCGCGGTCAGCGTAATGCCCAACATGCGCGCCGCCTTTTCCGCATCCTCGTGGAACAGCTCGTAGAAATCGCCCATGCGATAGAACACCAGCATGTCCGGATGCTGTTCCTTGATGCCCAGGTACTGGGCCATCATTGGCGTGATCTTCTCGGTCGGACTTTTCTTGATGGCGGCTGCGTTGATTTCGGCGGGAACGGTGGTCATTGTTTCGTTTTCGGTGGTACGGTGGGGCGGAGGTGCTGGTTTTGCGAGGGGGAAATGTCCGTCGCGTGCGACTTGCCATTTTACCGCGTTCTGCCGACGCTCCCAAGTTGGCGCAGCCAGGCGGTTAGCGCCTTCAACTTTCATCGGTTGGATGAGCATCAAGGTCATCGCGGTTATTCGCCTGTACCCTCGCAACCGCGCCTTCAACTCTGCATTTGCCCGCCTGGCGTTGCTGTGTTGATGCATATCAAGAAAACCCGGTCAAAAGAAGTTGAAAAACCTAACAAGATAGGTTAATATGCTCTGGAGTCATAAAAATATTGGCGCCAGGATCTGGCCCAACGATCATCGTCCACCGCATGTCACATTCGTTTGCCGAGCCGATCATTGGACTGCGCGCATGCGTTTTTCGATGGTGATGCCAGCCGTTGCGCTGTGGGATGTGAAGCCATTGAGTCAAGCACCGAGTATCAAGTTGCTCAATGAATTAGCTTCGCAATTACATGCTCAACTCGATGTGTGTCGCGCCGAGTGGTGGCGTACCCAGCAGACTGTGTGCCTCGATAATCACATGGTGTTCCGGGCGCCAAACGGAAAAGTGTACCTGGGTGCCTGACCCGGTGCGGCGCACGGCATGATTTGTGCCGGAGTGGCGCGGTACGAGAATGCTGCGGTCGTAGCGCGTCTTTGCTGGACTGATGGAAGTTTTACCGTTGAGGAGATTCAATCATGACGAACGATAACCTGATTTCCGAAGCCGAGTATCAGGCAGCCCTTGCTCGCGGCAAGGAAGCCTTGGCCATCCCCTGCGCCGTGCATGCCCACTTCGATGCCGTGCATAAAATGCTCTCGATCGGCTACACGAACGGCCTGTCGATCACCTTCGACGTGAGGCAAAACAGCATTCTTGCCAGTCACGCCGACGCCGATCTTTGCGAACCCTATGTGACGCCCGGCGGCGACGGCTTGCTGTTCGATCGCGCCAGCTTGTCGTTCGCCTTGCCCAGTGTGGTCGCTGCCGCGCTCCCTGCCGATCTCGCACGAAGAAAAGTCGCTGCGGTCCTGGGCACGGTGCGCAGCAACAAGAAGGCGGAGTCGTCCAGGGCCAATGGCGCCAAGGGCGGACGGCCGCGCAAATCAGCCGTTGTCTGACTCACCTCGAGCATTAACGTAAAAAGCCCGCAGCGATGCGGGCTTTTGCGTGGTGGCGGCTGCGCGTTACTTCGCCAACCTGTACTTCTGCTCCCGGTACAAAATCGACGGCAAAATCACGTGCGACATTGCCTGGTCCACCTTGGCCGGATCGGGCGCCGTGGTTTGCGGTGTCATCACGCCGGTGCCGAAGTCGTAGGCGCCCAGTAGCGGCGCCTGGCCCGGGCGCAGGATGGTGGCGGAGCTGTCGTCGAGCCAGGCAAAGTAATTGTCGAACTGGATCAGGGCGCGGCCCGGGGTCTCGCTGTCGCGGGCCAGGTCGCGGCCGATCATCGGGTGCTCGCTCGACACGCCAATCAAGGACAGCAAGGTCGGCGCCAGGTCGACCTGGCTGGCAATGGTCTTGATGCGCTTCGGCTGCACATCGGCGCCCAGGATCAGGCCGGGGATGTGGAACTTCTTGATCGGCACCAGGCTGTCGCCGTACACGCGATTGTCGTGGTCGGCCACGATCAGGAACACGGTGTCCTTCCAGTACGCCTCTTTTTTCGCTTGGGCGATGAAGCGGCCCAGCGCGTAGTCGGCGTAGAGCACGGCGTTGTTGACCGTCTGTTTTTCCGGATCGTGCAGCTTGATACGGCCGTCCGGGAACTCGAACGGCTCGTGGTTCGACGACGTGAAGATCAGGCTGAAGAACGGCTTGCCGTCCGCATGCAGGATTTTCAGCCGTTCGAGCGACTTGTCGAACAGGTCTTCGTCCGAGGCGCCCCAGCTGCCTTCGAACACCGGCTTCATCGACTTGCGATCGACCACGCTCTGGAAGCCGTTACCGGTGAAGAAGCCGCGCATATTGTCGAAGTGCGCTTCGCCGCCGTACACGAATTCGGTGTGGTAACCCTTCTGGCCCAGGCCCAGCGCCAGCGTGTAGAAGTTTTGCTGGGCCAGCGACAGCTTGACCACGCTGCGCGCCGGCGTTGGCGCATAACCTGCCACCACGGCCTCGATACCGCGCACCGAGCGGGTACCGGTGGCGTACAGCTGATCGAACCACCAGCCTTCGCCCTTGAGTTTTTCCAGCTCCGGCGTGACCGGCAGGCCGCCCAGCGATTGCACGAACGTTGCGCCCAGGCTTTCCTCGAGCACGATCACCAGGTTCAGCGGGCGCTCGCGTTGCACAAACGCGGTCTGCTGGTGCAGCGTGGGCAGCTCGGGATTGGTGAACTTCAGGTCACGCAGCCACGGCGCGCTTTTTACGGTGGCGAACACTTTGTCGCGCGGGTACTCGCCGTAGATCTCCGACGAATTGGCTTCCTTGCTCATCGAGTAGATGGCGTCGAGCACCGACCACGGCGAATTGATGATGATGGAATTGACCATCGAGTCGCCGGACAGCGCGAACAGCGCCGGGTTGGCGGGCCGGTGGGCCGTGGTCGAGCGGATCTGCACGAACACCAGCACGACCAGCACCGGCCACGCCGCCAGCACCTTCCAGGCGCGCCAGGTGGTGACGTTGATCGATGCCGCCTTTAGCAGCTTGTAGATACCGATGGTGAAAGCGATCGTGGCCAGCACGCCCAGCACCAGCGCAATGCGGAAGCCGTTCCACAGCGTGGCGATCACTTCGCTCGGATAGGACAGGTACTCGATGAACAGCCGGTTCGGACGCACGTCGAACTGCATGATGAACTGCGGCGTGGACACTTCCATGAAGACGATGAAGATCAGGGCAAAGGTCACCCAGGTGACCGACACCGCTTTCCAGATGCGCAGCGTTTTCTGATAGGCCAGCAGCGGTGCCAGCATCAGCGGCAGCGCGATCAGATAACCGAGCAAAATCAGGTCGGCGCGCACGCCTTGCACCAGGATGCGCCCGACGATGCCGGTGGCGGCCACGCGGTCCCACTGCCAGGCCATGAGGCCGATGCGCGAGAGCGTGAGCAGCGCGGCGCCGAGCAGCAGCAACTGTACCAGCACCGCGTACGGGCCGGCCCAGCTGGTCACGCGGGCAAGCCGGGCGCCGCTGCGCTGGAGGAAAGTGTCTTCACGCCGCTGCATCATTCGGCTCCGAAGCCTGGATGGGTGGCGATGTAGGCGCCGGCGCCGGCGCCGGCCGACAGCATCCAGCCGGTCATGAGCAGGAACACCAGCAGCATGCAGAACAGGGTGGAGACGCGGCGCGCATCGGGCTGGTCCTGGAACACGGCCGGGCGGCCATAGTTGGCGCCCAGGTAGTAGGCGGCGAACACGGTGACCAGGTAGTGCACGGCGCCGAACATCTCGCCCAGTTCACCTTTGCGCGGGTGGTCGATGGTCAGGTGCGAAATGGCCACCAGCACGATATAGATGACCGATGGCCACAGCGGCGGCAGGTACAGGCCCATGCTCTCCACCCAGCGCTGCACGCCCGGACGCTTGCGCGCCACGATCGGCAGGATGATGTTGTGGGTCAGGCCGACGATGGCGATGATCTTCAGCAGCAGCACCTTGTGCAGGCTGCCACTGCCCATGGCCAGGTTGTGGATGTTGGTTTCGGCCTGCTTGTTATTTTCGAGGAAAAACTCGGGCGAGGCGATATTGAGGATGCGCTGGAACCAGCTGATTTCCTCCAGGGCGGCCAGCGCCACCAGCGCCGTCAGGCCGACGAAGGCCAGCAGTTGCAGGTTCACTTTCGGGGTGCGCTGCCACTGTTCCACCGCCAGGAAGCCCAGCAGGCCGGCCAGCAGGGCAAAGCACAGGAACTGCATCCATTCGACGATGCCGTCTTCCACCACTAGGCGCCACAGCGCCGGTGGATCATTGGCCCACACCAGCGCCAGGATCATCACGAATACGTTGATCAGCATGCCCACCACGATGACCGGGTGACCGTACCACTTGTTGTTTACCATACCTGCTCCTAACTTCGGTTATTTATACTGTTTATATCGATTTTTATAGCGTAATCATCATTCGGCGGTGGCGGTGGCGGCGGCTGCTACTGCTGCCGGCGCCAGCTCGGGCGCAGCCTGCGCCTGGCGCCGGCGCGCGGCCAGCATGCGCATGGCGGCCACCAGCACCGAGCCGAGCGACCAGGACCACAGCAGCGGATCGAGCAGCGCGTCCCACAGGTTGCCGGTTGGCAGGCGCAGCAGCGAAAACAGCAGCACCGCGATCAGCATCGCCGCCGAGGCGGCGTTGGCATGGCCACGCCACACGTTGATGGCGAAGCCGATGGCAGCCGCGCAGGCCAGCAGCGGTGCGGCCACTGGGCTGAAGCCGCCATAATACAGTCCCAGTGCCAGCACGCCGAAGGTGTCGAGATACAGCACCAGGCCCACCGCCGCCACGCCCAGCGCCAGGCTGCGGCGCATGGCAAAGCGCGCGGGGCGCCCCTGCCAGCGCGCGCGCAGCGCCATGATGCAGAAACCGGTCAGCAAGCCACTCGGGTACTGGAACGCCAGCGCGAGCCAGTAGGCCGGCGAGGCCGCACCGGGCAGCGCCGTCAGCGCCACGCAGGCGCCCATGATCAGCAGCTTGGTGCGTGGCCGGGCGGCTGGCAGCACCGCCAGCAGCAGCGCGGCAATCACCAGGCCCCAGGCCAGGCGTCCATAGACGATCTGCAGCGCGAGATCGGGCAAATTCATTTCGGTTCCTCTTGCAGATTGATCCGGTACTGGTGGTGGGCGATGGCGCGTCGCTGGTACGTGTAGGTGATGTGCAGCTGGTCGCCCACCAGGGACATGGCGGGATACGAGAATTCGTCGCCGGCCTCGCCATCGACGACATCGATGAGCGGGCGCCAGGTGCGCGCGTCGGTGGACAGCGAAATGGTGAGCGCGCTGCGTGCGCTGCCGTCGATGTCTTCGCGGTTGTGCAGCATGAGCAGGCTGCCATTGGGCAGGCGCAGCACCGACAGCGCGGTGCTGTCGTTGAACAGCGCGGTCGCATCGAGGTCGCTCCAGGTCTGGCCGCCGTCGCGGCTGACCGCCTGCTGCACCCGGCGCGAGACGCCGTCGTCGCGCATCCAGGCCCGCACTTCGGTCGGCGAGATCGACACCAGGCTCGGTTGCAGCGACTGGGTGCGGGTGCCGATACGAGTCATCCGCTGCGGCTCGCCGTCGGCGTTAAACGACAGCAGCATCGGATACTTGTAGCCGATCTCGAAATACGCGGGCAGCCACCAGCTGCCGTCGGCCAGCGCCACCGGCGCCGCGCGCACCAGCGTGCTGGTATTGAACAGTGGCGACATTGGCAGCACCCGCTTGACCGCAAAGGTGGCGCCCTGGTCGTGCGATGTCATTTGCACCACGCGCGCGGCGGCCCAGCCGCCCAGGCCCGTGGCCACCACGTACAGGTGCAGGGTGCCGTCTGCGGCGGTCCAGGCGACCGGGTTGCCGATGCGGCGCACGCCGAAGCCCAGCGCGCGGCCCAGCGATTCGCGGCTGGCCACTTCCCAGTTCTTGCTCCACTTGCCGTTGGCCCAGCGCGAGGCATAGACCTTGACATCGGGACCGCTTTCGCGGCTGCCGGCCCACCAGAACGCCACCAGGCCGCCGCCGGGCAGGCTGGTGAGCGAGCTGGCATGGGCGGACGGGACCCCCTCGGGCATGGGAATGATGGCGTGCGACAGTTCGGTCACGCCGGTGACTGGCGCGCCGGTGTGGACGATGGTGGCGGGGCGTTCATGGTGCAGCGCGGCGCGCGACCAGCGCCAGGTTTCGGCGCCGACCGCAACCACTGCGGCGGCAATGCACAGCACTGCCAATAGTTTGCCCGCAGGCCGTTGTACTGGTAGGGGCAAAGCTCCCATTCCGTCTCCAAGAGATCGGGACACGAAGGAAGCAGACGCCTTGATCCTCTTGCCCTAAATATACGATTTTCGCAGCACCTGGAAACGGGGTGGCAAAAACAACCTTGCATCCGACGTTGTCAATCATGCTAATTGACGGATGAGTCAGGTATCGTACAGCAAAAGTAGGGGGAAATGTCGGGAGGGAATTAAAAATTGAGGCCGCAGGGGGCGATTGCCCCTGCGGCAAGGTGTGCTGGTAAGTTTTATTCTTCCAGCAGGCTGCGCAGCATCCACGCGGTTTTTTCGTGCACGTCGAGGCGCTGGGTGAGCAGGTCGGCGGTTGGCTGGTCGTCGGCCTCGCCTACCAGCGGCAGCAGCTTGCGCGCGGTGCGGGCGGTGGCTTCCTGGGCGTTGACCAGGTGGCGCACCATCTCCATCGCTTTTGGCACGCCTTCCACTTCCTTGATCGTGGCCAGTTGCACGAACTGGGCGTAGGTGCCCGGCGCCGGGTAGCCCAGCGCGCGGATCCGTTCGGCGATCAGGTCGAGCGCAGTCCACTGCTCGGTGTACTGGGCCATGAACATCTGGTGCAGCGAGTTGAACATGGGACCCTTGACGTTCCAGTGGAAGTTATGGGTCATCAGGTACAGGGTGTAGCTGTCGGCCAGCAGGCCGGACAGGCCGGCGGCGATCTCGGAACGGCTTTTCTCGGACAGGCCGATGTCGATCTTGACGCTGTTATCACTCATGGTTACATCTCCTTATCGGTTGGCGAACTTGTGACAACCATTGTAGCCGCCCGGCGCAAAACGTGTCGCGGCCAGGCGGATCAAGGCGCAACCAGGACGCAATCAAGGCGCGATGACAGCGACCGCACCGCCCGAGGGCGCCAGCTTCAGGGTCAGGCTCTGGCCGCTGGCGACCCGGCGCGTGCTGGTGCGCAGGTGGCTGGCGTCCTTGCCGTCTTCCAGCACCTGCGCCTTGAAGTTCCCTTGGCCCAGGAAGGCCAGCGGCACCTCGACCGTGCGCGCGGCCTCGTTGGTCATCGCACCCAGGTACCAGGTGTCGCCCTTGCGGCGGGCCGAGACGATGTACTGGCCGATGTCGCCGGCCACGATGCGGGTCTCGTCCCAGGTGGTTGGCACCTGCTGAATGAATTCGGCGCCATCGGCCCAGCTGCCGTCGGCGTTTTTATAGGCAGCCGGCGCGTCGGCCACCATTTGCAGCGGGCTGTCGTAGACCACGAACATGGCCACCGCCTGGCCGCGCGTGGTCAGCACCATCGGCGCGTGGTTGCGGGCCACGAAGCCGCCCGGGGTGGTGTTGCGAAAGCCGCCGGGCGTGTAGTCCATCGGCCCCAGGATCATGCGCGTGAAGGGCAGGGTGACGTTGTGGGTGGCGGTGATGCGTGCGCTCCACTTGTTGTTTTCCGCGCCCAGCACGCCCTCCTGCGTGATGTAGTTGGGCCAGGTGCGGTTGAGTCCATCGGGCGGATAGGCGCCATGCAGGTTGACCATCAGCTTGTACTCGGCGGCCTTGGCCAGCACCTTGTGGTACCAGTCCACCATTTCCTGGTCGTTGCGGTTCATGAAGTCCACCTTGATGCCCTTGACGCCCCAGGCCGCGTATTGCCTGAACGCCGCCTCCATCTGGCGGTCGAGCTGGTGCCACTGCACCCACAGCCACACGCCCACGTTGCGTTCTCGCGCATAGGCCATCAATGCCGGCATGTCCAGCTCCGGCCTGGCGCGGGTGACGTCGGCCTGCGGGTTCGGTTCGATATCGCTGCCCACCGACCAGCCCTCGTCGATCAGGATGTCGTCGAGCTTCATCTCTTTTGAAAAATCGACAAAGGCGCGGTAGGTGGCGGTGTTCACGCCCGCATCGGGAATGTTCACGTCCCAGTCGTTCCACCAGTCCCATGACGTCTTGCCCGGCTTGATCCAGCTGGTGTCGGCAATGCGCGACGGCGCCGCCAGCGTGGGGATCAGCGTGGAGGCGGCCAGGTCGCCGGGCGCGTCGCCCAGCATCACCACCCGCCACGGCGTTTTAAAACCTTCGCCCTTGAACGTCACGCTGGCCGATACCGTCTTGCGCGAGCGGAAATCGCGGTCGTTGTCGAAGCGCGGCGGCAGCGTCACCGCCACGCCCAGGCCGGCGTCGCCCCTGCCCGACAGGAAGAAGCCCGGGTAGTCTTTCACGTCCGACTCGGCCAGCGCGAACGTGGTGCCGCCCGTGCCGGTCTTGCACACCAGCGGCGCCATGAGGTTGTGGAAGTTGCGGATCTTCGACGCTTTTACCTGGTCGTACTCGGCCTCGAAACTGGTGTCGAAGCGGCCCATGTTGGCGCCCCAGCAGTCGTAGTCTTTCGCGAAGTTGAATTGGGTGTCTTCCGACTTCACGCTCAGCGCCTTGACGCCCTGCTGTTCCGGCACCACGTAGCGCAGCGCCACGCCGTTGTCGTACGCGCGCACGATCAGCTGGAACTTTAAGGTGGCGCTGGCGTCAAACGTCAGGGCCAGTTGCTGGTAGTGGTCGGGCGCGCTGCTGGCCTTGCCCAGTACGATCTGCCAGGTGTCGTTCACCGTGGTCTGGCGCTGGTCCACCAGGCGTGCACCACGGCCGATGGTGCCGAGGTCGAGTTTCAGGCCCAGCGGCGACGGTTCGATGATGCGCTTGCCGTCGCGGGCCAGCGACCAGGTCAGCTGGGCGCTGTCGATGGTGACGGCGTTGCGGCCATCGGGCGAGGTAACGGTGATGTTGGTGCGGCTTGCCGCTGCGGCGGACACCGATAGCAGGGCAGAAAGGATGAGGAATAGGGGGCGAACGGGTGCAGGCATGGAGTCTCCGGTGGGTGGGCGCTATTGTGTGCGCTTGCGGGGTAGCTTGGCATTTTGCAAGCGCAGTGCCCTGCGAGCAATTGCGAAAATGACCAAGCAGGCGCATGTTTTTTTTCCGTTCCAGGACACTCGTGAGAGAGCTCGGTTTCCATCCCGATACAGATCGATCCGGTGGTTATTTCACGTCGGAGTGTTCCTACCCAGTCCCAAGCCGACAGCCGATATTCGCCTCGACTACGGCTGCGCATCATAGGAACCCTGTCGCGGCCGATAGGCGGGCGCGGCGAATCTCAGGAGACTTATCATGGCAAACTCGAACCAAGGTAACAAAGGCAATCAGCAGTCGGGCAACCAGGGCGGCGGTCGTGGCTTTGCATCGATGGACCCGGAACGTCAACGCGAGATCGCTGCCGAAGGCGGACGTGCTGCGCACGCCTCCGGCAACGCCCACGAGTTCGATTCGGAAGAGGCACGCATCGCCGGTAGCCAAAGCCACAAGAACACCAACCAGCAAAGCGCATCGGGTGGTTCGGGCGGCTCGTCTGGTGGCTCGTCGGGCGGTTCCTCGGGCGGCACCCGTGGCGGCACGCCGGAACAGCATGCTGCAGCCGGACGCCAGAGCCACAAGAACGACGGCAACCAGCAAAGCGGTTCCGGTTCCGGCAGCCGCAGCAGCTCCGGTTCCGGTACCCGTGGCGGTACGCCGGAGCAGCATGCGGAAGCCGGCCGCCAGAGCCACAAGAACCGTTGACGCGGCGTGATCGCGTATTACGTGTAGTGAGCCTGCCGCTGCGCCATGCCATCCGGCCTGACGCAGCGGCGGCTGTTCGTTTGCCGTGACGTGCATTCTTGCCTGCAGCCCTGGCTGCAGCCTCAGTCAGTCGTTGTTGCCAGTACCTGTTACCGATCATGCAAAACCATTCCGCTCGTGGCGTTTCCACCTCCGCGCCCGCTGGCCACCAGGCGTCCGGCGAGGCGCGTGAGAGCCTGTTCCGCGCGATCGACGATCTCGAACAAGCGGTGGGGGCGTGGCTCACCACGCCAGCCGCCTGGGACCAGCGCACCCATCCCTCCATCCGGCAGTTCCTGGTCGATATCCGTGAATATTCCGACGCCCTCCAGCGTGGCGGCAAGGTCTCGCCCAATATCATCGTCGCCGCCGCCGACCGCCTGGCCGGCAAGGTCCATCATCCCGAGGTTGACCGCTGCGCAGCCGAAGTACGCGCGGCGCTGGCCGAGTACGTGCGAGTGCTGCACGGCTGACTTTCTCAGCCGTGCAGCCGGCGCCCGCGTTTGACTTCGGTGTCAGTGGCTGGCAGTCACGCCCGGGGTGGCGGAGCGCGACAGGAAGGCGCCCGTGGTTTCCGGCAAGTGCTCGAGCAGCCAGGCCGCCATCGCGTGTTCCTGCGCCAGGATCTTGCGGCAGGCGTCGAGCGTGAGGTCGTCGCCTGCCGCTTCGGCGGCCACCATCAGCGCCGTGTAACTGGCGATCTCCAGGTTTTCGAACACGTAGCCGGCCATCGCGCCTTTCACCACTTCGTCGGTGGCCAGCATGCCGCCCAGGCCCTGGCCGAAAGCCATCAGCTTGCCGGTCAGATCCTTCATGGTGGACGGACTGGCGCCATGGCGCTCCAGGCACGATTCGAGCTGGGCGCGCTGCCAGCGGGTTTCGTCGATGTGCTGGCGGATGCGCTCGCGCAGCTGCGGGTAGTTGTCGAGCCGCTCGGCCTGGGCTTCCAGCATGGCTTCGGCCTGCTGCTCCATCGCGTGCGCATCGCGCAGCCAGTCGACCAGGTGTTCTTGTGGGGTGGTGGTCATGGTGGTCTCCTTCAGGCCAGCGGGGCTTTGGCAGCGGCGTCGCCCTCGGGCGCCATGCCCATTTCGGCGCCGGTCACTGGATCGACACTGGTATCGGACATGGTGCGCGTGGCCATGCGGTCAAGCTGGTCGGCGTCGTCCTGCTGCACCTGTACGCTGGCGCTGCCGTCGCCGCCATCGACTACCACCTGGGCGTCGCGCTCATCCACGCGCTGCCATTCCGGGCCGTCGTTCCAGGGGCCCAGCATGTCGGCGCCGCCTTGCGACATATTGAAGTACACGCTGGTAAAGCGCGGGTCGCCCGGCATTTTTCCCGGCGGGAAGTTTGGCGCGATGGTGTACAGCGCTTTCTCGAACGATTTCTGGTGCGCGATTTCGCGTGTCATCAGGAAGCCCAGCGCCTCTTTCACGCCGGGATCGTCGGTGAGGTTGATCAGGCGCTCGTAGACGATCTTGGCGCGCGCTTCTGCAGCGATATTGGAGCGCAGGTCGGCGGTCGGCTCGCCGATGGTGTCGATGTAGGCGGCGGTCCACGGCACCCCGGCCGAATTGGTCAGCGGCGCGCCGGCGCCGTACAGCACCTGCGTGATATGGCTGTCGTTGCCGGCGCCGGTGATCTTGCGATACAGCTCGCCTTCCTGGTCCACGCCTTCGGCCAGGCGGCCCTTGGCGCCCTTGTTGAGCATGACGACGATATTGCCGATCACTTCCAGGTGGCTCAGTTCTTCGGTGGCGATGTCGAACAACATGTCCTTGCGACCGGGATCGTCTTCCGACAGGGCCTGGGTGAAGTAGCGGCAGGCGGCCGCCAGTTCTCCCTGGGGACCGCCAAACTGTTCCAGCATCAGGTTGGCCAGGCCAGGATTGGGTTGACTGACACGCACGGTGTATTGCAAACGCTTGGTGTGGGCAAACATGGGTACTCCTTGAGTTGAAAAAGGGAGGCGAAGTCGGCAGAGTCTGCCGGGCGAAAACCCATGATGCGTGCAACCGGCGCCATCACGTGTAGGAACAGGTTGGGGGGATCTGTAGGAGTATTTGCGGCAGCTGGCAGCTGGCCGCTGGCCACTGTTCGCCATGGCGGACGGCCTGTGCGCGATCGACCGGTTATCAGGCGCCGTCGGCCGCGCTACCATGCCTGGGCATCGTCGCGACGCATCGTTCACTTACCTTTACTGGAGCAGCCATGACCCACCTGACAGACGACCGCTTTACACCGGCCCATTGCGACATCGCTTTCAACCGCTTCGGCTACGGCGCCATGCAACTTGCCGGCCCACACGTGTTCGGCCCACCGAAAGACCGCGCCGCTGCCATCGCCGTGCTGCGCGCGGCGGTGGAGCTGGGCATCAACCATCTCGACACGGCCGACTTCTACGGCCCCCACGTCACCAACCAGATCATCCGCGAGGCGCTGCACCCGTACCGCGACGACCTGACCATCGTCACCAAGATCGGGTTTTTGCGCGGCGCCGACGGCGCCTGGAACGTTGCCGCCGAACCGCAGCAATTGCGCGACGCGGTGCACGCCAACCTGCGCCACCTGGGCCTCGCTGTACTCGACGTGGTCAACCTGCGCGCCCCCGGGGTCAACGGCCCGGATGGCTCGTCGCTGGCGCAATCGCTCGACACTTTGTTGCGCTTGAAACAGGAGGGATTGGTGCGCCATATCGGCCTGAGCAACGTTACCGCAACGCAGGTGGCCGAAGCCCAGGCGGTCACGCCGATCGTCTGCGTGCAGAACCACTACAACCTGGTGCACCGCGCGGACGACGCCCTGATCGACAGCCTGGCCGCACAAGGCATCGCCTACGTGCCGTTCTTCCCGCTCGGTGGATTTACGCCGTTGCAGACCGATACCCTGACCCAGGTGGCGGTTGCGCTGGAAGCTACGCCGATGCAGGTGGCGCTGGCCTGGCTGCTGCAACGTGCGCCGAACATGCTGGTCATTCCCGGCACGTCATCGGTGGCCCACCTGCGCGAAAATGCTGCCGCCGCCAGCCTGCGGCTCGATGCGCAGTCGCTGGCGCTGCTTGAAGGGGCGGCCGCAGCGCCTTGACGGCGGCGCAGTGGTCGAGACGAAGCTGCGCACCGCAAGTCAGGGCTGGCCGGTGGCGGTGGCCGCAGCGGGGTTGGCCCGCCCGCGCAGGATCGGCAGTATCGTCGTTTGCGGCGACGCCTTGAAATGCACGACAGCCGAACCCCTCGCAAAAACCGCACAGGTTTCAGGTCCCCATGCGCACCCCATACGGGTCGGTGTAGGCGCCGGTGAAGCCGATCGCCTTCCATGCCGTCATGCCCC
Organism: Duganella sp. 3397; assembly: GCF_031456625.1. Taxonomy (NCBI): domain Bacteria; kingdom Pseudomonadati; phylum Pseudomonadota; class Betaproteobacteria; order Burkholderiales; family Oxalobacteraceae; genus Duganella; species Duganella sp. 3397. The sequence continues at coordinate 59,280 of NZ_JAVDVB010000010.1, forward strand.
GGTTGCCGCCGCAATGGGAATCGGTGAAGTACGCCGGCCGGCGGCTTTGGCGTCCCTGGCCGCCGCCGTCGCCGCTGCCGGTTGCACCGCCAGCGCCGCCGCCGGCGCCAGCGCCGAGGTCAGTGCGATCTGGGCGGCGCCGCGCAGGAAGCTGCGGCGTTGGCTGGGGTCGGTCATGGCGGGGCTCCTGGCTCGGTAATGGCAACCAGTCTACGGGCCGTTGGTGTTCTTGCCGCCTCCGGGAAGGCACGGTGGCGGTCCCTCTTTCCGGCTATGCCATAAGTCCTGGCCGAAAGGCGGGGGCGTGGCCGTCATCTGCATGCTGTAATCGGCCGCAAGCCCCCGCACGTCGATTCGGGGAACTTTTACAGCCAAGGAAAACCATGACCATCGAGATCAAACACCATACCGTGCAAGCGAACGGCATCCGCCAGCATTACCTGGAAGCGGGAGACACCACAGGCGCGCCGGTCGTGCTGCTGCACGGCTTTCCCGAGACCAGCTTCGCCTGGCGGTTCCAGATGCCGGAACTGGCCAAGCACTATCGCGTGATTGCGCCCGACCTGCGCGGCTACGGCGAAACCGACAAGCCGGCTGCCGGTTACGACAAGCGCACCATGGCGCGCGACCTGGTGGAGCTGCTGCGCGTGCTCGATATTCCGAAGATCGCGCTGGTGGGCCACGACCGCGGCGCCCGCGTGGCCACGCGCTTTGCCAAGGACCATCCGGAACTGCTGGACCGGCTGGTGGTCATGGACAACGTCCCCACCCGCATCGTAGCGCGCGAATTTTCGCCGCAACTGGCCAACTCGTACTGGTTCTTCATCTTCAACCAGGTACCCGACCTGCCCGAGGCGTTGATCGCCGGGCGCGAGGACCTGTGGCTGCGCCACCTGTTCTCGGACTGGTGCTACAACCCGCTGGCCATTTCCGGCGCCGCCTTCGACACCTACGTGGAAGCCTACCGCCGCCCCGGCGCCGTGCGCGGCGCCATGTCCGACTACCGGGCCATTGCGGAAGATGTGGCGCAGGACAAGGTCGATGCCGACATCAAGATCGCCTGTCCCACGCTGTCGCTGTGGGGTGCGGACTTCCATGCGGTGGGCAAGATGTTCGACATGGCGGCCGTGTGGGCCGAGATGGCGTCGAACCTGCGCACGGTAGCGATCCCGCAGGCAGGCCACCTGCCGCAGGAAGAGCAGCCCGAGCTGGTCAACGCCGCGCTGCTCGACTTTTTGGCCGGCTGGAAGGCCTAGATGGACGTACTGTTTTCCATCGTGTTGCCGATCTTCGCCCTGATCGGCGTCGGCTGGGTGGCGCGCCGCGCCGCCTGGATGGGGCCCGAAGGCGCGCTGGAACTGAACCGCTTCGTGGTGTACCTCGGCATGCCGGCGCTGCTGTTCCAGATCATGGCCAAGGCCAGCTTCCGCGACCTTGCGCAGCCTGGCTTCATCGCCGCCTTCGGCATCGGCAGGTTTCGACGGTGGTGTCGGTGCTGACGATTTCGGTGTTGATTACCTTGCTGCGCACTGCCGCACAACAAACGGGCTGGTCGCCAGCCCGTTTTCAGTATTACTCCTGCTTTTCCTGCACCTTCGCCCGCACTTTCCCGACCTCGCGCTCGGTCACCGGCGAACCGGTATTGCTCCAGCCCTGGCGCACAAACGAGGCCAGCGCTGCCACCTCCCTGTCGTCGAGGCGCTTGCCGAAGCCCGGCATCACCAGGATCGACGGCGCCTTGTCGGTCGATGGCGTGCGCGCGCCTTGCATGATCACGTGGATCAGTCCGGCCGGGCTTTCGGCGTTGGCCACCGTGGCGCCGTCGAGCACCGGGAACACGCGCGCTGCGCCCTTGCCGTTGACGAAGTGGCAGGCAGCGCAATTGTCGAGGTAAAGGCGTTCGCCCAGCGTCAGGTTGATGGCTGACGTCAGCTTTTTAGCCGTTGCCTCCACGCCCTGGGCCGTGACGGCGGCGGTGCGCGGGGCGGCTGGCGGCAGGCTTTTCAGGTACGCGGCGATCGATTTCAGGTCGGCATCGTCGAGGTGCGCGGTGCTGTGCTCGACCACGGCGGTCATTTCACCAGCCACGGCGGACGTGGTGTTACGCCCGGTTTGCAGGTAATCGACGATGGCCGCCTGGTTCCAGCGTGGCAGGCCGCGCAGCGAAGGGACCGGCCAGCCGTTCAAGTCGCCGCCGGCGAGGAATTTCGCTTCCGAGCTGTCGCCGGCTTTTTCGTTCATGGCAAAACCGCGCGGCGTGTGACAGCTGCTGCAATGGCCCAGGCCTTCGACCAGGTAGGCGCCGTTGCGCACTTGTGGGCTCCAGCCCGGCTGCGCCTTGAATGGCTGGTCGGACGCGAACATATAGTTCCACACCGCCATGCCCCAGCGCATATTGAACGGGAAGTTCATGCTGGTGGCCGGTGGCGTGTAGGCCGACGGTTTGACGCCCGCCTGGAAGTAGGCATACAACGCCTTGATATCGGCATCGTTGACCTTGGCGTAACTGGTGTACGGCATGGCCGGGTACAGGTGGGTGCCGTCGGCTTTCACGCCCTTGCGCACCGCGTCGGCAAACTGCTGCTCGGTGTAGGCGCCGATACCGTGCTGCTTGTCGGGCGTGATATTGGTGGAGTAGATGATGCCGTGGCCGCTGTCGATCGCCAGGCCGCCGGCAAACGCCGGTTTGCCCGGTGCGCTGTGGCAGGCGATGCAGTCGCCGGCGCGGGCCAGGTATGCGCCGCGCTGGACCAGGGTGTTGGCCGGGGCGGCAAACGCCGTGCTGGCAGCCAGTCCGGCCGCAATAGTGAGGAAATGGGCGAATTTTTTCATCATGCTTGCACCAGCGGGCCTGGGTTCTTCAAATAGTGGTTCTTGATCGCCTCGGCTGCGAACAGCGTGATGGCGCCGATGGTGGCGGTCGGGTTGGCCTGGAAGTTCTGCGGGAACGCATTGCCGCCCGGGACGAACACGTTATGCACGTCCCACGATTGCAGGTAGCGGTTCAGGGCCGAGTCGCGCGGCGAGTCGCCCATGATGGCGCCGCCCACGTTGTGGGTGGAGACGTACTTGGTGATATCCCAGTGCGAATCGAGGCCGAGGAAACTTTCCGACATGAAGTCCGGCTTCATTTCCCTGGCGATCTTGCCGACGATCTCGCGCAGGTAGCGTTGCAGTTTCAGTTCGTTCTGGCGCCAGTCGAACGTCATGCGCAGCAGCGGCTGGCCCCATGGATCTTTATAGGTCGGGTCGAGGTCGAGGAAGTGGCCGCGATACGACATGCAGGTGGTCGTGATGCCGATCTTCATCGAACGGTCGTACCAGTCCACCATGCCTTCCTTCCAGCCCTGGCCCCAGCTGGGGGTGCCCGGCGGCAGCGCAGTGCCGATCGGCGCGCCGCTCGACTGCGAGCTGTGGATCTTGGCGCCGCCGAGGAAGCCGAGCTTGATGCCATCGTCGTAGTTGCCGGGCGAGATGTCGTTGAACATCTCGCCGGTGGCGCCGGCCGTGGCAAACGAATTGAAATGCTTGTCCTTGAAGAACAGGGTGGCTGCGCCGTTGGACAGGAAGGCGTAGTTGCGGCCGATGGTGCCGGTCTCGGTGATCGGGTCGTATGGCTTGCCGATGCCGGAGAGCAGCATCAGGCGTACGTTGGCGAACTGGAAACTCGACAGGATGACGATTTTCGCTGGCTGGAACACTTCGCGCTGCTGCTCGTCGATGTAGGTGACGCCCTTCGCGGTCTTCTTATCGGCATGCAGATCGACGCGGATCACCATTGCATTGGCCTTGTAGTCGAAGTTGGGCATGCGCTTGACCACGTCGAGGATGGTGGTTTGCGGCGACGCCTTCGAATAGTTCAGGCACGGGTACTTGCTGCAATAGCCGCAGTAGTTGCACGGCGCCAGTTGCGAGCCGTAGGGATTGGTCCACGCGCTCGAGACGTTGGCCGACGGATTGGGGAACGGGTGGTAACCCATGTTTTTTGCCGTGGCCGCGAACAGCGAACTGTTGTAGGTGTCGTGTAGCGCTGGCAATGGATACGGGCTTGAACGCGGACCCTCGAACGGGTCGCCGCCGGGCTGGATCTGGCCTTTCAGGTTGCCGGTGTTGCCGGACAGCCCGCAAATCTTGTCGAATTTGTCGAAGTGCGGTTCGATCTCGCTCCACGTAAACGGAAAGTCTTTCACGCGCATGTCGGGGTCGAGCGTGCCACGCGGGTACGCCTGGTCGGCATAGGTCTTGAGCTTGAGATCGGTGGGGGTAGGGCGGATCAGTACGCCGGTCCAGTGCAGGCCGGAGCCGCCGACGCCGGTGCCCGGTGCAAACGCCCCCCATTTGCGGGTGGGCAGCGCGGTTTCGCCAGTGTTGTAGCGCACCGTGAGCGCGGCGTCGCGCGGGGTCGCAAACACCTTGTTGCGGATCGCGTAGGCGTACTGGTCGGCCGGCTTCGGATAGGCGAAGTCTTCCGGCGGGCGGTCCGGGCCGCGCTCGAGCGCACGCACTTTCAGGCCGGCTTGCGCCAGTTCGATGGCCATGATGGAGCCGGCCCAGCCGAGTCCGACGATGACGACATCGACGTCGTCGTTAGTAATCTTTTGCATAAGGTTCCTATTGGTCAGGCGCGCTTGCCGGAGAGACTCACCGGACCGAGCGGATATTTGACATTGTGGGTATCGACCCATTCGGTGAAGGCGGCGCGCGCGCCAGGGAAGCCGATCGCAACCCAGGCCTTCATGTCCTTGTTGCCGCCGTACATGGGATCGGCCAGGTAGCCGTTCTTGGCGTCGTCCAGCATCTGGCCGAAGAACTGCGAGGCTTTCAAGGTAGCGTCGCCGAGCGCGGCGAAGTCGATGTCGTTTTTCTGCAAACGGGTCAACAGCGCATCCTTGTCGGCCGGCGCCAGTTGCTGGAACGGCTTGCCGTGCGCGGCTTGGCTGGCCTGCTGCGCCAGCTTGATGCCGATCCGGTACATCTGCTGCGGGCTGTGGGTTTGCTGGAAGCCCAGGGTGGCCGGGGCGTCCGCCTTGTGCGGGCCCTGCATGTAGACGTCGTCGCCGAGGCCGTTTTTCAGTTGCTGGTCGATAAAGACCGGCACATTGGTTTCCAGCGCGCCCGGGCCCCGGCCCTCGGCCGGGATCAGGCGGTCGCAGGCGGCGACCAGGAATTGCCACTCGGGCGCGGTGAAAAACACCGGCTGGTAGCGTTGCAGGTCGGTGCCTTCCAGGCCCTCGGCCTGGGCCCGGTAGACCGGCGCGGTGACGAGGGGAACGGCTGCCGCAGTCGCCATCAGGATGGTGCGGCGTGAAAGATTGACGTTATCTTTGGACATAGGTGGCTTAGGAAAGACATCGTTGTACGATGTGTGATGAGTTGCCAAAGGAGAATGGTACGCCAAGATGCTGCGCTGCGATACTTACCGATGGGATAGGAGAGCCCGTTCCTTGAAACTCACGCAACTACTTTTTTTATATAAAGCTTATGCCTATTCATTCGTTCCTTTAAACATGTGCAAGCCTTATATTGTTTTCATATAAAAACAACCCGCAACGATGATTGGTCACATATGGAAAAGTTTCTTGCCCAACCGCAGCTGCAGCGCCGCCTTCTGAGTGCTGCCGTCGGCACGCTGTTCGTCACCACCGGCACCGCCTGGGCGCAGTCCGCTGACGCGCCCGTCGCCGCCCCGGAAGCTACGGTCGTAGTCACCGGCACCCGCGTCTCGAACCGTTCCGTGCTCGACACCGCCTCGGCGGTGGACGTGATTTCGGCCAAAACACTGAACAACAACGGCGTGACCGAAGTGAGTGAATCGCTGTCGAAAGTGCTGCCGGCCCTGAACTTCCCGCGTCCGGGCCTGACCGACGGCACCGATACCGTGCGCCCGGTCACCCTGCGCGGGCTGGCGCCCGACCAGGTGCTGGTGCTGGTCAATTCCAAGCGCCGCCACGCGTCGTCGCTGGTCAATGTGAACGGCACCATCGGCCGTGGCTCGGCCTCGACCGACATCAACACCCTGCCAGCCGGCATCATCAACACGGTGGAAGTGCTGCGCGACGGCGCCGCTGCCCAGTACGGCTCCGATGCGATTGCCGGCGTGATCAACTTCCGCCTGCGCGAAAACCGCAGTGGCGGGGCGCTCAGCGCCACCGGCGGGGTGCGCAAGACCGAATACAGTTTCAACCCGGTGGCGCAGCCGACCGGCCTGGGCCTGTCCGTGCCCACCGAACGCAAGCGCACCGACGGCCAGACCTACACCGTGGGCGGCTGGAAAGGTTTTGAACTCGGTGACGACGGCTTCCTGACCGTGGCAGCCGAGCTGAAACAGCAACAGCACAGCGAACGCAGCGCCTACGACACGCGCCAGTTCTACCCGCGCGTGGGCAATGCCGCCACTGCCGCGTTCGACCCGCGCGAACTGACCGCCAACCGCTACGACACCTGGTCCGGCGACCCCAACCTCAAGCAGGCCACCCTGTTTGCCAACGCCGGCCAGACCCTGGCCAGCGGCCAGAAAATCTACGGCTGGGCCAGCTACCAGCGGCGCGAGTCGGAATCGGCGGCGTTCTTCCGCCGTCCGCTGCAAGATGAAAACATCGCGGCGATCTACCCGGACGGCTACCTGCCCGTGATCGAACCGACCGTCACCGACTTCAGCGCCGCACTGGGCACCACCTGGAGCGGACAGGGCTGGGACTACGACACCTCGCTTACCTACGGCAAGAACAAGATGGCGTTCGACGTCACCAACACGCTCAACCGCTCGATCGGCCCGGCCAGCAAAACCGACTTCGACGCCGGCGGCTTCGCCTACGAGCAGCTGTCCGCCAACTTCTCGGCCGTCCGTCCGGTGGCCGCGGCCTTCCTGCCCAAGCCGCTCAACGTGGCCGTGGGCGCCGAGGCGCGCTGGGAAAATTACGAATTGTGGGCCGGCGAAGCGGACTCGTATCGCTACGGCGGCGCCTTGCTGGCCAACGGCACGCCGTCGGCCGCCGGCGCCCAGGGCTTCCCCGGCTACCGTCCGGAAAACGCGGTGGACAAGGGCCGCCATTCCAGCGGCGCCTTCATCGACCTGGAAACCAATCTCACCGACAAGCTGCTGACCTCGCTGGCGGCGCGCGCCGAACACTATTCCGACTTCGGCAGCAACGTCACCGGCAAGCTGGCCGCCCGCTACGACTTCACGCCGGAATTCGCCCTGCGCGGTTCGGTCCAGAACGGCTTCCGCGCACCGTCGCCGCAGCAGCAGCTGTACACGTCCACGTCCACCAACTTCATCGACGGTGTGCCGTTCGACATCGTCACCCTGCGTCCGACCGACGCCGCTGCCGTGGCGCTGGGCGCCAAGCCGCTCGACGCCGAGAAATCGGTCAACTTCTCGCTGGGCGCTGTGATGCGCTTCGGCGCGCTGAGCATCACGGCCGACGCCTACCGCATCAATATCGACAACCGCATCGTGCTGTCGGAAAACCTGAACGCGGTCAACGTGCGCAACTACCTGGCCGCGCGCGGTTATGCCGGCATCGGCGGCGCGCGCTTCTTTATCAACGGCGTCGATACCCGCACCGACGGCATCGACATCGTGGCCAACTATCCGTGGCGCTCGCCAGGCTACGGCAAGTTCGATTTCACCCTGGCCGGCAACTACAACAAGACCGACGTCAAACGCGTGCCGCAAACGGCCGAACTGGCGGCGTTGAACCCGGCGCCGGTGCTGTTCGGCCGCGCCAACGTGATCAGCCTGGAGCAAGGCCAGCCGAAGAACAAGATCACGGCATCGGTCAACTGGGAGCAGGCAGCGTGGGGCGTGAGCGCCAGCGCCACGCGCTATGGCGAGATCGTCTCGGCCGGCACCACGGCCGCCACCGACGTCACGGTATCGGCGAAAACCATCGTCAATGCCGAAGGCCGCTACGCTTTAACTAAGCAAACCCAGCTGGCGCTGGGCGCCGACAACCTGTTCGATATCTACCCGGATGCGTTGCCTGCTGCGCTCACCTCGAACGCGGCGGCGCCGTTCTCCAACCGGGCGCCGTTCGGCCGGGGCGGGCGCTTCGTGTATGCCCGCGTAAACTATACGTTTTGATCGATAGGGGACTTGTGGTCGTTGTGTGGTGACAATGCAAAAAATGTGAATCGGAACTTGTTGTTAATAAATAATTGAAGAATAATCAATTATAAAAACAATAATCTGAAGTCTTCGACGTTCACATTCACCGAAAGGGCATTGTAGAAATGAAGCGATCACATCTCCCATGGACCACCGCGCGGCGCGCGCTGCTAACTGCAGCGCTTGGCTGCTCCATCTATGTCGTACAAGGGCCGGCGGCAGCAGTGCAGCCGGCCACGCCAAATGTCCCGGCCGTGCAGGCAAGCGGCGACTTCTGGCAGGACGAGGGGGCCACCGCCAGCGTCCAGCGCGCCACCGCCACTCCCGCTGAAGGCCCGCTGCGCTACCACGCCGCCACTCTCAACCGCAAAGGCATCGAAGGTTTCATGGCGCGCGCGCCGCGGGAGCGATCGAGCGATGCCGAAGTTTCACCGCTGATCATTTCGCTGCCGCATCCCGACGGCGGCTACCAGCGCTTTGCCATCGTCGATTCGCCGATCATGGAGCCGGAGCTGGCGGCCAAACATCCTGACATCCGCACCTACGCCGGCCGTGGCGTGGATGACCCGAGTGCCACCGTGCGCATGGACATCACGCCGCTGGGCCTGCACGCGTCGGTGCGCTCGCCGCAGGGCCGCTGGTTTGTCGATCCGCGCGCGGTGCGCGACGATAGCGTGTACCACAGCTACCATGCACGCGATTTGCCCAACCGCCGCGGACCGCTGCGCGAAGCGCCGCTGACTGAGCCGCAATTGGCGCTCGAACGCGGCTTTTACCATGCCGGCGACGCGCTGCAAGTGCGCGGCGCCGGCTTTGCGCCGGGCGCATCGGTCAGCATTTCGGTACGCAATCCGCAGTCCGATACCGGCGCGCGCCAGAACGTGGTGGTCAACGCCGATGCCGACGGCGTGGTCAAGGCCACGCTGGTGGCCGATCCGTCCGGCGAGGCCGGTTCCTACGAGGTGACCGCCAGCGACGGCCGCGCCATCAGCACGGTGCAGTACCGGGTGGTGGAAGACGATGCCGCGCCCGCTGCCGCCACCGGCAATGTGCTGCGCACCTACCGCCTGGCGCTGGTGACCGACCCGTCGTATGCCAGCTTTTTCGGCGCCGCCAACGTGACGGCCGCCAAGGTTACGCTGATCAACCGCGTGACCCAGGTGTACGAGGATGAAACCTCGATCCGCCTGGTGCTGATCAATCAGACCGACGCACTCAACCTCAATACGGCAGCGCAGATGACGGGCGCCAACGGCCCGTGCGGCGGCGCGGCATGCTTTACGGCGGCGCAGGCGACCGGTTGCAGCAGCAGCACGCTCAGCCGCAACCGCGTGGTGGCCGGCCTGTTGGCCGGCGCCAGCAACTTCGACGTGGGCCATATCGCGCTGGGCCTCAACGGCGGCGGCATCGCCGGCCTGGGCGTGGTGGGTGGCACCGCCAAGGCGCAGGGTTGCACCGGCCTGCCGAGCCCGGTAGGCGACGCTTACGCGGTCGATTACGTCGCCCACGAACTCGGTCACCAGTTTGCCGGCAACCACACCTTTAACGGCGTGATCAGCAATTGTTCCGGCGGCAACCGCAACCCGGGCACGTCGGTCGAACCGGGCAGCGGCTCGTCGATCATGGCCTATGCCGGCATTTGCGGCACCGACAATACCCAGACCCACAGCGACCCGTATTGGTCGCAGCGCAGCTTCGATGAAATCGTCGCGTACACGTCGTCGTCCGAATCGCCGCTCAGCGAAGTACAGATGGGTGTGCTGACCGGCTACAGCGCCAACGGCGCCAGTTTCCGCGTGCGGTACAACGGCGCGGACTCGGCACCCATCGTGCGCGGTTCAAACTATACCGTTGCCGGTATCAAGGCTGCGATCCAGGCCATTGCCGGCTGGCCAGCGAGCGGTACCGTGACCGTGAGCGCACTGAGCGACAGCGCCTTCACGCTGAGCTTTGGCGGCGCGCTGGCGGGCACCAATGTGTCAAACCTGGGCCTGGTTGGCTTCAGCGCCGGCGTAGCGGGTTATGTTGGCGAGATCACGTCCGGCGGCCCCACCAGGCGCGGCGGCGCTGCAGCCGGTACCGGCAACAGCGCGCCGGTGGTGACCGTGGCCCCGAGCTACACGATTCCGCTGCGCACGCCGTTCGCCCTGACCGGCAGCGCCCAGGATGCCGACGGCGACGCCGTCACATACCTGTGGGAACAGAACGACCGCGGCGGCAGCGCCGGCATCGGCCTGGTCGACAACAACAAGGTCAACGGTCCGCTGTTCCGCCAGTTCGGCGTGCGCGCCGTGGTCAGCGCCAGCGACAGCGGCGAGTACAACTCGGCGGGCGAAAACCAGGCCACCACCAATCCGCTGCGGGTGTTCCCGGACCTGGCGCAAATCGTCGCCAATAACACCAACGCCGGTACCGGCGCCTGCCCGACCGCGTCGGCAACGCCGACCGTGGCGCAGATCGAGTGCTTCGCCGAGTTCCTGCCAACCGCCAGCTACGTGGGCCTGGCCGGTGTGAACGCCAGCCCGGCGTCGCTGAATTTCAAGCTCACCGCGCGCGACGGCCGTGGCGGCGTGGGCAACGCCACCACGCAACTGGTGCTCGCCGCCAATGCCGGTCCGTTCCTGGTCACCGCGCCAGCGGCCGGCGTCAGCGCTGCCGGTGGTTCATCGCTGACCGTGACGTGGAACGTGGCCAACACCAGCGCCGCGCCGGTGGCCGCGTCCAACGTGAAGATTTCGCTGTCGACCGATGGCGGCGTGACCTTCCCGACGGTGCTGGCCGCCAGTGTCGCCAACAACGGCAGTCGCGCCGTGGTGCTGCCGCCGGTAGCCACCACCCGCGCCCGCATCAAGGTCGAGGCGGTCGGCAACGTGTTCTTCGACATCTCGCACGCCGACTTCGCGATTACCCTGGCGGGCGATGTCAACCGCGACGGTGTCGTCGATTGCGCCGACATGCTGGCCACCCGCAGCGCCATGGGCCGCCGCAGTGGACAGGGCGGCTGGGTGGCCAATGCCGACGTCAACCGCGACAACGTGATCGATGTACGCGACCTGGCGTTGATCACCCGGGCGTTGCCGAGCGATATCGCATGCTTTTGATCGCTCCAGGCATTGAGCTTCGTTTTATAACCGACAAGGAACCATTATGCAGCTGCAGAACTTGAAGAAAATCCTGGGCCGTGCCGCATTGCCGGTAGCGGTGACAGCATTGACAGCGTTAGTTTCAGCGCCGGCTCTAGCCGCCACCTTCAGCGCGGTGCCGTCCGCGCCGCTGGCGGCGGGCGGCACGGTCGTCATCGACTTCCGCATCGATGACATTGCCGACCTGTACGCATACCAGTACTCGTTCCGGTTCGACCCGACCGTGTTGCAGGTCACTGGGTACGGCAACGGTGGCTTCCTGGAATCTGACGGCAATGGCCTCATCGCCGGTGGCTTACTCGACAACATCGCCGGCATGGTGTCGTTCACGTATGGGGCGCGGATCGGCGCGGTGCCGGGCGTGACCGGCAGCGGCACCCTGGCGCGCTACATGTTCAACGTGGTGGGCGCGGGCAGCAGCACGCTCGACTTCACTGACGTGGTGTTCCTGGACTCCGGTCTGAACGACATCGCGGTGCAGTACGGGCCGCAGGTGCTGGCGGCAGTGCCCGAGCCGTCGGCGTATCTGAGCTTCGGCGCCGGCCTGACCATGCTGGCCGCGCTACGGCGTCGCCAGCGGGGGAGGGTAGCGGTGCAGGTGTAGCGAAAAGCCCACGCGCACGTCGATTTCATTCGTGCGCGCGGGCTTCAGCGTAAACTAACGGGTTGCGGTCTCTCGACAAGGAGCTCATCATGACTGATTCAGTCCAGCCTGCCGTTCGTCCCGTTCCCGCAGGCATGCACACCATCACGCCCCACCTCGTCTGCGAGGGCGCGGCAGCCGCGATGGCCTACTATCAACAAGCATTCAATGCCGAGGAAATCGGGCGCCTCGCCGGGCCCGGCGGCAAGATCATGCACGCGCACATGCGCATCGGCGACTCCACCATCATGCTGGTTGACGACTTTCCCGAATACGGCAGCCTCGGCCCCAAGGCGCTCAACGGCAGCCCGGTCACGCTGCACCTGTACGTGGAAGATGTCGATGCCGCCTACGCCCGGGCGGTCGAAGCTGGCGGTACGGCCAAAATGCCGCCGCAGGACATGTTCTGGGGCGACCGCTACGGCATGCTGGTCGATCCCTTCGGCCACCATTGGGCCATCGCCACCCGCCAGCAGGATTTGAGCATGGAGGAAATCACCCGCGCCATGGCGCAGCAGGGGCCCGGTGGCTGCGGCGAGCCGGGCACGGCCTGAGGCCTGCCGCGCAGGGCCAATGCCTGGCGCACGTACCGCGCCAGCAACGTTAAAGCGGCAGCCAGCCTCTGGCTGGCCGAGAAAGCTTGCCGGCATGGGCAGTCACCTTGGATAATGCTTTTAAGAAATTATCCGGGAGTGATGCATGGAATTCGTGGTACTGCGCCGCGCCAACCAGAGTACCGAGCGTGGCGACCAGCCGCCGGCGCTGGAGCCGGGCATCTTCCTGCGCCCCAGCGACAGCGCGCTGCGCCTGGTGCGCCGCGACGGCGCCTGGGGCCGATTGCACGGACCGTATGCGCCGCGCGAGGTCGTGGCCGGCTTTACGCTGGTGCAGGCGCCATCGCGCGCCGACGTGATCGACCAGGTGCGCTGGTGGCCGCTGTTCGATGCCGGCGCCGTCTACGAAATTCGCGACCAGGGCCCATCGGTGATGGTCGCGGACAGCGCGCCTGCGGTCGCCCTGGAGCGCAACCCCGCCTGGAGCCGCTACGTGGTGTTCCTGCGGTCGGACGCCGACGCCGAGGCCGGCATTGCGCCACCGGCGGAAGCGCTCGAGCCGATGCGCGCCCACGAAGAGCGCAGCGTGCGCGCCAGCGTGTTGCTGGCCGGCAGCACCCTGGGCGCCACCCGCACCGCCACGCGGGTACGTTTTGCCAACGCCAGCACGTCGCTGGCGGCGGGACCGTTTACCGATGTGAAGGAACTGGTGGCGGGCTACTGGATCATCCAGGCCGCCACGCTGGACGCGGCCATCGCCTGGGCTGGCGGCTGTCCATACCCGCAAGCGGGCGATGTGACGGTGGAAATCCGCGAAGTGTGCGAACGGCGCGAACAGCGCGAGTTCACGCCGGAGATGCGCGCTGCCGAGGAGCGGCTGCGCGCCGAGTTGCTGGAAGGATTGCTGCGCGAAGCGACCGAAAAGCGCCGGCGCGGCTTTTAGCAGGTTCTGGCGTGTGCCGGCATCTGCCGGCGTGCTCTGCTGCTGCGCGGTGCTGCGCTGCTGTTACTGTTGCTGTTATACCAGGGTTTTTTCCAGGATCGCCACCAGCGCTTCGATGCCGTCGGCGTCATCCTGGTCGAAACGGTTGGGCAGCGGACTGTCGAGGTCGAACACGCCCATGATCTCGCCGTTCGGACGGCGCACCGGCACCACCAGTTCCGACCGCGAATTGACGTCGCAGGCGATATGGCCCGGGAATGCGTGCACGTCGGGCACCACGATCGATTTGCCTTCCACCACCGTGGTGCCGCACACGCCACGGCCCTTCTTGATGCGGATGCAGGCCGGCTTGCCCTGGAACGGTCCCAGCACCAGCTCATCGCCCTGCAGGAAATAGAAGCCGGCCCAGTTCAGGCCCGGCATGGCGTTGAAGACGAGCGAGCTGAAGTTGGCTGAGTTGGCGATCAGGTCGGATTCGCCGTGTACCAGGCCGGTCAGTTGCGAACGCAGGTCGTCGAACATGGCGTGCTTGGCTGCTGGCGTGTCGGTGCCGTAGGCGGTGTCGTTGAGGGTAAAAGTCATGATGGTCGGCTGTCGGGGCTGGAGAAAACGCATATGTTAGCGCAAGCAAGCGTTTGCCGTCAGTTCCTCCTACAGCATACTAAGCCGTGTCCGATGGCGCTGCGCTATCGTGCGCGGTACTCTGGTTTCACCACGCCGCACCGGCGTTTTTGGAGAAATCGCATGGCAACCAGCAAACGCAGCGCCAACCCGTCGCCCACGGGCAAGCCCCCCGTGCCCTTCACCGCCACCGCCTACGGCGGCAAACCGCTCCCGCCGCTCGCTGCGCCAGCACGGACGTCGTCGCCAACGTTGCAACCAACAGCGCAGCCAACAATGCAGCCACCAGCGCAGCCAACAATGCAGCGAACAACGCCGCCCGCCGGCGCCATTTCGCTGTCCACCTTGCTGATGATCGGCGCCGACCGCGTGATCATCGACCCAGCGGAAGACGACGACCTGCACTTCATGGCCGAATACATCGATCCCGCGTGAGCGATCCGGCCTGAGCGGCTCTGCCTGAGCAGCCCCTGCCTTAGTAGCGGCCGCGGCCGCAGGACTGGGTGCGGTGCCTGACAGACAGCAACGGCGGGCGGCGACAGAATCGGGTCTTCCTGTTCTGAAAGCCGCGTATGTGTGCAATGACGTCCGACATGGTGGTGGTGCGCAAGGAAGGCCTGTACTGCGTGCCGGGCCAGTTCTATATCGATCCCTGGCGGCCGGTCGAGCGCGCCGTGATCACGCACGCCCATGGCGACCATGCGCGCGGCGGTCACCGCCACTACCTGGCCGCCACGCCCGGGGTGGGCGTGCTCAAGTCGCGCCTGGGCGACATCCATATCGACGGCCTGGCCTATGGCGAGACCGTGGTGCACAACGGCGTCACCATCTCGCTGCATCCGGCCGGTCACGTGCTGGGTTCGGCACAAGTGCGCATGGCGTACCGGGGCGAAGTGTGGGTGGCGTCGGGCGACTACAAGGTCGAGGCCGATAGCACCTGCACGCCATTCGAGCCGGTGCGCTGCGACACCTTCATCACCGAATCGACGTTCGGCCTGCCGATCTACCGCTGGCAGCCGCAGCAGGAGGTGTACGACGACATCAACGACTGGTGGCGCGCCAACGCCGCCCAGGGCCGCGCCAGCGTGATGCAGTGCTACAGCTTCGGCAAGGCCCAGCGCATCCTGAGCGGGCTGGAATCCGATATCGGGCCCATCGTCTGCCATGGCGCCGTGCAAACCCTCAATACCGTTTATCGCGATAGCGGCGTGTGGCTGCCGCCGACGGTGATGGTCGGCGACGTCGACAAGGAAGACCTCAAGCGCTGCCTGGTCATCGCGCCGCCGGCGGCGGCCGGCTCGCCTTGGATCAAGCGCTTCGGCGATTTTTCCGACGCGTTTGCCAGCGGCTGGATGCAGTTGCGCGGCGCCCGTCGCCGGCGCGGCGTCGATCGCGGCTTCGTGCTGTCCGACCACGCCGACTGGCCGGGCCTGATGCAGGCCATTACCGCCACCGGCGCCGAACGGGTGATCGTCACCCATGGCTCGATCGCGGTGCTGGTGCGCTGGTTGCAGCAGCAAGGACTGCAGGCCAGCGGCTTCGATACCGAATACGGCGACGATGAGGCCGACGACGGTGTCGCCATCGCTGGCGGCGCCGCAGCCGCAACTGAAGCCGCAGCCGAGATGAGCGTGGCAACCGCAAACGCGGCGCCAGGCGGAGACGTGCCTGCGCCAGCGGCACCGGCGGGAGCGCCCCATGCGTGACTTCGCCCTGCTGTACGCGGAGCTGGACGAAACCACGTCCACCACGCGCAAGCTCAATGCGCTGCAACAGTATTTTCGCACCGCCGCGCCTGCGGATGCCGCCTGGGCCGTGTACTTTCTTGCCGGCGGCAAGCCGCGCCAGGCCGTGCCCACCAAGCTGCTGCGCCAGTTCGCCATCGAATACTCGGGACTGGACGACTGGCTGTTCGACGAGTGCTACCACGCCGTGGGCGACCTGGCCGAAACCATCGCCCACATCCTGCCGCCACCCACGCAACCGAGCGAAATCGGCCTGGCCGACTGGATCGAACTGGGCATTGCACCGCTGCGTGGCGCCGATCCCGGCACCGTGCGCAGCGCGCTGCTGCTGTACTGGGACCAGCTCGACACGCGCGAACGCTTCCTGCTGACCAAGCTGATTGGCGGCGGCTTCCGCGTCGGCGTGTCGCGCCTGCTGGTCACGCGCGCGCTCAGCGCGATCGCCGGCCTGGACAGCAAACTGATCGCCCAGCGCCTGATGGGCTGGACCGACGGCAGCGTCAAGCCCACGGCGGCCGGCTTCCAGCAGCTGATCGCCGAGCATACCGAAGAGGAACATGCCCAGCGCGGCGGCCAGCCGTATCCGTTCTTCCTGGCCCACCAGCTCGACCGCGAGCCGGAGGCGCTGGGCGACCTGGCGCAGTGGCAGGTCGAGTGGAAGTACGATGGCATGCGCGCCCAGCTGGTCAGCCGCGACGGCCAGAACTGGCTGTGGTCGCGCGGAGAAGACCTGATCACCGAACGTTTCCCCGAGCTGGCCGTGCTGCGCCTGCCCGATGGCGTGGTGATCGACGGCGAAATCCTGGTCTGGCACGGCGGCGATGCCCCGGCGCCTTTTGCCGATCTGCAAAAACGCATGGGCCGCAAGCAGGTCTCGGCGCGCCTGTTGGGCGAGTTGCCGGCCGTGCTGGTGGCGTACGACCTGCTCGAAGTCGAAGGGCGCGACCTGCGCACCTTGCCGCAGGCGCAGCGCCGCACCATGCTGGAAGAACTGGTGGCCACGCTGCAAGTGCAGCAGGGCGCGCCGCAGCTGCGCCTGGCGCCGGTGATCCGCGCCGACAGCTGGGAGCAACTGGCTGAAATCCGTACCGAATCGCGCCAGCGCGGCGTGGAGGGCATGATGCTCAAGGCCGCCAATGCCGAGTACGGCGTGGGACGCACCAAGAACGTCGGCACCTGGTGGAAGTGGAAGATCGACCCGTACAGCATCGACGCCGTGCTGATCTACGCCCAGGCCGGCCACGGCCGCCGCGCCTCGCTGTACACCGATTACACGTTTGCCGTGTGGGATGAAGCCGGGGAGGGCGGACGCAAGCTGGTGCCGTTCGCCAAGGCGTATTCGGGCCTGACCGATGCCGAGATCGCCAAGGTGGATCACGCGATCCGCCGCACCACCATCGAAAAATTCGGCCCGGTGCGCAGCGTCACGCCAAGCATGGTGTTCGAAATCGGTTTCGAAGGCATCGCCAGCTCGCCGCGCCACAAGTCCGGCATCGCCGTGCGCTTCCCGCGCATCCTGCGCCAGCGCACCGACAAGACCGTGGACCAGGCCGATACGCTCGATGCGCTGAAAAGCCTGCTGGTTGCCCCATGACCGCGCGCGCCCGTTCCACCAGCTTGCGGGCCCAGCTCGCCAGGCCGCGCCCCAAAGCGGTCGACGCAGCGCTCGACAGTCGAAACGCCTTGACGGGCGCCGGGGCCGTGGCTGCGGCAGCGGACTGGAAGGCCGCGGGAGCGTTAGTCGCTGCCGGCGCCGGTCAAGCGGGCACGCCGCCCGGCGCGCCTGCCGTCGATGTCGCCGGCAATGCTGGAACCGGACCGGCACCCAAGGCGTCTGCCACTTCCGTTGGCAAAACTTCCGGCCCCTCGCCAACCCAGGCCAAAGCCTGGTTCGCCCAGCGCGGCTGGAAAGTCTTCCCCTTCCAGCGCGACGTCTGGAAGGCCGCCATGGCCGGCGAGTCGGGCCTGCTGCACGCCAGCACCGGCGCCGGCAAAACCTACGCGGTGTGGTTTGCCGCCTTGCAGCGCGCGGCTTTGCACAAGCGCCCGCGCGTGGGCCTCAAAGTAGTGTGGCTGACGCCGATGCGCGCGCTGGCCGCCGACACCCTGCGCGCCTTGCAGGAGTCGGCCACCGATTTGCTGCCGTCGTGGCAGATCGAAGCGCGCACCGGCGACACCGGCTCGGCCCAGCGCGCGCGCCAGAACAAGCGCCTGCCCGACACTCTGGTGACGACACCCGAGAGCCTGACCCTGATGCTGAGCAAGGCCGATGCCATCGCCCAGTTCGCGCAGCTGGACATGGTGATCATCGACGAATGGCACGAACTGATGGGTAACAAGCGCGGTGTGCAGACCCAGCTGGCGCTGGCGCGATTGCGCCGCTGGAATCCGCAACTGGTAGTGTGGGGCCTGTCGGCCACGCTGGGCAACCTGGAGCAGGCGCGGCAGGCCCTGATGCCCGGCGGCGTGGCGGTCGAGGGTCATGTCGCCAAGGATATCGTGGTCGATACCCTGATCCCCGAGCATCCGTCGCGGTTTCCGTGGGGCGGCCACCTGGGCCTGCAAATGCTGCCGCGCGTGGTCGAGGAAATCGAGCGCCACGCCACCACGCTGGTGTTTACCAATACCCGCTCGCAGGCCGAGCTGTGGTACCAGAACATGCTTGACGCCCGGCCCGACTGGGCCGGCCTGATCGCGCTGCATCACGGCTCGCTGGACAAGGAAGTACGCGACTGGGTGGAGCTGGGCCTGAAAAGCGGGCAATTGAAGGCCGTAATTTGCACCTCGAGCCTGGACCTGGGCGTGGACTTCCTGCCGGTGGAGCGGGTACTGCAAATCGGCAGCGCCAAGGGCATTGCCCGGCTGCTGCAACGGGCCGGGCGCAGCGGCCATGCGCCGGGCCGCGTCTCGCGCCTGACGCTGGTGCCCACCCAGAGCATGGAACTGCTGGAAGCGGCTGGCGCGCGCCAGGCCGTCGCCGCGCGCGATATCGAAGCGCGGCCGGTGCCGTACAAGCCGCTCGACGTGCTGGTGCAGCACCTGGTCACTATTGCCTTGGGTGGCGGCTTCCGCTCGGAAGAACTGCTGGCCGAGGTGCGCACCGCCTGGTCATACCGCGACCTCACCGACGAAGAGTGGCAGTGGGCGCTCGATTTTGTCGCACGTGGCGGCCAGACCCTGGCCGTGTATCCCGAATACCGGCGCGTGCTGCCCGACGACCACGGCGTGTACCGCGTGCCGGACGCTGCCATCGGTCGCCGCCACCGCATGGGCATCGGTACCATTGTGTCCGACTCGAGCCTGCAAGTGAAGTACGTCAGTGGCGGCCGGCTGGGCAGCGTGGAGGAATCGTTTATTTCGCGCCTGAAACAGGGCGACCACTTCCTGTTCGCCGGCCGCATCCTCGAATTCGTGCGCCTGCACGAGATGACCGCCTACGTGCGCCGCGCCACCGGTGCCCGTGGCGCGGTGCCGCGCTGGCAGGGCGGCAAGATGCCGATGTCGTCCGAGCTGGCCCACGCCGCGCTCGAACAGCTGCGCCTGGCCACCATCGACGGCGCCGAGAAGCTTGGCCCGGAAATGCAGGCGATTGCGCCGTTGCTGGCCACCCAGCAGAAATGGTCGGCGCTGCCCACGCCCGACACCACCGTGATCGAAACCATGCACAGCCGCGAAGGCCGGCACCTGTTCATGTTTCCGTTTGCCGGCCGTTCGGTGCACATCGGCTTGGCTTCGCTGATCGCCTGGCGCGTGGCGCGGGTGACGCCGGTGACGTTTTCGATCGCCGTCAACGATTACGGTTTCGAATTGCTGGCCGCGCAGGAACTGGACTGGGCGGCGGTGCTTGATGTGGGCCATGGTTCGAAGGCCGGCCTGTTCGGCACCGACAATTTGCTCGAAGACGTGCTGGCCAGCCTGAATGCCACCGAATTGTCGCAGCGGCGTTTTCGCGAGATCGCCCGCATTGCCGGCCTGATCTTCCAGGGCTTTCCCGGCCAGCCCAAGAGCGCACGGCAGTTGCAGGCGTCGTCGGCGCTGTTCTTTTCCGTGTTTCGCCAGCACGACGCCGGCAATTTGCTGCTGACCCAGGCGCAGCGCGAAGTGCTGGAGCAGGAGCTGGAGCTGACGCGCCTGCGCGCCACGCTGCAAGAGTTGCAGGCGCGCCACATCAGTTTTCATGCGACCAAGCGGGCCACGCCATTCGGCTTCGCGCTGATGGTGGAGCGCTTTCGCGAAAAGCTCACCACCGAAAAACTGTCGGACCGGGTGGCGCGCATGGTGCGCGAACTGGAAAAGGCGGCCGGACCATGAACGCGCTGCCCCACAACCACGGCGCCCTGGCGATCGAACTGGCTGGTGAGCTGGTATGGCTGCTGCCCGAAAAGGCCTTGTTCTGGCCGCGCGAAAAAATGCTGGTGATTGCCGACATCCACTTCGGCAAGGCGGCGTCGTTCCGCGCGCTGGGGGTGCCGGTGCCGGCTGGTACCACGTCCGCCAACCTGGCTGCGCTGGACCTCCTGGTGGCGCGCCACGGTGCGCGCCAGGTGTTGTTTCTCGGAGACTTTTTGCATGCCAAGGCGGCGCACGCGGTATCGACCATGGCGGCAATGCAGCGCTGGCGCGCGCAGCAGCCGTCGCTGGCGCTCACGCTGGTGCGCGGCAACCACGACCTGCACGCGGGCGATCCGCCGCGGTGGCTGGCGATCGCCATGGCGGACGAGCCGATGCGCCTGGGCCCGTTCGCCTTTTGTCATCACCCGGACCTGCTGGCCACTGGCTACCTGATGGCCGGCCACGTCCATCCTGTATATCGGTTGCGTTCGGGGTGGGAGTCTGTGCTGTTGCCGTGCTTCATGGCCGACGCTCAGCGCATCGTGCTGCCGGCCTTTGGTGCCTTTACCGGCGGCCACGCGGTGGTGCCCGCAGCGGACGAACGGCTGTTCGTCACCAGCGGCGACGCCGTGGTGGAGGTGCCGGCGGCGTCGCGCCGGGACGGCCGCTAGGCCGGCAAGTTATTAAAGACCAGTGTTGATTAAAGACAGATGGTGGTCGAGCGTCCCATGTGGATCGCCGACCGGCCGGTCAGCGCGGTCCTGGCCAGCTGCACCAGCTGCTTCATCTTGCTCGATCCCGCATCCCAGTACTCGGCCGACTGGATGCGCACCCGGATCAGGGCCAGGTGCGGATCATCCACGCCCTTGGGGAACCAGCTGCGCGCGGCCGGCGTCCACAGTTCGCGCGCCTTGGCCTGGTCCTTGACCAGGAAGGCCTGGCCGGCAATCGACAAATAGAGCTGGCGCTCGGGATCGGAGAAGCTGATATTGACGTCGGGATGCGCAGGCAGGTCCAGCGTAAATGCGGCTTCGTCGCTGGCGAAGAACCAGAGATTGCCTTCGCTATCGATCTGCTGCGTGGTCAATGGCCGACTGGTGAGCATCTGGTCGGCGTCACAGGTGGTAAACATGCCAAAGCGCACGTCCTTGATCTTGGCAGCGATGGTTTGGATCTGGTCTTGCGAGTACAGCGGCATGGTGCGCCTCCACAGAAAATACAGGGTTTATGCCCAAGCTTAGGCGGTATTGCCCGGCATTTCCGTTAGCGTACACACGCAACTTTACATAGTAGTTACATCGGGTTGATTGACATCCTAAATGATAATTATTATCATTTCTGTTTGTGTCCATCTTGGCACGTTAATTTTCCTGAAGGATTACCGTTGAGTGCACCGCCCAACAGCAATGTTGCCCATGCTGCCCAAGCCAGCCGCGCTGTCTGGCTCAAGCACCTGCACCAGTGGCACTGGATCAGTTCGGCGTTGTGCCTGCTGGGCATGTTCCTGTTTTCCATCACCGGCATCACCCTCAACCACGCCTCGCAGATTGAAGCCAAGCCCACCATCACCCGGCTCGAGGCCACCGCGCCCGCCGCGCTGGTGACGCAGCTGCGTACCTATGCCGAGCAGCATGATGGCGCCAAGGAACCGCTGCCTGCCGCCGCCGAAGCGTGGCTCAAGGACACCTGGAAGGTGCAGGCCGGTGGCCGCGTGGCCGAGTGGTCGGCCGACGAGATCTATCTCGCCATGCCGCGCGCCGGCGGCGACGCCTGGGTGCGCATTGAGCTCGAAGGTGGCGCGGCCGAGTACGAAAAGACCGACCGTGGCTGGATTTCCTGGCTCAACGACGTCCACAAGGGCCGCAACACGGGCACGGCCTGGAACTGGTTCATCGACATTTTTGCCGTCATGTGCCTGGTGTTCTGCATGACCGGTTTGCTGATTTTGAAGTTCCACGCGGCCAAGCGGCCGTTCACCTGGCCGATGGTGGGCCTCGGTGTCCTGATTCCTGTCGTCATTGCTTTGCTGTTTATCCACTAACCGTAGTTAACCTCCAGGACTTCCATGAAATTACGTTATTCCATCGCCCTGAGTCTGCCACTGGCCAGCGCTTCGGCCATGGGCGCCGAGCTGGCCCTGAAAATCGATGTGCCGCAACTCAACGTCGCCGAATACCATCGCCCGTATATCGCCGCCTGGCTGGAAAACGCCGACCAGAAAGTGGTCACCAACCTGGCCGTCCTGTACGACACCGGCAAGAAAGACAACGCCGGCACCAAGTGGCTCAAGGACATGCGCCAGTGGTGGCGCAAGACCGGCCGCGATATCACCATGCCGCTCGACGGCGTCAGCGGCGCCACCAAGGCGCCCGGCGAAATTGCGTTGACCTTCCCGGCTGCCAAGGCGGGCCTGGACAAGCTGCCGGCCGGCCAGTACACGCTGTTCGTGGAAGCCGCGCGCGAAGCGGGTGGCCGCGAAGTGGTCAAAGTGCCGCTGCAATGGCCGCCGAAGTCGGCGCAAAAGGCCACCGGCCAGGGCAAGGAAGAACTGGGCGCGGTCGTCGTCCAACTGAAACCATAAGCGGATAATTTCATGAACAAATTCAACAAGACCCTGATTGCACTGGCACTGGCCGGCGCAACGTTCTCCGCCCACGCCCACAAGCCGTGGCTGCTGCCCACGTCCACCATCGTCGAGAGCCGCGACAACTGGGTCACCATCGACGCCGCCATTTCCGAAGGCCTGTTCGATGTCGATCACGTGCCGCTCAAGCTCGACGGCATCACCATCACCGGCCCGGACGGCGGCAAGGTGGACATGCAGAACGTCGCCAACGGCAAGCTGCGCAACAGCTTCGATCTCAAGCTGCCAAAGCCGGGTACCTACAAGATTGCCCTGGTGTCGCAAAACGTCTTCGCCAGCTACAAGGACAAGGCCGGCGAAATGAAACGCTTCCGTGGCAACGAAGAGACCTTCGCCAAGGACGTGCCGGCCGACGCTGCCGACCTCAAGGTATCGCGCACCCAGAGCCGCCTGGAAACGTTTGTCACCACAGGCGAACCCGACATGGCGGTGTTCAAGCCGACCGGCGTGGGCCTGGAACTGGTGCCGGTCACTCACCCGAACGACCTGCGCGCAGGTGAAAAAGCCACCTGGCGCTTCCTGCTCGACGGCAAACCGGCCGCCAACCAGGGCGTGAGCCTGATCCCGGGCGGCGTGCGCTATCGCGGCACGCTGGGCGAAATCCGCAAGAACACCGACGCCAACGGCGAGCTGTCGTTTGAGCTGCCGGCCGCCGGCATGTACATGGTGAGCAGCAGCTGGCCGGCAGCCACGCCGTCCAAGCCGGGGCAGCCGCCGCAAATGGCTGCGCGTCGCGCCAGCTACGCCGCCACCATCGAAATCCTGCCGGAATAAGGGTGATGCGCCGGGTTATCCTGCCTCATCATATTTCCGAGGATCCGGCGCCTGCTGGTGGCGTGCTCCGCGATTTCGCGGGGTTGAGCATGGGCACCAGCTGGTCGGTGCGACTGGTGGCCGCGCCGGCCCTGGTCACGTCCCATCTGCAACAGGGGCTGCAACAGCAGCTCGATGCCGTGGTGGCTGAAATGAGCCACTGGGAAACCGATTCCGATCTCGGGCGCTACAACCGCGCCCCGGCGGGCAGCTGGCAAGCGTTGCCGCCCGCCTTTTTCGACGTGCTGTCGTTCGCACTGGACGTGGCGCGCGCCAGCGGCGGCGCCTGCGACCCGTGTGCCGGCACGCTGGTCAACCTGTGGGGCTTCGGCCCGCACGGCAGGTTCGACCAACCCGACTTTACTGCACCGACGCCCGGCGCGATTGCCGCCGCGCGCGCCGACCTGGCCGCCGCGCGCCAGCACATGGTGCTCGAACCGGCGCCAGCGCGGCGCGCCTTGCAGCCAGGCGGCATCGAGCTCGACCTCTCGGCCGTGGCCAAGGGCTATGGCGTCGATCGGCTGGCCTACTACCTGAAAAGCCAGGGCATTGCGCACTTCGTGGTGGAAGTGGGCGGCGAGTTGCGCGGCGCCGGCGTCAAGCCCGACGGCCAGCCGTGGTGGGTGGCGCTCGAACAGGTAGACCCCGGCAGCGACGACCAACTGGTGCTGGCGCTGCACGGCCTGGCCGTGGCCACATCTGGCGACTACCGCCGCTACTTCGAGCGCGATGGCGTGCGCTACGCCCACACCATCGATCCGCGCAGCGGCATGCCGATCGCCAACGGGCTGGCCTCGGTGACGGTGATCCACGCGCAATGCATGGCAGCTGACGCCTGGTCCACCGCGCTGACGGTGCTGGGCCGGGTGGACGGGCTGGCGCTGGCCGAACGCCAGGGGCTGGCCGCGCGCTTCGTCGAACGCACGGTGGACCACGGCCATGTCACTTACAACGAATACCTGAGCACCCATTTACGCGGCATGCTGGACGAATGATCTGGACCAACGACCCCAACCGATTGATGCTGGTGGCCGCCTCGGCCGCCGCCTATGGCCTGGTGTGCCTGCTGCCGTACTTGCGCGCGCGCCGCAAGCGCCTGGCCGCCGTCCGCAGCAAGGCCGAGGCCGAAGCCGCAACTTCTCCCGGCTGGATCGTGGCCTACGCCAGCCAGACCGGCAACGCCGAGGAACTGGCCAGCCAGACCGTGGCGACCTTGCGCCTGGCCGGCATTCCGGCGCAACTGAGCGAATTGTCCGACCTGCATGCCGAAGATTTGCAGCGCGCCGAGCGCGTGCTGTTTTTGGTCAGCACCTACGGCGAGGGCGATGCGCCCGACGCAGGCGCCGCCTTTGCCGGGCGGCTGATGACCACGCAGCTGCCATTGCCGCAACTGCACTACGCGGTGCTGGCACTGGGCGACAGCGCCTACCAGCAGTTTTGCGGATTTGGCCGCGCGCTCGACGGCTGGCTGCAGGCGCAGGGCGCGCACAGCCTGTTTCCGCGCATCGATGTCGATCGTAGCGCCGATGCGGCCATCGGCCAGTGGCGCCAGCAACTGAGCCACCTGGCCGGCACCAGCGATGCGCCCGACTGGAGCGCGCCAGCGTACCAGCCGTGGACCCTGTCGGCGCGCCGCCTGCTCAACCCGGGCAGCGCCGGCGCCCCGGTGTACCACCTGGAACTGGCGCCGCCCGGGCCGTTGCCAGACTGGCAGTCGGGCGACCTGGTGCAGATATCGGCCCCGTCCGAAGCCGACCGCCCGCGCGAATACTCGATCGCTTCGATCCCGGCCGATGGCCGTGCGCATTTGCTGGTGCGCCTGCACAGCCATGCCGACGGCAGCCACGGCGTGGCGTCGGGCTGGCTCACGCAGCAGGCGCAAGTGGGCCAGATGGTGTCGCTGCGGCTGCGCGCGCACCGCCGCTTCCGCCTGGAAGACAACGCTGGCCGCCGCCTGATCCTGGTCGGCAACGGCAGCGGCATCGCCGGTCTGCGTGGCCATCTGCGTGCGCGCGCCCAGGCCGGGCAGGGCGGCAACTGGCTGTTGTTTGGCGAGCGCAATAGCGCGCATGACTTCCACTATCGTGAAGAACTGCAGGCGCTGCGCCAGGCCGGCCTGCTCGAGTTCGACATGGCCTGGTCGCGCGACGGTGGCGCCGCGCGCTACGTGCAAGACCTGCTGCCGGCGCACGCCGACAAGCTGCGCAGCTGGGTGGCCGATGGCGCGGCGATCTATGTGTGCGGCAGCCTCGACGGCATGGCCGCCGGCGTCGATGCCGCGCTGGCCAACGTCCTGGGCCACGCCGCGCTCGATGCCCTGGCCGCGGCGGGCCGTTACCGGCGCGACGTGTACTGACTGCGTACCGCAATTCGCGCAACGCAGAAAAGCCACCGGCGCACAAACGCCGGTGGCTTTTTTCCATGTTATGGATCAGTCCGCCCCAGCCTGTTCCAGCCCGCGCGCCAGGCTCGAGATGCTGGGGTTGTCGATGAATACGCACCGTTTGCCGTTGCGCTTGCAATAGTCCTTGACCCGCCAGTAAGCGCTGTGGCTGATGCAGCCGGTCTGGCAGATCACCAGGTCGGCGGCGGCCAGGCTGGCGTCGAGCCGGTTGGCATTGTCTTCCAGGCCGCCGTCGTGGTGCGAGAACTGCGCGCCTTCGCGCTCGATCAGCTCGCGGTAGGTGGCGACGTTGCCGCTGCGCCCACCCACGCACAACACCGCGCGTTCGCTCAGGCGCAGCGGCATCTTCATGACGTGTTCGACCACTTGCCGGGTTTCTTCCTGGATCGGCATGGCCGGCGCTTCCACCGCGCGCGCCAGTTCCAGTTTCAGCTCGGCGATCTGCTGGCGCATGGCGCGTTCGCGCTCGTCCATCTGCTGCAGGCGCTCGGCCAGCTTGGCGCGCGTTTCCAGTCCGGGGATCGACTCGCGCAGTTGTTCGAGCTCGGTGCGCAGCGAATCGACCAGGCTGTCCTTGCCCACCACTTGCGCGCGCAGCTGCATCAGCTGTGCTGCGTGTTTCTCGGCATCGGCGCTCTTTTCCGCCAGCAGGGCGGCGGCGCGCTGCTGCGACTTGGCCAGTTCCTGCGCCAGGCGGGTGTTGTCCTGCAAGGCGGCGTTGAACCTGGTGATGTCGGCGCGCACGCAGGCGCCGGCCTGGTGCTGCACCATGTGCAGGTCGCGGCACATCTGTTCTTCCACCTCGGGGCTGCAACGCGGGTGGGTGAGGCCAGCCCAGAAAGCGCCAGCGACATCGCCGGCTGCGACGGCGGCGCGCCACAGGTCGGCCACCTGTTCGGTGGTCTTGGCGGCGCGGAAGCGCAGCAGCACCGGGGCGTAACGGCGTTCCAGTTCCTTTTGCAGCGCCTCGGACAGGCGGTTGCGGGTGGCGCACTCGGTGACCGCGCCGACGTGCACTTCGTAATCGTCGGCCAGCACCTTGCCGTTGGTGACCTTATCGACCAGCTTGCGCAGCACGCCGAGCGGGAAACCGACTCCGACCAGCGGGCAATGGCAGGCGTGGCCCAGTTCCCACAGGCGCCGGCGGCGCGAGGCCTGGGCCTCGTGCGCCTCGGCGTTGGCGCTGGCGACGTTGTGGATCACCGGTCTTACCGGGTGCAGCACCTGCTGTGCTTGCTGCGTCGGCTCGGACTGCGGACCGGGCCGGCTTGATACCGGCCCGACTGCTGGCGTCGCGTTAGCGGTGGCAGTAACCGCGCGGCCAGCCATTTGCGGCATGGCGGCGGCGATGATCGCCGCCAGGGGATCGTGTTTCTCGCACATGTGATGAGCTCCGCGTCAGGCCGTGGCGGGCGTGTTGCGGGCACGCGCCATGATGCGGCTGAGGAAATTGGTCTTGTCCTGCTCCTGCAGGTTGCGCTCCACCACCGTGGCCCACTGCTCTTGCAGTTGCTGGCAGGTGGCGCGCAGCACCGGCGCCAGGTCGGGCAGGCTGGCCAGCGCCTTCAGGTGGCGCTCGATCACCGACGCCAGCTTGATGCAACCGCCGTCATGGTCGTTGCCGGCCGTGTAGTGCGACATCAGGTGCAGCACTGCCGAAAGCATCAGCTCGGGGTGATGGCCGCCTTGCGACGGCGCGAGGAAAATCGGGTTGCTACGGTCTAGGTGGATGGCCATCAAACGCTCCTGGGTCGAAAAAGAGAGTTCAGCTGGCTATGCAGGTTGGCTGGCAAACTCGAAGGGGAGAGTGGGCGCGCGGGGCAGCGCGCCCGGTTTCACGCACAGTGAAGTTTAAGCAGTCAGGATCAGCTTGTTGAGCTGGGTGACGCGCAGGCGGTAGACGCGGCCCGCATGTTCGATTTCGAGTTCGCGGCCGCCCTCCATCAGCCCGGCGCTGCTGATGCGCTTGATTGGCGAGACAGCCGAAACCACCGACACGACGGCGGGAGCGGGACGGACATTCATGACAGGTTGGGTCATAGGCAGGGCGGTAGGCATCGTCATTTCTCCTTTAAATAAGAATGATTCGTATTTGCATTCATTATTGTGGAAGGCGCGATGGAATGCAAGCGGTTTTTTTAGCGGAAAGGCAAAAAAAAGCCCGGCACTGAAGGCCGGGCACAAGGCTGGGTTAGAGCTAGGTGATAGGACATCGATAAACCTACTGCGCGGACCGCTCGCTACGGTTTATCGATGCCCCGAAAATTTACAGCGCCGCCAGCAATTGCGCCGGGGTGGCTGCTTCGTTCTTGCTCCTGGCTGCCGCCAGTTGCTTGGCGCGGGTGCGCGAGGGTGGCAGGCGACGCAGGGTTTTCAGTGCTTCGGCATCCTTGATGCCGATGGTGCGCTGATCTACGCTGATCAGGCCGATTTCGTTGAAGGCCGACAGCGTGCGGCTGACGGTTTCCAGCGTAAGGCCCAGGTAGCTGCCGATCTCGTGGCGGGTCATGCGCAGGTTGAACAGCTTGGCCGAATAACCCATCTGGGCGAAGCGGTCGGCCAGCGTGACCAGGAAGCGCGCCACGCGGGCCTCGGCAGACAGCGCGCCCAGCATGCCGATCATGGCCTGCTCGCGGACCAGTTCGCGGCTCATGACGCCGTACATCATGTTTTCCAGTTCCAGGTGCACGCGGCCCAGCGCCGTGAGTTTTTTGAACGGCAGCAGGATCAGGTCGCAATCGGACAGCGCCACCGCTTCCGACGAGTAATGGCGGGTGTGGATGCCATCGACGCCGAGCATGTCGCCCTTCATCGGAAAGCTCAGCACCTGCTCGTTGCCGAATTCGTCGATGAGCACGGTTTTCAGGAAACCGGAATTGACGATGTACAGGGTGTCGAACGGTTGGCCGATGGTGTGGATGCGCTGGCCGGTTTTGAACTGCACGTGCTGGAACAGCAACTCCTCGGTGGTGACCGACACTGCCGACGGAATGTGCAGCAAATCGCACACTTCCTTGAGGTTGGACCAAAGGCGCCCCTGACGCTGGCGGCCGGCTTCCATCGACGACGATTGCAGGGTCGTCGTGACCGGGCGAATTTCAGACGCTTGCGTTGACAGCATGGTGAGCTCCTGTGTGCACGTTACAGTTCGAATCAATGGAGGGATGCCGCCCGGTGCCTTACTTGGTGCCGTGCAACATGAACAGTGATTTCAGTATGCCAACAGGGGCCGGGGCTGGATATCAGCAATGGCTGAATCTGACCGTAGGAGCGCACGCAGGTTTGTAGGAGAAATCCTACTGGAGGAGGGGGATTCAGGTTTTGAACGGCGACAGCAGGCGATGCGCTACGGCATATTGAACCATTTCGGACAGCGAGCTCATCCCCATTTTTTGCATGATGCGGGTTTTATGGGTGCTGACAGTCTTCACGCTCAGGTGCAGGCCGTTGGCGATTTCGGTGATCGACTTGCCAGCGACGAGCAGCGAAAAGACCTCGAATTCGCGGTCGGACAGCTGTTTATGCAACAGGCTTTCGTTGGGCATCATGATATTGAGCGCCAGTTGCTCGGCCACCTCGGTGCTGATGTAGGGCCGGCCCGAGGCCACCTTGCGGATCGCGCCGACCAGCTGGGTGCCGGCGCTTTCCTTGGTCAGATAGCCCTGGGCGCCGGCGCGGATCGCCCGCACCGCGTATTGCTCTTCCTCGTGCATGGTCAGTATGAGAATGGCCAGCTTGGGCGCCTCGGCCTTGATCTGGCGTATCAGGTCGACCCCGCTGCGCCCTGGCATCGACAGATCGAGCATCAGCAGGTCGAAGCCGCCCTGGCGCACGTGGCTCAGCACTTCGAAGCCATCGATGGCCTCGCCGACGATGTCGATGTCGGGCGCGCCGTCGAGGATGCGCTTGAGCCCTTCGCGCATGATGGTGTGGTCGTCTGCGATAACTATTCTGATCATCGGGGTCGCTTGCGTGCGAAGGTGAATAGAGTAACAGTATTGCGATTGAATTAATCTTGTGATGCTACTACAAATAGTTACCGTACGGCCTAATTTTTGTACTCGGGTTCGGCGATCAGGCGGTGCACGAGTACGGGAATGCGTGATTGCGACAACACCTTGTTGGTCACACTACCGAGCAGTAACTGGCCCCAGCCGCTGCGCCCGTGCGAACCGATAAAGATCAGGTCGCAACCGTGCTTGACACCGGCGGCGACGATCTCGGTGGCTGCGCTTTCGGCAAACGTGGTGAGGGCGGTACAGCGGATGTTGCGTTGCAAACACGCTTGCACCACGTCGCGCGTGTGCTCGTCGCCAGCACGCAGCAGGGCGGCGCGGTATTCCTCCTCACTGGGATAGCTGGGCGGAATGATTTCAACGTAGATCGGGTACTGGTAGGCGGGCGCCACGAACAGGACCAATACCTCCGCGCCAAGCTGCTCGGCAAACGTCACGCCGGCGCAGGCGGTCTTGCTGGAGACGGAAGAACCGTCGGTCGTGATCAGGATTTTTCGGTACATGGGGAACTCCCGGAAAGATAAGGCACGCGTTTCATTGTAGACGCGATTTACATTATTGCTAGTATGCAAAGAGTTGATGTTTGTCAAACACATCCACTTTGCCGGGCACAAACGTGTTGGCTGTCGCTGCTTTTTTTGCACACGAGCATTAGTTTTGTGTCCCAAGCTGTACGTTGGGCTGACATCCGGTGATAGTATCTCCAAATACAACGGAATGTGACGCCGTGCCGGTAATGATCGGTGGCTTGTTTGGCACATCCGGCGCGGCCCTGCTACACTCGCGATAGTGTTTTATTGCCGTGCATCATCATCGTGGGGCAGCAATTTTACAAATTATGGAGAAGCACGGATTATGACCAACGCCGCTGACGATTTCGACGCCTTATTTGAAGAAGTGTCCGCCCAAAGCAAGAATGCCGCGCCAGCTCCAGCGCCGGCCCCCGCCCCAGCACCGGCAGCAGCCGAAGACGACCTGGAAAGCCTGTTCGACCAGGTGTCCTCTGGTGCTGCAGTGAGCGCTCCGTCCCCGGCTCCTGCCGCTGTGGCCGCCGGACCTGCTGCCGCTGCCGAAGGCGGAGAGGGCGCCGAAGGCGATGGCACCGACAAGCCGATGTTCGAACGCCTGGGCGGCATTGTGCGCCTGCTGCACGACTCGCTGCGCGAACTGGGCTACGACAAGGCGCTGACCGAAGCGTCGTCGCAGATCAACGACGCCCAGGACCGCCTCGAATACGTCGCCTCGCTGACCGAGCAGGCCGCCAACAAGGTGCTCAATACGCTCGACGAAGCCATGCCCGACCAGGACACGCTGTCGAAGCAATCGAAGGACATGGAAAACCGCTGGGCCGACCTGTTCGCAGGCAAGCTGAGCCTGGACCAGTTCAAGCAGCTGGCCGGCGACTCGCAGGCCTTCGCCGCTGCCGTCTCGGCCGCCACCGAAACCGAGAAGGCCCGCCTGCTCGAGATCATGATGGCCCAGGACTTCCAGGACATCACCGGCCAGCTGATCAAGAAAGTGGTGATTATCACCAAGACCGTCGAGGCCGAACTGGCGCAACTGCTGCGCGACAACGCACCGCCTGATGTGCGCGAGAAAATCGCCCAGAAGGAAGTAAACTTGATGACCGGTCCATCGACGCCTACCGTGGCGCTGAGCCAGGACAGCGTGGACGATCTGCTTGCCGATCTGGGGTTCTAATGGACGATATGCTCAAGGATTTCGTCGTCGAGGCGATGGATCTTGCGGTCAACGTGGAAGAGCACCTGCTGGCGCTCGAACGCGATCCTGACAACAAGGAAACCCTCAACGCGGTGTTCCGTTCCTTCCACACCATTAAAGGTGGCGCCGGTTTCATGGGCCTGCCGGCGATGGTGACGGCCTGTCACCTGACCGAAAACCTGTTCGACGCGCTGCGCACCGGCGCCGCGCCGGTGACGCCGCTGGCGATCGAAGCGGCGCTGCAAGCGTCCGGCTTCGTGGCCGACCAGCTGGCCGAACTGAACAACGGCGCCCAGCCGGACAGCCTGCCGGCCCTGCCGCAGGACCTGGAAAGCCTGCTCAATGACGCCATCGCCGGCAAGGCCAGCACGCCTGCTGCCGCGCCTGTCGCTGCACCGGCTCCGGCGCCAGCCCCTGTCGCTGCCGCCCCGGTGGCCGTGGCCGCAGTTGCCGCCGCCACCACTGCCACCACCTCGCCCGACGGCCTGAACTGGGAAGCCATGTACGAAGCAGTGATGCCGGCCGGTAGTTATACCCGTCCGGCTACCGCCGCTGTGGCAGCCGCACCGGCCGCCGCCGTGGCCGCGCCTGCTGCCGCTGCCTCTGCCGCTGCTGCGCCGGTCGCCGCCGCTGCCGAGGTGGTACCAGTCGTGGCCGCGCGCCGCGAAGCGCCGGAAAAACGTGACGAACGTCCGCAAAGCGCCCCCGCCAAAGAAGAGTCGATTCGCATCGATGCTGTTAAACTGGATGCCTTGCTCGAAGTGGCGGGCGAATCGGTGCAGGCCGCCAACCAGGCAGCTGTGCTGCTCGAACGCCTGATGCAGTTCAAATTCGAGGGCCAGGCACAGACCCTGATGGCCACGCTGGCAGAAACACTGGAACGGGCGTCGCGCTACTCGACCGAGTTGCAGCGCGCCACGCTGGCCACCCGCATGCAACCGGTGGGCCGCCTGTTCCAGAAATTCCCGCGCCTGGTGCGTGAGCTGGCCAAGGATTTGGGCAAGGAAGTGGAACTGACCATCGAAGGCGCGGAGACCGAAGTCGATCGCGTGGTCGTGGACAGCCTGTATGATCCGCTGGTGCACATGTTGCGCAATTCGCTGGACCACGGCGTCGAGTCGCCGGCCGATCGCTTAGCTGCCGGCAAGCCCGCCAAGTCGTATATTTCGCTCAAGGCGTGGCAGGAAGCCAACAGCGTGATGATCGTGCTGCAGGATGACGGCAAGGGCATGGACCCGGTGATGTTGCGCGCCAAGGCGCAGCAAAAGGGGCTGATCAGCGAATCGGCCAACCTGACCACCGAGGAGTGCTACCAGCTGGTGTTCCTGCCGGGCTTCTCGACCAAGGAAGTGGCGTCGAGCGTGTCGGGCCGTGGCGTGGGCATGGACGTGGTGAAAACCGCTGTCGAGAAAAACCGTGGCGCGATCAATATCGAGTCCGGCCTCGGCAAGGGCACCAAGTTCTCGATCCGCCTGCCGATCGAGCTGTCGATCGTGCCGACCATGCTGGTGTCCACCTCCGGCGCGGCGCTGGCGCTGCCGATGGCGGTGGTGCAACGCGTGGTGGAATTGCCGGAAGTGTTCATGGAAGTGGGCGGTGCTCCGGTCCTCAAGGACCAGGGCCGTCCGCTGCCGGTGCGCTCGCTGGCCGACTCGCTCGGCTACGAGAGCTGCCGCGAGAAGGTCGGTATTGTTGTCTCTGCACCACAGCCATACATCCTGGCCGTGGAAGCGGTCGATGGCACTGCCGACCTGGTAATTAAACCGATGACCGCGATTACCGTCGAGGGCATTACCGGTACCGCGCGTTCGGCCGAAGGCGAACTGGTACTGGTAGTCGGCCTATCGTTCCTAATGGATGGTTGTCGAGGTAGTGTACGCATGGCGGCTTGAGTCGGTAGACCGAGCCAGCAACATCAAAAGCCTGCGAATATGCAGGCTTTTTTTTTGCAGTTTTTTTACAGATTTTCTTTAGGCGTTATAGGCAGTGCAGGAAAATGCGGAACCGCGCGGGCTCACGAGGCCAGCCTCCGGCGGCTGCTTTCCATTTGCACACTATGGCATAATCAAACAGCATCACTCACACAGGCTGTAGCTGCACACATCATGATGAAGACGCTTTACGACAAACTCTGGGACTCGCACGTGGTCAAGGCCGAAGAAGACGGCACCACGATCCTCTACATCGACCGCCACCTGGTGCACGAAGTGACCAGTCCGCAAGCCTTCGACGGCTTGCGCGAGGCGGGCCGCACACCGTGGCGCGTCTCGGCCAACCTGGCCGTGGCCGACCACAACGTGCCGACCACCGCGCGCGTGGACGGCATCGCCGATCCGGTCTCGCGCCTGCAAGTGGAAACGCTCGACAAGAACGCCAAGGCCTTCGGCCTCACGTACTTCAACATGAACGACAAGCGCCAGGGCATCGTCCACGTGATCGGCCCGGAGCAGGGCGCTACCTTGCCGGGCATGACGGTGGTCTGCGGCGACTCGCACACGTCCACCCACGGCGCGTTCGGCGCGCTGGCGCACGGCATCGGCACGTCCGAAGTCGAGCACGTGCTGGCCACGCAAACGCTGCTGCAAAAGAAATCGAAAGCCATGCTGGTGCAGGTGGACGGCGCGCTGCCGGCCGGCGTCACCGCCAAGGACATCGTGCTGGCCATTATCGGCAAGATCGGCACGGCCGGCGGCACCGGTTACTGTATCGAGTTCGGCGGTTCCACCATTCGTGCGCTGTCGATGGAAGGGCGCATGACGGTCTGCAATATGGCGATCGAAGCGGGCGCGCGCGCCGGCATCATCGGCGTGGACGACACCACCATCGATTACGTCAAGGGCCGGCCGTTCTCGCCCGCCGGTCCGCACTGGGACCTGGCCGTCAACTACTGGCGCACGCTGCACTCGGACCCTGGCGCGAAATTCGACCTGGTGGTCACGCTCGACGCCGCCCAGATCAAGCCGCAGGTCACCTGGGGCACCTCGCCCGAGATGGTCGTGGCGATCGACGGCCGGGTACCGGATCCCGACCAGGAAAAAGACAGCGTCAAGCGCGACGCCATGGAAAAGGCGCTGGTGTACATGAACCTCAAGCCCAACACGGCGATCGAGGACATCCGCATCGACAAGGTGTTCATCGGTTCCTGCACCAACTCGCGCATCGAAGACTTGCGCGCGGCCGCTGCTGTCGTGCGCGGCAAGCAGCGCGCGTCCAACGTCAAGCTGGCGATGGTGGTGCCGGGTTCGGGCCTGGTCAAGGAGCAGGCCGAGCGCGAAGGCCTCGATCGCATCTTCAAGGATGCCGGCTTCGAATGGCGCGAGCCCGGCTGCTCGATGTGCCTGGCGATGAACGCCGACCGCCTGGAACCGGGCGAGCGCTGCGCTTCCACGTCGAACCGCAATTTCGAAGGCCGCCAGGGCCAGGGCGGACGCACCCACCTGGTGTCGCCGGCGATGGCCGCCGCTGCCGGCATTGCCGGCCACTTTGTCGACGTGCGCGGCGTGCGCTGACCAACCTACCGAACGAGATCATGGAAAAATTTACCATTTATGAAGGCCTGGTCGCGCCGCTGGACCGCGCCAATGTCGACACCGACGCCATCATTCCCAAGCAGTTTTTGAAGTCGATCCACCGCACCGGTTTCGGCCCCAACCTGTTCGACGAGTGGCGCTACCTCGACCACGGCGAACCGGGCATGGACAACAGCAACCGCCCGCTGAACCCTGACTTCGTGCTGAACGAAGCGCGTTACCAGGGTGCGTCGATTTTGCTCACCCGTAAAAACTTCGGCTGCGGTTCGTCGCGCGAGCACGCGCCGTGGGCGCTGGACCAGTACGGCTTCCGCGCGATCATCGCCTCGTCGTTTGCCGACATCTTCTTTAATAATTGCTACAAGAGCGGCTTGCTGCCGATCGTTTTACCCGAAGCGCAGATCGATCATCTGTTCAATGAAGTCAAGGCCTTCCCCGGTTACCGCCTGGTGGTGGACCTTGAACAGCAACGCATTTCCACCAGCAACGGCAGCGTCTCGTATCCCTTCGAGATCGACGCCTTCCGCAAATATTGCCTGATGAACGGGCTCGACGATATCGGCCTGACACTGCGTCATGCCGACGTTATCCGCGGCTTCGAAGAGCGCCATCTGGCAACCCAACCCTGGTTGGCCAACGTTATCTGAGACAGAACCTTGAGACAGAACACATGAAAATCGCAATCCTCCCGGGCGACGGCATCGGCCCGGAAATCATTGAACAGGCCGTCAAAGTCCTCAACGTGCTCGGCGAATCGTTCGAACTCGAAACCGCCCCCGTCGGCGGCGCCGGCTACGCGGCCCACGGCCACCCGCTGCCAGAAGGCACGCTGACGCTGGCCAAGGCCGCCGACGCCGTGCTGTTCGGCGCGGTGGGCGACTACCAGTACGACAATCTCGAGCGTGCACTGCGCCCCGAGCAAGCCATTCTCGGCCTGCGCAAGCAGCTGGGCCTGTTCGGCAACCTGCGTCCGGCCATCCTGTACCCGGAACTGGCCGGCGCGTCCACGTTAAAACCTGAAGTGGTGTCGGGCCTGGACATCCTGATCGTGCGCGAACTGACCGGCGACATTTATTTCGGCCAGCCGCGCGGCGTGCGCGAGTGCCCGGACGGTCCGTTCAAGGGCCAGCGCGAAGGTTTCGACACCATGCGCTACGCCGAAGGCGAAATTCGCCGCATCGCCCACGTGGCGTTCCAGGCCGCGCAAAAGCGCGGCAAGCGCCTCACCAGCGTCGATAAAGCCAACGTGCTCGAGACGTTCCAGTTCTGGAAGGACATCGTCACCGACGTGCACAAAGAATACCCGGACGTCGCGCTCGACCACATGTATGTCGATAACGCCGCCATGCAGCTGGTGCGCGCGCCGAAGAAATTCGACGTAATCGTCACCGGCAATATGTTCGGCGACATCCTGAGCGACTGCGCAGCGATGCTCACCGGTTCGATCGGCATGTTGCCATCGGCCTCGCTCGACGCCAACAACAAGGGCCTGTACGAGCCGTCGCACGGCTCGGCGCCCGACATCGCCGGCAAGGGGATCGCCAATCCGCTGGCGACGATTTTGTCGGCCGCCATGATGCTGCGCTATACGTTCAACAAGAACGAGCAGGCCGATCGCATCGAAACCGCCGTCAAGTCGGTGCTGGCCCAGGGCCTGCGCACCGCCGACATCTTCGAGCCGGGCACCACGAAAGTGGGTACGGCAGAGATGGGCAACGCGGTGGTGAAAGCGCTGGCAGCCTGAGACGCGGTGGTGTCATGCAGGTGGCGTATCGTATAAATAATATTCAAGGATTAAAAATGAAACTCGTAGGTCTCGTAGGTTGGCGCGGTATGGTCGGTTCGGTCCTGATGCAGCGCATGCAGGAAGAGGGCGATTTCGCCCATATCGAACCGGTGTTCTTCACGACATCGAACCCGGGCGGCAATGCCCCGGCGATGGCAAAAAATGAAACCAAACTGAAAAGCGCCACCGATATCGACGAACTGAAAAAGTGCGAGATCATCATCTCGTGCCAGGGCGGCGATTACACCAGCGACGTGTTCCCGAAATTGCGCGCGGCCGGCTGGAACGGCTACTGGATCGATGCGGCATCGACCCTGCGCATGGAAAAAGACGCGGTCATCGTGCTCGATCCGGTCAATATGCACGTGATCAAGGACGCGCTGGGCAAGGGCGTGAAAAACTACATCGGCGGCAATTGCACGGTGTCGTGCATGCTGATCGGCCTAGGCGGCCTGTTCCAGCATGGCCTGGTCGACTGGATGACCTCGATGACCTACCAGGCGGCCTCGGGCGGCGGCGCCCAGCACATGCGCGAACTGCTCACCCAGTTCGGCACCATCAACGGCGCGGTCAAACCGCTGCTCGACGATCCGGCCTCGGCCATCCTGGAAATCGACCGCCAGGTGCTGGCCACCCAGCACGGCCTGTCGGCTGACGAGATCAAGCAGTTCGGCGCGCCGCTGGCCGGCAACCTGATCCCGTGGATCGACAAGGACCTGGGCAACGGCCAGTCGAAGGAAGAGTGGAAAGCCGGCGCCGAGACCAACAAGATCCTGGGCCTGGGCGCGGACTTCGGTTCCACGCCGATTCCGGTCGATGGCCTGTGCGTGCGCATCGGCGCCATGCGTTGTCACTCGCAGGCGCTGACCATCAAGCTGAAACGCGACGTGCCGCTCGACGAAATCACCGACATCATCGCGTCTGCCAACCAGTGGGCCAAGGTGGTGCCCAACACCCGTGAAGCCTCGGTGAAAGACCTGTCGCCGGCAGCGGTGACCGGCAGCCTGACCATTCCGGTGGGTCGCCTGCGCAAGATGAGCATGGGGCCGGACTACCTGTCGGCCTTCACGGTGGGCGACCAGCTGCTGTGGGGCGCGGCCGAACCACTGCGCCGCATGCTGCGCATCGTGCTCGACGCGTAACCCCATCGCTCTGAACAGAAGGGGGTTTTCCTATGTATTCTGATAGGAAAACCCCCTTTTTGACGTATAAAGTATGCAGGGTTGTGGCCTGCGGACGTACAACGCTTGCCTCGGTAGGGCCATGATGTTATGTTGATATATCTGGGAAAGTAACATTTTCCCTCTGCTAACCATTTGTCGTTACCACTGCCGCCCACTATGTCCGTAAACAATCGCTCCAGCATCGTCTCATTCGCGTTGAAAACCCTTGTCGGCGCCGTTGCCAGCGCAGTATTGATATCGGCTCACGCTGCTGGACTGGGCAAGCTCACCGTGCTGTCCGCGCTGGGCCAGCCACTGCGCGCCGAAATCGAACTGAGCGCCGTCACCCCCGAGGAAGCCAGCGGCCTGTCGGTGCGGCTGGCCCCGGCCGAGGCCTTCCGCACTGCCAATATCGACTTCAACCCAGCGCTGTCCGCGCTGCGCTTCGAGGTCGAGCGGCGCAACGGCCGCCAGGTGGTGCGGGTGTCGTCGAGCCAGCCGCTCAACGAACCGTTTGTCGACCTGCTGCTGGAGCTCAACTGGAATGGCGGGCGCATGGTGCGCGAATACACCTTCCTGCTCGACCCGCCCGAAATGCGCAACGCGCAGTCGCCGCAGGTGGCCGCGCCGGTGGACCTGGGCCCGGCTCGCACGCCCACCAGCACCACTGGCACCACTGGCACCACCGCGCCGGTCGCGGTCAGGGAGGCTGCTGCTGCCAAGGCGCCTGGCGCCAGGCCGGCGGCCAAGGCTGTTGTCGAGGAAGTCACCGTCAAGCGCGGCGACACCCTGACCGGCATCGCCAACCAGGTCAAGCCAGTCGATGTGTCGCTCGACGTGATGCTGGTGGCGCTATACCGCGCCAACCCGGAAGCGTTCATGGGCAACAATATGAACCGCCTCAAGTCGGGCCAGGTGCTGGCCGTGCCCGATGCCGGCGCCGTCCGTTCCGCTGACGCCAATGCCGCCGCCCGGTCCGAAGCGCGCGGCGTGGTGGTGGCGCATGCGCGCGACTTCAACGCCTACCGCGCCCGCCTGGCCGGGCAGGTCGCCAACAGCACGCCGTCGAAGGATGCCGGCACCGGCCAGAACTCGTCGGGCAAGATCACCGCCAAAGTCGAGGAAAAGCCGAACGCAATCAACGCCGCGCGCGACAAGCTCACCCTGTCCAAGGCCACGGCCGACAAGCCGGGCGAAGGTAAGACCGGCGCCGCCGTCGAAGACAAGATCGCCCAGAAGAAGCAGGTCGACGACGCCTCGTCGCGGGTCAAGGAACTGGAAAAGAACGTCAACGACCTCGAGAAGCTGATGGAGGTCAAGAGCAAGTCGGCCGCCACCGCGCCGGTTGCACCTGCCGTGCCCGCTGCACCGGCTGCAGCAGTGGCTGCTGCCCCGGCCCCGACCAAGATGGCGCCGGTGATTCCGCCGCGTAAGCTCGAGGAGCCTGGACTGCTCGACAAGCTGATGGCAAATTCGCAAATGGTGGGGTTGCTGGTGGCCGCCTTGCTGGTCGCCGTGGTGGCTGCGCTGGCCGTCATGGCCGCGCGCCGCCGCAAATTCGTGGTGCCGCGCGACGAGTCGGGCCCCGACGGCCTCGCTGCTGCGCCGGCCTGGGATCCGGCGCCGGCAGCGCCAGCCGCTGCCGCCGGTACCGCTTTCGCTGCCGGTGCAGTCGAGCCGGTGGCGGGCGACGACCACAGCGTCTTCGACACCCGCGCGGATAACCAGTTTGCCCCGTCCGCCAGTCAGCTCGACAATAACGAAGTCGATCCCGTGGCCGAAGCCGATGTGTACATCGCTTACGGTCGCGACGCGCAAGCCGAGGAAATCCTCAAGGAAGCGCTGCGTAACCACCCCGAGCGCCATGCCGTGCGCCTGAAGCTGCTGGAAATTTACGCCAACCGCCACGACGCCCGGTCCTTCGAGAGCCAGGCATCGGAACTGTATTCGCTCACGCGCGGGCAGGGCGACGAATGGACACAGGCGGCGCACATGGGCCGCGAGCTCGAGCCGGGCAACCCGCTGTACGCCAGCCCTGACGCCGACAGCGCCGACGGCTTCGGCGCCGCGCCGCTGGCCGCCACTGCCGGCGTGGTGGCAGCCGCCACCGCTGCCGCCGCGTACGCCGCTTACGATCATGACACCGATACGGACGCCGACGCCGACGCCGATGCCGACGCTGCGGCAGCCGCTGCCACGGCGGCTGCGGCCGAACCTGCGCCAGCGGCCTACGGCACCGGCTTGAATGACGACCTGGAAACCGCCTTGCCGCAAGCGGCGGACGCCGCCGTGTCGCCGGCCTCGGTGGCCGCACAGGCAAACGCCGCCGACTTCGGCCTGGGCGACCTGGACTTCGCCGCACCGGACCCGTATGCGCAGGATCCGCTCGGCAAAGTGCCGGCCGACACCGCGCCGTTCCTGCAGGATGACGACTTCAACCTGTCGTACGATAAACCGGCGCCGGCACCTGCCGCAGAGCCAGCGTACGATCCGAGCATGGACTTCAGCCTCGACCTGCCGGGCGAACCGACGGCGGCGGCAGAGCCGGTCGGGTTGACCAAGGCCGCCCCGGCAGCCGACCCCGACGCCACCCGCGTGCCGCTGGACTTCGACGCCGCCGACTTCACCATTCCCGACTTGCCGGCCCTGGCCGTGCCGCCAGCCGAACCGGAGCCAGCAGCTGCGCCGGCATCGGCGCCCGCCGTGGCCGACAAAGACGCAGCACCCGAGTTCGACCTCTCCGGCATCGACTTCGACCTGAACAGCGAGCCTGAACCGGTGGAAGCTGCAGAGGCTGACCGTGCCGAGACTGGCCGTGCCGACACTGGCCGTGCCGAGACTGGCCGTGCCGAACCAATGTCCGCATTGCACATGGAAATGGACACCAAGCTCGACCTCGCCGTCGCCTACCAGGAAATCGGCGACAAGGAAGGCGCCCGCGAACTGCTCGATGAAGTGCTGCGCGGCGGCAGCGACGAGCAAGTAGCAAAAGCTACGACGATGAAGGAGCAACTGGGCTAGACGCTATAATGGCCGATTCGTAAATTCAGATTGGGCAGCAATTGAAACGGATCGCAATCGGCCTGCAGTACGACGGCACCGCCTGGCACGGCTACCAGAAGCAGGAAAGCGGCCTCACCGTGCAGGATCAGCTCGAACGGGCCCTGGAGAAGTTCGCCAGGGTGCCGCTGGCCACCACCTGCGCTGGCCGCACCGATACCGGCGTCCATGCGCTCGAACAAGTCGTTCACTTCGATACCGACCTTTCCCGCGATCCGAATGCCTGGCTGCGCGGCGTCAACGCCTTTTTGCCGCCGTCGATCGCCGTGCGCTGGGCCAGGGAACTGCCGGGCGACCCCAGTGTCAACGATTTTTTCCACGCCCGCTTCAGCGCCCGCGCCCGTACCTACCACTACGTGCTGTACAACAATCCCACCCGCTCGCCGCTGCTCGAAGGCCGCGCCGGCTTTTATTTCCGGCCGCTCGACGTCGAACTGATGCAGCAGGCCGTGGCGCCGCTGCTGGGCTGGCACGACTTCACGGCGTTTCGCGCGGCCCAGTGCCAGGCCAAGTCGCCGGTCAAGCTGATGCACGATATCCAGATCAGGCGTCACGGCGAGCTGGTGTTGTTTACCATCACCGCCAACGCCTTCCTGCACCACATGGTGCGCAACCTGGTCGGCTCGCTCGTGTATATCGGTACCGGTCGCCAGCGGCCCGAGTGGCTCGGCGAACTGCTGGTATCGAAAGACCGCCATGCCGCCGCGCCCACCTTCATGCCGGACGGGCTGTACTTGGCCAAGATCGATTACGACCCCAAGTGGGAGCTGCCGCTGGAGACCACGTCGCCGCTGCCCTGGTTCTAAAGGAAATAATGTGAAGCGCACCCGTATCAAGATCTGCGGCCTGACCCGCGTGGAAGACGTGCAGGCGGCGGTCGCCCTGGGCGCCGACGCCATCGGCTTCGTGTTCTACCCTAAAAGTCCGCGCTACGTCACGCCGGAACAGGCCGCCGCCCTGATCGCGGCCGTGCCGCCTTTCGTTACCTGCACCGGCCTGTTCGTCAACGCCACGCCGGAAGAGGTGGCGGCAGTGGTGAAAGTGGCGCCGTTGGCGCTGGTGCAGTTGCACGGCGACGAGAGCATCGAGGAGTCGGCCGCGATTGCAGCGGCCTGCGGGAGACAGTTCCTGCGCGTGTTCCGGGTGAAACCCGACACCGCGCCCGATGATTTGCTAGAATACGAACAGCTATGCCGTGCCGCCAGTCCCTTGTTCACCAGCCTGTTGCTGGATACATATGTGGATGCTTATGGTGGCGCAGGAAAGGGTTTTGATTGGTCTCTCGTTCCAAAAGAGCTCGCGCCTCGGGTCGTTTTGAGTGGTGGCTTGAGCGTACACAACGCCACTGACGCGGTGGTGAGCGTACGTCCCTACGCGGTCGACATCAGCAGCGGTGTCGAAGCAGCGAAGGGCATCAAGGACGCCCGCAAGATTGCCGACTTTATCGCGGCAGTGCGGGCCGGAGACGACCAGCTCGACAGAGCAACCCTGAAAGAACACCACCATGAAAGCCTTGCCTGAAATCGGCGCAGCCGCGCCCCTGTTCCACGCCGCCGACTACGACTTCCCCAGCGCCACCGGCCACTTCGGCCCCTACGGCGGCGCCTTCGTGGCCGAAACGCTCACGTACGCACTGGCGGAACTGAACGCCGCCTACGAACGTTACAGCCACGACCAGGAATTCCTCGAAGAATTCCGTTATGAACTCAAGCACTTCGTCGGCCGTCCTTCGCCGATCTACTACGCCAAGCGCTGGTCCGAAATCGCCGGCGGCGCGCAAATCTACTTCAAGCGCGAAGACCTGAACCACACTGGCGCCCACAAGATCAACAACGTGATCGGCCAGGCCTTGCTGGCCCGTCGCATGGGCAAGAAACGTATCATCGCCGAGACCGGCGCTGGCCAGCACGGCGTGGCCACAGCCACCATTTGCGCCCGCTTCGGCCTCGAGTGCGTGGTGTACATGGGCAGCGAGGACGTCAAGCGCCAGGCGCAAAACGTCTATCGCATGAAGCTGCTGGGGGCGACCGTGGTGCCGGTGGAGTCGGGCTCGAAAACCCTCAAGGACGCGCTCAATGAAGCGATGCGCGACTGGGTCACCAACATCGAAAACACCTTTTATATCATCGGCACCGTGGCCGGCCCGCACCCGTACCCGATGCTGGTGCGCGACTTCCAGTCGGTGATCGGCGAGGAATGCCTGGTGCAGATGCCGGAAATGACCGGCCGCCAGCCGGACGTGGTGACTGCCTGCATCGGCGGCGGTTCCAACGCCATGGGCATTTTCTACCCGTATATCGACCAGAAAC
Organism: Duganella sp. 3397; assembly: GCF_031456625.1. Classification (NCBI taxonomy): domain Bacteria; kingdom Pseudomonadati; phylum Pseudomonadota; class Betaproteobacteria; order Burkholderiales; family Oxalobacteraceae; genus Duganella; species Duganella sp. 3397. The sequence goes on from NZ_JAVDVB010000010.1 coordinate 102,818, forward strand.
AGGTGCGCCTGATCGGCGTAGAAGCGGCCGGCGAGGGACTCGACGGCAACAAGCATTCGGCCTCGCTGAGCAAGGGTTATCCGGGCGTACTGCACGGCAACCGGACGTACTTGCTGCAGGACGAGAACGGCCAGATCATCGAGACCCATTCGGTGTCGGCCGGCCTCGACTACCCGGGCGTCGGCCCCGAGCATGCACACCTGAAAGACATCGGCCGCGCCGAGTACGTGTCGATCACCGATGACGAAGCCTTGCAGGCGTTCCACGATTGCTGCCATATCGAGGGCATCATCCCGGCGCTGGAATCGGCGCACGCGCTGGCGTTCGCGGTGAAACTGGCTGCGACCATGCCGAAGGACAAGATCATCCTGGCCAACCTGTCGGGCCGCGGCGACAAGGACATGCATACGGTGGCGGAGCGGATGGGGCTCAATTTCAGCTGATCTCAAGCTGGAACAATTCTCCCATTCACTTTACAGAAAGCACACCATGTCCCGTATCGCCGCCACCTTTGCCGCCTTAAAAGAACAGAACAAGACCGCCCTGGTCACCTTCATTACCGCCGGCGACCCCGGCCCCACGCTCACCGTGCCGCTGATGCACGCGCTGGTGGCCGGCGGCGCCGACATCATCGAGCTGGGCGTGCCGTTTTCCGACCCGATGGCCGAAGGCCCGGTCATCCAGCGCGCCTGCGAACGCGCGCTGGCGCACGGCGTTGGCATCCGCGACGTTTTTGCTTACGTGGCCGAGTTCCGCAAGACCAACCAGGCCACCCCGGTGGTGCTGATGGGCTACGCCAACCCGATCGAACGCATCGGCCCTGCGGCCTTCATCGCCAGCTCGCAGGCGGTGGGCGCCGACGGCGCCATCGTGGTCGATTACCCGCCGGAAGAGTGCGAAGACTTCGCCGCCGCCATGCGCGCCGCCGACCTGGACCTGATCTTCCTGCTGGCGCCCACCTCGACCGAGGCACGCATCAAGCAGGTGGCGCGCGTTGGCGGCGGCTTCAGCTATTACGTCTCGCTCAAGGGCGTGACCGGCGCCGGCAATATCGACACGGTGGACGTGGCCAACCGCCTGGCGGCGATCCGCGCACACGTCTCGCTGCCGATCGGCGTCGGTTTCGGCATCCGCGACGGCGCCACCGCGCGCGCCGTGGCCGAAGTGGCCGACGCCGTGGTGATCGGCAGCCGCATCATCCAGGAAATCGAACAGCACGGCGCCGAGGGTGCCGTGGCGGCGGTACAAACCTTCGTGGCCGGCATCCGCAGCGCGCTGGACGCCTGAAGGAGCACGATTGGCCGCCATTCAGTATGGCGGCCAATCTCGTGGGTATTTCCCTCTAAAGCCGCATTGCACCCATGACGAAAGTCTAAAATTAATGTATTGCAATGTTCGACAGGGTCGCCAGAAACGGCTACACTTCGGCCACGAGTAAGCTGCAAGGAGAAATGATGAGTTGGTTAGAGAAACTGCTGCCCCCGCGCATACAGCGCACCGACGTTGCCGCGCGCAAGACCATGCCCGAAGGCCTGTGGGTCAAATGCCCGTCGTGCGAATCGGTCCTGTATCGCACTGACCTGGAGTCGAACCTGCACGTGTGCCCCAAGTGCGACCACCACATGCGCATCCGCGCGCGCGAGCGGCTCGACAGCCTGCTCGACGCCGGCGGCCGTTATGAAATCGGCATGGATACCCTGCCGGTCGATACCCTGAAATTCAAGGACAGCAAGAAATATCCTGACCGCCTCAAGCAGGCCATGGAAGCCACCGGTGAAACCGACGCCATGATCGTCATGGGCGGCGCCATCCTCAGCATGCCGGTGGTGGTGGCGTGCTTCGAGTTCGAATTCATGGGCGGCTCGATGGGCTCCGTGGTGGGCGAGCGCTTCGTGCGCGGCGCGCAGGCGGCGCTGGAACAGAAAGTGCCGTTCATTTGCATTACCGCCACCGGCGGCGCGCGCATGCAGGAAGGCCTGCTGTCGCTGATGCAGATGGCCAAGACCACCTCGATGCTGACCAAGCTGGCCGAGAAAAAGCTGCCGTTCATCAGCGTGCTGACCGATCCGACCATGGGCGGCGTGTCCGCCTCGTTCGCCTTCATGGGCGACGTGGTGATGGCCGAGCCGAAAGCGCTGATCGGCTTCGCCGGCCCGCGCGTGATCGAGAACACCGTGCGCGAGAAGCTGCCGGAAGGCTTCCAGCGCTCCGAGTTCCTGGTCACCAAGGGCGCGATCGACATGATCGTCGACCGCCGCAAGATGCGCGAAGAAATCGCCCGTCTGCTCGCCTTGTTACAGAACCAACCAGCTGAAGTAATAGCCTAAGGGACCTCGCAAACCGTAGCGAGCGGTTCGTTATCGTCGGGAGTAGCGCAAGCGTACGCAGGTACGCTGAGCAACGCAGCGGCGATAGCGGATCGCGCAGTAGGTTTGCGAGGTTCCCACCACGCGGCGCGCAATCGGATATGATCCTGCGCGCCGTTTCTTATTTTAGAGCCACATCATGTCCAATCTCCCCACCACCTTGCCTGCCTGGCTTGCGCTGCTCGAAGCGCGTCATGCCGAAACCGTCATCAACATGGGCCTTGACCGCGTGCTTGCCGTCAAGGAGCGCCTGCAACTGGCATTCACTTGCCCCGTGATCATGGTGGCCGGCACCAACGGCAAGGGTTCCACCTGCGCCATGCTCGAGTCGATCCTGCTGCGCGCCGGCTACAAGGTGGGCCTGTACATCAAGCCGCACTTCCTCGACTTTAACGAGCGCGCCCGCGTCAATGGCGAGCTGGCCACCGACGCGCAACTGGTGGCAGCGTTCAACGCGGTCGAGGCGGCCCGTGGCGATACCACGCTGACGTACTTCGAGTTCACCACCCTGGCCATCATGGGCCTGCTGGCCGGCGCCGGCATGGACGTGGTGATCCTGGAAGTGGGCCTCGGCGGCCGTCTCGATGCGGTCAACATCGTCGACGCCGACGTGGCGATCGTCACCAGCATCGATATCGACCATACCGACTACCTGGGCGACACGCGCGAGGCCATCGGTTTCGAAAAAGCCGGCATCTTCCGCGCTGGCAAGGTGGCGATCTGCTCCGACCCGGTGCCGCCGCAAACCCTGATCGACCACGCCGCAGCCATCGGCGCCGACCTGTGGCTGATGGGCCGCGACTTCAATTACTCGGGCGACAAGCAGCAATGGAACTACGGCGGCCGCTCGCAGCGCCGCAATTCGCTGGCGTACCCGAGCCTGCGCGGCGCCAACCAGATCCTCAACGCCTGCGCCGCGCTGGCCGCGCTCGAGGCGCTGCGCATCGAGTTGCCGGTGGGCGCGCAGGAAGTGCGTACCGGCCTGGTGACGGTGGAACTGCCGGGCCGCTTCCAGGTGCTGCCGGGCCGGCCGACCGTGATCCTCGATGTGGCCCACAATCCGCATGCGGCCTCGGCGCTGAACCAGAACCTCGGCAACATGGGTTTTCATCCTTACACCTTTGCCGTGTTCGGCTCCATGCAGGACAAGGATATCGACGGCGTGATCGCCGCCATGTCCGAGCATGTCGATCACTGGTGCCTGGCCACCTTGCCATCGCCGCGCTCGGCCACGGCGTCGGAACTGGCCGCCAAGGTGCAGCTGGTGCAGGAAGACAAGGCCGAACGGACCATCAATATCTTCGACGATCCGGCTGCGGCGTACGCAAATGCGGTCAGCCGGGCCGGGGAGAATGATAGAATTGTGGTCTTTGGATCTTTCCTCACCGTTGCCGGCGTCATGGCGGCGCGAAAATCCTCATTCCATTGAACACACAGGACTGAAATCACGCATGGGCTTGTTCTCGAAATTCGGCAAAAACAAGCAAGAATCGGCCCGGGACAGCGGCTATTACACCAGTGCCGATGACCAGGCCGCGCTCGAGCGCGCCCGTTCCAAGCGCGCCACCGCCGACGACGGTCCGCGCCGCCGAACGCGCGACCGCGAAGCCGACGATCCGGTCTTGCCCGAAAAGAAACGCGCACGCCGCCGCCTGGTTGGCGCCATCGCGCTGGCGCTGGCGGTTGCCGTCGGTTTGCCGATGGTGCTCGATTCCGAGCCCAAGCCGCTGGCCTCCGATATCGACATCAAGATCCCTTCCAAGGAGCGCACGACCGACGCGCCTGCCCGCGCACCCGCGCCGATTGCCGACCGCGACACACTCGACAGCCGCGAGGAAATCGTCGACGACGCCAAGCCCGATGCCAAGCCGGCCGCAGCTTCGGCGAACAAGCCCGCTGCCAAACCCGAAACCGGCCTGTCGGCGCAAGCCCAGGCGCATTCCGACGAACTGGACCGCTCGGTAGCCGCCAGCGAAGCGCGCGCCAAGGCCGAGGCCGACGCCCGCAACAAGCAGGAAGCCGACCGCCGCGCCGAGCAGGAGCGCCGCCGCGAGGCCGAGCGCAAGCTGGCCGAAGCCAAGGCCGCCGCCAAAACCGATGCCAGGGCCGACGCCAAGGCGGATGCCGACGCCAAGGCAAAAGCCAGGGATGAAGCCAAAGCCAAGGCGGACGCCAGGGCCGAGGCCGACCGCAAGCTGGCCGAGTCGCGCGCGGCCGAGGCCAAAGCGGCCAAGCTTGCCGCCGCCAAGCCGGCCGCCGACAGCAAGCAGTCGCAAGATGCGCGCGCACTGGCCATCCTCGAAGGCAAGACCGCCAAGCCTGCATCGGCGGCCCCTGCAGCGGACGCCGGCCAGAAATTCGTGCTGCAGGTGGCCGCGCTGAGCGACCAGGCCAAGGTCAGCGAATTGCGCGAACGCCTCAAGCAGGCCGGTATCAGTTCGTACACGCAAAAAGCGCCGTCGGGCGAGGTCACGCGCGTGCGCGTGGGTCCGTTCAGCAGCAAGGAAGAGGCGGAAAAAGTTCGTGCCAAGCTGCAGAGCATGGGCCTGGCCGGCCGCCTGGAAACCGTCTGACCGGCACGGTACGCCTGATCAGCGCGAGCTTGTCGTGACCATCTTCGATTACATCGTGATCTTCGTGCTGGCGGCTTCGGTTGTCATCAGCATGGTGCGCGGACTGGTCAAGGAAGTGCTGTCGCTGTTGAGCTGGATCGTGGCCTTCGTGGTGGCCAATGCCTACGCTGCGCACCTGGCGGTACTGCTGCCGGAGGTGGTGCCGGGCGAGGTGCTGCGGCTGATCGTGGCGTTCATCGCCCTGTTTATCGGCGCGCGGATTCTGATGGGCTTGCTTTCCATGGTGCTGGGCGTCTTGATCGACGCTGGCGGCCTGAGCCTGTTCGACCGGCTGCTCGGCGCCGTGTTCGGTCTCGGCCGTGGCCTTGTAATTGTGCTGGCCGCCGTCATCTTGGGTGGCATGACCGCATTGCCGCAAGAGGCACTCTGGAAGGATGCGTTGCTCAGCCCGTATTGCGAGCTGGGCGCGCGCGTGGTCAAGGACTACCTTCCCGCCGCCATGGCGCAGCACGTGAATTTTTGAAGTTTACAATTTTTGAGATACCGTTTTTAATCTGCAGTCCAGTCCAGGAGCATCAACATGTGTGGCATCGTCGGCGTCGTCTCCCATCAACCTGTCAACCAACTGCTGTATGACGCACTGCTGCTGTTGCAGCACCGCGGCCAGGATGCGGCAGGTATCGCTACCAATCACAGCAGCATGTTCGCCATGCACAAGGCCAACGGCCTGGTGCGCGACGTCTTCCGCACCCGCAATATGCGTACGCTGCAGGGCAACTCGGGCATCGGCCACTGCCGCTATCCGACCGCCGGTTCGTCGAGCGAGGAAGAAGCGCAGCCGTTCTACGTCAACGCACCGTTCGGCATCACCTTGGCCCACAACGGCAACCTGACCAACTGGGAACAGCTCAAGGAAGAGATGTTCAAGAACGACCGCCGCCACATCAACACCGATTCCGACTCGGAAGTGTTGCTCAACGTGCTGGCCCACGAAATCCAGAAGGCCACGGTCGATATCTCGATCGACGCCGAAACCATTTTCCAGGCAGTGACCGTCTTGATGCGCCGCGTCCGCGGCGGCTATGCGGCCGTGGCGCAAATCGCTGGCGTTGGTTTGCTGGCCTTCCGCGATCCGTACGGCATTCGTCCGCTGTGCCTGGGCATCAATGAAACCGAGCAAGGCAACGAATACCTGATCGCGTCCGAATCGGTGGCGCTCGAAGGCATGGGCTTCCGCTTCGTGCGCGATATCGCGCCGGGCGAAACCGTGTTCATCGACAACGACAAGCAGCTGCACACGCGCCAGTGCGCCGACAACCCGTCGCTCAACCCGTGCGTGTTCGAATTCGTGTACCTGGCCCGCCCCGACTCGGTCATCGACGGCGCTTCGGTGTACAGCACGCGCCTGAAAATGGGCGAATACCTGGCCAAGAAAATCCAGCGCGAAGGCCTGGCTGACGATATCGACGTGGTCATGCCGATTCCTGATTCGTCGCGTCCGGCAGCGATCCAGCTGGCGCTGGCGCTGGGCAAGGAATACCGCGAAGGCTTCATCAAGAACCGCTACATCGGCCGTACCTTCATCATGCCCGGCCAGGCTGCACGTAAAAAATCGGTGCGCCAGAAGCTCAACGCGATTCCGGACGAGTTCAAGGACAAAGTGGTGCTGCTGGTGGACGACTCCATCGTGCGCGGCACCACCAGCCGCGAGATTGTGCAAATGGCGCGCGACTCCGGCGCCAAGAAAGTGATCTTCGCTTCGGCTGCGCCACCGGTGATCTACCCGAACGTGTACGGCATCGACATGCCGACCCGCGACGAGCTGATCGCCCACGGCCGCACGGTGGAAGAAGTGTGCCGCGAGATCACCGCCGACGCCCTGGTGTACCAGGACATCGAAGCGCTCAAGCAGGCCATTTCCGACGTCAACCCGGAGCTGACCAGCTTCGAGGCGTCGTGCTTCGACGGCGTCTACATCACCGGCGACGTCAGCCGCGAGTACCTGGACAAGCTGGAAAACGAGCGCAACAACCCGACCAAGGCCGCCAAGCCGGAAGACGCAGGCCGCTCGCAGCTGAACCTGAACCTGGCCAACGAAGGCTGATGACGTTTTACCCCGCACACCCACGTCATGGGGTCTGACCCAGCAGGGGTCCGACCCCGGTTGTGGCGGTGCGGGTTTGAATTGGGCAGACCATGACCGACAAGAAAAACTACGGCTTCACCACCACCATCCTGCACAACGACCGCCAGAAGGGCATCGAGCACGGATCGCTGCACAAGCCGATCCACACCTCGGTGGCTTTCGGCTACGCCGATGCGCGCCAGCTAGCATCGGTATTCCAGGGCAAGGAGCCGGGCTTTCGCTACGGCCGCCAGGGCAACCCGACCATCGCCGCGCTGGAAGACAAGGTCAACCAGATGGAGCAGGGCGTGGGCACGATCTGCTTCGCCACCGGCATGGGCGCGATCGGCGCCGTGTTCCAGGCGCTGCTGCGTACCGGCGACCACGTGGTGTCGTCGTCGTTCTTGTTCGGTAATACCAACAGCCTGTGGCAAACCACCATGGCGCAGGGCGTGGGCGTGTCGTTCGTCGATGCCACCGACGTCGCCAACGTGGCGGCGGCCATCACCGACAACACCCGCGTGGTGTTCGTGGAAACCATCGCCAACCCGCGCACGCAGGTGGCCGACCTCAAGCGTATTGGCGAACTGTGCCAGGCGCGCGGCATCCTGTACGTGGTCGATAACACCATGACCACGCCGTATTTGTTCCGGCCCAAGTCGGTCGGCGCCGGCCTGGTGGTCAATGCACTGACCAAGTCGATCGGCGGCCACGGCAACGCTTTGGGTGGCAGCATCACCGATACCGGCGCCTATGACTGGACCCGGTTCCCGAACATCTACGAGAACTATAAAAAGGCGCAGCCGCTGCAATGGGGCCTGGCGCAAATCCGCGCCAAGGCGCTGCGCGACTTCGGTGCGTCATTGGCGCCAGAGGCCGCGCACCATATCGCGGTGGGCGCCGAAACCCTGGCGCTGCGCATGGAGCGCACCAGCAGCAACGCGCTGGCGCTGGCCAGGCTGCTGGAATCGGACGAGCGCGTGGCGGCGGTGTACTACCCGGGCCTGGCCTCGCATCCGCAGCATGGCATCAGCTCCGAGCTGTTCCGCAAGCATGGTTCGCTGCTGAGTTTTGAACTGAAGGACGGCATCGACTGCTTCGATTTCCTCAATCGCCTGAAACTGGCGATTCCGGCATCGAACCTCGGCGACACGCGCACCCTGATCATCCCGGTGGCGCACACGATCTTCTACGAGATGGGCGCCGAGCGGCGCGCGTCGATGGGGATTGCGGAGTCGCTGATACGGGTGTCGGTCGGCATCGAGGATGAGGACGACCTGCTGGAAGACTTCAGCTGCGCCCTGGAAGGATGCTGAAAACAAAAAGGACCGCCGCGGCGGTCCTTGTTTTTTAGTGCCAGGTACGCATCAAGCCTACTGCCAGGCCTTCGAGCGCAAACTCGTCCGCCTCCGGATCGACCTTGATGATCTTGAACTCCGGGTTTTCCGGCAGCAGCTCCACCAGCGAGCCGGTCTTGCGGTAGCGCTTGACCGTCACTTCGTTGCCGATGCGCGCCACCACGATCTGGCCATTCTTGGCGCTGTCGATCTTTTTCACCGCCAGCAGGTCGCCGTCCATGATGCCGGCGTCGCGCATCGATTCGCCGCGCACCTTGAGCAGGTAGTCGGGCTTGGCCGAGAACATGGCCGGATCCACGCTGTAGCTCGCCTCCAGGTTTTCCTGCGCCAGGATGGGCGAACCGGCAGCCACGCGGCCGATCAGCGGCAGCGACATCATCAACGAAGGTGGAATCCTGGCGGCGGCCGGCTCCGCATGCACACCGAGCAGGCGGATGCCGCGCGACGTGCCGGCCGCGATTTCGATCGCGCCCTTGCGCGCCAGCGCCTGCAAGTGCTCTTCGGCGGCGTTGGCCGACTTGAAGCCCAGCTCGTTGGCGATCTCGGCGCGCGTGGGCGGGAAGCCGGTGTTTTCGATGGCGTCCTTGATCAGATTGAGAATTTGTTCCTGGCGTGCGGTGAGCTTGATCATGGGGTCAGTAGGCTGTGTATATAGACAGTCTGTATTTTTGTACAGTATGCGCGCCAATGCAAGAGAATTTCTTGCATCAGGCGAAATAATGTGAAAAAAGTTGTTACAGGCCCGTCTCAGAGCGGCTCCAGCACGACGCGCCGGGCAGTTTTGGCCAATGGCACCACGTAACTGCCGCGCTCAATTAACAATTCACCGGCCTTCAACTGCCTGGGACTTTCCACCCGCAGCCGCGCAGCGGGCGTTTGCACGCTTGCCGCCGCCAGCTCCAGTGTGATGGCGCCGCTGCGCGGATCGTAGGTGGCGCTGTCGATCTTGCCGGCTTCGAGCGTGATCCAGGCGCGCGCCGGCGCCACGAACAGGCGGGTGCGGGCGCTGTCGCGCGGCACGATGCGAATCAGGCCGTCGGCCTGCTCGTCGAGGTTGGCGCCAAACGCCAGCCAGCCGAAGGTCGGATCCTTGAGCACGTAACTGGCGCTGGCAATGGCGTGGCCGTAGAAGCCCATGCCGTAGTCGCCGCTGTAGGCATCCCAGCGCATCATGTCGGGCCAGGCGTGGAAGGCGGCCGAGCCGAAGCCGTCGCGGTCGATATTGGTGATGCCGCCCAGCAGGCCGCCGTAGGCCACGCGCAGCAAGTGCAAGTCGGCCGGATTGGCGCGGTAGGCGTCGAACAGCGGCACCGCGTTCAAGGTCGAGCCGTAGTGGTGCACCTGGCGCTCGATGCGCGCGGTCTTGCCGCCGTACAGGAAGTCCCAGTAGCGGCGGGCATTGCCGTTGTAGGCCCAGCTGGGCATGGCCGGATCGTAGCCGAGTATCACTTCGCGCGTAATGTCGGCTTGCCGCTGGTAGCCGAAATGGCGCATCCAGGCGTACACCTCGGCCTGGCCGGTGGAGTCCCACGCCATTTCGCTGCCGAACGGGAAGGCGAGGGTACGCCAGTGGTCGGCGCGTTGCTGCATCATGCGCCGCATGTCGGCCGCTTCGACCGTCATGCCCTCGTGTTGCAGGTCGGTCAGGATGTCGAGGAAGACGTCGCCTTCCATCAGGCCGAACCGCGTGTATTCGGGGGCGTCGCGCATCATCGCCACCGTGGTCTGGTAGGCGTGCTGCAGATACCAGCGCCAGTCGTGCGCCGTGACCAGGCCCACGTGATTGCGCGCCAGCCGGTACAGCACCCAGTGGCCGATGGCCACGTGCGGATAGTTGTAGGCGCGGCCCAGGTCGCCCGCGTCCTTTTTCGACCACGAGGTCCAGGTTTTCCAGTTGGTCGCGGCAGCGTAGTAGCCGGGGAAAGCAGCGGGGTCGTAGTAGAACAGGCTCTTGCGCACGGCGCCCGCTTGCGGGCCGTCGGCCACTTGCAGCTTGCCGACCACGGTTTCATTGACCAGGCGCTCGAGCTTGGCGACCTCGGCTGCATCGGGATTGTCGAGCTGCTTGGCCATGGCCGCCACCCAGCTGCCGGCGCCGCCTTCGTCGCTCATGCCCGAGATCCACACGCGCGGATCGTCGGTGACCACGCGGTTGACCTCGCGGTCGTAGGTGAGAATGGCAGGCGTGCGGCCGAACGGATCGTTCTTGTCATCGAACCACTGGCGCGTGGTGGTAAAGCGCCCGAGGTCGGCGACCACCTGGTCGAGCGGCTTGGTGACGAAATAGCTGACGGTTTGCACGCTGCCGTCGGCGTAGCTGATGCTGAGGCGCGCAGGGCCCCACGCGCGGCCCTGCACCGTGTAGCGGCGCCAGCCCTTGGCTTCCACAGTGCCAGCTGCTGCCGGTGTCACCACCAGCGCTGCGGCCGGCGCGCTAACGATGCCGGTCACGCGCAGCGGGCTGTTGAGAAACAGCGTGGCGTCGAGGTCGGTGGGCACGACGTAACCGGGGATGCCGACCGCCACTGGCCGCTTCTGCGCGATCAGGCTGGCCTCGATCGCGCAGATCGACGGCGCCAGGGTGAAGCGCACGCCGATGTCGCGCCGTTCGCCCGGCGCCAGCGTGATGCTGGTGGGCGTATTCCACTGTTCGCCGGCGTTTTTCCATTCCTGTTCGGCGTAGGCGCGGCTGGCGACGGTCCAGTCGTAGAAACCCTCGGCCGTTTGCGCGCGGGGCGTGCGGTCGGTGAGCGGACGCCATGCTTCGAGCGGCGTGTGGCCCTCAGGCATGACCAGCAGCGCCGGGCCCTTGCCGTTCAGGCGCGTTACCTGCAGGTAGCCGGCATCGCGGCCGATGTACGGATCGACGAAACTGGCGCTGGCGTGGGCTTGTTCCAGCGTGCGGTCGGTGATGATATTGTCGAACACCATCGGCATGCCGAGGCCGCCGATCTCGATCGCCGCAGCAGTCGGGTTGACCAGGGTAAAACGCAGCACCAGCACGCCGCCCTGGTCGCGCCAGCGCCGCTCGATGCGCAGCGGCAGGCCGGCGCCCATGGTGGCGGTGATGTCGGCAGCGGCCAGCGTGGCGCCGCCGGCGGGCAGGGCGCGGATCGGGCGGCGGGCGGCCGACGACGAGTAGTCCTGCCATGGCGCGTCGGCGCTCACGCGCAGGCGCAGGTTGAGGTCGCCGATATGGGCGTAGCCATCGAAACGGCGCTCGGCCGCGCGCGTGCCGGGCACGAAGTCGAAGGAAGGATCGCTGACCGGATCGAGGCGGGCCAGGGTCTGGGTGTCCTGGCGCAAGGCCAGCAGGAATTGACGGGTGTGGTACGTCTGGTCGGCGGCCTGGGCCGGCGCAACCAGTGAAAAGGTCAGTGCCAGCAGCAGTGAACGGAGGATCAGCAAGGGTGGCCTCATTGAAATATTTACCTATTTGAATGATAGTAGCATGCCATCGCGGGGCTGGATTTCCGCCAAAAAAGCTGCTATAGTCGCGGGCTTACCTCTTCCCACACCTGTCTTGACGCCAGGGTGGGCACTATTCACAAGTCCTTAAGGGAGTTTTCATGCGTCACTACGAAATCGTATTTATCGTCCACCCGGACCAGAGCGAGCAAGTGCCCGCGATGATCGAACGTTACAAAACCACTGTAACGACCCGCGGTGGTTCCGTGCACCGTGTTGAAGATTGGGGCCGTCGTCAGATGGCTTACTCGATCCAGAAACTGGCCAAAGCACACTACATCTGCCTGAACATCGAATGCGACAACGAGACCCTGGTCGAGCTGGAAACCGCATTCAAATTCAATGATGCCGTGCTGCGTCACCTGACCGTCAAGCAGAAGAAAGCTGAAACCGCTCCTTCGCCAATGATGAAGACGGTTCAACGTGAAGATGCAGCCAAGTCGCATCGCGCCGAAGCTCCAGCAGCTGCCCCTGCTCCTGCCGCAGCCTAATTGTTTCAAGGAACCGAGCTGAACCAGCTCCAGTTCACCGCACTCATTGCCGAACGTGACGCCCTGCGTTACACCCCGGCAGGCATGCCGATCGTTAATGCTGTACTCCAGCACCGGTCGCAGCAAATGGAGGCGGGGATTGCCCGGTTGAGCGAGTTTGAAATTTCTGCGGTTGCCGCAGGCGAGATTTCAGGCAAGTTCAACGCGGCGCCGCTGGGCGGTGTGTACCAGTTCACTGGTTTCCTGAACAAGAAGACGCGCAATAGCAAAAGCCTGGTGTTTCACATCATTGATTTTAGTGCTGTCACGGACAGCTCAATTTAAATACAGGAGCCTCACATGGCATTCGGTAAAAAGTTCGACAAAAACAAGCTCAAGCTTAAAGAAAAGCGCAAGCAACAAAATCCACTGTTCAAGCGCAAGAAGTTCTGCCGCTTCACCGCCGCTGGCGTTGAGCAAGTGGACTACAAAGACGTAGATACCCTGAAAGACTTCGTCCAGGAAAATGGCAAGATCATGCCAGCACGTCTGACCGGCACCAAGGCGCACTACCAGCGTCAAGTGGACACCGCCATCAAGCGTGCCCGTTATCTGGCCCTGCTGCCATACACCGATCTGCACCACGCTTAATTGCGTAGTTTAGACAAGCATCTGGAGAAGAACTATGCAAATCATTCTGTTGGAAAAAGTCGTTAACCTGGGCAACCTGGGTGAAGTCGTTAAAGTCAAAGACGGTTACGCACGTAACTTCCTGATCCCGCAAAAAATGGCTCGCCGCGCTACCGCTGCTGCCGTTGCGGAATTCGAAGTCAAGCGCGCCGAACTGGAAAAAGCTGCTGCCGCCAAACTGGCTGCTGCGCAAGCTCAAGGCGAGAAACTGAACGGCATGACCGTGACCGTTTCGCAAAAAGCTGGTGTTGACGGCCGTCTGTTCGGTTCGGTCACCAACTTCGACATCGCTGAAGCGCTGACCAAGGTTGGTTTCGCTGTCGAGAAATCGGCTGTGCGCCTGCCTACCGGTCCTCTGAAGACCACCGGCGAGTTCCCGGTGAGCGTTGCTCTGCACACCGACGTGATCGCTGAAGTGACCGTTGCTGTTGTAGGCGAAGCCGCCTAATACTTGATTGGGGGTATCCCCCATCAAGTACGCAATACCAAGAAAAAAGCCGGGTTCGCCCGGCTTTTTTTCGCCCCGTTTTTTTTATCGCAGTGCCTAAGCAGCTGAACTAAGCAGGTATAATTCGCGCCATGAACGCCCCCTCCGATCCGCAAGTCGATTCGCTCCGCGTCCCGCCGCATTCCATCGAAGCAGAACAGTCCGTCATTGGCGGCCTGTTGCGCGATAACGCCGCGTTCGACCGTATCGCCGACATGATGAACCCGGACGATTTCTACCGTTACGATCATCGCATCATCTTCGAACAGATCGTCAAGATGATCAACGCGTCCAAGCCGGCCGACGTGATCACCGTGTTCGAAACCCTCACCCAACTGGGCAAGGCCGACGACGTCGGCGGCCTGATGTACCTGAACGCGATGGCGCAAAACACGCCATCGGCAGCCAATATCCGCCGCTATGCCGAGATCGTGCGCGATCGTTCGATCCTGCGCCAGCTGATCACCGTGGCCGACGAAATTTCGGGCCAGGCTTTCAGCCCGCAAGGCAAGGAAGTCAAGCAGATGCTCGACGAGGCCGAGTCGAAGATTTTTGCCATTGCCGAGCAGGGCGCCCGTGGCGCCGCCGGCTGGCTGGCGGTGCAGCCGCTGCTGACCCAAGTGGTCGAGCGCATCGACGAACTGTATTCGCGCGACAATCAATCCGAGATTACCGGCGTGCCGACCGGCTTTATCGACCTCGATCGCATGACGTCGGGCCTGCAGGGCGGCGACCTGGTCATCGTGGCCGGCCGTCCGTCGATGGGTAAAACCGCGTTCTCGGTCAATATCGGCGAGAACGTGGCGATCGAAGCCGGCCTGCCGGTGGCGATCTTCTCGATGGAGATGGGCGGCGCCCAGCTGGCCATGCGTATGCTGGGCTCGGTCGGCCAGCTCGATCAGCACCGCCTGCGTACCGGCCGCCTGAACGACGAAGACTGGCCACGCCTGACCCACGCGATCCAGAAGATGAACGACGCCCAGTTGTTCATCGACGAAACCCCGGCCTTGAATCCGATCGAGATGCGCGCGCGCGCACGCCGCCTGGCGCGCCAGTGCGGCAAGCTCGGCCTGATCATCGTCGACTACCTGCAACTGATGCAGGGTTCCAAGCAGGGCGACAACCGTACCGCTGAAATTTCCGAGATTTCGCGTTCGCTCAAGGGCCTGGCCAAGGAACTCGGCTGCCCGGTGATTGCGCTGTCGCAGCTGAACCGCTCGCTGGAACAACGCCCCAACAAGCGTCCCATCATGTCCGACCTGCGCGAATCGGGCGCAATCGAGCAGGATGCGGACGTGATCATTTTCCTGTACCGCGACGAGGTGTACAACCCCGACTCGCCGGACAAGGGAACGGCTGAAATCATTATCGGTAAGCAGCGTAACGGCCCGATCGGCTCGGTACGGCTTACCTGGATCGGCCAATATACCAAGTTTGGCAATTACGTCGGTAACCTGGCGCTGTACCAAGGCGATTAAGCCCCATACAACCAGAACGACGCTTCTTTACGCCGCGCCCGTATTCCGGGCCGGCAACCTGTAGTAATGACGAATCATTGATCGGAGAAAGACATGTTTGGACGCTTGATGCCCACCGAGGGCAAATTTTTTGACCTGTTTAACCAACACGCCGACCTGTGCGTCAAAGGTGCAAAAGAAATGCTGGGCCTGATGTCCAACTTCGACGACCTGGAAAATCGCGTGCACGCGATCGAGAGCATCGAAAAGCAGGCCGACAAGATCACCTATCAAACCGTGGACCTGCTGCACAAGACCTTCATCACGCCGATCGACCGCGACGACATCCACAAGCTGATCACCCGCCAGGACGACATCCTCGACCTGCTGGAAGACGCGGCCCAGACCGTCTCGCTGTACGACCTGCACTCGGTTACCCCGGAAGCGCAGCGCCTGGCCGAACTGGTCCTGGCCTGCACCGAGAAGGTCCAGGCTGCGGTGGCCCTGCTGCACAACATGGACAACTCGCGCGAGATCGTCGCCATCTGCGAAGAAATTGACCGCCTGGAATCGGACGCCGACCACGTGATGCGCGCCGCCATGTCCAAGCTGTTCCGCGACGAACCCGACGTGCGCAACCTGATCAAGATGAAGGCCATCTACGAGATCCTGGAAACCGTGACCGACCGTTGCGAAGATGTGGCCAACATCATCGAAGGCATCATCGTCGAAAACGCGTAAGCTCAACAGAAAAAGAACAACAGATGAATTCCATCCAAATCAGCATCTGGGTGCTGGGTATTTTGATCGCCCTGGCACTGGTGTTTGACTTCATGAACGGCTTCCACGACGCCGCCAACGCGATCGCCACGGTGGTCTCCACCGGCGTGCTGAAACCGCAAACGGCAGTGGCCATGGCCGCCTTCTTCAACTTCATTGCCATCTTCGTGTTCCACCAGCTCACGGTGGCGGCCACGGTGGGCAAGGGCACCATCGACCCCAACGTGGTGGACCAGTACGTGATCTTCGGCGCGCTGGTCGGCGCCATCGTCTGGAACGTGGTGACCTGGTACTACGGCATTCCATCGTCGTCGTCGCACGCACTGATCGGTGGCCTGGTGGGCGCAGCGGTGGCCAAGAGCGGCACCGGCGCCCTGATTTCCGCTGGACTGATCAAGATCGTCGTGTTCATCGTGCTGGCGCCCCTGATGGGCTTTATCTTCGGCTCGATCATGATGTTGCTGGTGTCGTGGATTTTCGTGCGGTCCACGCCGCGCCGGGTCGATAAATGGTTCCGTCGCCTGCAACTGGTGTCGGCTGCTTCGTACAGCCTGGGCCACGGCGGCAATGATGCGCAAAAAACCATCGGCATCATCTGGATGCTCTTGATCGCCGCCGGTTATTCGCAGGCTGGCGACGCCGAGCCGCCGCTGTGGGTGATCATTTCGTGCTATACCGCGATCTCGTTCGGCACGCTGTTCGGCGGCTGGCGCATCGTCAAGACCATGGGCCAGAAAATCACCAAGCTCAAACCGGTGGGCGGCTTCTGCGCCGAAACCGGCGGCGCCATCACGCTGTTCGTGGCGACCGCACTCGGTGTGCCGGTCTCGACCACCCACACCATCACCGGCGCCATCGTCGGCGTGGGCGCCTCGCAGAAGATGTCTGCGGTGCGCTGGGGCGTGGCCGGTAACATCGTCTGGGCCTGGATCTTCACCATTCCGGCGTCGGCGTTCGTTGCGGCGATTGCCTGGTGGGCCGGACGTCACATTCTGTAAGATTACAAAGGGAGCTGAGGCTCCCTTTTTCATCATGTTAAAAATTGAATACAAGCAGTTGATGGACCTGGCGCTGGCATCCCAGGATATCAGCGGCGCCTGCACCTGCAACCAGGTGCCGCTGGCAGCCTGGCAGGCGCTGCCGATGACTTTGGAGCTCGACCACTTCGACGAAGTGGGCACGCTGGTGGACGACCCGTACGACGAGCCCACTTTTGCCGAATATCACCCCAACGGCACCCGCTACGACAGCCCGGACGCCCCGATCGCCCCGCGCTACTACCCTTGTAACATCAGCCAGGTAGCCCGCTGTCGCGATTGCGGACGGCACTACCTGCGCTACAACGAGGCCGGTGGGTATTTCACCGAGTTGCGGATCCGGGCGTTGCAGCCGGGTTTGCTGGTGGATGCGGCGTTGTAGCAGTAGAATTTTTTAAGGCAACGGCTCATCGAGCCAATTTTCGATCTGAATCCCTGGGTAGGCAGCGAAATCACGAACGTTGTTGGTCACCAAGATGATTTGCAACGACAGCGCGTGTGCGGCGATCAGTTTGTGGAGCTGATCCCTTTTGCGTTCTTGGGTCGCGTGGCGTATCGGGCCATAAGCGGCTGCAGCGCGTGCATCAAACGGCGCGACCGGAATTGACTTGATCAGATTGTTCAGATGTCTGCGCTGGCCCACGCGGTCGCTGCTGACCAGGACCCCAAATTCCAGTTCGGCGAATGTGATGGCGGAAATCATCACGTCGCCGACACTACACTGTGCAAACCGGCGCGCCACCGCCGGCGGTTGGTTCTTCATCAGGTAGATGCAGATATTGGTGTCCAGCATGTACCGGGACATCAAAGTTTCTCACGATCTTCCTGTTCTTGCGAACCGCGCCCTTCGGCAAGAAAATCGGGAGAAAAGCGGGCAAACTTGCGCAACACGTTGGCCAGCGATTTTTTTGGGGCTGGCCGAATGCGCAGTTCTTCGCCGATCTTTTCGATTTCCAAGTCGAGTTCGGTATTTTTAAAAGCAAGCTCAGCAGGTATTTTTACCGCCTGAGAGTTGCCTGCTTTGAATGCCTTGGTGCTATGCATTTGTGCCTCCCTGTTTATGCCGACTATCACGCTGCCGACCATGATTTGACACGGCCGGCAGCGATAAGTTCAACAGAACACACCACATTCACACTACAAACAACTTGTCATACGCCGCCAGCAAGCTCTGGTGCAGCGGGCTGCCTTCGAAGTTGGGGCCGAGCAACTCGAGGCCGAAGAAGCGTTCCGAGCCGTCGAGCAGCGCTTCGGCCAGCGCCAGCGTTTGTTCGCCATAGAACAAGGTCAGCGACTGGCGATAATTCTCCGGTTCGGCGAGCTTGAGGATGGTTTCGATGCAGCGGTACACCAGCAGGCGCGGCGCTGGCAGGTCGCGGTAGTGGCGGATCCAGTCGCAGCCTTCCAGCACCGCTTCCTCGTCGCCCACCACCAGCGCCAGCAGCGTCTTCAGCTCGCCAATGCGCAGCTGCTTCCATGGCGTGCCCGCTGGCACTGCCAGTCCCAGGATTTCCCAGACCGGCCGCTCGTCGTTGAGGTTGGACGTTTGCAGTTCGGCCAGCAACGACGTGCATTCCTGCACCGACAGGTCGTGCAGGCGCGCCAGCAGCGGGCGCAGCGCATTGCCGCCGCTGTTGTTCTCCCATTCGAGGTCGTCGAGCGGATAGATTTCCGAGAAGCCCGGCACCACGATGCGGCAGCTGTACACGCCTTGCTCGTCGAAGTCGGCCACGTAAATATCCTTGCCTTCGGCGTGCAGCGCATCGACCAGCCACTGGTAGTCGGCGGCGGTGGTGGTGCTGAAGTTCCAGTCGACGAACGGATAGTCGGAGGTGTCGCTGAAAAAGTCCCAGCTGATTACCCCGCTCGAATCGACGAAATGGATTTCCAGGTTGGCCACCGCGGTAATTTCGGTCATGTCGAAGCCGGGCGCGGGCAGGCCGGCCAGCGCCTCGAGCGGACGCCCCTGCAGCAGTTCGGTCAGCGCGCGCTCCAGCGCGATCTCCATGCGCGGATGGGCGCCGTAGGACGACAGTACGCCCTGGTCGGCGGGGTTGACCAGGGTGATGTTCATGACCGGGTATTTGCCACCGAGCGAAGCGTCCTTGACCAGCACACCGAAGCCGGCCGCGCGCAAGGCATCGATACCGGCGCGCAGGCGAGGTTGGCGCGCAATCACGTCGTCGGGCACGTCGGGCAGGCACAGGCCTTCGGCGATGATGCGGGACTGGATGGCGCGCTCGAAAATTTCGGCCAGCGCCTGGGCGCGCGCTTCGTTGAGGGTATTACCGGACGCCATGCCGTTGCTGACGTACAGGTTGCCGATGATGTTGACCGGGATATAAGTTGTAGCGTTGTCGCGCAGGCGCGTGTAGGGCAGGGCGCAGATCCCGCGCGCATCGTTGCCCGAGTTGAGGTCGATCAGCGCACTGGCCGGGATCTCGCCTTGCGGGTTGTACAGCGCGTGCAGTTCGGGGTTGAGCAGGTCCACCGGCCAGTTGCCGTCGGCGCCCGCAGCGAACCATTTTTCGCGCGGATGGTGCACCACCGGCGCCTTGGCGCGGGCTGCGCCCAGGTGGTAGTGCGCCCAGAAATAATGCGTGCCCAGGCGCTCGGCGAATTCGCCCCAGGCGCTGGCGCGCGCGGCCAGCCCGGTGGCGCCCTTGCCATTGGCGTACAGGAGTGGGCAATCGCGGTCCTGCAGGCGCAGCGACCACACGCCATCGACCGGGTGCAGCAAGGCCGATTCTTCAAGCGCGAAACCGCGTGCGGCCAACCTGGCTTGCAAGCAGGCGATGGTGGTTTCGAGGGCAAGGTCTTTACCCGGGATGAAGGTTTCTGAAAACGTTGCGGTATTCATCGTAGGCTCTCGGTATGGGGAATGGCCCAGCATACCCCAAGCCGTGCACGGCCTGTCGCCCGGGTCGGGTACAATTGCTGCACCGCGCCATCGCCCTTGGCAGCGCTTGTCGCCGCTACTAGCGCATCATTATGCTGGGCTTAAGTGTGGGATGGGTCCTACGTAATAATACGCCGTTCGCTGCTTACCGATGCTTGCCTGGCCGGGCACAATACGGCCTGGATTCAAACAGCAAAGCAAAGCGGAATATGAAAATCATCGATCAGCGTTACATGGACAGCGATAACCGCTACTCCACTCAGCCATGCCTTCTCAGCATTCTCGAAGTAGACGACACGCTGGCCAGCCCGGTCGCCATGGCGTCGCTCGATCAGCGCTTGCTGGCGCTGCTGCCGGGCGTACGCAACCAGGCTGCCATGGT
Source organism: Duganella sp. 3397 (assembly GCF_031456625.1). NCBI lineage: Bacteria > Pseudomonadati > Pseudomonadota > Betaproteobacteria > Burkholderiales > Oxalobacteraceae > Duganella > Duganella sp. 3397. Next base: position 122,910 of record NZ_JAVDVB010000010.1, read on the forward strand.
CGGTCTGCGTGCAGAAGGCGTGCCGCAAATCGTGCGCGTGGTGCAGCAGGTCGCGATGGAATTGCGCCGCCTGGCCCTTAATGAAGTGTCGGTCGGATTCGTCGGCGTGGTGCCGCGTACCCGTGGCCGCTACCGCCTGGTGCTGCCTTATGGCGCCACGGCCCGTGCGGCTGCCGCGCCGGCGCTGCGTATCGCCACCCAGATGGTGTCGGCGCTGCGTGCCGGCAAGTCGTTCAACCTGCAAGCTGCCGTGGCGCGCCTGCGCGCACTGGCCGACCGCCGGTCGCTGCCGCGTTCGCAGCGTGCGGGGTTTGCTGTCGCTGCCTGAGATTAAACCCCGCACTGCCACGGCTGGGGTCCCACCCCGAACTCCGGGGGCGGGTTTAGTCCAGCACTACCTGCAAGCCCTCGTAAGCCAGCTGCACCGTCAAATCGCCCAGGCGCCCAGCGTGGCGCGCCATTACCTGCGCAAACACTGTTTCCAGTTCATCGTCGGTGCGCGTTGGCTCGTGGTGGGTGCAATACAGCGCCTTGGCGCCAACCCGTAGCGCTAATTCCACCGCCTCATCGAACGTCCCGTGCCCCCAGCCCTGCTTGGCAGGGTACTCTTCCCGCGTGTAAGAACAATCGACGATCAGCGCGTCGACGCCCGCGAGCAGGTCGTCGATGGCTTGCGACCGCGCGCGCACCTGCCGTTCGGCTGCAGCATATTCCGGATGGTCTGCCCGATGCGGGTTGTAGAACGGTTCGTGGTCGCCGGTAAAAAATACCGACTTGCCGTTGCAGTCGATGCGGTAACCGAGGTTGATCACCGGGTGGTTCATGACCACGTTCGAGACCTGGGCGTCGCCCACCATGATCGGCTCGCCAGCGACGAGCGACTGGTATTCTATGGTGGCGCTCATCTGGGTTTCGCTGACCGGAAAATAGCTGTTTTGCAGTTGCACATCCATCACGTGTTCGATGCCGTGGCCAGTGTCGGGATCGGTGACGCCGTGCAGGCGCACGCGGCTGCCGCGCACGAACAGCGGCGTGAAGAACGGCAGGCCGTGGATGTGGTCCCAGTGGCTGTGGGTGATGAAGATGTTGGCGTGGATGTCACCGCGTTTGTTGTCCAGCAGTGACTGCGCCAGCGGAAACAGTCCGGTGCCGGCGTCGATGATGAGCAGGGTGTCGTTGTCGGTGCGAACTTCGATGCAGGTGGTGTTGCCGCCGTAGCGCGCCGTGCGCGGGCCCGGTGAGGGGATGGAACCACGTACCCCCCAGAATGTGAATTTCATGCGCTTCCCTGGTGTTGTGCTGTTTTTAAGTCTGTTTTCCCGCCGATCATATCTTTATTTCCGCAAGGCAGGGTTGAAACGCAACAACTTGTGTTCAAATTGTGTATCCAGGAAATTTGTCGTGTACACAAACTTGCACTGAGGATAGACTTTCACTATGCAAGAATTATCCCCTTCTCAAATCGCCCAGCGCCTCGACCTGTTGACCGAGCTGAGCGTTACGCTTGGCAAATCGCACGATACCGACACCCTGCTCGAATACATACTTCAGCTGGCCAAGCGCATGACCAATGCCGACGGCGGCACGCTGTACCGTCCCAGCGACGACCGCCGTGCGCTCGACTTTCACATCCTGATCAACGATACGCTGGGCATCCACCAGGGCGGCCCTGGTGGCGAGCCCATCCGCGCACCGGCGATCCCGCTGTTCGATGCCGCCGGCGCGCCCAACCTGTCCGCCGTGGCCGCATATGCTGCGCACTCGGGCGAGTCGGTCAACGTGGCCGATGTGTACCAGCCGCAGGCCGAAGGATTCAATTTTTCCGGCATGCTCAATTTCGACCGCCAGCGCCAATACCATTCGAAGTCGATCCTGACGGTGCCGATGCGCGACCACGAAGGCGAGCTGACCGGCGTGCTGCAACTGGTGAACGCGCGCGCGCCGCAGACCGATGCCGAGATCGACGCCAATGAGGGCGCCACCATCATCGCCTTCAACCAGACCGACCAGCGCTTCATCGAGGCGCTGGCGGCGCAAGCGTCGGTGGCGCTCACCCACCAGCGCCTGATCGCCCAGCTCGAGGAATTGCTCGAGTCGCTGGTCAACCTGATCAACATCGGCATCGATGAAAAGTCGCCGTACACGGGCCGCCACTGCCAGTTCGTGCCGGAGCTGACCATGCGCCTGGCCGAAGCGGTGCACGCCACCGTAACCGGCCCGCTGGCCGACTTCCGCATGACCGACGCCGACCGCAAGGAACTGTGGATGGCCGGGCTGCTGCACGACTGTGGCAAGATCACCACGCCGGTCCACGTGGTGGACAAGGCCACCAAGCTGGAAACCATTTTCGATCGCATTGCGCTGGTCGATACGCGCTATGAAGTGCTCGAGCGCGACGCCACAATCGCTGCGCTGGAGCAGAAGCTGGCGCTGGCCACCAGCAACACTGCCACGCCGGCGGCGCTGGCCGATATCGACCAGGCGCTGGCGGCGCAGCAGCAAACCCTGCGCGCCGAACGCGCTTTCCTGCGCGCGGCCAACGTTGGCGGCGAGGGCATGGCTGCGGCCGATCAGCAGCGCGTGCGCGACATCGGCGCGCGCATCTGGACCGACATGGACGGCGCCCAGCGCCAGTTCCTCGACGCCGACGAAGTGCTCAACCTGTCGATCCAGTACGGCACGCTGACCGCCGACGAGCGCAAGATCATCAATAACCACATCTCGGTCACGGTGCGCATGCTTGAAGCGCTGCCGTGGCCGCGCCACCTGCGCAACGTGCCCGAATACGCGGGCGGCCACCACGAGCGCATGGACGGCAAGGGCTATCCGCGCGGCCTCACCGGCGACCAGATGTCGGTGCAGGCGCGCCTGATGGCGATCGCCGACATCTTCGAGGCGCTGACCGCGTGCGACCGCCCGTATAAAAAAGGCAAGATGCTGTCGGAGTCGATCGACATCCTCGGCAAGTTCGCCCTGAACGGCCACATCGACCCGCAGCTGTTCGATATTTTCATCCGCAGCAAGGTCTACCTGGAGTTTGCGCAGCAGCACGTGGATCCGCGCCAGATCGACGCCGTCGACGAGTCGCGCATTCCCGGCTACGCGCCCTGATGCGCTGGCGCTGGCGTTCCAGCTGGTCGCGGATGCTGCTGGGCGTGCTGCTCACGCTGCTGGCAGCGTGCGCCAGCATCGGCCTGTTCGGCGCTGACACCATCGGCCGGCTCGACGCCATGCTGGGCGACATGCGCATGCGCGTGGAGGCGCCGCAGCTCGACCGGCGCATCGTGATCGTCGATATCGATGAAAAAAGCCTGAACCAGATCGGCCGCTTTCCCTGGGGCCGCGATGTCCAGGCGCGCCTGGTCACGCAATTGACCGGCCACTACGGCGTGGCGGCGGTCGGCTTCGACATCTCGTTCCCGGAGCCTGACCACACTTCCGGCTACGGCGTGCTCGAGAGTCTGGCCAAGGGCGAACTGGCCGGTGTGCCGGGCCTGCGCAGTCAGCTCGAACGCCTGAAACCGCAAATGGATTACGACGCCCTGTTTGCCGAAGCCATGCGCGGCCAGCCGGTGGTGCTCGGCTACAGCGTGTCGGACCGGCAAAAGAAGGGCGTGTTGCCCAAGCCGGCGTTCACGGTGGCCGACCTGGGCGGACGTACCGTGACGGCATTTACCGCGTCCGGCTACGAGGCCAACCTGGCCCGCTTGCAACAGGCGGCCCAGGGCGCCGGCATCTTCACGGCGCTGACCGACAGCGACGGCGTGCTGCGTTCGTCGACCCTGCTGCAGCGTATCGGCGACGGCTATTATCCGTCGCTGTCGCTGGCCACCGCCAGCGTGTACCTGAAGGCGCGCGCGATTGCACCGATGTTCAGCGCGGCGGCCGGCGACATGTCCGAGGCCGAGCGCGAGCATGGTGGCCTGGACCGCATCGCCATGTTCACGCCGCGCGGACAACGGTCGATCCCGGTCGGCGAAGCCTTGACCACCACCATCGAGTTTCGCGGCAAGGGCGGCCCCGACGGCGGCGCCTTCCGCTACGTGTCGGCGGCCGACGTGTTGATGGGGGCGGTGCCGGCCGACGTGCTGCGCGGCGCCATCGTGCTGGTGGGTACCACCGCCGCCGGCCTCAACGATATCCGCGCCACGCCCGTCAACGCCGAGTTTCCCGGTGTGGAAGTGCACGCCAACCTGATCAAGTCCATCCTCGACGGCCACTTCAAGTCGCGTCCCGATTACGCCCTGGCGATCGAATTCGGCCAGGTGGTGCTGGTGGGCCTGCTGCTGGGCGGCGCCCTGGCGCTGGCGCCACCGGCCCTGGCGGTGCTGCTGGCCGTGGGCGCGCTGGCTGGCGCGCTGGGCCTGAACTGGTGGTTGTATCACAGCGCCGACGCGGTGCTCGACAGCGCCGTGGTGCTGCTCTTGATCGCCGCGCTGTTCGTCGCCAACCTGGCCTGGGGCTACTTTTTCGAAGTGCGCAGGGGCCGGGCGCTGGTCTCGCGCTTTGGCGAGTACGTGGCGCCGGAACTGGTGGCGCAGATGGCCGACAATCCCGGCCATTACAACATGGACGGCGAAAGCCGCGAACTGACCGTGCTGTTTGCCGACGTGCGCGGCTTTACCGCCATTTCGGAGCAGATGACGCCGCAGGAGCTGCGCGAATACATCAACCTGTACCTGACCGCCATGTCCGAGGATATCCGCGACAGCCATGGCGGCACGCTGGACAAGTACATCGGCGACGCCGTGATGGCATTCTGGGGCGCGCCGGTGGCGTTTGCCGACCACGCGGTGCGGGCCGTGTCCAGCGCCTTGCTGATGCAGCAAAGCGCGGCGCGCCTGAACCAGCAATTCCAGGCGCGCGGCTGGCCGCCGTTGCAGATCGGCATCGGTCTGAACAGCGGCTTGATGCACGTGGGCGACATGGGTTCGCGGATCCGCCGCGCCTATACCGTGATGGGCGACGCCGTCAACCTGGGCGCACGCCTGGAAGGCATTACCAAGGTGTATGGCGTAGGCATTGCCGTCAGCGAATTTACGCGGGCGCAGGCGCCGCAGTTCGCGTACCGCGAACTGGACCGCGTGCGGGTCAAGGGCAAGACCGAACCGGTGGCCATTTTCGAGCCGCGCGGGGTGCTGGCCGACGCCGATCCCGCCGAACTGGCGCTGCTCGCCAGCTGGGCCCGCGTGCTGGAACTGTTGCGTGCGCAAGACTGGGATGGCGCCGAGGCAATCTTGCTGGAATTGCCAGAGGATGGGCTGCGGCGGCTGTACATCGCGCGCCTGCGCCAATATCGCGACACGCCGCCAGGCGCGGACTGGGATGGCGTGACGAACTTCGAGACAAAATAACTTCGGCAATGTAGAAATTTCTGACTAGAAACGATAATCGGTCTAAAATTTGTCTTCAATCAATTGATGTCCGGCTGCAACTCGCTGGACATGTCACCACAAGAACTCTCACACATGAACGATCGTCTGGTGCGCCTGCTTGCAGGTTCCGCGCTGTTGCTGTGCGCGTCCTCCGCAAATGCACTTTCCCAGGAAACCGACACCGTCGCCGCGGCGCCGGTGTCGCCCCGCTTCGATATCGCCCGTTACGAGGTCAGCGGCGACACCCTGCTCGGTGAGCCATTGGTGCAAGCACTGGTGGCGCCGTTTGCCGGCCGGCAGCGTGATTTTGGCGCCATCCAGCAGGCGGTCGAGGCGCTGGAAAACGCCTACCGCGAGCGCGGTTACACGCTGGTGATGGTCGCCCTGCCGGAGCAGGAGCTCGACCGGGGCGCGGTGCGCCTGACCGTGGTGCAGACGCAGATCGGCAAGGTGGCCATTGCCGGCAACCACTACGTGGACGACGCCAATGTGCGCCGCGCGCTGCCGGGCCTGGTCGAAGGGCAGACGCCGAACATGCCGGCCCTGAGCCAGAGCCTGGTGCTGGCCAACGAGAATCCGGCCCGCAAGCTGGAAGTCAAGCTGGCCGGCGGCGAGGCCGAGGGTGTGGTCAACGCCGACGTCACGGTGGTGGACGACAACCCCTGGAAAGCCACTCTCAACCTCGACAATACCGGCAGCGACAGCTCCGGCAAGACCCACGTCGGCGTGGTGCTCCAGCATGCCAACCTGTGGGGCCGCGACCATGTCGCCAGCGTGCAGTACACCACGTCGCTCGAGCATGGCAGCCAGATCGGCGTGTACGGTGCGGGCTACCACGTGCCGCTGTACGCGCTGGGCGACTCGCTGGACTTTTTTGCCAGTTACTCGAACGTCGATTCCGGCACGGTGTCGGCCGGCATCGTCGACCTGGCCGTGAGCGGACGCGGCACCACCGCCGGTGCGCGCTACAACCAGAACATCGGCAAGCGCGACAACTACGAGCCCAAGCTGGTCTACGGCCTCGACTTCAAGGCCTACCGCAACAGCCTGCAGTTCTTCGGCACCGAGCTGGGCACGGATGTGACGGTGCGTCCTATCAGCATCGCCTACATCGGCACCTGGCGCCTGGAAAGCGGCGAGGCCAGCGTGGGCGTCACGCTGGCGCGCAATATCCCTGGCGGCAAGAATGGTAGCCAGCAAGACTTCACCCTGGCGCGCGTGGGCGCCAAGGCCGGCTATACCGCCTTGCGCGTCAGCGGCAGCGTCAGCCAGGCCCTGGGCGAGGGGAGCGACTGGCAGTGGCGCGCGCTGTTCAACGGCCAGTACACGCCCGACGCCCTGGTGCCGGGCGAGCAGTTCGGCGTGGGCGGCGGTGCTTCGGTGCGCGGTTTTCTCGAACGCGAGGTGAGCAATGACAGCGGCGCCAACCTGAACCTGGAACTGTACACGCCCAACTGGTGCGGCAACGGCGGCTACCAGTGCCGCGCGCTGGCCTTTTACGATACCGGCTGGGTGCGCCGCAACCACGCGTTGCCCGGCGAAGTCGCCAGCATGGCGATCGGCTCGGCCGGCCTTGGCCTGCGCATGATGCTGAGCCGCTACGCCAATGTGCAGCTCGATTATGCCCACGTCGTCAACCCCGGCGAAACCGGGCGCCGCGACGCCAGCCGCCTGCATTTCAGAGTTGCGCTCAGCTACTAGGTTGACTACCAGGATAAAACATCATGACCCAACACACACCATCGCGCGCCGCGCCCGCCAATCGCACTGTCGAACCACCGCTGCGCCGCACTGCGCTGGCGCTGATGGTCGCCGGCTGTTTCAACGCCGCCCATGCCAACCCGGTCGCGCCGCAAGTGGTCAACGGCCAGGCCACGTTCAACCAGCAGGGCAACCTGTTTACGATCACCAATACGCCCAATACCATCATCAACTGGCAAAGTTTTTCCGTCAACGCGGGCGAGATCACCCGGTTTGTCCAGCAAAACGCCGGCAGCAGCGTGTTGAACCGCATCACTGGCCAGGACCCCAGCCAGATCCTCGGCTCGCTGCAGTCGAACGGTAAGGTGTTGCTGATCAATCCGAACGGCGTGCTGTTCGGCCGCGATGCGCGGGTCGATGTGGCGGGGCTGGTGGCGTCCAGCCTGGCGCTGTCGAACCAGGACTTCCTGGCCGGCAAAATGAACTTCAAGGCCGGCGACACGGCCGGCGCTGTCATCAACCAGGGCGCCATCAACGCCGGCAGCGGCGGGCAGATTCTGTTGATCGCACCGAACGTGGAAAACAGCGGCATCATCACCGCGCCCAACGGCGACGTGATGCTCGCAGCCGGCCATACGGTGCAACTGGCCGACGCCGCCAATCCCGACCTGCGGGTGGTGCTGTCGGCGCCCGCCGACCAGGCCATCAACATCGGCCAGGTGGTGGCGCAGGGCGGACGCATCGGCATGGCCGGCGCACTGCTGAACCAGCGCGGCGTGCTCAGCGCCAACAGCGCAGTGGTGGGTGAAAACGGCAAGATCGTGCTCAAGGCCAGCGGCAAGACGCTGCTGGAAAGCGGCAGCGTCACCAGCGCCACCGCCATCGGTGCGGCGGGCAAGGGCGGCGAGATTACCGTGCTCGGCGACCAGGTGGGCATGCTAGGCAACGCCAGGGTGGACGCCAGCGGCGCCACTGGCGGCGGCACGGTGCTGCTGGGCGGCGACTACCAGGGTAAAAATCCGGCAATCGTCAATGCGCGCCAGGTGGCAGTTGGCAAGGACGCCACCATCGTTGCCGACGCCATGGAAAGCGGTGACGGCGGCAAGGTGATCGTATGGGGCAACGAAACGGCGCGCGTGTTCGGCAATATTTCGGCGCGCGGCGGCGCGGCGTCGGGTAACGGCGGCCTGGTGGAAACCTCGGGCCATTACCTGGCGGTTGACGGCATCCGCGTCGACACAAGCTCGCGCCGGGGCAAGGGCGGCAACTGGCTGCTCGATCCCTTCGATATTACCGTGGTGCAGGGCGCCAGCGGCGAGTTGGGCAGCGTTGACCAGTTTGACGAGGCGCCATTGTTCGGCACCGCCATCATCGGTGCGACGACGATTTCCAATGCCAGCAGCAATGTGACATTGCAGGCCACGCACCGTATCAATTTCAACGCCGCCATCGACATGGTCAATGCCGGCATCGGCATCACCGCCACTGCCGGCGAGGCGATCAATGTCAACGCGCCCATTACCACCCAGGGCGGCGCGGTAATCCTGTCGGCCAACGACGCGACCGGCGGCTTTGCGTATGGCGCCAGCGGCAACATCAACCTGACCGGAGCGATCGATACCGCCGGCGGCGATGTCACACTAGCGGGCGCAAACATCATCGGCATGGGCGCGGTCGTTGTAGGCAACGGCAACCTGAGCTTGAAGAGCAACCTGGCTGGCGGCTCCATCCTGTTGAGCGGCAGCGGCGACCAGTTGACCGGCAGCGGCAGCGCGGGGCAAGCCGTGCTCTTGCAAGGCGATATTATCAACTTTAGCGGCGGCCTCAATTTCGGCGGCGCCGCCGGTTTGGCCACGCTGACCATCAAGCCGCTGGTCCCTGGCCTTGAGATCGATCTCGGCAGCAAGCCGTTAGGCGTGCTGGGCCTGACGGCCGATGAACTCAACAATGTTGCCGTCCATACCGTCAATATCGGCGACGCCGGTTCCGGCAATATCACCATCAGCGCACCGCTCAACCTGGCCCACCAGCAGCAGACGGACGGCATCAAGAACCTGAACCTGGAAACCGGCGGCTCCTTTACCTCCGCCAACAAGCTGACCATGCGCCAGGCCGACAGCGCGCTGCAGGTAACGGCCGGCGTCGGTATCACGGTCGCCAATGGCGGCGGCCTGGCGGCCGGCGCCACCGTCAGCCTGGTGGCTGACAACATGAGCCTGGGCGGCGCGGCGCAATCGATCAGCGCCGGAACCGGGACCGGCACCGTCAACTTGCAGCGCCTCAGCAACGGCGGCAGTATCGAGATCGGCAGCGCCGGCGAGGACAGTACCGTCAGCCTGGGGTTGACCGACACCGAACTGAAAACCGTCAGTGCTCCGACGCTCACGATCGGGCGCCAGGACTACGCCGGCGCGCTGAACCTGCAGGGCGCGCTGGACCTCGGTACCTCGAGTAACCTGGATGTGCTGGAACTGCGCACCGGTGGCGAGATCAACCTCAATGGCGCCCTGGCCGTTCCCAAGAACCTGACGATAGCGGCGTTCAATGGCGCACAGAACTCTGCCATCAATGCCAGTGGCATCGTCAGGGTGGGCGGCGCCTTCGTGCTCGAAGGCGGTAATTGGGTGCAGAACAATGCCAGCTTGCCGGCGTTTTCGGCCAACAGCTTCAGGATAGACCGCGGCAGCTTCTTGCGCGTCAAGGGTGGCAATGGCGACCTGGCGACGCCGTACCAGATCGCCGACGTGTATGGCCTGCAAGGCATTGATACGCAGAGCTACACCAAAAATTACAGCCTGGTGGCCAATATCGACGCCAGCGGCACGGCCAACTGGAACCTGGACCAAACCCGCAGCGGTTTCGCGCCCCTGTTCAGTGGCGACGCGTTTACCTATGGCGGCATCTTCGATGGCGGTAATCACAGCATCAGCGGCTTGACCATCAACGGTGGCGCCAACCCGCCATATTTTGGCAGCGGCCTGTTTTCACAAATGCAGGGCGGTACCATCCGCAACCTGGCGCTGGTGGGCGGCAGCGTGAGCGGCGGTAACAACGTCGGCGCGGTAGTGGGTAACAACGATGGTGGCATGCTCAGCAATGTGAGCAGCAGCATGGCCGTTACCGGCATCGACACGGTTGGCGGCCTGGTGGGCGTCAATAGCGGTACCATCAGCACGGCGACAGCCACTGGCAACGTCACGGCGCTGACCAAGGACTTTACGGGCGGTTCGTCCGTGGGCGGCCTGGTCGGCAGCAACAACAGCGGTGGCAAGATCACCGCGGCGCGTGCTACCGGCGTCGTCGATGCCCGTGGCACCCAGGTGGGCGGCCTGGCCGGCAATAATGAAGGTGACATCTCGCAAGCGTATGCCACCGGCGCGGTGGGCGGCGCAGCCGATGTCGGCGGACTGGTCGGGCGCAACGCAGGCACCATCACCGACGCGTATGCCACCGGCTCGGTTGGCCTGGCCAATTCCCCCGTGGACGGTTACTCAAGCAACCTTGGCGGCGTGATCGGCCTGAGCCAGGCGGGCAGCAGTGCCAGCAACCTGTATTTTTCCGGCACCGTCTCTGGCGCCGGCTTTGCCTCCGGTACCGTGGGCGCCGTGGTCGGCAGCGCCGAGCCGGGCGCTCGCGTGGGGTCCGCCTTCTTCGCCTATCAAACTGCGGGTACCGATCGTGATCAAGGCGGTGCCACCGGCCTGACGACGCAGGCGATGCAGACGCAAGGCAGCTTCGGCGGCTTCAATTTTGGGGATAACGCGGTCTGGCGCATTTACGAAGGCCACACCACGCCACTGTTGAAGGCATTCCTGACGCCCTTGCAGGTCAGCGCCAGCGGCGCCGCCAGCAAGGTCTATGATGGCACGGTGGCCAGCGTCGGTACCCTCGGCTATGTGGGCTTGCTCAATGGAGATACTGCCCCCAGCGGTACCGCCAGCTACGGCAATGCCGTCAATGTCGGTAGCTATGCACTGGGCGGCCTGTGGTCGACCCAGTACGATATCAGCTATGCGGGCGCATCCACCATGACCATCACGCCGCGTGCCCTCAGCGTTATTTTAAGCGGCAGCAAGGTGTATGACGGCCAGCTCGGCTTTGCCGGTTCAACTTTAAGCCTGGGCAATACCATCAGCGGCGACACCGTGGGTGTGACCGGCACCGCGCAATTTGTCGACAAGAACGCTGGCACCGGCAAGGCGGTCAATATCAGCGGCCTGGCCTTGACCGGCAACGGTCTGGGCAACTACAGCCTGGCAGACACCGCCAGCGGCACCGCCGACATCAGCCGCGCCACGCTGGCCCTGGGCAGCGTCAGCGCAGCCAATAAAACCTACGACGGCAGCACCAGCGCCAGTTTCGGCGGCAGCCTGACCGGCGTGATCGGCGCCGACCAGGTGCAGTTGTCGGGCGTCTTGGCCAGTTTCACCGACAAGAACGTGGGTGTGGCCAAGGACGTGAACTACAGCGTGACGGGCAGCAATCTGAGCGGCAACGATGCGGCCAACTATGTACTGACTGCTGCCGCAGGCAAGACCAGCGCGGCCATCACGGCGCGCACGCTCAATCTCGGTTTTACTGGCGTCAGTAAAACCTACGACGGCAGCGCTGCGGCGATGGTGACGATGACCGATGACCGCATCGCCAACGACGTGCTGATGGCAACGGCTGTTGCTTCGTTTGCCGACAAGAATGTGGGCGTCAACAAGTCCGTGACGGTGCAAAACGCCAGCCTGTCCGGCACCGATGCCGGTAACTACGTGCTGGCCTCGACTACCGGCGCCACCAGCGCCACCATTGCGCAGCGCGCGCTGGCGCTGGGCTTCGCGGCAGCGGGCAAGACCTATGACGGCACCACCGCCGCCGCAGTCGCTGTAACTGATGACCGGGTTGCCGGTGACTTGCTGACCGCAACGGCTACCGGCGCCTTTGCCGACAAGAACGCCGGCATCAACAAGTCCGTGACGGTGCAAAACGCCAGCATCTCTGGCGCCGATGCCGCCAACTACGTGCTGTCCTCGACCGCCGGCGCCACCAGCGCCACCATTGCGCAGCGCGCGCTGGCGCTGGGCTTCGCGGCTGCCGGCAAGACCTATGACGGCACCACCGCCGCCGCAGTCGCTGTAACTGATGACCGGGTTGCCGGTGACGTGCTGACCGCAACGGCTACCGGCGCCTTTGCCGACAAGAATGCGGGCGTCAACAAGACCGTGACGGTACAGAACGCCAGCCTGTCCGGCACCGATGCCGGCAACTACGTGCTGTCCTCGACCACCGGCGGCACCAGCGCCACCATCGCGCAACGCGCGCTGGCGCTCGGCTTCACGGCAAACGGCAAGACCTATGACGGCACCACTGCCGCCACGGTCGGCGTGACTGACAACCGTGTTGCCGGAGACGTGCTAACGGCAACCGCTACCGGCTCCTTTGCTGACAAGAACGCAGGCATCAACAAATCCGTGACGGTGCAAAACGCCAGCATCTCTGGCGCCGACGCCGCCAACTACGTGCTGTCCTCGACCACCGGCGCCACCAGCGCCACCATCGCGCAACGCGCGCTGGCGCTGGGCTTCACGGCAAACGGCAAGACTTATGACGGCACCACTGCCGCCACGGTCGGCGTGACTGACAACCGTGTTGCCGGAGACGTGCTAACGGCAACCGCTACCGGCGCCTTTGCCGACAAGAACGCCGGCATCAACAAGACCGTGACGGTGCAAAACGCCAGCCTGTCCGGCACCGACGCCGCCAACTATGTACTGTCCTCGACCACTGGCGCCACCAGCGCCACCATCGCGCAGCGCGCGCTGGCGCTGGGCTTCACGGCAAACGG
>NZ_JAVDVB010000011.1:0-120097 GCF_031456625.1 Duganella sp. 3397
CCGCCCGCGGGGACGTTTTCCACCCCCTGTTCCTCGAGAGGGCCGGCGGGGGGGGCCCGGCCCGCGCCCCCGCCCCCGGCCCGGCCCCCCGCCCGCCCCCCCGTCCCCCCCCCCCGCGCGCCCCCCCGCCCCCCCCCCGGCCCCCGGGGGGGGCGCCCCCCGCCGGGGCCCCCACCCCAGGGTTGCAGTGCGGGTTTCAGTTATGGCTCAGCGCGTTCGATAACAGCTTGGCCGTAATATCCACGATCGGTATCACCCGCTCGTACGCCATGCGGGTGGGGCCGATCACTCCCAGCGTACCGACGATCTTGCCATTGGCCGTGTACGGCGCGGTCACCACGCTCATTTCGTCCATCGGCACCAGGCTCGATTCGCCGCCGATATAAATCTGCACGCCGCTGGCCTTGCTCGACATGTCGAGCAGCTGCAGCAAGCCGGTCTTTTGCTCGAACATGTCGAACATCTGCCGTAGCGACGACATATTGCTCGACAGGTCGCTGACCGACAGCAGGTTGCGCTCGCCCGAAATCACCATGTCGTCCTTGTCGTCAGCCATCGCTTCGCTGCCCGCTTCCACCGCCACCTGCATCAACCGGCTCATATCGTCGCGCAACTGGCGTACTTCGCCCGCCAGGCGGCGGTGCACTTCGTCGAGCGACAGGCCGCCGTAGTTCTGGTTGATGTAATTGGCCGACTGCACCAGCTGCGACGGACTGTAATCGACATCGGTGAGCAGCATGCGGTTCTGGACGTCGCCGGTCGGGCCGACGATGACCAGCAAGATGCGTTTTTCGCCCAGGCGCAAGAATTCGATCTGCTGGAACACCGATTCGCGGCGCGGGCTCAGTACCACGCCGGCAAACTGCGACAGCGACGACAACATCTGCGCCGCATTGGAAATCATTTTTTGCGGCTGCGGCGCCTGCAGGCGCATGCGCGACTCCACCGACTGCTCGTCGAACGGCTGCACAGTGAGCAAGGTATCGACAAAGATGCGGTAGCCGCGCGGCGTGGGCACGCGCCCGGCCGACGTGTGCGGACTGGCCACGTAGCCGAGGTCTTCCAGGTCGGCCATGATGTTGCGAATGGTGGCCGGCGACAGGTCGAGGCCGGAGATCTTAGACAGGGCGCGCGAGCCCACCGGCTGGCCGTCCGCAATATAGCGTTCGACCAGGGCTTTGAGCAGGGTTTGGGCGCGGGTGTCGAGTTGCATGGTGATTATCTTCAGTGTCCCTTGGGTTCTTGATCTTCATTATGCCGCATCTGCGCCTTCACCCACACCAGCAGTTCGTCGAAACTGGCGCAGATGGCGTCCGGCACGATGCCGGCCTCGAGATGGGCGCTGCTGCCGCTGCGGTTGATCCACACCGCGCGCATGCCCACCGCCTGCGCACCCTGCACGTCGAGCCGCAAGTCGTCGCCCACATAGATGGCGTGCTCGGGCGCCACGCCCAGCGCCGTGCAGGCAGCCAGGAAAATCTCGGGGGCCGGCTTGGCGCGGCCGAAGCTGTGCGAGGCCAGCGCCACTTCAAAGTGGTGGTGCAGGCCGATGACTTCAAGGTCGGCGTTGCCGTTGGTGATCACGCCCAGGCGCAGCATGGTGCGCAGCTCTTCCAGCACGGGCAGCACATCGTCGAACATGGTGACGGCGTTGCGCAGGGTATGGAAGTGGGCCATGGCGCCGTCGATATGGGTACTATCGGCGCCGGTTTCGAGAAACACGGCTTCGAGCGCGGCGCGGCGCAATTTGTACAGGTCAGCCACCATGTCGGGCTGGCGTTCGAGCAGCGCCATGCGCAGCGCGCGCAATTGCTCTACCGTATATTTGTCGGTCACCACCGGCGCGCGCTCGGCCAGCCAGGCATGCCAGCCCAGTTCGGCCGCAGCGATCACCGGGCCGATCGGCCACAGGGTGTCGTCGAGGTCGAACAGCAGGGCTTGCGGGGGACGGTGGTTCATCATGGCAGCGTTATGTATAGGGGGGAAGCCGCTATTGTCGCACCGATCGCACCGATCGCACGCAGAGCCGCAAGCGGTACTAACACGCTGTTACATCCGTGGCGGCGACCGCTGTTACCAAATGCACTAAAATACCGTCCAAACCCGTGTAAGATGCTGCACCCGTGCGGCCCGCGTGCCACCGTTGTGCAAGCTGCCGGCCCCTATTCGTTTTGGAGAAAGATCTGATGAAAAATACGACTCTGCGCTCGAGCCTGGCGCTGCTGTGCGGCGCCATCCTGAGCGCCTGCGGCGGCAGCGATGGCAGCCTGCAAATTGCCGGCAGCATCAACGGTTATACCAAGACCGGCTTACAACTGATTAACAACGGCAACGGCGAAACCTTGGACGTGGCGACCGGCGCCGTCAACTTCAACTTCACACGCCAGGTATCGGTTGACGACAACTTCGACGTACAGATCAAAAACCAGCCGGCCAATGCCAAGTGCGTCGCGACCAACAACCAGGGCAAGGCCAATGTCTACAATGCCTATTCTGTCGTGATCACCTGCACCAACACCCCCCGCACGCTGGGCGGCAAGGTCGCTGACCTGACAACCGATGGTTTGGTGGTAGCCAACGGCTCGGACACGATAGCCGTACCCCGCGGTGCAACCTCCTTCGTCTTCCCACGCACGGTGGGGGATGGCTCCAACTACGGCATCAGCGTGCTGAGCCAGCCAACCGGACAGACCTGCACGATCCCGGCCGCTACCAGCACCGGCAACATCACTGGTGGCGATCGCCTTGATGCAGTGACGGTCTCGTGCGTCAACACGTCCAGCGGCCAATAGTCGGCACGCAACCATTTAAAATCCGGAGAACTACATGAAATTTTCGTACGTGGGCGCGCTGGTCGCGCTGACCCTGGCCAGCCTGCTCACCGCCTGTGGCGGCAAAGCCCAATACACGGTGCAAGGTTCGGTGTCAGGCGTGACCGTGGATGGCCTGGTCATCTCGAACGGCGGCAATACGCTGACCGTGCCCAAGGGCGCCACCTCGTTCGCCTTCCCCCAGCAGATCGACTACGGCTCGGAGTACAACATCACGATCACCCAACAGCCCGAATTCTTCACCTGCGAGGTGCTGGGCCCCAAGGGCACGGCCGGTTACACGGTCACGATCGCCGCAGGGATCAGCTGCACGCCAACGGCGTTCACGGTGGGCGGCAAGTACTCGGGACTGGTGTCGGTGGAAAAGCAAAGGCTTGAAGGTGCAACGGTTGACACCGACGTCCCTAACATAGTTACCCTGATCAACGGCAGCGGCACTCAGGTACAGCTGAGCAGCGCCACCGCCACCAGCGGTGACTTCGCCGCTGCGAGCCTAACCAACGGACAGGTGTACAGCATCAGTATCCTGACACAGCCGAAAAACCTGGTGTGCACCTTGACGAACCCGAGTGGCGTGATCCGTGGCGCATCGGTCACCAACCTGGTGCTTACCTGCGCCCCACCGGCCTGAGTAACAATGCAAGGAACGGCACAGCCAAACCGGCTGTGCCGGCATGGACGAGGTGACATTCACATTGATGATGTTGGATATGTGAAAAATAAAGTAGCATGATATGCCGCGACGCAGCATACTGCACTTGTCTCCTCCACTTCTTGCAAAGGAATTGGATTTAGCCCGCTCCCTGAGCGGGCTTTTTTTTGCCTGTGGTGTTAAACCGGCTTGAGGATATTGGCCAGCGCCACGTACTGCGCCAGGCCCACCACTTCCGGGCGGTGGGTAGGATCGATGCCGGCGGCGATGATCTGTTCTTCGGTAAACATGCCAGCCAGGCAGTTGCGGATCACCTTGCGGCGTTGCGAGAACGCTTTTTGTACCACCGCTTCCAGCGTCTCGCCGTCGCACGGCAGTTGCTCGGCGACCGGGATCATGCGCACGATGGCCGATTCCACCTTCGGTGGCGGATCGAACGCTTCCGGCGGCACCACGAACAGCAGCTTCATGTCGTAACGCCATTGCAGCATCACCGACAGGCGGCCGAAGGTCTTGCTGCCCGGCTCGGCCACCATGCGCTCCACCACCTCTTTTTGCAGCATGAAGTGCTGGTCTTCGACCACGCTGGCAAACTCGGCCAGGTGAAACAGCAGCGGGCTCGAGATGTTGTACGGCAGGTTACCGACGATGCGCAGCTTTTTGCCGGCCGGTACGGGAATCGCGCCGAAATCGAATTTCAGGGCGTCGCCGGCGTGGATGGTCAGCTGTTCGCGCGGAAAATCCTTCTCCAGCCGGGCGACCAGGTCGCGGTCCAGTTCCACCACGTGCATGTGCTTGAGCGTGCGCAGCAGTCCCTTGGTCATGGCCGCCAGGCCGGGGCCGATCTCGACCATGGTATCGTCTGGCGCCGGGCCGATGGCCGAGGTGATGTCTTCCAGAACGTATTTGTCGTGCAGGAAATTCTGGCCAAAGCGTTTGCGGGCTACGTGTTTCATATTGTTCTATCTTTAAGTCGAAGTGTGGGAGCGGGCATGGCGCACCGCATCGGCCATGCCGAGCGCAGCGGTGATGGCGGCGTCCATGCTGCCGCAGTCGGCGTGGCCAAGGCCGCGCGCAGCCAGGTCGAGCGCGGTGCCGTGATCGACCGAGGTGCGGATCAACGGCAGGCCCAGCGTGATGTTGATGCCATGGCCGAAGGTGGCGAACTTGAGCACCGGCAGGCCCTGGTCGTGGTACATGGCCAGCACGCAGTCGGCGTCTTGCAGGTACTTGGGCTGGAACAGGGTGTCGGCCGGGTACGGGCCCAGGGCGTCGATGCCGCGCGCGCGCGCCGCGTCCAGCGCCGGGGTGATGGTGTCGATTTCCTCGCGGCCCAGGTAGCCACCCTCGCCCGCGTGCGGATTCAGGCCGCACACCAGGATGCGCGGCGCGGCGATGCCGAACTTGGTCTTCAAGTCACGGTCGATGATGTCGAGGATGCGGCCCAGGCCGTCCTGGTTCAGCGCGGCCGGCACATCTTTCAAGGCCAGGTGGGTAGTGGCCAGCGCCACCCGGAACTGCTGCCCGGCCTGCCCAGCTTGACTGAAGGCGACCGGCATCGGCCCGGCCAGCATCATTACCACCTGGTCGGTGCCGGTGCGCTCGGCAAAGTATTCGGTATGGCCGGAAAACGCCACGCCGGCGTCGTTGATCGTGCTTTTTTGCAGCGGCGCGGTGACCACGGCCTCGAACCAGCCGGCCTTGACGCCCTCGATGGCGGCGTCCAGCGTGGCCAGCACGGCGCGGCCGTTGTCGCGGTTCAGGGTGCCTGGCACCACGTGGGCGCCCAGTGGCACGTCGATCACGCTGATACGTTCGGGACCGAAATGCGGCAGGCCGCCGTTGCGCACCGCCATCAAGGACAGCGCGGAGACGCGAATCTCGGGATCGATGGCGGCGGCCGTCATGGCTAGGAATGCGGCGTCGCCGAGCAGCACGCAATTGACTTCGTGCCGCCGCGCCCAGGCGGCGCGCAGCGCGATCTCGGGGCCGATGCCGGCCGGTTCGCCCACCGTCACGGCAAGCGCCGGACGGCTGCGCCGTGGCGGGGTGGAAGGCGGCAGGCCGGTGTGCGCAGTATGCGCGGTGTTCGCATGTGCGCTCACGGATGCTCCTGGTTGAATGATTATTTCGGCGGGGTGGCGACGGTGCCGTCTTCGTTGCGGAACTCGACGAAGGCGCGGTCGCGCACTTCGC
This sequence comes from Duganella sp. 3397, assembly GCF_031456625.1. Classification (NCBI taxonomy): domain Bacteria; kingdom Pseudomonadati; phylum Pseudomonadota; class Betaproteobacteria; order Burkholderiales; family Oxalobacteraceae; genus Duganella; species Duganella sp. 3397. The sequence continues at coordinate 5,680 of NZ_JAVDVB010000011.1, forward strand.
GCTGCCAGCTCTCGGTCGCTTCTTCCAGCTTCTGGTCGCGCAGGGCCTGGCGGGCCATGTTGCGCTCGCGTTCCTTGGAGGCGTCGTCCGATTTACGTTCGAGCACTTCGATCAGGTGCACACCGAAGCTGGTTTCCACCGGGTCGCTGATTTCGCCGATTTTCAGGCCGTTCATGGCCGACTCGAATTCCGGCGTCAGGTCGCCCGGGTAGAGCCAGCCGATGTCGCCGCCCTTGGCGGCCGAGCTGTCGTTGGAGAACAGGCGCGCCAGCTCCTCGAAGGTGGCGCCCTTGTTGACCAGGCGCTCCTTGAGTTCGGCCAGCTTGCGCTTGGCGTCGGCCGCGCTCATGGTGGGCGTGACCTTGATCAGGATGTGGCGCGCATGGGTTTGCTGCACGACGGCGGCCGCTTGCGCTTCGGCCACGCTGCGGCGATCGACGGCTTTCAGGATGTGGAACGCGCCCACGCTCTTGATGATCGGCGTCACCTGGCCCGGGGTGAGCTTGGACAGCGCTTCAGCAAACACCGGCGGCAGCCGCTCGGGCTGGCGCCAGCCCACCGCGCCGCCCTGCAATGCATCGCTGGCGTCGGAATAGGTGGCGGCGGTCTTCGCGAAGTCGGCGCCGGTGCGCAGCTGGCGCATCACTTCTTCGGCGCGCGCGCGGCGCTGGGCGATCACCTCGGCGGTGGCATTGTCGGGGATGCGTACCATGATTTGCGAGATGTTGATCTCGTACTGCTGGGCAGCAGCAGCCTTCTGGGCGGCCAGGTAGCTGTCCACTTCGGCATCGGAAATCTGGATCTTGGCATCGACCTCGTGCTCGCGCAGGCGCTGCATGATGATTTCTTCGCGGATCTCTTCGCGGAATGCGGCGAACGGCGTGCCGTCCTTCTCCATCTGGTTGCGCAGGTCTTGCACCGTGGCTTTTTGCGCCTCGGCAATCCGGGCGATGGCGCGGTCGAGCTGGTTGTCGTCCACGCGCACGCCCATTTCCCTGGCCAGTTGCATTTGCGCGCGTTCGACGATCATGCGCTCGAGCAGCTGGCGCTCGAGATCGACGGCCGGCGGCATCTGCACGTTCTGCTGCTTCATGCGGGCGGTCACGGTCTTGATGCGGTTGTTCAGTTCACGGCGGGTGATAACGTCGTCGTTGACCACCACCACGATCGAATCGATCGCCACGTTGCTCGACGAACCAGGCGGCACGAAGCCGGAACCGTCGGCCTTGGCCACCGGCTTGGCGGCCGGCTTGGCGACGGGCGCGGCAGCGGCTGCCGGTGCGGCCGGGACGGCTGGCGCCGGCTGGGGCTTTTTCGAGAACAGGCTGCAACCGCTCAGGGCTACGCTGCACAGCAAGACGGCGAGGACTTTCATTTGGTACGCATTACGCATGGGGGAACGCTCATGAGTCAGGTAGTAAAAATCACGCGGCGCAAACAAGCTACGCCGCGTGCCTTGCTGGAAAATATCGCAAAGCGCATCATACCGTGCGCTTTGTTACATCTGCTTAAGTTGAACTTTATCTGCCCTCGTTCAGGCGCTGGTAACCGGGAATGCTGTTCTTCATGGCATCGAGCGGACTGCCCACGCCCAGGTGCGACAGGCCGTTGAGTTCGAGCTGGAAGAAGATCGGCGTGGACGCCTTGGTCGAGGTGGTCACGAAGCGCTGCGCGCCCATGCGGAACACCCAGCAGTCATGGCTGTACTCGAGGCCGATCAGGCTTTCGAGGATCTTCTTGTCCTGGGCCGAATAGCTGACGCGGCCCACGCCGTACCAGCGCTTGAACAGCGGCCACTGGCTCGACAGCTCGATATTCTTGAAGCTGTTGCGCAGGTAGCGGTAGCCGAGGTTGAGCACTTTCTTTTGCGCCGGCGTCCACTGGAACGTATAGCTTTGCGACGACACCTGGCTCAGGCTCGGATTGTATTGCACCGCGCTGTCGAAGGTCCAGTGCTCGGAAATGCGGCCGCTGGCGGCGAGCAGGATATCGGAGTGGGCATCGACCACCGGCGTGGACGAATCGAGCTGCACGCGCTGGTCTTCGAAGTAGAAGCGCTGGCCGAACGACAGGCGCAGCTGCTCGGCGCCCGAGCTGTCGAGGAAGCGCGACACCAGCGCGGCGGTCAGCTGGTTGGCGTCGCCGATACGGTCGGAGCCGACGAAGCGGTTTTCGCTGAAAATCTGGCTGAAGTTGAACGTGGCCGCGTCGGTGTCGAAGGTGGGGAACCGGGTCTGGTCGCGGTACGGCGTGCGCACGTAGAACAGGCGCGGCTCCAGGGTCTGGGTCATTTCCTTGCCGAGGAACTTGGCGTCGCGCTCGAACACCAGGCCCGAATCGATCGACACCGTGGGAATCGCGCGCGACAGGTTTTGCGAACCGCCGCCGGCCTGGTTGTCGAGCTGGTAGCTGGCCGCGTTGAGCATCACCTTGGGGGTGATGAAATAGCTGGGTCCGATGATCGGGTAGCTGATCTGCGGTATACCCACCAGGCGCGTGCCATTGAGCAGGGTCGGATGGTGGAAGCGCGTGAGTTCGCTGTCGAAGGCCCAGTCGAAGCCGCCCATCACGTCGTACTGCGCGGCGTGGAAGTTGATCGCCGGCAGGCGGTCGTACGGCCGCGAGACGAACAGCGACGGATCGATGCCCGCTTCCGGATCTTGCAGCACCTGGTACTTCTGCACGCGCGCAGTCAGGGTCCAGAAGTCGCCGTGGTAGTCGGTGCGCAGCTCGCGCAACAGTTGCCGCTCGGTCGAGCTCGATACCGACTTGGAGAAATCGTTGGGATAATTGTTATCCGACGAAGCGCGGACATTCCAGCCATACGACCAGTCTTCCGACAAGGCCTGCTTGTGCACCGACTTGATGGTCCAGCGGTCGGTGGAGTCGCCCGGGTCGACCGGCACGTATTTTTTATCGTGCGGCAGGTATTCGAGGTAGGTTTCGCCGGCGTACAGGCCGCCATCGGTTTCGCCCATGTAGCGGCCCTTGGCGCCCATTTGCAGGCCGCGGCGCAGGATCACTTTCGGGTACAGGGTCAGGTCGCGGTTCGGTGCGATGTTGACATAGTACGGCACCAGCAACTCGGCCTCGCCCTTGGAGCCGAAGCCCGGCGTGGGCGACAGCCAGCCCGAACGGCGCGCGCCCGACAGCGAGAACGACAATGCCGGCGTGCCCAGGATCGGTATGTCCTTGAAGTAAATCACGGTATGGCCGGCGGTGCCGACGTCGCGCCCGTTGTCCAGGTTGAGCGTGCTCGAACGCAAATACCAGTCGGGATCGTCCCCCTGGCAGGTGCTGTAGGTGCCGTTGACAACTTGTGCTTCGTCGGCGTTGATGAAGTTGATGCGCTCGGCCTTGCCCTGCGCATTGTTGGCCTCCATCTTGTAGGTCGGGTTGAGCATATAGCCCTTGCCGCTGTCCATGTTCAGCTTGAGCTGGTCGCCGGTGAAATAGTCGCCGAAACGCCAGATCTTGACGTTGCCATCGGCTTCCACTTCATTCTCCACCTGGCGGAAGCAGGCCGAGTCCGATTGCACCTTGGTCTGGTCCTTGACGATTTCGGCGTCGCGCACGAGGTTCAGTTCACGCTCGGGGCGGCCATTGATTTCCTCGGCCTTGACGATGGTGGGGGCGTTGACATCCTCCACCCGCGGCACGCGCTGCTTGCCCGGCACGGCAGGCTGAACCTGGGCTTGAGCCTGGGCGTAAGTAGGCACTGCGGAAACAGTGACGATGGCAGTCAGGGCAGAGGCCCAGCGGTGCGAGGGTGTGGGGGGCAGAAGCCAGCGCATGCAACTCATGAAAAGAAGGGTGGAAACACCGGGCGATTTGAAATTAATCCCTTATTATATGGGAATCTATCCTCAACGCCGGTTTCAACCGCTCGCTTCATGTCTTTATTACAGAATTTAACTCCCGACCTTCGTCTCGAGGCACTTACCGCCTGGCTCGCCACCCTCAACGTCGTCGATGCCGCCTCCGCGCGCCCGGCATCAAGCGATGCCAGCTTCCGCCGTTATTTCCGTGTCAACGTTTTACCCGAGCACCAGGCCAGCCTGGGCGCCACCCTGGTCGTGATGGACGCCCCGCCCGAGCGCGAAAACGTGCTGGGCTTTGTTAAAGTTGACGAAATGCTCACCCATGCCGGCGTCTCCGTGCCGCGCATCGTCGCCACCGACTACGAACGCGGCTTCATGCTGATGTCCGACCTCGGCAACACCACGTACCTGCAGGTGCTCGACCACGACAACGCCTCGGCCATGTACGCCGATGCACTCGAAGCGCTGGTCAAGTTCCAGCTCACCAGCGAGCCGGACGTGCTGCCCGAGTACGACCGCGCCTTCATGGAGCGCGAGCTGGGCATCTTCACCGAGTGGTACCTGGGCCGCCACCTGAAGGCCACGCTCAACGACAAGCAGCAGGCCGAACTGAAGTCCGTGTTCGACGCCATCCTGGCCAACGTCACGGCTCAGCAGCAGGTGTATGTGCACCGCGATTTCCATTCGCGCAACCTGATGCAGATCGACGCCGGCAATCCCGGCGTGCTGGACTTCCAGGATGCGCTGTACGGCCCGATCACCTACGACGTCGTCTCGCTGCTGCGCGACGCGTACGTGCAGTGGGACGAAGAGCTGGTGCTGGACTGGGCCATCCGCTACTGGCAGCACGCCAAGTCGGCCGGTCTGCCGGTCAACAAGGACATCGACAGCTTCTACCAGGACTTCGAGTACATGGGCCTGCAGCGTCACCTGAAGATCCTCGGCATCTTCTGCCGCCTGCACTACCGCGACGGCAAGGACCAGTACCTGGCCGACCTGCCCACCGTGATGGACTACGTGCGCAAGACCGCCGGCCGCTACCGCGACCTGAAACCGCTGGTGCGCCTGCTCGACCTGCTGGAAGACGTGCAGCCGCAAGTCGGCTACACGTTCTGAGGCCGGGCTGATGAAAGCCATGATCTTTGCCGCCGGACGCGGCGAGCGCATGCGTCCGTTGACGGACACCTGCCCCAAGCCGCTGCTCAAGGTGCGCGGCCGCCCGCTGATCGTCTGGCACATCCTCGCTCTGGTGCGCGCCGGCATCACGGAAATCGTGATCAACCACGCTCACCTGGGTGACCAGATCGAGCAAACGCTGGGCGACGGCAGCAAGTACGGCGCAAAACTGCTGTACTCGCGCGAAGAGACCGCGCTGGAGACGGCCGGCGGCATCGCCAACGCCCGCCACCTGCTCGGCGATGCGCCGTTCGTGGCGATTTCGGGCGACATCTATTGTCCGCACTTCGACTTCGAACAGGTCAAGGACGTGCTGCACGACGAGGACATGTGGGGCAACCCCTATCCGGCCGACCAGCGCGACATCTGCTGGCTGTACCTGGTGCCGAACCCCGACTTCCACCCGGAAGGCGACTTCGGCCTGTCGATGTACACGCTCAATAACGACGGCGCGCCGAAATTCACCTTCGGCAATATCGGCGTGTACCGGCCCGAGATGTTCGACACCATCACGCCCGGCGCGCGCGCCAAGCTGGGCCCCTTGCTGCGTGAATTCATCGACAAAAAACTCGTCGGCGGCGAGGTGTACGAGGGCGAGTGGCACAACCTGGGCACGGTGCAGCAGCTCGAGTTGCTCAATGCGCCGAGGGCCGCACTTGCTCACCCGTTGGCACCCGGCCCCAAGGCTGCGCAGTGACGATGGTGGCTGCTTGCGCAAACCGGCGGACACGCCTGCTGGCGCAGCTGCCGCCCGGCGCGGTGGCGGTGCTGCACACGGCGCCCGAGGTGGCGCGCAACGGCGACAGCCACTATCCTTACCGCTACGACAGCGCGTTTTACTACCTGACCGGTTTCACCGAGCCGGAAAGCGCGCTGGTGCTGGTTGCCGCGCGCGGTGACAAACCGGCACGCAGCATCCTGTTCTGCCGCGCCAAAAATCCTGACCGTGAAATCTGGGATGGCTTGCGCCATGGGCCGCAGGCTGCGCGTGCCGCCTTTGGCTTCGATGAGGCCTACCAGATCGAAGAACTCGATAGTTCCCTGGTGCGGTTGCGCGACCACGCACCGTCCGGGATTGACCTGCTGCCGCTGCTGGCCGAGATGCGCCTGGTGAAGGACGATGTCGAGCAAGCCACCATGCAGCGCGCCGCCACCATCTCGGCGCTGGCCCACGTCCGGGCGATGCAGCACGCGCGCGCCGGCCTGCATGAATACGAAATCGAGGCGGAACTGCTGTACGAATTCCGCCGCCACGGCGCCCAGGGCCAGGCGTATCCGCCGATCGTGGCGGCCGGCGCCAACGCCTGCGTGCTGCACTACAGCGCCAACAACGCCCTCGCCCGCGACGGCGACCTGGTACTGATCGACGCCGGCTGCGAGCTCGATGGCTACGCCTCCGACATCACCCGCACCTGGCCCGTCAACGGCCGCTTTACCGCGCCGCAGCGCCAGCTGTACCAACTGGTGCTGGCTGCGCAAGGCGCCGCGCTGGACGCCGTGGTGCCGGGCCGGCCGTATGCCCGCATCCACGCCGCAGCGCTGGACGTGCTGGCGCAGGGCATGCTGGACCTGGGCCTGCTCGATCAAAACACCTGTGGCAGCGCGGCCGACGTCATCGCCGACAAGCGTCACCTGCAGTTCTACATGCACGGCACCGGCCACTGGCTGGGCCTCGATGTGCACGACGTGGGCGCGTATCGTCACACGGGAAACGCGCAGGCCGCCGACCAGCCCCAGCCCTCACGCGCGCTGCAGGCGGGCATGGTGCTGACGGTGGAGCCGGGCATCTACGTACGCCCGGCGCCCGGCGTGCCCGAACAATACTGGAACACCGGCATACGCATCGAAGACGATGTGCTGGTCACCGCAACCGGCCATACGATATTGAGCGCAGCCGCGCCCAAGTCCGTGGCTGACATCGAAAAGCTGATGCAATGACCGACCAAGACACCCCGCCCCCACCAGTTACCCTGTCCTGCGATGTGGCCATCTGCGGCGCCGGCCCGGCCGGCATGGCGCTCGCCGCCCTGCTGGCCAAGCGCGGCATTCCCGCCCACCGCATCGCCCTGATCGATGCCAAGACGCTGGCCCAGTCCAGCGCCGACCCGCGCTCGCTGGCGCTGTCGTGGGGCAGCCGGCAAATCCTCGAAGACATCGGCGCCTGGCCGGTGGCCGGCACGGCGATCAACGAAATTCACGTCTCGCGCCGTGGCCAGTTCGGCCGCAGCATGATCACCAGCGCCGAGCAGGGCGTGCCGGCGCTGGGCTACGTCACGCGCTACGGCGACATCGTCAAGGCGCTCGGCAGCGTGGTGAATGCGGCCGGCATTGCCACCCAGCGCCCGGCGCGGGTGGCGGCGCTCGACGAACTCGATAACCAAGTAGTGCTTACCATTACCGACCTGGCCACCGGCGCGGCGCGCGCGCTGCACGCAGGCGTGGTGGTGCAGGCCGAAGGTGGCCTGTTCAACGAACAGCAGGACCGCGCCCGGCGCCGCGACTACGGCCAGACCGCGATCATCGCGCAGGTGCGCAGCAACCGCCCGCAGCCACAACGCGCCTACGAGCGCTTCACCGACGAAGGCCCGCTGGCGCTGCTGCCGCAGGGCGAAGCCCAGCTTGGCGAATACTCGATGGTGTGGTGCGTGCGCCCGGCGCGCGCCGAGCAGTTGCTGGCGCTGGACGATCAGGCATTTTTGGCGCAACTGGGCGAGGCGTTCGGCGACCGCGTAGGCCGGTTTACCTATGCCTCACCGCGCCTCGGTTTCCCGCTGGGCCTGAACGCCGATGCGCGTGCCACCGCGCGCACGGTCGCCATCGGCAACGCCGCGCAAACGCTGCACCCGGTGGCTGGCCAGGGCTTGAACCTGGGCCTGCGCGACGTGACGGTGCTGGCGCGCCTGCTGGCGCAAGGCGCCACGCCGCAAATGCTGGCGCAATTTACCGCCGCGCGCCAGCAGGACCGCAGCACCACGGTGCGCCTGACCGACACCATGGCCCGCGTGTTCGCCAACAACTCGCCGGCGCAGGCGCTGCTGGGATTGTCGCTGGCGGCGATCGATGTGGTCGGACCGGCGCGCAGCGTGCTGGCCGAGTTGATGATGTACGGCCGGCGCTAGTTATCCCACCGCTTTACTCGACCGCCTTCACCATGTCCTCGATCACCTTCTTGGCGTCGCCAAACACCATCATGGTATTGGCCTGGTAAAACAGCTCGTTGTCGAGCCCCGCATACCCGGACGCCATCGATCGCTTGTTGACGATGATGCTCTTGGCTTTATACGCCTCCAAAATCGGCATGCCGGCAATCGGCGAGCCCGGATCCTTGGCGGCCGGATTGACCACGTCATTGGCGCCCAGGATCAGCGCCACGTCGGCCTGGCCGAATTCGCCGTTGATGTCCTCCATCTCGAACACCTGGTCGTACGGCACCTCGGCTTCGGCCAGCAGCACGTTCATGTGGCCCGGCATGCGCCCGGCCACCGGGTGGATCGCGTATTTCACCGTCACGCCCTTGTGGGTCAGTTTCTCCACCAGTTCCTTGAGCGAGTGCTGGGCGCGCGCCACGGCCAGGCCGTAGCCGGGCACGATGATCACGCTCTCGGCGTTGGCCATGATGAACGCGGCATCGTCGGCCGAACCGGATTTGACCGGCCGCTGCTCCTTGGCGCCGCCGGCGCTGGTGTCGGCCGGGGCGCCGCCAAAGCCGCCCAGGATCACGTTGAAGAACGAACGGTTCATGGCCTTGCACATGATGTACGACAGGATCGCGCCGGACGATCCGACCAGCGAGCCGGCGATGATCAGCATGGCATTGTTGAGCGAGAAGCCGATGCCGGCCGCCGCCCAGCCGGAGTAGGAGTTCAGCATCGACACCACTACCGGCATGTCGGCACCACCGATCGGGATGATGATCAGCACCCCGAGCACAAAGGCGATCGCGGTCATGATCAAAAACGGCGTCCAGGCAGGCGCCACGCCGTCGGCCAGGCAGAACGCCAGCCCCAGGCCCACCATCAAGATCGCCAGCGCCAGGTTGAGCATGTGCTGGCCGGGAAAGCTGACCGGCGCCCCCTGGAACAGCCGGAACTTGTATTTGCCCGACAGCTTGCCAAACGCGATCACCGAGCCCGAGAACGTGATGGCTCCCACGAAGGTACCGATGAACAGCTCGATGCGGTTACCGAACGGCAGCGGCTCGCCGGTGGCGGCAATGCCGAACGCGTGCGGCTCGGACACGGCTGCCACCGCGATGCACACGGCAGCTAAGCCAATCAGCGAGTGCATGGCTGCGACCAGTTCCGGCATCTTGGTCATCTCGACCTTTTTGGCCAAAATGGCGCCAATCGCCCCGCCCACCACCACGCCCACCGCGACCAGCGCCAGTCCCATGCCACCGTTGAGGCCCGCCTGCAACGCCTCCTCGCGCAGCTTGAGGATCAGCGCCACGGTGGTAATGAAGGCGATGGCCATGCCGGCCATGCCGAAGGCGTTACCCGAGCGCGCAGTGGCCGGCGACGACAACCCTTTGAGCGCCTGGATGAAGCACACCGAGGCGACCAGGTACATCATCGTCACCAGGTTCATGGTGATGAAGCTCATGGCTGGTCTCCCTTCTTCGCCTTGGGCTCTTTTTTACGGAACATCTCGAGCATGCGCTGCGTGACCAGGAAACCGCCAAACACGTTGACCGCTGCCAGCGCCACGGCCACCGTGCCGGCGATTTGCCCGACCAGCCCTTCGGTGAGCGCGGCGGCCAGCATGGCGCCGACGATGATGATCGCCGAGACGGCGTTGGTAACGGCCATGAGCGGCGTATGCAGCGCCGGCGTCACGGTCCAGACCACGTGGTAGCCGACATAGATGGCCAGCACGAAGATGATCAGGTTGATGATGGTGTGGCTCACTTCCATGGCGGGTCCCCTCTTATTGTCGTAACAGTTGGCCGTCCGCGCACAGCAGCGTGGCCTTGATGATGTCGTCCTCGCGGTCGATGACCAGTTGCTCGTCCTTGTCGATGATCAGCTTGAGGAAGTCGAGCACATTGCGCGCGTACAGCGCCGAGGCGTCCGCCGCCACCAGCGTGGCGAGGTCGGGCTCGCCGACGATGTGCACGCCGTGCTTGATCACCGTTTTGTTGAGTTCCGACAGCGGGCAGTTGCCGCCTTGTGACACCGCCAGGTCGACGATGACCGAGCCGGGTTTCATCGCCTTGACCGTCTCCTCGGAGATCAGCACCGGGGCCGGGCGGCCGGGAATGAGCGCGGTGGTGATGATGATGTCGGCCAGCTTGGCCCGTTCGTGGACCAGCGCCGACTGGCGCGCCATCCAGTCCGGCGGCATCGGGCGGGCATAACCGCCCACGCCCTTGGCGATTTCGCGCTCCTCGTCGGTGAGGAACGGCACGTCGATGAACTTGGCGCCCAGCGACTCCACCTGCTCTTTGACCGGCGGCCGTACGTCGGACGCCTCGATCACCGCGCCCAGGCGCTTGGCGGTGGCAATCGCCTGCAAACCGGCCACGCCCACGCCCATGATCAGCACCCGCGCCGCCTTGACCGTGCCGGCCGCTGTCATCAGCATCGGCATGAAGCGCTGGTAGGTGTTGGCGGCAATCATGACGGCCTTGTAGCCGGCGATGTTGGCTTGCGAGGACAGCACGTCCATCGACTGCGCACGGGTGATGCGCGGCACGGCCTCCAGCGCCAGCGCACGCAGGCCGGCGGTGGCCATGGCGACGTTGTTGGCGGAGTCAAAAGGATTGAGCATGCCGATGACGACCGTGCCGGGCTTGATCAGCGCGCGCTCGTCGTCGGACGGCGCGCGTACCTTGAGCACCACGTCGGCACCAAAGGCCTCGGCCGCGTTGCCGATGGTGGCGCCGGCCGCCGCGTAGGCGTCGTCGGTGATCGAGGCGGCCAGTCCGGCGCCGGCCTGCACGATCAATTGATGTTTCGCAGATAACTTCTTGATGGTTTCGGGCGTCGCCGCTACCCGAGTCTCCCCCGGCCTTGTCTCGGCCGGTATGCCTATTCTCATGGTGCCCCCTTGGCGGATGTCGAAAACCTACTGCGCCACCCGCTCTCGCTTCTCCGTTGCTCAGCGTACGTCCGTACGCCTCCGCTACTCGAAGCGACAGCAGGTCGCTCGCTACGGTTTTCGCCAACCCGCAATGATTAACAAACTGACTACCCAATCTAACATGGTTTTTTGAGCAAAAGTGGCTATCTGCCGTTGTTTATCCCATGAAATGTTGCGTAAGTTCAAAGCAAACGCTGGTTTTAAGCACAGGGGTTTCAAGCCAACGCTGCCAGAACAGGCTAAAATGTCGGCTCTTTTCAAGGATGACTCATGCCGCGTATCTGGAAACCCTCTGTGACTGTTGCCGCCATCGTCGAAAAAGACGGCAAGTTCCTGCTGATCGAAGAAGAGACCAGCGACGGCATCCGCATCAACCAGCCTGCCGGCCATCTGGACCCCTACGAATCGCTGGAACAGGCCGTGATCCGCGAGACGCTGGAGGAAACCGCGTACGACTTCACGCCCACCGCGCTGGTGGGCATGTATATGTCGCGCTACACCTCCAACCGCACCGGCGAGGAAGTGACGTACCTGCGCTTTACCTTCTGCGGTGTACCGGGCGTCCAGCACGACCGCCCGCTCGACGAAGGCATCCTGCGCACCATGTGGCTCACGCGCGACGAACTGGCCGCCTGCGCCGACCGTCACCGCAGCCCCACCGTGCTGCAATGCGTGGACGAATACCTGGCCGGCATCCGCGCCCCGCTGGCGTTGATACAGACCCACGCTTCGGTCTATAAAGAGGCAATCAGCACTGCAGTCGGTTAAACCAAGGATAGACGCAATGAGCAAGAAAAAAGTCGTGATCGGTATGTCGGGCGGGGTCGATTCCTCGGTCGCGGCGTGGATGCTCAAGGAGCAGGGCTACGACGTGGTGGGCCTGTTCATGAAGAACTGGGAAGACGACGACGATTCCGAATACTGCTCCACGCGCCAGGACTGGATCGACGCGGCCAGCGTGGCCGACGTGATTGGCGTGGACATCGAGGCGGTCAACTTCGCCGCCGAATACAAGGACCGCGTGTTCGCCGACTTCCTGCGCGAATACCAGGCCGGCCGCACGCCCAATCCCGACGTGCTGTGCAACGCCGAGATCAAGTTCAAGGCGTTTCTCGATCACGCCATGCACCTGGGCGCGGACCTGATCGCCACCGGCCACTACGCGCGCGTGCGCCAGAACGGCGGAAAATTCGAACTGCTCAAGGCCGTCGACCACACCAAGGACCAGAGCTACTTCCTGCACCGGCTGAACCAGTCGCAGTTGTCGCGCACCCTGTTCCCGCTCGGCGAAATCCCGAAAACCGAAGTGCGCCAGATCGCCGAAAAACTGGCGCTGCCCAACGCCGCCAAGAAGGATTCGACCGGCATCTGCTTTATCGGCGAGCGGCCGTTCCGAGAATTCTTGAACCGCTACCTGTCATACAAGCCGGGCCCGATGAAAACCCCGGACGGCAAGGTCGTGGGCGAGCACGTCGGCCTGTCGTTCTACACGCTGGGCCAGCGCAAGGGCATCGGCGTCGGCGGCATGAAGGCGTACAAGAACCCCGACGGCAGCAGCGACGCCTGGTACGTGGCGCGCAAGGACGTAGCTGAAAACACGCTGTACATCGTGCAGGGCCACGACCATCCGTGGCTGCTGTCGTCCACGCTGCGCGCCGACCAGGCCAGCTGGATCGCCGGCGAAGCGCCCTCCCCGCGCGCGCTGTCGGCCAAGACCCGCTATCGCCAGGCCGACGTAGCCTGTGAAGTGGCGCCCGAGGGCGACTCGGACTTTGCGTTGCGCTTCATGGAAGCCCAGTGGGCGGTCACGCCGGGACAGTCGGCCGTGCTGTATGACGGCGACGTTTGTCTCGGCGGTGGAATTATCGACAGTTCGACGACGTCCTGATTACTCCGCAGCGGCCTGATCGCCGCTGCCCTCTTCCGGCTTGGGCGCGCTGGCCGCCATCGCCGCGCGCTGGCGCTTGACCATCGCGATCACCACGTTGCGTATCGTATTGAGTACCGTGTCGGCTTTAAAAGGCTTGACGATAAAGCCGTTGACGCCCATCGCGTGCGCGGACTGGATGGTGGCCGCGTCGAGCTGGCTGGAGACCATGAAGATCAGCGCCTTGGGCCACTTGCTCTTGATCTCGCGCATGCCGTCGAGGTCGCTTTCAACCTGTTCCAGCGCGATGCACACGATGTGCGGATTGTGCTTGATCATCAGGGCCACGCCGGCCGCACAGGTATGGCCCTGGCCCGCCACGTCGTAACCGCCGTCCAGCAACACCGTATTGAGCAGGCCACGCGCGACCGCGCTCGAATCGATAATTATCGCTTTTAACATCTTAAAACTGCTCCCAGGCCAGCATATTCCAGGTGACGCCTACCTTTACGTCGGTTTTCAGCGCCACCAACTGTCGAGAAAGATACAGCATTTCACGTTCTTTTCGTAAAGTTTCACCCAGAGAATCTTTAAGAATGCCGGCGCCGGCCATGATGGCGTCGAGAGTGCCGTAAGTACGCAACAGCCGGGCTGCAGTTTTCACGCCGACCTTCGACACGCCCGGTATCGCGTCGGTGACATCGCCCATCAGCGCCAGCAGGTCAGGCAGTTGCTCGGGCGGCACGCCCCACTTGCGTTCGACCCAGGCGTGGTCGTGCCATTCGCCCTTGAAGTGGTCCCACACGTGGGCGCCGTGGGCGATCAGGCCGTGCAAGTCCTTGTCGGTACTGGCGACGGTGGCGTCGCCGCGGCTGTCCGCCAGCCAGCGCAGCACCACGGTGCCGATCACGTCGTCGGCCTCCACTTCGGGCACGCACACCACGTGCATGCCGATGCCGCGCAGCTTGTCGTAAAACGCCGGCAGCGCCGCGCGCAGCGGCTCGGGCATTGGCGCCCTGCCCTCGCGGTAGCCGCCAAACAGGTCGTGGCGCCAGGTCCGGCCGCCAAAGTCGAATGCAGGCAGCACGTGGGAGGGCTGGTGATCGTTGATCAGGTTACGCAATGAAGAAAAGGCGTGGCGCAGCGCGATCTCGGCCTTCTCGGGGCTGTCGGGTTCGGGGCTGGCTTCATAGACACGGCGCACGATATTGAGGCCGTCGATGGCAAGGAGTCTACCCATGTTAAAAATCGTCCGGGCTACTTGGTCAAGCCGCCATTCTACCCGAGCGGGGTGCGGTGGCGCTTGCTTGAAATCGGTGACAGACAGCGTAAGATCGATGCATACCTGTAACGGAGGCGATCATGTGGCCGACAATTGCTTTGGAAGAGTTTCTGGCAGACCCGCAGAAGGCGATTAAAAAAATCGCGGCGTCGAGCGACATCTATTTCATCACTGAAAACGGCAGGCCAATACTGGATATCCGCCCATTTCGTTCCGTACCGGACGAGAAAATGCGCGGCAGCGTATTGACCGAAGGCGACATCGTGTCGCCTATCGAAGCTGACGGCTATGCACCCTTCCGATGATACTGCTCGATACCCATGCATTGATCTGGTGGTTTGAAGGCAGCCCCAGGCTTTCCCTCGCCGCCAAGGCAGCGATTGAAAACGCCCGGCGACTTAGCCGGGTCACAATTTCGTCGCTGTCGTGCTGGGAGATCGCGCTGTTAAACGCTCACGGAAGAATCGACCTATCCGCTGAACTGCATGACTGGATTACGGCAATCGAAAAACTTCGTCGCGTCCGGTTTATCCCCGTCAATAACGACATTGCCATCGCATCGGTTGAGCTGCCGGGCCAATTCCATAAAGATCCCGCCGATCGCATCATCGTGGCCACGGCAATCACGATGAATATTCCGCTCGTTACCGTCGATCAAAAAATCCGCGCCTACCCTCACGTGCAAACCATCTGGTAGCGCCACCCAGGTTACTTCAGCAACGCATACTCGCCACCACGCTCGATCGCCCGTTTGTATGCCGGCCGCGCATGGATGCGTTCGAGGAAACTCATCAAGCGGGGGCGACTGCTGTCGAGGCCGGCTCGGGCAGCGGCCGCTTCCAGGGGGAAGCTCATCTGGATGTCGGTGGCGGTGAATTCGGGGCCGGCGAACCATGGCGACCTGGCCAGCTCGGCTTCGAGGTAATCGAGGTGGGTGGCGATTTGCGGTTCCAGGTAGCTGCCTTTGACCTTGCGGGCGATGCCGCGCATGATCGGCTTGACGAAAAATGGCGCCGGGCTGGTTTCCACCCGGTCGAACACCAGCTTCATCAACAGCGGCGCCATGGCCGAGCCTTCGGCGTAGTGCAGGAAATAGGTCCAGCGGCGGCGGTCTTCGGTGCCGGCCGGCGGGATCAGGCGGCCGTTGCCGTAGGTGTCGATCAGGTATTCGACGATGGCGCCCGATTCGGCCACCACGATGCCGTTATCGACGATCACTGGCGACTTGCCCAGCGGGTGGATGGCGCGCAGCTCGGGCGGCGCCAGCATGGTCTTGGCGTCGCGCTGGTAGCGCACGATCTCGTAATCGAGGCCCAGCTCTTCGAGCAGCCAGAGCACGCGCTGCGAGCGCGAGTTGTTAAGGTGGTGAACGACGATCATCTGGAATCCTGGGAAAGAACGGCGGTGCCGCGATTTCCCAGCTTAGCATTGTTGGCTGCCAGGCGCCGCTACCCGATGGAGGGAATCAGCGCTGCACGTGCAGCGGAATCACCCGCTTGAGTGGTGGCGAGGCATCGGCGCCAGAAGCACCGGCGGCACCGGCGGCACCGGCAGCCGGCGCCTTGGCATCGGTGCCGCACGAACCGCACGAACCGCAGCCGCTGCCGCAGTCCGGCGTGGTCTTGAAAAACCTGGCGGCCTTGTCCTGGTTCACGCCACGGCGCGCCAGCAGGTACACGATCTGGCGGCGCCAGGCGGCCGGCAAATACTTGGTACTGAAGTGCAGCAAGGCTGCCGCCACGATCACTGCCACGATAAGGTTCTGCCACATATCAGCCTCCGATGATTGCCGTCGAAATGCGGAACGTGAGGAATGCCGCCACGTACGCCAGCGCAAACAGATATCCGGCCATGAACCAGGCGGCTTTCACGCTGTTGGTTTCACGGCGCACCGTACTCAGGGTGGCCAGGCACTGCGGCGCAAACACGAACCACGCCAGCAGCGACAAGGCTGTTGGCAGGCCCCAGCTGGCCGCCAGCACGGGTGCCAGCGAATTGGCCAGCTCGTCGCCGGTTTGCGACATCGCATACACGGTGCCCAGTGCGCCAACCGCCACTTCGCGCGCAGCCATGCCCGGCACCAGGGCAATGCAGATCTGCCAGTTGAAGCCGATCGGCGCGAAGATGTATTCGAGCCCGCGGCCGATGATGCCGGCCACGCTGTAGTAGATGGCCGGCTGGGTGGCGCCTTCCGGCGCGTCCGGGAACGAACTCAGTGCCCACAGGATGATCGTCAGGCTCAGGATGATGGTACCGACGCGGGTGACGAAAATCTTGGCGCGCTCCCACAGGCCCAGCGCCAGGTTGCGCAGGTGCGGCCAGTGGTAGGCCGGCAGTTCCATCATCAGCGGGTGCTTGCCCTTGCCGCCCATGGTGCGCTTCATTACGTACGCCACCAGCATGGCCGAGACGATGCCGGCCACGTAGAGGATGAACAGGACCAGGCCTTGCAGGTTCATGATGCCGAACACTTCGCGGCTCGGGATGAAGGCGGCAATCACCAGCGCGTACACCGGCAAGCGCGCGGAACACGTCATCAACGGCGCGATCATGATGGTGACAAAGCGGTCGCGCCGGTTTTGAATGGTGCGCGCGGCCATCACGCCGGGAATCGCACAGGCAAAGCTCGAAAGCAGCGGGATGAAGGCGCGGCCCGACAGGCCCACGCCGCCCATCAGGCGGTCGAGCAGGAAGGCGGCGCGCGGCAGGTAGCCGCAGTCTTCGAGGATCAGGATGAAGAAGAACAGGATCAGGATCTGCGGCAGGAACACCAGCACGCCGCCCACGCCGCCGACGATGCCGTCAACCAGCAGGCTGCGCAGGTGGCCCTCGGGCACGTAAGCGCCCAGCAGGCCGCCCAGGTGCTCGAACGCGCCGGTGATCATGTCCATCGGGGTGGCGGCCCAGCTGAACACGGCCTGGAACACGAAGAACATCAACACTGCCAGGATGATCGGGCCAGCGACCGGGTGCAGCACCACGCTGTCGATTTTCTCCGACGTGGACGATGCCTCGTCGTCGCCGCTGACGGCGGCAGCGATGATGCGGCGCACTTCGCGCTGGGTCTCTTCCACCGACACCGCATCGATCGCGGACAGTGGCTTGGTGACGACCTGCGGCAACGGCAGCATGGCGTCGAGCGCGGCGACCAAGGCTTTTTCGCCGCCCGGCTGCACGGCCACGGTTTCCACCACCGGCATGCCCAGTTCCTGCGCCAGGCGCGCGGTGTCGATCACCACGCCGCGCTTCCTGGCCACGTCCACCATGTTCAGCGCCAGCAGCATGGGCAGGCCCAGGCGCTGCACTTCTAGCACCAGGCGCAGGTTCAGGCGCAGGTTGGTGGCATTGACCACGCAGACCAGCACGTCGGGTGCGGCGTCGCCGCGGCGCAGGCCGGCCACCACGTCGCGCGTGATCGCCTCGTCCGGGGTGTGGGCGGTGAGGCTGTAGGCGCCAGGCAGGTCGAGTACGCGAAAGGTGTGGCCGGCCTGCGAGTTGAAGGCGCCTTCCTTGCGTTCGATGGTGACGCCGGCGTAGTTGGCCACTTTCTGGCGCGCGCCGGTCAGGCGGTTGAACAGCGCGGTCTTGCCGCAGTTGGGATTACCCAGCAGGGCCACGACTGGCGGCAAGGAGTTTGCGGGAGAGTTGTGCACCGCTTTTTCTACGACAGCCATTGGTAATTATTCCGGTTGGATCGAAATTAGCGCAGCTTCGAAGCGGCGCAAGGCAAAGGTGGAGTTGCCCACCTTGATGGCCAGCGGTTCACCGCCGGGCATGCCGCGCTTGAGCAGGCGGACTTTTTCGCCGGGCACAAAACCCAGCTCCATCAGCCGGCGCGACAGCGACACGCCGTCTTCGGCAACATCGCCAGGGGCCACCTGGGTGACGATAGCGGAGGCGCCTACAGCGAGCGCATCGAGAGTGAGGAAGGGAACAGCTTGCGTCATGGGAAAATCCAGGCTGGTGAGTCGGCACCTTGTCGGCTGCGCGCAACAAACTTTTAGTGCGGCAAAGAACAGGATACTAGCATTATATTCGTTAATGCGAATGACTACTATTTAGGCTTGCATCTCCAACAGAACTGAGGCAGTATACGGCTAATGATAATGATTCGCATTAAGTTAGTAGCAAGCTTGTTCTGAGCCAACTAACCGTCTGCCGTCATCAACCCGCTTAGTGTCGTAGCCTAGCCAGAAGGTGTGTCAATGATTGTATGTGTCTGCAACAACATATCTGATCGTGAAATCCGTCAAGCCATGGAGTTTGGGATCACGTCGATGGAAGAACTGCGCCGCGATCTGGGCGTGGCCACCTGCTGCGGCCAGTGCTTCAGCTGCGCCGAAGACATCCTGAACGAGCACCTGGCCAGCACGCAGGCTGTCGCCATCGAAGAAACTGTGCTCAAGCGCCCAGTATTTACCAACTGATATGAATACTATGTTCTATGAACGGACCGCGAATGCGATGTCCGTGGATGGCTCCGGCCTGATGTGGCGGGCCAGGCGATTCTGGCGCGTGCGCGGACGCAAGGCAGCCCCACTGGCCGCAATTGTGGCAGTCCATGGAGTGCTGTTCTGGATGATGAGCAACGGTATGCTCAACAAGGTGGCGCAGGCCGTCATGCCCAAGGTGGTCACGGTCAGTTTCGTGGCTTCGCCCGAGCCATTGAAGCCACCGCCGGAACCGAAGACCGTGCCGTTGGTGGTGCAGGTGCCGAAGTTTATTCCGCCGATGCCGATGCTGCCCACGCCGCAAACGCAGCCGACCATCACGGTCGCGCCGCCGTCGCCGCGCAACGTCGAACCCACGCCCCCCACCGCGCAAGCACCGGTCGCCGCGCCGACGCCAGCGCCGCCAGCACCGGCGCCTGCGGCACCGAAAACCATCAACGGCGCCGACTACATCCGTGCACCGCAACCGGTCTATCCCAACATCGCCCGCCGCATGGGCGAGAGCGGCGTCGTGCTGCTGCGCGTGCTGATCGGCGAAAAAGGCTTGCCCGAGCAGGTCGTGATCCAGAAATCGTCAGGATCGACCAATCTGGACGAAGCTGGCCGCCAGGCCGTTCTGAAGGCGTTGTTCAAGCCGTATGTCGAGGATGGCAAGGCCATCCCCGTGTATGCGCTGGTACCGATCAACTTCCAGCTCGGCTAATTACAAATCCAAACGGCCCTCGATCGAGTCATCGAGGGTCTTGCCGGTAATGGCGCCCACCAGCATTTTCACACCTGCCACCGCACGTCCGTGCTTGGTATCCCAGTAGTAGCCGTAGGTTGGCGCGAACTTGATCAGCGTGATGCGCGGGTCGTCTTCGCCTTCGGTGAACCACGTCTTGAGCGTGAAGTTCCACAATTCCTTTTGCTTGACCGGGTCGCGCAGCACGGTGGCGATGCCTTCGAGGTGCAGGAACTCGTGCGATGCGCCCTGGAAGTACAGCGTGGCCGACGGATCGGCTGCCAGTTCGCGGTTTTTCAGGCTGTCGCTGGCGCTGAAGAACCAGACATTGCCCAGGTCATCGACCTGCATTGCGTGCATCGGGCGCGAGTCGCCGGGACCGCCGCTGGCGTCGCTGGTGACGAAGAAGCATTCGGGCGTGCTGTCGACCAGGTCGCGGATTTTCTTGATGGCGTCCTGGCCCATCAGGTCTTCGTGGTTATGTTCTGGCTGGTTGGCGTTGATCGAGTCCATGGCATGCTCCTGTTGGGTGAAAAGTTGGAACACCCATACTAGCGCCGACCGCTGCCACACTAGGTTGGCTGCTTCACACCCGGACAATTGACTTGGTTGCGTTGACTTCAGATGCGCATGCTAATTGTTCTCATTATTTTCACTGGTCTCGTTACGCGCAATTAAATATGTTATTTCTGCTTTTACGCGAAATTAACTACACATAGCATCCGACTTCGTGGCAGAATGCGGGCATCCGTAACTATTTGAGAGAGCTCCATCATGAAGGGCGACGCCGAAGTCATCCGCTTGCTGAACGCACAGCTGACCAACGAACTGACCGCAATCAACCAGTACTTCCTGCACGCGCGCATGTACCGCCACTGGGGCCTGGAAAAAATCGCGAAGAAGGAATACGAGGAATCGATCGGCGAAATGAAGCACGCCGACAAACTGATCGACCGCATCCTGATGCTCGACGGCCTGCCGAACCTGCAAGCGATGCACAAGATCATGATCGGCGAGAACACCGAAGAAATGATCGGCTGCGACCTGAAGCTGGAAAAAGCCGCCCACATCACGGTCAAGGAAGGCATCTCCACCGCCGAGAAAGCCGGCGACTACGTCTCGCGCGACCTGCTGCTGATGATCTTGGAAGACACCGAAGAGCACATTGAGTGGCTGGAAACCCAGCAAGACCTGATCGCCAAGGTCGGCATCCAGAACTACCTGCAAAGCCAGATGCACAGCGAATAAAAAAACTGCCCGACGCATCGGGCAATTTCATCAAGCCGCAGCCGGAGCCAGCTCCGCCTGCGGCTTTTTTATTTTCACGAACAGCACCGCCACCGCGCCGCACAGCATCAGCACCCCTGCCAGGCGGATGACGTTTTCCGGATTGCCGCCCAACAGGCTGCGGTAGTACAGCGGCAGCGTGAAGATCTGGATGATCATCGGCAGCACGATGAACATATTGAAGATGCCCATGTACACGCCGGTGCGCTCCGGCGGTATGCAGCCGGCCAGCATCACGTAAGGATTGCCCATGATGCTGGCCCACGCCAGGCCGATGCCGATCATCGGCACGAACAGCAGCGCCTCCGAGTGGATCGACGGGATGCTCATCATGGCAAAGCCGGCCAGCGTCAGGCAAATACTGTGCGTGATCTTGGGACCGTAGCGGCGCGTAAAGGGCACCAGCGCCAGCGCGCCGACGAACGCGATGAAGTTGTAGAACGCCCCCACCTGCCCGGACAACAGGCCGGCATCGCGGAAGCCTTGCGAGGCCTGGTCGGTGGTACCGTACAGGGTGGTCGACAGCGACAGCATGATGTACTGCCAATAGCAGAACATCGCGTACCACTGGAACAGCTTGACCCAGGCCAGCTGGCGCATGGTGGGTGGCATCTCGCGCACTGCCGTGACGATGTCGCCCAGCGTGTGGCGCCAGCCTGCCGGGCGCGCGCGGATCTCGGCCAGCTCGACCGGCGTCAACGGATGCTCGGGCGTGGTTTTGAGGGTCCACAGCACCGACGTGATCGAGAACACGGCGCCGATCATGAAGGCGGCAATCACGATGTGCGGAATATGGCTGCCATTGACGGCATCCTTGTTCATGCCCATCCAGACCAGCAGCGACGGCGTCAGGTAGGCGAGCGTCTGTCCCAGTCCCGTAAACGCGCTTTGGGTGAGAAAACCGAGCGAATGCTGCTTGGGCGCCAGCTTGTCGGAGACGAACGCGCGGTACGGCTCCATGGTGACGTTGTTGGCGGCGTCGAGGATCCACAGCAGGCTGGCGGCCATCCACAAGGTGGGGCTGAACGGCATGGCCAAGAGGCCCAGGCTGCACAAAATCGCGCCGATCAGGAAGTACGGCGTACGCCGGCCCCACCGCGTGACGGTGCGGTCGCTCATGGCGCCGATCAGCGGCTGCACCAGCAGGCCGGTCATCGGGCCGGCCAGCCACAGGTAAGGCAGGCTCGCTTCGTCCGCGCCCAGGTACTTGTAGATCGGACTCATGCTGCTTTGCTGCAGGCCAAAGCTGAACTGGATCCCGAAGAACCCGATGTTCATGTTGACGATCTGCCAGAACGACAAGTGCGGCTTCATGCGGCCACTCCTGGCACCTGGGCCAATTCGATGTTCGGCAACACCGCACCGGCATGCCACGCGGCCAGCCACGGTGCATAGAAGCCGATATCGGCTGGCACCGCGCCGGCTACGCCGCAAATGGCGCCGGCAAACGCATTGGCGCGCGCCAGGGTCAACGGCAGCGGCCAGCCCTGCGCCTGGCCATACAGGAACACGGCGGAAAACGCGTCGCCTGCGCCCACGGTATCGACGATGTGCGCCGGTGCGTGGCATTCCTGGTTGATGGTAACGCTGCCGTCGGCCCCGAACACCATGGCGCCGCGCTCGCCGAGCGTGACGATCAGGGTTTGCAGGGTGAAGGTGCGCATCAGCGCCTGGCAGGCGTCGGCCATTGCGCGGCTCTCGACCGACCGGGTGCCGGGCTGGGTGTGGGTGTACCACTTGAACAGGTCTTTCAACTCGTCCTCGTTGACCTTGACGATGTCGGCCAGGTGCAGCGACTCGAAGGCGCAGCGCTCGGTGACCTGGCCGTCGCGCACATTGAGGTCCAGGTAGCGCCTGGCCGGTGACGCCTCGAGCATGGCGCGCACGGTGGCGCGCGAGCACTCGTGGCGCTGGGCCATGGTGCCGAAGTACAGCACCGAGGGCGTGGCTGCGGCCAGGGCTGCCAGCGCCGGTGCGGCCTGCACGTAATCGTAGGCCTGGTCGGGCAGTATGATGAAGCGATGGCCGGCGTCATTGCGCTCGACCACCACGCGGCCGGTGGCATCAAGTGCGTCGATCTGCAGGCCGGCCTCGCTCATGCCGAAGCGCGCGAACTCGCGCCGTACCAGCGCGCCGTTCTTGTCTTCGCCGATGCGGGTGACCATCAGGGTGGCCACGCCGAACGCCGCCAGGTTGCGCGCCACGTTGAACGGCGCGCCGCCCACCACCTGCTCGGTGACGAAGTCGTCCACCAGCGATTCGCCGAATACGGCGATGGTTTGTTGGTTCATGCTTGTCTCCGCGCCCTTGCAGGCGAGTTTATCCCAACCCTTAAGGCCAGATTCTAATTATTCGCGTACCAGCCAGTGCATCGCGTACGGCGCCAGCGTCAACGTCCCGCTCAACAGCCCCGGTTTGGCGCAGTCGCTCCACGCACCATCGAGCGCGTACTGCTGCGGCGCGGCCGAGAAATTGAACAGCGTGAGAAACCGTTCGCCGCGCGCCAGCGCCAGCACGCCGGCCGGCGCCTCGGCCAGCAAGGTACGCGGCGCGCCGGCGGCCAGCGCATCGTGGGCGCGGCGGACGCGCAGCAGCTGCGCCAGTCCTTCGTACATCGCGCCTTCGGTGGTGCCGGCATCGTGACGGTGTTCCCAGCGCTGCTGATCGAACACGGGGCGGTGCAGCCAGCGGCTGTCCATCGCGTGCTCGGGGCGGGCCAGGTAACTCTCGTCGTTCTGCATCGCCAGCTCGTCGCCCATGTACAGCACCGGCAGCGCGCCAAAGCTCAGCGCCAGGCCGTGCAACAGCAACATGCGGCGCAGCGCCAGTGCGTGCTCCACCACGGTATCGGCGGTCTGCAGCCCGGTCAGCGAAGCGGCCATGCCGTTGCTGCCGTGCGCCGCGTCGGGATCGGTGCTCTGGAAGATGGCGCCGCGCGCATAGCTGCCCGGCGTGACGCCGGCAAAGAAGCGCGAGGCAGCGGCCAGCCGTGCAGCGCTGTTCTCACCGGCCTCGGCGCGCAGGACGTTCCAGCCGATGTCGTCATGGCAGCGCACATAACTGAGCCA
Source organism: Duganella sp. 3397 (assembly GCF_031456625.1). Classification (NCBI taxonomy): domain Bacteria; kingdom Pseudomonadati; phylum Pseudomonadota; class Betaproteobacteria; order Burkholderiales; family Oxalobacteraceae; genus Duganella; species Duganella sp. 3397. Next base: position 29,437 of record NZ_JAVDVB010000011.1, read on the forward strand.
GGTCGCCGCGCGCGGCAGGTCCGGCGTGTTGTTGACCACCGCGCGCAGCACCTCGGTATTTTGTTCGGCCAGCGCCACCCAGCCGGCTGCCATCAGGCTGCTGTGATACGCGATGTGGCACTCGGGCGCTTCGGCGCTGCCCAGGTAGGCGGGCAGTTCGCGCGTGGGCACGATCGCTTCGGCTTTGAGCAAAACGCCTGGCGCGACGATATCGACGATGGCCCGCAACGCCTGCAGCAGCTGGTGCGCCTCGGGCTGGTTCATGCTGTTGGTGCCTTCGCGCTTCCACAGGAAGGCGGTGGAGTCGAGGCGGAACGCTTCGATGCCACGATTGGCCAGGCGCAGCATCACCGCCGCCATCTCGGCAAACACCTCCGGGTTCGACCAGTTCAAATCCCACTGGTACGGGTAGAACGTGGTCCACACCCAGCCCTGCACTGCTTCCACGTAAGTGAAGTTCCCCGGCGCCACCTGCGGGAACACCTGGCCCAGCGTACGCTCGTGGCGGTCCGGCAGGTCGCGGTCCGGGAACACGTGGAACCTGGCGCGGGCCTGCGCATCGCCGGCCTTGGCGGCCAGCGCCCAGGCATGGTCGTCGGCCACGTGGTTGAGGATCAGGTCCGAACACAGGCTCACACCGGCGCCGCGCAGTTGACTGGTCAGCGCTTCCAGGTCGGCATTGCTGCCGAGGCCAGGGTCGACTTCGTCGAAACTGGTGACGGCAAAGCCGCCATCGTTTTCGCCAGCGCGCGGCCGCAGGAACGGCAGCAGGTGCAAATACGTCACGCCCAGCTCTGCCAGGTATGGAATGCGCTGCGCCACGCCATTCAGGTCACCGCCGAACTTTTGCACGTAGGTGCAGTAGCCGAGCATGCGCTGGTCGAGGAACCAGTCCGGCTCGGCCGCGCGCGCGGCGTCCTGCGCGTGCAACTCCGGCGAGCGCTGGGCGTGCAGCCGGCCCAGCGCTTCCATCAGGTCGCCGAACCAGTCGTCGAAGCCTGTCGCGTCGGCAAAGGCGTCGCCGTACAACCATGCCAGCAAGCTGCGCAGCACCGGGCCACTGGTGGCCAGCCGCTGCGCCGCCGGTGCACGCAGTTCGTCGGGAAGGACCGCCAGCAGGCGGTCGGCAAAAACATCAGAAGCCATGGTCGGGTGCTTGGTTGATTAGAACGCGTAAGAGACAGTGGCTTTCACGGTGCGGCCGGTGACCGAGCGTGCGGCATGGCCGTCGCCTTCGATCTCGGTGTAGCCGATCTTGTTGAACAGGTTATTCGCGCTCAGGGCGATGGTGGCTTTTTCGGTCACGCGGTAGTTGACGAAGGCGTTGACGATCGCATACGACGGCATGATGATGGTGTGCGCATCGTCGCCCCACGATTTGCCGGTGCCGACCACGCTGGCGCCCACGGTCGCGTCGCCGAAGGTGTAGGTCGGTGCGACCTGGTAAATCCACTTGGCCTGGCGGCGCGGGGTGTTGCCGATATTGGCCACGTCGGCCGCGGCGGTGCCAACGATCTTGGCGTGGGTGTAGGTGGCGCCGCCGGTGATGCGGAAGTCGCCGAGGCTGTAGGCGCCTTCCAGTTCCACGCCCTTGGCGTCGTAGCGGTTCGAGGTGCTGCGCTGGGTGGTCGCTTCGTAGTTGCTCTCGTCGGTCTTGGCCTGGAACAGGGTGACGAAGGTGCTCACGCCGCCGCTGCGCCATTTCACGCCGCCCTCGTACTGCTTGACGGTGTTGATGTTGATCGGCGCGCTGCCGTCGAGCGGGGTGCCGAACAGGATGCGGTCGGCATTGAAGGCCACGCCGTCGCTGACGCGGGCAAACGCCGCCAGGTTGTTGGTGATGCGATAGTTACCGCCGACCGAGTACGAGGTGTGATCCACCTTGTAATTGACCATCTGCTCGGTGGCCGGGTTGTACAGCAGTCCGTTGACAGCGTTCGGCGACGTGCTGGCCGAAGCCTGGTTGGCGGTGCCGGTGGCTTTCTGGTTGTCGCGGCGTACGCTCGCGTCCAGGTTGACCGGACCCATTTCGTAACCCACGTTCAGGTATGGCGACGTGGTCTTGTATTCCATGTCCACGGCGCGCGAGCAGCAGCCGCTAAAGGCCGGGCCGACCAGGCCAGGGGTGGCGCTGGTCGTGGTGGCGTTGGAGAGCAGCGCCGGCTTGTCGCCGGTAGCCTGCATCAGGTATTCGTTGAAGTTCCAGGTCAGCGCCAGCTTCTGGTTCGACAGGTACAGGCCGGCCGTGGTGGTCAGCTTGGCGCCGCCACCGAGGGCAAAGGTCTTCGACAGCTTGGTGTCGTTGAGGGTGTTGCCGGCGTCGTCGATCGAGGTATTGAACACCACGGCCGAGAAGGCACGGCCATTGTAGGCCTGGCCGCGATTGGGGCCGGTGGCCACCGTGTAGTTGCCCACCACGCCGTTGTTGCCGGCGAAGATGCCGGTAAAGCGGCCGCTGTTGTCGGCGGTGCGGAAGTTGTTCGACAAGGTCCAGCCATCGCCGAGCTTGAACGAGCCTTCGAGGCCGAAGGTGTTGCTCTTGACGTGCAGGCCGTCGTTGACGTCGGTGGAGACCGGCGTGTTGTTCTTGCCCAGGGTGACGTCGCGGACCCAGTACGGCGAGTAGAAGCTCACGGTGCGCGGGTCGATGCCCGGAACTTCGCTGATGTGCTGGTTGTTCACGCTGACCGGTACCGGCAGCGCGGTCGGGGTCTTGTCGTCGAGATGCTTGAACGACAGGCGGATGAAGCCGTTGTCGAGTTCATGGGTGATGTTGCCGCGCACCTGGCCGCCGCTGGCGGTGCTCATGCCGGTGTCGCGTACGCCTTCGCCGGTGCGGTAGTTACCGCCGATGAAGAAGCGGGTCTTTTCCGAGATTGGCGCGCCGTAGCTGAAGTCGTAGCGGGTTTCGTCGTAGCCGAGGCCACGGCTAATCGCAATCTTGCCGCCCTGCTCTTCGCCGGTCTTGGTGATGAAGTTGATGATGCCGCCCGGGGCGTTGGTGGCCAGGGTGGAGGCCGAGCCGCCGCGCACCACTTCCAGGTGGTCGAGCGTGCTGTCGATTTTCACGAAGCTGTCGGGCGTGGTGAAGTTAATGTCGCCAAATTGCAGCACCGGCAGGCCGTCTTCCTGGATTTGCACGTAGCGCGCGCCGCCGGCCGAGACCGGCACGCCGCGCACGGTGATGTTGGCATTGCCTTCGCCACCCGACGATTCGGCGCGCACGCCAGGAACCGAGCGCAGCACTTCAGCGGCGCTCAACGGCGCGGCGTTCTGGATGGCGTCGCCTTCGATGGTACTAAGCGAGACGCTCGATTTCATTTTCGATGAACCGAGCGTGGTGCCGGTGACGACCACGCGCTCCATGTTCAGGCCGTCGGGTTGGGCGGCCGGTGCGGCAGCGGTCGTGGTGTCTTGTGCGTGGGCGCCCAGGTGCAACATGGCGATGGCGACAGCGGCAGCGATGCCGCCCAGTTTGGGGGTGCGTTGAATCATGGTGATCTCCAGTGTTGTTGTCGTTTTGCTCTGCTGCATTATTGAGCAGAGCCGCCATTATTCACCGGAATGACATTTAATGCAATCGATTGCATACCGCGCTGCAGCAATGCTAGCAGGCGCGTGATTCGTCATCCTCGCGTACGCGGGGATCCATGCTGAGTAACAGATCAGGCGGTCTATGGATCCCCGCTTGCGCGAGGATGACGGAATTAATGTTGACAACTAAAGGGAGCACGATGGCGTAGTACGTTACGCTGCACCGCAGCAAAAAATAATTATGCAATCGGTTGCATAAACCCGACAGTCTTCAGACTGCCCGGCTGCTGCTGCGCACGACCAGGGTGGTCGGCAGTTGTTGTGACGGCGCTTCGCGGCCTTCGATCAACTCCAGCAGCGAGGTCACCAGCGCCCGGCCCGCTTCGCGGATCGGCTGGCGGATCGTGGTCAGCGGCGGGTGGAAGTAGCTGGCCAGTTCGATATCGTCGTAACCGACCACCGCCACCTGGCCCGGCACGAACAGGCCGTGCTCGCGCATGGCGTTGATCGACATCATGGCCAGCAAGTCGGAGCCGGCAAAGATGGCGTCGAACGCCACGCCCCGGCGCAGCAGCTCCTCGATCGCCAGCTGCCCGCCCGACGGCAGAAACGATGCCGGTACCAGCAGTTCGGGATCGATGCCGATCCCGGCGCGTTGCAGGGCGCGGCAGTAGCCGGCGTAGCGCAGCCCCACTTCGGGCAGGTTGATGTCGCCGAAGAAGGCGATCCGACGGCGGCCTTCTTCCAGTAAATGGTCCACCGCCAGTGCGCCGCCGGTGACGTTGTCGCCGCCCACGGTGCAGTACAGCTGCTGCGGCAGTTGCGCACCCCACACCACGATCGGCACGTGGCGCGCGGCCAGCTGGTTCAACTGGTCGTGGTGGCGCCACTGGCCGATCAGCACGATGCCGATCACGCGGCCGGTGTCGAACGGCGCGGCGGCCGCGTCGAGCTCGTCGGCATCCACGCGCGAGACCAGCATGTCGAAGCCGAGTTCGGTCAGCGCATCGGCCAGGCTGCCGAGCATGCCGAGGAAGAACGGATCGGACAGGTGCTGGCGCGTGTTGTGGTCGTACGGGATCACCACGCCGATGGTGCGGTTCTGCTTCATGCGCAGGTTTTGCGCACCGATATTGATGGTGTACTTGAGCGAGCGGGCCAGCTCCATGATGCGCACCCGCGTCTCTTCACTGACGAGCTTGCTGCCGGCGAGCGCACGCGACACGGTGGACGTGGACACCCCGGCCAGGCGCGCAATGTCGGCCATCTGCAGGCGCCGCTGCTGGGCGGCGGAGGGGTTGCTGTCGCTCGCGGATGTGGGGTCGGCCATCAGTTTGGGGTCGGCCAGCAGTTTGGGGTCGGCCATCACTCAGGCGGACGGGAACGTGTCCTTGAACGACTGGCGCTCGGACAGCTTGTCGAACAGGCGCGCCAGGTTGGCGTGGTCGTCGCGCCAGCCGATGTCGGGGAAGCGGAACGCCAGCCAGCCCAGGGTGCAGCCGACGGCGACGTCGGCCAGCGAGTAGTTTTTGCCCATGCAGTAAGGCAGGTCGCCGAGCTTGTCGGACAGCGTGGCCAGGCCCAGCCGCACCTTGCCCAGCTGGCGCGCCACCCAGTCCTCGCTTTGCAGCTCGATCGGCCGCAGGCGCTCGAGGCGCACGATGACAGCCGCGTCGATGATGCCGTCGGCCAGCGCTTCCCAGCACTTGACGTCGGCACGGTCGCGGCTGTTGGTGGGCAGCAGCTTGCACACGGGCGTGAGGGTGTCGAGGTACTCGACCATCACGCGCGAGTCGATCATCACCGAGCCGTCGTCCATGATCAGGCTGGGCACTTTGCCCAGCGGGTTCCATTTGCTGATGGCGGTATCGGAGGCCCAGACATTTTCCAGTTCGAACTGGTAGTCGAGTTTTTTCTCGGCCAGCACGACGCGTACTTTGCGGACATAAGGACTGCCAAAGGAACCGATGAGTTTCATAGCGCGCTAAAGTAAGGGCCGAGTAAGAGCGAAGGCCGGGGTTGAAGATCGGTGGTGAGTATAACATCGGGAGCCACGGGTCGGACTGCCAGAGCGGCCAATGGTAAAATCTGTCTTTGCGCATTTTCCACTCTACCCTGCCATCATGACCACTACTCCTTACTCCACGCTGTCGGCGCTGTCCCCGCTGGACGGCCGCTACGCCGGTAAAACCGATCTGCTGCGTCCCATCCTGTCCGAGTCCGGCTTTATGCACCACCGCGTCAAGGTGGAAATCTCGTGGCTGCAAGCGCTGTCGCTGGCAGGTTTCGACGAGATCAAGCCGTTCTCGGCCGAAGGCTCGGCCCTGCTCGACAAGATCGCCTCCGGCTTTACCGAACAGGACGCCGCCCGCATCAAGGAAATCGAAGCCGTCACCAACCACGACGTGAAAGCCGTGGAGTACTGGCTCAAGGAACAGGTAAAAGATGTGCCGGAACTGGTGGCCGCGTCCGAATTCATCCACTTCGCCTGCACCTCGGAAGACATCAACAACACCTCGCACGGCATGATGTTGAAAGCCGCGCGCGACACCGTGATGCTGCCATCGCTGCGCAACGTCGTCGCCCGCCTGACCGAAATCGCCCACGCCAACGCCGAGCTGCCGATGCTCTCGCGCACCCACGGCCAGACCGCCAGCCCGACCACCCTGGGCAAGGAAATGGCCAACGTCGTGGCGCGCCTGCAGCGCGCCATCAAGCGTATCGAGCAGGTTGAAATCCTCGGCAAGATGAATGGCGCCGTGGGCAACTACAATGCCCACCTGTCGGCATACCCGTCGTTCGACTGGGCGGCGTTCTCGAAAGACGTGATCGAAACGCGCCTGGGCCTGGAATTCAATCCGTACACGATCCAGATCGAGCCGCACGACTACATGGCCGAACTGTTCGACGCGTTTGCCCGCGCCAACACCATCTTGCTGGACCTGAACCGCGACATCTGGAGCTATGTGTCGCTGGGCTACTTCAAGCAGAAGCTCAAAGCCGGCGAAATCGGTTCGTCGACCATGCCGCACAAGGTTAACCCGATCGACTTCGAAAACTCCGAAGGCAACCTGGGCCTGGCCAACGCGGTGCTGAAACACCTGTCGGAAAAGCTGCCGGTCTCGCGCCTGCAACGCGACCTGACCGACTCGACCGTGCTGCGCAATATCGGCGTGGGCTTCGGCTACACGCTGCTGGCCTACGACAGCTGCTTGCGCGGCCTGAACAAGCTGGAAGTCAATCCGGCCCGCCTGGCAGCCGACCTCGACGCCAACTGGGAAGTGCTGGCCGAGCCGGTACAAACCGTGATGCGCCGCTACGGCATCGAGAACCCGTACGAGCAGTTGAAGGAACTCACGCGCGGCAAGGGCATCTCGAAAGACGCGCTGCGCGACTTCATCACCGGCCTGGCGATTCCGCAGCAAGCCAAGGACGGCCTGCTGGCGATGACCCCCGCCAATTACATCGGTATCGCCGCATCTCTGGCAAAAGCCATCTGATGTTGTAAGCGCATGTCGCTGACACTGGCCCCCGCAACTGAAAAAGTTCCGGGGGCTTTTTTATTCTGGTTTAATGCGTTGTTAAGCAAAAGAATTATTTGTTTGCTATAGTCCGATTTAGTCCTAACACGTACTAATTTTTGGAGCATCTATGCAACGCTATACCAAGACAGCCATGCTGCTGCACTGGCTGATCGCCCTCCTGATCATCTCGGCCTTTTTCCTCGGGCTGACCATGGTCGCCATTCCCGGCTTCTCGCCCACCAAGCTCAAGTATTTTTCGTGGCATAAATGGCTCGGTGTGACCGTGCTGGCGCTGGTGGCGATACGCCTGTTGTGGCGCCTGGCAAACAAGCCGCCGGCGCCGCTGGCCAGCATTCCGCCGGTCCAGCACAAGCTGGCCGAAGGCATGCACTACCTGCTGTACTTCCTGATGTTTGCCGCGCCGATCTCCGGTTACCTGTTCAGCAGCGCGGCCGGCGTGCCGGTCGTGTACCTGAAACTGATCCCGCTGCCAGTGATCATCGGCCCCGATCCCGAACTGAAGGCACTGCTGTCCACGGTGCACTACGTGCTGGTCATGACCATGGCCGCCGCAGTCGTGGCCCATGCTCTCGCTGCCCTCAAGCATCACTTTTTCGACCGCGACGTCACGCTCAAACGCATGCTGCCGTTCTAATTTTTTTTACTTATTGGAGTTCCTATGAAAACCGTCAAAAAAATCGCCTTCCTGTCCCTGCTTGGTGTGAGCCTGATCGCCGGCGCCGCCGTCCTGAAAACCGATCCGGCCAAGTCGACCGTTTCGGCCACGTTCAAGCAAATGAATGTGCCGATCGAGTCGAAATTCAAGAAGTTCACCGCCACCATCGACTACGATGCCGCCAAGCCGGATGCCTCGAAAGCGACCGTGGAAGTGGACACCGCCAGCCTCGACATGGGCGACCCGGACTACAACAAGGAAGTGGCCAAGAAGGAATGGTTCAACGCCGCCCAGTTCCCGAAAGCGACGTTCGTCTCGAGCTCGATCAAGGCGGCCGGCGCCGGCAAGCTGACCGTGGCGGGCAAGCTGACCGTCAAGGGCAAGACCACCGACGTCACCTTCCCGCTGACCGTGAAAACCGAAGGCGGCAAGCAAGTGTTTGACGGCGTCCTGCCGATCAAGCGCCTGACCTACAACATCGGCGAAGGCGAATGGAAAGACACCAGCATGGTTGCCGATGAAGTGGTGCTCAAGTTCCACGTCGTCGCCGGCTAAATACAACTAAATACAACTAACCACCACCACAGGAGATACATCGCATGAAGCTGAAGTTACTGATCGCCACGCTGTTGACCGCCGCTACCGCCTCGTCCATGGCGGCAAGCACGACCTACAATCTCGATCCGACCCACACGTTCCCGAGCTTCGAGGCCGACCACATGGGCCTGTCGGTCTGGCGCGGCAAGTTCAACAAGACCAGCGGCACGGTCACCCTCGACCCGGTCGCCAAGACCGGCTCGCTGAACGTGAAGATCGAGGCCGATTCGGTCGACTTCGGCCTCGATGCGATGAACAAGCACGCCAAGGACGACACCATGTTCAACGTCGCCAAGTATCCGACCATGACCTACACCAGCAAATCGTTCAAGTTCGACGGCGACAAGCTGGTGGGCGTGGAAGGCGAGCTGACCATGATGGGCGTGACCAAGCCGGTGGCGCTCAAGGTCGACAAGTTCAAGTGCATCATGCACCCGCGCTACAAGAAAGAAGCGTGCGGCGCCGACGCCACCGCCGAATTCAAGCGCAGCGACTTCGGCCTCAATATCGGCCTGCCGAACTTCTCGCCCGAAGTCAAGCTGGCGATCCAGATCGAGGCGATCAAGGCCGACTGATTTCCTGGCATTTGCAACAAAGCCCCCGCCATCCACTGTCCGTGGATGCGCGGGGCTTTTTTTTGTTGATATACTCGCTGCGCTGTTCCCAATCACCATTTTGGAAAACGAACTAAAACAATGCATAAGACACTGATCGCGCTCGCCATCCTGAGCACCACCGCCGCAGCCCACGCCGACGAAGGCATGTGGATGCCACAACAGCTGCCACAAGTAGCCAACCAACTGAAAGCGGCCGGCCTGGCGCTCGATCCCGCCGCGCTGACCAAGCTGACCGAGTTCCCGATGGGCGCCATCGTCAGCCTGGGCGGCTGCTCGGCGTCGTTCGTCTCGCCGCAAGGCCTGGTCGCCACCAATCACCACTGCGTCTATGGCAGCGTGGCCCACAACTCCACGCCCGAGCGCGACCTGCTGGCCAACGGTTTCCTGGCCAAGACCCTGGGCGAGGAACTGCCGGCCGCGCCCGGCAGCCGCATCTTCGTCACCAAGGCCGTGACCGACGTCAGCCAGCAGGTGATCACGCCAGCCGTCGCCAAGTTGAACGGCAAAGCCCGCCTCGATGCGATCGAGAAAAACACCAAGACCATCCAGGCCGAGTGCGAAAAAGACGCCGGCCACCGCTGCACCGTGTCGTCGTTCTATGGCGGCCTGGAGTTCTACCTGATCAAGCAACTGGAAATCCGCGACGTGCGCCTGGTGCACGCGCCGCCTGCAGGCGTGGGCAAGTTCGGTGGCGACACCGACAACTGGATGTGGCCGCGCCACACCGGCGACTACGGTTTCTACCGCGCCTACGTCAGCAAAGATGGCAAGGCCGCCGACTTCAGCAAGGACAACGTGCCGTACGTGCCGCAGCACTTCCTGAAACTGGCCAAGGAAGGCAGCAAGGAAGGCGACTTCGTCATGGTACTGGGCTACCCGGGCCGCACCAACCGCCACCGCCTGCCGTCGGAAGTGGCATACACCTTCGACTGGAGCTACCCGGCGTTCGTCAAATCGTCGGCCGAGAGCCTGGCGATCATTGCCGAGACCACCAAGGACAACAAGGACACCGCGCTCAAGTACGCGTCGCAAGTGGCCGGCATCAACAACTACTACAAGAACCGCCAGGGCATGCTGGACTCGTACGCCGGCAGCGACATGCTGGCGCGCAAGACCGCCGAGCATGAAGCGCTGAAGCAGTGGATCAGCGCCGACGCCGCCCGCAAAAAGGCATACGGCGCCGACATCGCCACCGTGGAAAAGCTGATCGCCGAGCGCGACGCCGAGACCAAGCGCGACTACTTCCTGTCGTCGTCGAAACCGCGCCTGCTCAACACCGCGCGCATGTTGTACCGCCTGGCTAACGAAAACGCCAAGCCGGACACCGAGCGCAAGTCCGGCTACCAGGTTCGCGACGTGCCACGCATCAAGGCTAGCGTGGCCGCGCTGGTGCGCAACTACGATGAAAAAGTCGACAAGGCCCTGGTACTGAACAGCCTGGCCAAGTACGCCGCGCAACCGGCCGCCCAGCGCAACGCCGCTTTCGACAAGGTGATGGGCATCAAGGACGGCATGGACAAGGCCGGCCTGCAGGCGGCACTGGACAAGATCTACGCCGGCAGCAAGCTTGGCGACGCTGCCACCCGCACCGCCTGGATCGACAAGAAACCGGCCGACTTCAAGGCCAGCGACGACAGCTTCATCCAGGCTGCCGTGGCGCTGTACGGCCCGGACCTGAGGGAGGAAGCGAAGGAAGAAGAACTGGCCGGCAAGCTGCAAGAGTCCTACGCCAACTACATGAAGGCAAAAATCGCCTACATGAACAGCAAGGGCCAGGCCGTGTATCCGGACGCCAACAGCACCCTGCGCGTGACGTTCGGCCAGATCGCCGGCCGCCAGCCGGGTTCTGACGGCACCGACTGGAAAGCGTTCACCACCGTTGCCGGCGTCGCCGCCAAGGCCACCGGCACCGGCGAGTTCAATGCGCCGAAAGCGCAGCTCGATGCGATCAAGGCCAAGGACTTCGGCAAGTATGTCGACCCGGCGTTGAAATCGGTACCGGTCGCCTACCTGGCCACGCTCGACATCACCGGCGGCAACTCCGGTTCGGCTGCGCTCAACAGCAAGGGTGAATGGATCGGCCTGGCCTTCGACGGCACGCTCGACTCGATCATTTCGGACTGGGATTTCAACAAGGCGATGACGCGTTCGATCCAGGTCGACCTGCGCTACATCCTGTGGAACATGAAGCACGTGGACCACGCCGATAATCTGCTCAAGGAAATGAACGCCGAATAAGCGCTTCTGCTCTCTCGAAAACCACGCTGCGGCGTGGTTTTTTTATGACTGTTTTATCGCTGCTGCCTGATTTCACGGCAGGCGATGCCACCGAGCTCACGCAGCGCACGCGCCTGCTGGCCGGTCAGGCGGCGCGGCTCGGTATCGATCACGCACAGCGAACCGAGCTTGAAGCCATCCGCATCAATCAGCGGCACGCCGGCATAAAAGCGGATATGCGGCGCGCCGGTGACCAGCGGGTTGTCGCGAAAACGCGGATCGTCGAGCGTGTCGGTCACGAAGAACAAATCGTCCTGGGCAATCGTGTAATTGCAAAAGGCCCAGTCGCGCGGGGTGCCCGTCAACGCCACGCCCTGGCGCGACAAAAACAGCTGCTGCGACTGCGTGAGCAAGGTCAGCAGAGCGATCGGCGCTGTCGTGACCGTGGCCGCCAGCCAGGTCAGCGGGTCGAAGATCGGGCCGATCGCGCGCTCCCGCAATCCAGACCGGTCCACCGCTGCCAGCCGCTGCGCCTCGGCAGGCGTCGGCGCGGCGCCACTGAGCGGGACCACCTCTGGTTCGCCGGCGTCATGCGCCAGGCGTTGTTGCAAGCGCCGCACCGACGACAGCTGCACACGGCGATGACCGCCAGGCGTCTTCCAGGACGGCAAATTGCCGTTTTCCATCCACAGTTGTGCAGTCGAGATGGAAATGCCCAATAGCGCAGCCACGCCTTTGCTGGTCAGGATCGAGTCTTGGTCGGTATCGGCTGGGGTGCCGGGAGCGGAAAGTGTGATGGCCATTCCGGACTGTAGCGCAATCAATGTGGTGTAACAAGAACTCAATCTCGCAAAAATTAATGAATTCAATAGAAAAATCTGACGAATTCATCCTATGATGCTATAGTGCAACCCTAATTAACCTTGTATCATCAATTTTCGTAAGGCAATCATGCTGTCCAATATCAAAATCAAGCACCTGGTGATTGCCGCGTTGGCAGCACTGATGACCGTCATCGTGCTCATCGGAAGCTATGGCATCTATGCAGCCGACCGCTCTGTCGCGCTGATCAACGACGTCACGCTGGCCGACCAGGCCCGCGCCGGCGAGCGCAACGCTATCCGGCTCGACATGGAAACCAACCGCAGCCAGATCCTGCAGGCGCTGCAACACAACACCGAATTCGAATGGGCCAAGCTGCACGACCACGAGCTGAGCGTGCACTGGGGCGTGATCGATGCGGCCAGCGCGCGCATCACCGAGCGCTGGACGCGGTATCTCGACAGCATCGACAACGCCGAACAGAAAGCCCTGGCGCAAGAGTGGTACCGCACCAGCGATGGCCTGGGCGTGGCGCATATTGCCGCTGCCGTCGCTGCCATCAAGAACGGCGACTGGGACGATGCCGAGCTGGTGCTCATCAAGAAAATCAACCCCACCTACCGCGTCGGTGACGTGGCCCTGGCAGCGCTGAAAAAATTCAGCGACGAGCGCGCCGAAGCCAACCACGACATCGTGCAGGACAGCCTGTCCACCATGCGTTACAGCACGATTGCGGCACTGCTGCTGGGCGCCGCACTGGCGCTGGCCGTCGGCTACCTGCTGATCAGGGCGATTGCCCAGCCGCTGCAACAGGCCATGGCAATTGCCGAGCGGGTGGCGGCAGGCGACCTGCGTGGCGACGCCACCATTCATAGCACCAACGAAATCGGCACCTTGCTGACCGCGCTCGACACAATGAAGGACAACCTGGCCGGCATCGTGGCCGAAGTGCGCGGCAGTACCAGCCACATGGCCAGCGCCTCGGCGCAGATTGCCGCCGGCAACCACGACCTGTCGCAGCGCTCGGCAGAACAGGCCGCCTCGCTCGAGGAAACCTCGTCGTCGATGGAGGAAATGACCGCCACCGTCAAGCAGAATGCCGACAGTGCGCGCCAGGCCAACACGCTGGCGCTGTCGGCCTCCGAAGTGGCGGTCAAGGGCGGTGTGCTGGTGGCGCAGGTGGTCGATACCATGGGCTCGATCAGCGCCTCGTCGAACAAGATTGCCGACATCATCGGCGTGATCAACGGCATTGCGTTCCAGACCAATATCCTGGCGCTCAACGCCGCCGTGGAAGCGGCGCGCGCTGGCGAACAGGGGCGCGGATTTGCCGTGGTGGCGTCCGAAGTGCGCAACCTGGCGCAACGCTCGGCGGCGGCGGCACAGGAAATCAAAGTGCTGATCGAAGACTCGGTGCAAAAAGTGGGCAGCGGCGCCAAGCTGGTGAACCAGACCGGCGCGACCATGCAGGAAATCGTCGGCAGCGTGCAGCGCGTGACCGGCATCATGGGCGAGATCACCGGCGCCAGCCAGGAGCAGGCTACCGGCCTCGACCAGATTCGCGCCGCCATCGTGCAAATGGACGGATTGACCCAGCAGAACATGGCGCTGGTGGAAGAAGCCAGTGCTGCAGCCGATTCCCTGCACGAACAGGCGCAAGGCCTGGAGACGGTCGTCAGCGTGTTTCAACTCGACGGCGTGAAGCAGGCGCCGACGCCAGTGGCGGCGACGCTGAGGCCCCGCACGCAGCGCCGGTCCGGTCTGCAGTTGCAACTGGGCTGACTGGACTGACTGGCCCGGGTGTATGGCCTGCGGCGTGCCTGCATGCACCTTGCCGGTCTGCCCGCAGCAGTTCAGGTTGCCGTGCGTACCCTGCCGTATGCGGTCGCCGGTAACGGCGTATCGGCCACGCCGATTTGCTCCTTATGTTCGCGCAACCAGGCCTCGGCTGCGGCCACGCCCGCCTCATGCAAGTGCAGCAGGAAACCGAGCTCGCCATTGAGCTTGCTCGAGATACTGTAGTCGGCCAGCATGTCGATGCCGCTGATCAGGTGCAGGCGCGGGCGATCGAACGCCATCGTGTCGCCCCGCTCTTCCAGCGGCACACCCTGGCCGTGCTGCAGGGCGGCGATCTCGCGCAAAAAGCTCATGTTGAAGGCGATTTCATTGGTGCGATTGGCAATGTCGGCCACGCTGCGCGGCGCCCGGCTGCGCGAGACGGGGTTGTTCTGTACCACCAGGATATCGCGCGCGCCGTGCTCGAGAAACGGCGCCAGCGGCGGGTTGGCCACGAAGCTGCCATCCCAGTAGCTCTCGCCGTCCACCTCGACAGCGGCAAACACGGTAGGCAGGCAGGCCGAAGCCAGTACCCGTTGCGGGTCGAGCTCTTCCCTGGTAAACATGCGGCCGGCACCGGTGCGCACATTGGTAGCCGCTATAAATAATTGCAGCTCGGTGCAGGCGCGCACGCGCCCGAAGTCCACCATGGTGGTGAGGAAGTTGCGTAGCGGATTTTGCGTGAGCGGCGCTTCCCATACCGGCCCGTGGAACGCCGCGCCCATCTCCAGCAGGTGATAGATGGGTGAATGTTCGAGCGTCCAGCTGCCGGTCAGGCGGTCGAACGGCGTGCGTTGCAGCGGGCTGAACGTCATGGTCTGCCCCAGCGTGGTCCAGTAGCGGCGCAAGGCGGCCTGCGCGCCGCGCCGGCCGCCGCCATGGGCATAACCATCGGCCAGCACCACGGCGTTGATGGCGCCCGAGCTGCTGCCGCTGATCTTGTCGAACACCAGGTCGTCTTCATCGAGCAGGCGGTCGAGTACACCCCAGGTGAAGGCCCCGTACGTGCCCGCGCCTTGCAGGCCGAGGCTGACGGTCTTGCGGAGCGGCGTCGTCATGCGCGGCCCTTACGACAAATCGGCGCCATCGTCATGGCGATGGTTGAGCCAGGCGCCAGCAGCCAGGCCAACGCCGAACGCCACGTACACCCACGCCAGCGAGCTGCGCGAGACGCGCTGCTCGAAGCCGGGCTGGAATCTTTTAGGCGTGAGCTTGTAGTCGACAACGCAGGCCACGGCAGTGGCTGCCGCCGACGCCGCCACCGTGGCGGCCGGCGATTTCTTACCCAGCACGCGGCCGGCCAGTTGCTCGAAGATACTGCCCCAGAAATGTGAGCTGGCGTGGTGGATGCCGTAGCCGACCAGCGTATATTTCAAGGTGGGCCGGTCCTGCTCGAAGGCGCGGTCGCCCCACAGCCAATGGCTGATGGCGTTGGCGCCCGCGAACGGGCTGCCGGCCTCCTTCTTCGAGAACAGCGCCAGTACCGCCGTGGACGCCAAACTGGCCAACAAGCCCGGCGCCATGCCCTTGCCAACAATAACTTTCCAGTTATCCATAACGTCTCCCGAGTGCGTTAATCGATACGCCAGCCTATCCAAAAATTCGGCATCACGGCGCACCCCTCCCAAAAGGCTGGCGCGCGCCCTGTGGCGGTGGGGATCGGTTACAGTAAGCGGTCTTTTTTTCCCCTATCGACCCACCTACTGGAGTTCACATGCCCGCCAAGAAAATCGCTGTCATCATCGGCAGCCTGCGCAAAGATTCGATCAACCGCAAATTTGCCCACGAAGTCATTGCCCTGGCGCCCGAATCGCTGAACCTGGAAATCGTCGAGATCGGCGAACTCGCCATCTATAACCAGGACCTGGAAGAAAACGGCGCGGTGCCGCCGCAGGCCTGGACCCAGTTCCGCGAACGCATGCAGGAGTTCGAAGGCGTGCTGTTCTTCACCCCGGAATACAACCGCTCCACCACCGCCGCCCTGAAGAACGCGCTCGACGTCGGCTCGCGTCCTTACGGCAGCAGCGTGTGGACCGGCAAGCCGGCCGGCGTGGTCAGCATCACCCCTGGTGCGACCGGTGCCTTTGGCGCCAACCACCACCTGCGCCAGTCGCTGGTGTTCCTCGACATGCCGGTGCTGCAACAGCCGGAAATGTACATCGGCAGCGCCGCCAAGCTGCTCGGCGATGACGGCAAGGTCAACAACGAAGACACCAAAAAATTCCTGAAGAAATTCATCGATACCTACGCCGTGTGGGTCGAGACCAACGCCAAAAAATAATCAGCGCCTGATGGCGGTAAACGCGTAGCCGGCACGGGTGAGTACCGTCGGCGCCAGTTGGCGCTGCTGGTGCCCCGGTTGCAGGGGCAGCAGGCGCGGCGCCGGTTCTGCCGGCACCGGCAGCAACGCCAGGTCCGCCCCCGGCAGCCGCGCCGGCAGCGCCTCGAGTTCCGCGTCTTCCAGCGGCGTACAACTGATATACACCCGGTACGACGCCTGCCCCGCCCCCAGCTCCAGCACGAAACCCGCAATTTGCGCCATCCCAGCGGGCCCCGGCATGGCCGTCACGCGCAGCAATGCCTTGCCCTTGCGCAGGTGTAGCACATCCCAGGTGTGCATCGGATAGAAGCGCGGTCCCGGCGGCACGGGAGTGCCATCGACTGGCGCGGGCAACAGCACGTTCAGGCCATGGAGCGCTGCCAGCGGCGCCAGGCCGCTGTAGCGCCCCGTCAACGCCGGGCTCATGACCAGCAGGTCGGCCTGCGGCCAGTCACCGACGGCTGCGGCGCTGTAAGCTTCCGCGTCCGCACCCACGGTGAGGATGCGCAGGCCATCGTAGCGGATCAGCGTCAGCCCCTTGCCGACCAGTTCCAGCCGGCCCTGCTGCGCCTTGCCCGAGCCGCCGTGCCAACCTTTGCCGGTCATGATGTCCACCGTGTAGCGCGGCCCGATCTGCGCCAGCCCCAGCCGGCATCCCAGCGCCAGCACCAGCGCTACCGCGATACCCGCGGCCATCCCGGTCTTGTTTCGCATCATCGCCTCCTCCCTGTGTACAGGACCCCAGTACACCATCGATGACGATTATTTTCCTTAATGCAACTCAAGCGACGGCCGGCAAGCGCTCAAAAAACGGGCAGCGATGATACAATTGTCGCCCTTGAAACGTGCCGGCAAGCTCACAAGGCACACCGCACGCACCGCCAACATGCCTCCTGAGAACCAGACCGCCATGCACCCAGAAATGCCGACACCCTACGAACAGGGCAATCAAAACCAGACCACCTTGCACAGCGAATGCATCGCCTTCTACGAGCAACTGGCGCAGCGCTTCCCGCAAGTGCTGCGTTTTGAACAGATCGGCACGTCCGATGGCGGCGTGCCGATCCACGCCGGCGTGGTCAGCGCCGACGGCGTATTCGACCGCCACCTGATCAAGGCGCAGAACCGCCCGGTGTTCTTCAACAACAATGGCATCCACCCCGGCGAACCCGAGGGCGTCGATGCCTGCATGGCCATCGTGCGCGACCTGTGCTTCGATGCGGACAAGCTGGCCGCGCTGGGCACCACCGTGCTGCTGTTCGTGCCGCTGTATAACGTCGATGGCGCCCTCAACCGCGCAAACACCTCGCGCGTGAACCAGGACGGCCCCGAACAGTTCGGCTTCCGTGGCAACAGCCGCCACCTGGACCTGAACCGCGACTTCATCAAGTGCGACACCCTCAACGCCCAGCTGTTCAACCAGCTGGTGAGCACCTGGGACCCGGACGTGATGGTCGATACCCACACTTCCAACGGCGCCGACTACCCGTACACGATGACCCTGATCCACACCCAGGCCGACAAGCTCGGCTATGGCCTGGGCCCATTCCTGCGCGACACCATGCTGCCGTACATCTACGCACAGATGGCCGCCAAGGGCTGGCCTACCTGCCCGTACGTCAACCCGGTGCACGACACGCCCGACGACGGCATTGCCGAATTTCTGGAAGTGCCGCGCTTTTCCACCGGCTTCGCCGCCCTGCACCACGTGATCGGCTTCATGCCGGAAACCCACATGCTCAAGCCGTTCAAGGACCGCTACGAGTCGATGCGCGCGCTGCTGGACGTGACCATGGCCTTCACCACCGCGCACGGCGAACAGATCATCAAGCTGCGCGCCGATGCCCGCGAGCAGGCCGCCAACGCCAGCGAATGGACCGTCAACTGGAAGATGGACGAAGCCAACCCCTCGACCTTCCGCTTCAACGGTTACGCGGCCAAGCGCAGCCCTAGCCTGCTGGGCAACTACCAGCGCCTGTCGTACGACCGTACCCAGCCGTGGGAAAAGGACATCGCCTACTACAACAGCTTCGTGCCAGCGGCCACCGTGCGCGCCCCCAAGGGCTATATCGTGCCGCAAGCGTGGCGCGAAGCGATCGAGCGCCTGAAGTGGAACGGCGTGGAAATGGCGCCGTTCGACGAGGCCGCCACCATCGAGGCGCAGTACTATCACATCGTCTCGGTCACCTCGCGCCC
Organism: Duganella sp. 3397; assembly: GCF_031456625.1. Lineage (NCBI taxonomy): Bacteria > Pseudomonadati > Pseudomonadota > Betaproteobacteria > Burkholderiales > Oxalobacteraceae > Duganella > Duganella sp. 3397. The sequence continues at coordinate 47,776 of NZ_JAVDVB010000011.1, forward strand.
GAACGCCTACGAAGGCCATCTGTACCACGACGCGGTCGAGCTCGAAGCGCGCACCGGCAGCTTCACGGTACAGGCCGGCGACTGGTTCATTCCGCTCAAGCAGCACAACGCCCGCTACGCGGTAGAAACCCTCGAACCGCTGGGCCACGACTCGTTCTTCCGCTGGGGCTTCTTCAACAGCGTGCTGGAAAAGAAGGAAGCGTACTCGGACTACGTGTTCGAAGACCTGGCGCTGGAGATGCTCGAGACCGAGCCTGAATTGAAAGCGAAGTTCGACGCATGGAAGGCGGCCAACCCGGCGCTGCTGTCGCAACAGGATGCGGTACTGGGCTTTATCTTCGAACACGGCCAACGCCACGCGGAGCCGGAGTGGCGCCGTTACCCGGTGTTGTCGGTCTTCTAAAGCCGCACAAAGTTTGCGTTTTTCCGATGCACGCAGCGGCGATCCCGCCGCGTGCATCTTGTCGCTTGTTTCGCCGCCCACAAGGTCACCGCATGCATTACGCACTCAACCTGCGCACGTTTTTCTATAGCCACTATTTTTACCTGGGGCTGCGTTTTGCCGCCGGCCTGGTCGGCGTCACCCTGATCTCGCTGCAGTTCACCAACCTGCACACCGCGATGACGGTGTGTATCGGCGCGCTGTGCACGGCGCTGATGGATATGCCCAGCCCGCTGCGCCACAAGTTCAACGAGATGAGCGCGTCGGTACTGCTGTGCAGCTTCGTCACGCTGTTGATCAGCCTGTGCGCGCCGCTGCACTGGCTGTTAATGGTCATGCTGGTGCTGATCAGCTTTTTCGCCTGCATGATGGTGGTGTACGGCAAAAAGTCGATGCCGCTGCAACTGGCCACGCTATTCATCATGACCATGTCGATGGAACACTCGATGACGGCCAGCCAGTCCTTCATCCATACCGCCTGGTTCACCTCGGGCGCGGTGGCCTACCTGGCCTATGCGATGGGGGTATCCTGGATCTTGCGCCACCGTATCAAGCAGCAGGTGCTTGCCGAGGCGCTGTTCGAGCTGGCCCATTACATCGACATCAAGGCCGATTTTTACGACACCCGCTTCAACCTTAACGAACAGTTCAACAAGCTGGTGCGCCAGCAAAGCGTGCTGGCCGACCGCCAGCAGGCCTCGCGCGACCTGATCCTGCGCGCCCACTTGAATGCCAAGGACGCCATCGTGGTGCAAACCCACGTGTGCATGCTCGACCTGTACGAACTGGTGCTGTCCACTCACACCGACTACGCCCAGCTGCGCCTGCACCTGGCCGACTCGCCGGTGATGACCACGCTGCACGACCTGGCCTGGAAGTGCGCACGCGATATCGAATCGGTGGCCTACGATGTCACCCGCAAGAAAGCCTCGTACCCCGAGATTAGCTACGGCCCGGAACTCGACGCCGTCGAAGCCGAACTGGCCGCGCTGCAGGCGCGCATTGCCGCCGGCAAACCCCAGCAGGAGGCGCTGGCCGTGCTGCGCGCGCAGCGCAACAAAATCCGCGCCATCATCAGGATGATCGGCGAGCTGCACCAGGCCAGCCAGAAGGCCTACGCGACCACGCCGTTCTGGGTCGATGCCGACATGGGTCCGTTCCTGTCGCAGCAGAAATATGAACTACGGATGATCCTATCGCACCTGCGGCTCGACTCGCCGATCTTCCGCTTCTCGCTGCGGGTGGCGATGGCGATCTCCGTGGGCCTGGCGGTGGCGGCGCTGCTGCCCTACGCGGCGCACAGTTACTGGATCGTGCTCACCATCGTCATCATCCTCAAACCGAGCTTCAGCATGACCAAGCAGCGCCGCACCGACCGCATCATCGGCACCATCATCGGTTGCGTGATCACGGCGGTGGTGCTGCACGTGATCAGCAACATGGCGGTAATCCTGGCCATGCTGGTGCTGGCCACGGTGGCCACGCCCACCTTCATCTACCTGCGCTACCGGTACGCGGCAGTGGCGGTGTCGATCATGATCCTGTTGCAGATGCACCTGATCGCGCCCGGCAACAACGACCTGATCATGGAGCGGCTGGTCGATACCTTCATCGGTGCAGCCGTGGCCACCGCCTTCAGCTTCGTGCTGGCCAACTGGGAATACCAGAGCGTGCCGCGGCTGGTGCGCGGTGTGCTGGAAGTAAACCTGCGATATATGCAGGCCAGCTTCGACCTGCTGCAAGGCAAGGGCAAGGACGACTTCGCCTACCGCATCGAGCGCAAGCGTTTGATGGACAGCCTGGCGGGGCTCAGCTCGGCGCTGGTGCGCATGTTGGATGAGCCGGCCAGCAAGCGGCGCGCGGTGGAAGATATCAATTTGTTCATCGTGCAGAACTACCTGCTGGTGGCGCACGTGGCGGCCCTGCGCGCCATCCTGCGCCGCCACGTGGTCGAATTGCCCACCGAACCGGTCAACGCCATGCTCGGCATCAGCCACGACCAGGTGGTACGCACCTTGAGCCAGGCGCTCGATCCGCAAGCCGCATACATCCACGTCGACGCCTTGCCCGATGCGCCTGCTGCGGATGCGGTGCCGTGGTCGGGCTGGCCGCTGGTGCAGCGCCGCATCCGCCTGTTGCAGGCCGATGCCGTAAAAATCATCGGCTACAGCCAAGCTGTACTGCGCAATATTGCCTGATGAATAAACGAAAGCGAAAGTAGCCGCACCATCGCGCCAGTTATCACGATAGCGAATATCATACCGTGCGGCAACACGATAGTGTTATACGGTTTTTCTATCGCATGCATCACAAAATGAAAGTATATTTATTTCTCCGAGAGGCGCATACTGCACTGCATCAAACAGACATTCTCAAGGAGCTCCACATGACCACTACCGTTTTCAACTACCACACCAACGTTACCGACTTCGCCAGCGACGTTACCAACGCAGTGCGCAAGTTGTTCATCGCGGTATTCGTCAAGAAGCCCGTTGCCGTGGCCGAGCAGATCGCCGCTGAAGAGAGCGCCGAAGAAACCATCTGGTGGCTGAGCAGCACCGCCAACGAAGTGGCGTCGCACTCGCCGAGCCTGGCATCGGAACTGCGTTACGCCGCAGCCCGCGCTTAAGCCTGAACCCTGTTTGACTGACCGAATTCAAGGAGAAACACCATGCTGACCATCATCGAAAACCTGCCAGTTGCCGTTGCCCTGACCGCTGTTGCTCTGCGTCTTTACCTCGGCGCCAAGCCAGGCAGCGCAAAGTAAGAGCGCGTAACATAACCTCCATGGCTTCGTTGCAGCTCCTCGCCGTACATTCGTACTGTCTTCGTCGCTGCGCCTTGCCCTGCAGGTTGTGTTAAGCGCTCTGGCGTCTTGATCAAATGGGCAAAAGCCCCGGTCCGCTTACGCGGCCGGGGCTTTTTAACGTCTGGCCGGCTTACTGCCTATTCAAACGGGAGTTACGCATTCCATACAGAAAATAAGTGATGACGGCTGCCGACATCCAGATCGCAAAGATCGTGTAAGTCGTCAGCGACAGGCCGAACATCAAGTACAGGCAGGCGCTGATGCTCAGCCCCGGCACCAGGTAAGGACCGAACGGCACGCGGAAGCCGGCGGTCGGGTTGGCGCGCTGCTTGTAGCGCAACACCGGCACCGCCAGCGACACCACGATGAACGCCGTCAAGGTGCCCATGCTGACCATGTCCCACAGGAAGGTCGCATCGACAAAGCCGGCCACCAGGCCAACGACCAGGCTGACGATCAGGGTGTTTTGCACCGGCGAAGCCGTACGTGGATTAACCTTCTGGAAGGTCTTGGAAATCAGGCCATCCTTGGAAATTGCGTACAGGATGCGGGTCTGGCCGTAAATCGTCACCAAGGTCACGCTGAACACCGAAATGACCGCGCCGGCCGCCAGCACCAGCGCCGGCCACTTTTGGCCGGTCACATTCTGCAAAATCACGGCCAGCCCGGCTTCCTGGCCGGCAAACATCGAGGCCGGCTGCGCGCCCATGGCAGCGAACGCCACCAGCATATAGAACACGGTCACAATCGCCAGCGCCGACAAGATGCCGATCGGCACGTTGCGGGTGGGATTGCGCACTTCCTCGCCGGCGGTGGCTACGGTGTCGAGGCCAATGAACGAGAAGAACACGGTGGCCGCAGCAGCAGTCACGCCGGCCATGCCGGTGGTATGCACACCGCCGTCAGGGCTGAAGAACGGGTGGAAGTTGTTAATATCGAAACCCGAGAACGCGATCACGATAAAGAATACCAGGATCGCCAGCTTGATCAGCACCATGATGGCGTTGGTGGTGGCCGATTCCTTGGTGCCGCGTATGAGCAAGGTGCAGCACAAAATCACCAGCAGGATCGGCGGCAGGTTGACGTGGCCGGGACGCAGCTCGATGCCGTGGCTGGCCGTGGCCACGATCATGGGTGAGCGCAACATTTCCGGGATATGCCAGCCGAATGCGTTGTTGAGGAAGTTGTTCAGGTAGTCGGACCAGCCGATCGCCGTGGCACTGGCCGCCAGGCCATACTCGAGCAATAAACAGGCGGCCATGATGAAGGCCAGGAATTCCCCCACCGTGGCATACGCGAACGAATACGACGAGCCCGATGCCGGGATGCGGAACGACAGCTCGGCATAGCACAGCGCGGTCAGACCGGCGGTAATGGCCGCGATCAGGAACGACAGCACCACCGACGGGCCGGCCTTGGGCACAGCCTCGACCATGGTAAAGAAAATACCGGTGCCGATGGTGGCGCCAACGCCGATCATCGTCAGCGGAAACAATCCCATCGATCGGTGCAGGCGGTTGCCGGAAGGCGCTTGATCGGCGCTGACCTGCTCAACGTGTGGAGCGACCGGCTTGGTACGGGTCAGCTTCTGGACCAGCGTTTGATTCACAGTGATTCCTTGTGGGAGATATGTTCGGGCAAAAAAAAACTAAGCGATTATAGGCCTTTACGCCTTCCACCAAGAAAGTTCTTGTGTGTGATCTATACAACTTAAATAAAGTGCTAACAATGCTATTGTCGTTACAGTTACTTACTTTTGATACAGCGAGAATGTAGATCGTGATCCATGTGCGCGCTACTCTTGGGTACAAGATTGATACTTAGCTTGATACTTGGTTTGATACTTAGTTTGATATTTACATAAGACTTCAGGGAGATTCGTGTTATGCCGGTTAAAAAAATCCAGTCCTATATTCCTACCGTTTCCCGCCGTGTCCATCCGGCCGTTACTGTTGCCGCCGCCCTGCTGGGCTTTGCCGCCACCCTTGCCGCCGTCCTCATCGTACGCGGCCAGAACTCCAACTAGCATTTACTGCTGACCTCCTCCCTGCCAGCCTGTAAAATTGGCGCGGTCGGGATAAGAAGGGGTATCCCTGACACCCAGGGTCAGCCAGTGCAGTCCAAGCCAGCCTGTGACGGGAGCCGTCGTCCCCTTGGCTTTGGACCTATGTGGTAACACGCTACTACCGAGAACTGCTCAATTTCCTGTCGCGCGCGGTGAACAACCGCGAGGCTGCCGCCGACCTGGCGCAGGAAAGCTACGCGCGCGTGCTGGCCATGCAGCAGGACGGCGTGACCATCGCCGAACCGCGCGCTCTGCTCTACCGCACTGCGCGCAACCTGGTCATCGACCAGCACCGGCGCGACACGGTGCGCGGCGTCGGTGCTGACCACGATTGCTATGACGTGCACGCCAGCGACGGCGACGCCAACTTCACTGCGCTCGATACGCTGGCCGCGCCGGCCGCCCTCGAACCCGAAACCGCCGCCATGTCCGCCCAGGGCGTGGCGGCGATGCTGGCCGTGATCGGCGAGCTGCCGCTGCGCTGCCGCGAAGCCTTCATCCTGCATAAATTCGACGGCCTGTCGCAGGCGGCGGTGGCGCAGCAGATGGGTATTTCGGTAACCATGGTCGAGCGCCATATCAAGCATGCCATGCAGGCGTGCCGCCGCTGCGCCGAAAGTCCACCGCATGAATGAATTATTCGCCGCCCGGGGTTGGGCTGGCGCCAACTCGCGCGTCTACATCGATATCCCCATGACTTTGCCATGAGCCCAAGCCCGTCATCCCCTAATCCTTTGAGCGACGTCGATCAGCAGGCGCTGGACTGGTTCGCCCGTCGCCAGCGCGCCTTGACGGCTGCCGAAGAAGCCGCGTTCCACGCTTGGCTGCAAGCCGATCCGGCCCACCGCGCGGCGTTGGCGCGCTGGCACGGCGACTGGCGCCAGCTCGACGACCTGCCGGTCGATGGCATCGCGCAGCTGCGGCGCCAGTTGGCGGCGGACCTGGCAGCGGCGAAGTGCGCCAGTACCCCGGCATCGCGCGGCAGGCGTGACTGGCTGGCGGGTGTGGCCGCCATTGCCCCACGGGCGGCGCTGGCCACGGTCGCGCTATCGGCAGCCGGCGGCGGCTACCTGGCCTGGAACCGCTGGCAACAGCAACCGCTGTACGCGGGCGACTTTCGCACCCTGCGCGGCCAGCAGCAGGACATCACCCTGCCCGACGGCAGCACGCTGCGCCTCGATACCGACACCCGCGTCGCCGTGGCCCTGTACCGCGAGCGGCGCGAGGTGCGCCTGCTCGGCGGCCAGGCGGTGTTCCATGTCCAGGGCGACCAGGCGCGCCCGTTCGAAGTGCTGGCCGGCGCCGTGCGCGTGACGGTGGTGGGTACCCGCTTCTCGGTGCGCCACACGCCGGAGATTCCGGGCGCCGAAGAAATCCGGGTGCAGGTCGAGGAAGGCCGCGTGCGCGTGGCCGGCGGCGCCGGTTCGCCGGTGATGGAACTGCGCGGGGGCCAGCGCATCGCGGCAGACGCCAACGGCCGGTTGGGATTGATCGGCCAGGTGGCCGAAGCCGGCATCGCACCATGGCGCGACGGCCGCATCACCTTCGACAACACGCCGCTGGCCCAGGTGCTGGCGGAGTTCGGCCGTTACGGCAGCACCGGCCTGCTGGTGCGCGATGCCGATGTTGCGGCCCTGCGCGTGACCGGCACGTTCGACCCGCACCGGCTGGAGAACTTCCGCCGCGTGCTGCCGCGCGTGCTGCCGGTGGCGTTGCGGCGCGAAGGCGCGGTCACCGAGATCGTTTCTACGCGCGCCCAATAATTTTTTAAATATTTTTGCAAACGGGGTTGGGGTTCTGCGTCACCATGCGTCTACATGAGAAGGATTCTTATTCAACCTCTGGAGAACGCATGTCCCGTTTCACTTTTCAGCCCGCGCCACTGGCGTTGGCCATCGCCCTCGCCTTTAGCACCGCCGGCGCCCACGCCCAGTCCGCGCCATCGCCATCGGCGGCGGTCGCCGTCGAGATTCGCATCGGCGCCCAGCCGCTGGCCCCTGCGCTCGACGCGCTGGCGCGCCAGACCCGCCTGGAACTGATGGTGCAGCCGGCGCTGGTGGCCGGTAAAACTGCGCCGGCCGTCAACGGCCGCATGACCGCGCGCGATGCGCTGCACATGCTGCTGACCGGCAGCGGCCTGGCCGCCGATATCGACGGCACCGTGATCACCATTCGTCCCCAGCGCCGCGAAGACGCCGCCGTGCAAACCCTGGCGACGGTCGCCGTCACGGCCCAGGCCAGCCCCACCACCGAAGGCACCGGTTCGTACACTACGCGCGCGGTCAGCATCGGCAAGGGCGAGCAGGCACTGAAGGACATCCCGCAATCGATCAGCGTGGTCACGCGCCAGCTGCTCGACGAGCAGGCCCTCACTACCGTGTACGACACCCTGGCCAGCACCACCGGCGTGACCATCCAGCAAAGCCCGCAGGGCGGCAAGTACATCTACTCGCGCGGGTTCGACCTGACCACGGTGCAGTACGACGGCGTGCCGCTCAATCGCGGCATGTACGGGCGCGCCAGCAATCTCAATGCCGGCACCGCCGTGTACGACCGGGTGGAAGTGCTGCGTGGCGCCGCCGGCCTGCTGCAGGGCGCGGGCAATCCGGGCGGCGCGGTGAACCTGGTGCGCAAGCGCCCATTGTCCACCGACGCCACCACCGTGGTGGCCAAGGCCGGCTCGTGGGACAACTACGGCCTGCAGCTCGACGCCAGCCGGGTGCTCAGCGACGACGGCAAGGTACGCGCCCGCGTGGTGGCCGACTACGAGGACAAGAAATCGTTCATCGACTACGCCGACCGCCGCAGCCCCACCCTGTTCGCCACGCTAGAAGCCGACCTCTCGCCGCAAACCACGGTGAACCTGGCGCTCAGTTCCGAAGAAGTGAAAGGCCGCCCGTTTCTCAACGGCCTGCCGCGCTACACCAATGGCCGCGACCTGGAACTGCCACGCTCGACGTTTCTGGGCGCGACCTGGAACCGCCAGGACAACAGCAACCGCGGCGCCTTTGCCGACCTGACCCACTACTTCAACGACGACTGGACCCTGAAGGTGAGCACCGCCTACATCGAGGAAAAGAACGACATGAAGTACGCCGGCTCCGGCGTGGCGATCAACCCGACCACCAATCGCGGCGCGCTGCGCGCCTCCAACACCATCGCCAAGAACAAGCTCTCGGGCGTGGACGCCAACATCACCGGCAAGTTCGACGCGCTGGGCCGCCGCCACGAAGTGGTGGCCGGCGTGACCTACTCCTACGCCGAGGCGAGCACCATCTACGGCGTGAGCAGCAACTACTACACCTACGACATCAACAGCTTCAACCCCGACTTTGCCGAACCTTCCGACGATTTCATCTACCAGACCACGCGCGAAGCGCGGCTGGGCAAGTCGCGTGAAATCGGCGCCTACACCGCCGTGCGGCTGCAACTGGCCGATCCGCTCAAGCTGGTCATCGGCGGCCGCGTGGGCTGGTCGCGCACCGTGTGGGACACCACCACCACCGGCCGCGCGCCGTCGGTATCGACCACCAACCAGGGCGAGCACGCCAAGCTGGCGCCTTACGCTGGCTTGATTTACGCGATCAGCCCGACCTGGAACGCCTACGCCAGCTATGCCGACATCTTCTCGCCGCAGTACGAGCAAAAGGAATCGGGCGAAGCCCTGAAACCGCTGGTGGGCGCCAACTACGAGGCCGGCGTGAAGGGTGAGCTGCTGGACGGGCGCCTGAATACGTCGCTGGCGCTGTTCCGCGTGGTGCAGAAAAACCGCGCGCAGGAAGACTTCAGCACCAGTCCCACCTGCCGCAGCGACTACTACTGCTACATCGACACCGGCAAGGTCCGCAGCCAGGGCGTGGATGCGGAAGTGAGCGGTGAACTGGCCAAGCGCTGGAACATCTTCGCCGGCTATACCTTCAACCGCACCAAGTACCTGGAAGACGTCAACAGCGGCGGCCTGGCCTTCAACAGCTTCACGCCCAAGCACATGCTGCGCCTGTGGACCACGTACCAGCCTGACGGCGCACTGCGCGACTTCACCGTGGGCGGTGGCGTCAACACCCAAAGCATGAGCTACCGCACCATCGGCGCGCAGTCGGCGGTGGTCAGTGGCCGCGCGGTGTGGAATTCGATGATCAAGTACCAGATCAATTCGCGCTGGTCGGCCACGCTCAACTTCAACAATATGTTCGACAAGCGCTATTACAGCACCCTGTCGAGCTTTGTGAACGCCAATTACTACGGCGACCCGGCCAACGTGATGCTGACCATGCGCGGCAGCTTCTGATCGTCCGGGAGTCCGGTTCGTGATGAAAAACGGTTTTCGTCAGCAGATGTCATGGCTGCACACCTGGTGCGGCCTGACAGCCGGCTGGGTGCTGTGCGCGATTTTCCTCACCGGGACGCTGGCGGTCTTCCGCCAGCCGATCACGCAGTGGATGGAAGCGCGGCCGGTGGTGCAGCAGGCCGCATCGGGCGACCGCGCAGCCGTGCTGCGCGCAGCCACCGCCCACCTGGCAGCCAACGCCGGCAAGGCGCGCTTCTGGCGCATCGAACTGCCGGGCGAGAACGGCGGCCCGGTGCTGCTGGTCTGGCAAGGCGGCGGCCCGGTCGCACTCGACCCGGCCAACGGCGCGCTGCTCACCGGTGAGCAGGCATCGAGCCGCAAGACCGAGGGCGGGCGCCACTTCATGTCGTTCCACTACATGCTGCAGGCCGACACGCCAGGTTACTGGCTGGTGGGCTGGGCGTCGATGTGCATGCTGGTGGCGCTGGTGACCGGCGTGGTGGTCCACAAGCGCATCTTCAAGGACTTCTTCACTTTCCGGCCCGGCAAGGGCCAGAGATCATGGCTCGACGCCCACAACGCCACGGCGGTGCTGGCGCTGCCGTTCCTGTTCATGATCGTCTATACCGGGCTGGCGTTCTTCTACACCAGCTACATGCCCTGGCCGCTGCAAGCGGTGTACGGGGACGACGGTTACCAGCGCTACCAGTCCGAGCTCGATGGCAAGGAACCTGCACGACGACCACGCGGCGGCGCACCGGCGACCATGCACGACCTGGCGCTGCTGGTGCCGCAGGCGGAAAACCTGATGGCCCGCCCCGCACGCCGCGTTCTGATCGAGCAGCCGGGTCGCACCGGCATGGTCGTGCGCGTGTTCGGCGCCGCCGACGACCACCGAGCAGAGACCATCGCCAGCACCCTGTCGAGCGTGGCGTTCGACGGCGTGACCGGCGCCGTCATCGACGTCAAGACACCACGCGTGGACCAGCCGACCACCAGCGCCGACGTCCACGAGGTATTAAAAGCGCTGCACCTGGTGCGCTTTGGCGGCTGGAGCATGAAGTGGTTGTACTTTGTCAGTGGCCTGCTCGGCACGGCCATGATGGCGACCGGCACCATCCTGTTTTGCGTCAAGCGCCGCAAGAAAAGTGAGCAGGAATTCGGCCGCGCCACAGCCGGCGTCTATCGCTTGATCGAAGCGCTCAACGTGGCGGCGATTGCCGGTATCGCGGTCGCGTGTATCGGCTACTTCTATGCCAACCGGCTGCTGCCCGCGCAGTGGCCAGCAGAGTGGCCGGACCGCGCGGTGTGGGAGATCCGCGCCTTCCTGTGGCTGTGGCTTGCCACCCTGCTGCATGCGCTGGCACGTCCCTTCATGCGCGCCTGGATCGAGCAACTGGCCGCCGGCGCGGTGCTGTGCTTCGCGCTGCCGCTGTTGAACTACGTGACGACTGGCCAGCACCTGTTGGGGTATGCAGCGGCCGGCGACTGGCAGCGGGCCGGCGTCGAACTGGTGGCGCTGGCGTTTGGCGTCATGCTGGCGGTGATGGCGCGGCATGTGCAACAGGCGCGGCGGAAGGAAAAGCGATGAGTACGAAAACGACGAGCGTGAGCGCCCGCTATCGCTGGGAAGTGGCGGGCAGGTTCGTGCTGGCGGGATTCGGTGGCTACGTGCTGACGGCGCTGCTGTCGACCGTGCTGGCTTTGGCGTTGCCGTGGCTTCCGGGCGTCTCGCGCGCGGAGGGCGTGCTGGCCGGCAGCCTGCTGAGCTTTACGTTCTACACGCTGTACGTGATGTGGGTGTTTGCCACCCGCAGCGCGTGGCGGGTGTGGCTGACGACAGTGCTTGCCTGCGCACTGCTGTATGGCGCGCAGGCACTGCTCGATTAAACCTCGGGATCAGGCTACTCGCACCACCATCAACCCAGCGCGCAAACCCACCCGCACATCGGGATTGGGAAACACCACCAGTTCTTCCGGGTGCTGCACCGTGTACACGGTGTCGCCGTCGCGGGCGATTTCCTGGCCCTGCTGCATGGCCGTGAAATTGTGGGTCTCCTTGCCGAACGCCATGCGGAACTGGTCACTCAGCTTGATGATCTGGCGCGCCGTGTTGAAGATGTGCGGCTGGCGGCCGGCGCCCGAGGTGGTCGCGCCGCGCAGCAGGTCGTCGAGCGCTTGCGACGCGTCGACGAATTGCGCCAGGTCGTTCTGTCCCAGGGTGCCGATGCGGCCCAGCTCCACCGTGGTGCCGGCCGCGCCGTGGTGCTCGGCCGAGTAGTAACTGTAAGTGCCCACCGACGCCGGATTCATGATCACGGCGCCGATGCCGGCCGCACCGAGCCAGTCGATCAGGGTGCGGCGCGGCTGCTCGGCGATGAGCTCCGGGACGATGGCAAAAGTCGGATAGACCGATGGCCGGATCGCCGTGTGCAGGTCCAGGTGCCAGCGCTCCGGCCCCGCGTCACCGAAGAAATCGGTGGTGGCGGCGATCAGCTGGTCGGCGCGAGTGGCTTCCGCCGTACCTGCCAGCGAGCCGCGCTCGGCGCGGAACATGCGATTCAGGTCAGCGTCGATGAAGCGCTTGCCGGCGCGGATGGCGCCGATATTACCGACGCATAGCATCAGGTTCACCGCCAGCTTGCCCGCCTCGCGCGACAGGGCGTCGAGCAGGTACGCGACCATTTCGATCGGTCCGGTCTCGTCGCCGTGCACGCCCACCGAAATCAGGAGCGCGGGCCGCTCGCCTGATCCCTTGATGGTCAGGACACCGTCGGCCGGCTGCGCGACTGCGAAGCCGGCCGCACTGAAGCGCTGCGCGACCGCGCCGAAGTCCGCTTGCGCCAGCGCGCGCACAGGCTCTGGCAACAGGGCAGGCAGCGCAGCCGACGCTGGAGTGCGGTCGCCAGCCATGCGCTTACGCCGCCAGCAGGGTGGCGCCTGCCGTATTGGCGGCGTTGACCGCCTCCGACAACGCCCACACGTCGAGCATCGCCTGTTCCAGGTCGGCCGGCTGCGCGTAGCCCGACAGGCCCAGCGTGTTGGCCACCAGTTCCACCGCTTCGGTGGCCGAATGGCCGCCGGTGGCGTGTTGCAGCACCTTGGACAGCAGGCGTTGCTGGGTGCGGCGCAGGGCGTTTTGCGCGTAGTTGCGCAGCTGCTCCTGCGAGCGGTTCGCCGCCGGCAGTTTCAGGCCGCGTTCCAGCACGTCGATGCCCACTTGCGTGCGCAGCGCCAGGCCGATTTGCAGGAAGGCCGGCAAGTCCATGCCCGCCGGACGCTGCACCGACAGCGCGGCAAACACGAACGCCGCCACCGCTTCGATGGCATCGACCGCGTTCCACGCCTGGACGAATTCAGGGTGCAGGCCGGTGGTCAGTTCGGCGTCGGACTGGCCGTCAGCCGGCGTCAGTTGCGTCAGCTGGGTCAGCGACTCGGGCTGGTCGAACAGGCGCGTGAGTTCTTCCACGCCGCCGCGCAGCTGATCGGCTGGCACGGTCAATGCACCTTCGATCACGGCGCGTTGCAGCACGCGGGTGCGGCCATCGACCTTGATCGAGACGGCGCGCGGGATCTTGAGCGCGTCGGCGTCGAGCACAGCAAACACCGGCGCCAGGTTCAGCGCCGACCAGGCCTGGCCCCAGGCTTGAATCACGTCGGTTTCGTCAACCCCATGTTCGCCAGCCAGCTCGCGCAGCATCAGCGGACCGCAGCGGTTGACCGACTCGTTGGCCAGCACGGTGGCCAGGATGGCGTTGGCCAGCGGGTGCGCCAGCGCAGGACGGGTGGCGACCATCAGCTCGGGGAAGTACGGCTTGAGCATGGACTCGGCCCAGCTGTGTTCCGTCAGCGGCAGCGCCGACAGGATGCGCTTGTAGCGGTTTTTCACGTTGGCGATCACCACTGCCAGTTCCGGCGTGGTCAAGCCACGGCCATCGGCTTTGCGGCGCGCCAGTTCGGCCACCGTCGGCAGCTGCTCGAGGTCGCGCGACAGCGCGCCCTCTTCTTCCAGGAACGCGATCAGGTGGGCGTAGCCGTCCTGCACTGCCGGTTCGGTTTGCGCCTGCGCTTCGCGCACCAGCAAATGGGTTTGCAGCGTGTTGTCGCGCAGGACCAGGCGTTCGATATCGGCAGTCATCAGGTTGAGCGTGTGGTTGCGGTCCGCTTCGCTCAGCTGGCCGGCGTTCATTTCCACGTCCAGCCACATCTTGACGTTCACTTCATGGTCGGAGCAATCCACGCCGGCCGAGTTGTCGATCGCATCGGTGAAGATGCGGCCGCCGGCCAGCGCAAACTCGATCCGGCCCGCCTGCGTGGCGCCCAGGTTGCCGCCCTCGGTGACGACCTTGCAGCGCAGCTGGTTGCCATCGACGCGGATGTTGTCGTTGGCGCGGTCCTTGACTTGCGCGTGGGTTTCGGTCGATGCCTTGATGTAGGTGCCGATACCGCCGTTGTAGAACAGGTCCACCGGCGCTTTCAGGATGCGGTGCATCAGCTCTTCCGGTGGCAGCGAGGTCTCTTCGATGTCGAGCACTTCACGGATTTGCGGCGACAGTGCGATGGTGCGCGCGGTGCGTGGATACACGCCGCCGCCGGCCGAGATCAGTTCCTTGTTGTAGTCGTCCCACGAGGAACGCGGCAGCGCGAACATGCGCTCACGCTCGACGAACGACTGCTCCAGGTCCGGGTTAGGATCGAGGAAGATATGGCGATGGTCGAACGCTGCGACGATTTTCAGCTTGCGCGACAGCAGCGCGCCGTTGCCGAATACGTCGCCCGACATGTCGCCCACGCCGACCATGGAGGTTGGCGTGGTGTGGATGTCGTGGTCCATTTCGTAGAAGTGGCGCTGCACGGCTTCGAACGCGCCCTTGGCGGTGATGCCCATTTTCTTGTGGTCGTAACCGTTGGAGCCGCCCGAGGCAAAGGCGTCGCCGAGCCAGAAGCCGCGCTGCACGGCGATGCTGTTGGCGATGTCGGAGAAGGTTGCGGTGCCCTTGTCGGCAGCGACCACCAGGTACGGGTCGGCGCTGTCGTAGCAGACCGTGTCCGCTGGCGGCACGATGTTGCCCAGCACGCGGTTGTCGGTCACTTCCAGCAGGCTGGAAATGAACAGGCGGTAGACTGCTTCGCCTTCGGCAGCGATGGTTTCACGCACGGCGTCTTTCGGCATCTGCTTGCACACGAATCCGCCCTTGGCGCCGGCCGGCACGATCACGGCGTTCTTCACCATCTGGGCCTTGACCAGGCCGAGCACTTCGGTGCGGTAGTCTTCCATGCGGTCGGACCAGCGCAAGCCGCCGCGCGCGACCGGACCGCCGCGCAGGTGCAGGCCCTCGAAACGGCGCGAGAACACGTAGATCTCGCGGTATGGACGCGGTTCCGGCACCAGCGTGAGGTTGCTGGTGTCGAACTTGAAGATGATCTTGTCGCCCTTCTGGTCGTTCTGGAAGTAGTTGGTGCGCAGGGTGGCGGCGATCAGGTTGGCCAGCGCGCCCAGTACCTCTTCGCTGTCGGCGTGGTTAATCGATGGCAGGCGCGTTTTGATGTCGGCCAGCTTGTCCATCGCTTCGGTACGGGTGGCAACGGCCAGCGACGGATCGAACCGGCGCAGGAACACGTCCACCAGTTCTTTCACGAACGCCGGCTGCTTGCGCAGGGTTTCGGCGATGTAGCGCACCGAGAACTGGGTGCCGGTCTGGCGCCAGTAGCTCATGTAGGCGCGCACCAGCTGCACTTCGCGCACGCTCAAGCCGCCTTCGATGACCAGGCCATTCAGGCGGCCATCTTCGGCTTCGTTGTTGAACAGGGCCGAGAACAGGTCTTCGGCCACCACCACCACGCCCGGCTTGGACAGGCTGGCTGCGCTGGCCGAATCGACCGACAGGCTGGTGACGTAGCGGCGCTGGCCGTCGATGCGCAGCGAGTGCGATTGTTCGCGGTCGATGGTCACGCCGGCGTTATGCAGCGCCGGCAGGATGATCGACAGCGACGGGACCTGGTCCACCGAGTACAGTCGGATCGAGGTGCCGCCGTTGGAATTCTCCACGCGCACATCGACGCGCGACGGATCGGTGTTGTGCAGGATGGTTTGCAGATCCTGGAAGGCGGCCACCGGCGTGGTGGCCGCCACGTAATCGACCGGCAGCGTGGCGCACATCTTGCGCAAGTGGGCGCGTACCGGCTCGTTCGGCACGGTGTCGGCCAATTGCGAGAAGCTGTCGTGCCAGCCGTCGAGCACACCTGCCAGCGGCTGCTGGATGTCGGTTTCCAGGTCGAGCGGGTAGCGGGCGCCGTGGGCGATCAGGTACACGCGCGCCAGCGGGCCGTCGGCCACCAGCGTTTGCAGGCTGACGTGGTTGGCGCCGGACGTGGATTGCAGGGTACGGGCCAGCGACGAGGCGACGCTGTTGCTGTAACGCTCGCGCGGCAGGTACACCAGCACGTTCAGGTGGCGCGCATACACGTCGCGGCGCGCAAACACCTTGGTGCGCGGCTGCTTGTACAGCGAGACCACGGCGCCGCATACCTCGGCCAGCCATTGCGGATCGGCTTCCAGCGCTTCGGTGCGCGGCAGCGATTCGAGGATCTCGATGAATTTCTCGGCGCGGAAACCTTCCTGGCGCACGCCGGCAATCGACAGCACCTTGGCCACGCGGCCACGCGCGAACGGCAGACGGTTCAGCGGCGTGGACGTGGCGGCGCGGGTGAACAAACCGACGAAGCAGTATTCGCCGAGGATCGCGCCCTGCGCGTCGGTGTGGCGGATGCCGATGAAGTCGAGCTGGGCGTCGCGGTGCAGCGTGCCTTCCACGTCGGCCTTGACGATGGACAGCGTATGGGCGCGCTTGGACAGCGTGTCGAAGTCGCCGGGGATGTTGGCCAGGCAGGTGCCGTAGACCGGGTGCGCGGTATCTTGCAGCACGCCGATGCGGCTCGGGATGTCGCGTTCGAGTTCGCGCACGCCCGGCTTGACCTGGTAGTAGGCGTAGCCGAACGGCTCGAAGCCTTCGGTGCGCGCCCAGTCGAGGAAGGCGGCAACTTCCTTGCCTTCTTCGCCGATGGCGGCAGCTTCGGCGCCAATGCGGGCCAGGTGCGCCAGCATGGCGGCCTTGTCGCGGCGGACCACGGCGGCGTCGCGCGAGACCATCTGGATGCGGCCGACCAGCGCGCCCAGTTCGGCGGCAGGCAGGTCTTCGGCCAGCAGGCAAAGCACGTACGATTCGAGCTTGTCGCCGGCCTGGCCGACGCTGGTGACCACGCCGTCGGCGTTGCGCGCCACCGGCAGCACGGCGTTCATCACGCCGTTGGCGACGATGTGCAGCTTGCGCATGGCCATGACGATGGAGTCCACCAGGTACGGCATGTCGTCGTTGAGGACCAGCAGCGCGGTGGCTTTGCCGCCACGGCCGTCATCGTAAGGGAGCGTGACCACTTGCGCGCCGGCGCCGGTGCGGGTGGCCGCTTTGCTGAAACCTTCCATCAAGACCGGCGCCAGGCTGGCGGGCAGCGTGCCGGCCAGGTCTTCGTCGTCGAGGGCTGCAAGCCAGGCGCCGATCAGGGCCGGAACCTGGGCATTGGTGCTCGCAGATTGGCTGGCGTTGATCGATGCGAGCGTCTCGGCGCGCAGGTCTTGTGGTGTTTGTTTCATTGTTTGTTCTCCAATACGTAACGGGTATTTTAGGTATTTTGGGTAGTTCTCGCAGGCCCACGCCGAACCGCTTATGGCGGCGCGGCAGGTGCTCATGCCGGTGGTGATGCGGTATTAGACCAGCTTTTAAAACTTCGCGCCTGTACCAGAAGGATCGGGCGCTAACTGAGGTCGTACAGGTCCGGCAAATTCAGGATACGGCTCAAATCCTCCAGCGCCGTGCGCACCTCGATCGCCAGCTGCGGGTCGGCCAGGTCGTCGGGTGACAGGCTGTCGCGGTAGTGTTTTTCCACCCACGCCACCAGCGTGTGATACAGCGATTCGGTCATCACCACGCCCTGGTGCATGGCTTGGCTTTCGGCCTCGGTGAGCGCCACGCGCAGGCGTAGGCACGCGGGGCCGCCGCCGTTACGCATCGACTGGCGCAGGTCGAACGTGATCAATTCGTCGATGGCGCCATTCTGCGCCAGCAGGCCTTCCAGGTAGCGCGCAACCGCGGCGTTTTCCTGGCATTCCTGCGGCACCACCAGCGCCATCTTGCCACTGGCCTTGGTCAGCAACTGGCTGTTGAACAGGTAGCTGGCCACGGTATCGGCCACCGCCACCTGCGACGTCGCCACGCGGATCGGATTGAATTCTGCTCCTACCTCGCCCAGCGCGCGGCGCAGCCGTTCGATGGCGTCCGCTTCGTCGGCAAACGCCTGCTCGTGGTAGAACAGCACATTGCCGTTGCCGACCGCGATCACGTCGTTGTGGAACACGCCCTGGTCGATCACGTCGGGATTCTGCTGCACATACACGGTGCGCTCATGCGACAAGCCATGCAGGCGCGCGACCGCCTGTGAAGCCTCCAGGGTTTGCCGCGCAGGAAAGCGCTTGGGCGCCGGCGCCGAGGCATCGAACTCGGTGCGGCCATACACGAACACCTCCACGCCAGCGCTGCCATGATCTTTGGCAAAGCGCGTGTGGTTGGCCGCGCCCTCGTCGCCGAACGCCGGGGTGCCGGGCAGCGCGTCGTGTACGGCAAAGTGTTTCGGATCGGCGAAGATGGCGCGCAGGCTGCGTGCCGACTGCATGTGCTCGAACGCACGGTGCAATTTGTTGTTCAGGTTGGCGGCGGTGAAATGCGCGCGGCCGTCCGCGCTGTCGGCCGACGGGCTCACCGTCGCGGCATTCGCGGTCCACATCGGCGAAGCCGAATAAGCGCTGGCCAGGATGACTGGCGCTTCCTTCGCGGCCTTGGTCAGCACTTCGGCGTCGGTCCCGGTAAAGCCCACGCTGCGCAGCAGGCGGAAGTTGGGACGCACCTGCGGCGGCATCACGGCCTGGCCGAAGCCGCGCGCAGCCAGTGCGCGCATCTTGGCCAGGCCCTGCAAGGCGGCCAGCTTGGGATTGGACGCGCTCTTGACGTTGTTGAACGAGGCGACGTTACCGAACGACAGGCCGGCGTAGTTGTGCGACGGCCCGACCAGGCCATCGAAGTTGAATTCGCGTGCGGGCATGATGGCGCTTCCTTAGAAGTGCATGCCGGGCGAGAGCTTGGCCGGCAGTTCCAGTGCGGGGTTTTCGATCGAGGCGACCGGGTACGCGCAGTAATCGGCCGCGTAGTAGGCGCTCGGGCGATGGTTGCCCGACTTGCCCACGCCGCCGAACGGCGCGGTGCTGGCCGCACCGGTGGTTGGGCGGTTCCAGTTGACGATGCCGGCACGCGCGCGCACCTGGAAAATCTTCCACAGGTTTTCGTCATTCGAGATCAGCGCCGAGGCCAGGCCGAATTCGGTGGCGTTGGCGGTGCGGATCGCGGTGTCGAAATCGGCCACGCGGATCACCTGCAACAGGGGACCGAACCACTCTTCGTCGGGGATATTCTCGGCATCGGTCACATCGACGATACCTGCCGTGACAAAGCCGGTGTTCTCGTCGAGGTGGCGCATGTTGAGCAGGCTGACGCCGCCCTTGGCCACCATGTCCTCCTGCGCCTGTACCAGCCGCCTGGCGATCGCCGCCGAGACTACGGGCCCCATGAACGGCGCCGGTTCCGCGTTCGAGGCGCCCACCGTCAGGCGGCTGGCCACATCGACCAGGCGCGCAAGCAGCGCATCGCCCGCCGGGCCTTGCTGGACAATCAGGCGGCGCGCGCAGGTGCAGCGCTGGCCGGCCGAAATGAACGCCGACGACACGGCCATGAACACGGCCGCATCGATATCTTTCGCATCCCAGATCACCAGCGGGTTGTTGCCGCCCATTTCCAGCGCCAGCATCTTGCCCGGCTGGCCGCCGAACTGCTTGTGCAGTGCGGTGCCGGTGGGGCAGCTGCCGGTAAACAGCACGCCGTCGAGCCTCGGATTCTGGCCCAGCGCGATGCCGGTTTCGCGGCCGCCGTTGACCAGGTTGATCACGCCGGCCGGCAAGCCGGCCTGCTCCCACAACTGCACGGTCTTGATGGCCGTGCGCGGCGCGTATTCGCTCGGTTTGAACACCACCGTGTTACCGGCGATGAGCGCGGGCACGATATGGCCGTTGGGCAGGTGGCCCGGGAAGTTATATGGTCCGAACACGCCGAACACGCCGTGCGGACGGTGGCGCAGCACCGCTTCGCCATCGGCGACTTTGTTCTGCGTGTGGCCGGTGCGCGAGTTATAGGCCTGCACCGAGATGTCGATCTTGTTGGCCATGGTGGTCACTTCGGTGCGCGCTTCCCACAATGGTTTACCCACTTCTTCGGCGATCAGCGCCGCCAGTTCTTCCGCATCCTGCTTCAACAGGTCGCGGAAGCGCAGGCAGACGGCAATGCGCTCTTCCAGCGGCGTCAACGCCCAGGCTTCGAACGCGGCCTGGGCGGCGCTGCAGGCGGCATCGACATCCTGCGGCGTCGATTCGCGGCTGGCCCAGGTTTGCTGGCCATTCGACGGATCGACGGTCACCAGTTCGGCGCCAGCGCCGACCGACCATCGTCCGCCAACGAAATTGCTCAGTACATTGCTCAGGGGGTTGTTCAGCGTATTAAACATGGGGATATTTCCTCGAGTTGAGCGACAGGGTGCGCACGGCGTCGCCGTCGGCGCAGCGCAGCGCATCCTGCTCCGCTGCCGACAGCGCCACGGCGCCATTCACTGGCGCGGTCTGCGACAGGATCATGCGGAAATCGTGGAGCGCGGTATTCGACACCAGCACTGGCTCCGGTTCAGGCACCGTGGCGCACGCGGCGTCCGGCACGGCAGCGGCGCCAACCTGCGCCAGCACGCTGTCGCGCATGGCGCGCAGCTCGGACACCCGCGCCTGCAGCACCGGGCCAGCATCGAAGATGTCGACGTAGCCCTCGAAATACAAGCCCTCCTGTTCAAGCAGGCGGCGCGCCGGCGCGGTGGACGTGTGGACCTTGCCGATCACCTCTTGTGCGTCGTCGGGCAGATAGGCCACGTACAACGGCTGGCGCGGCATCAGCTCGGCGATGAACGATTTTTTGCCGACCGCGGTCAGCGCATCGACGTGATCGAAATCCATCTTGAAGAAGTGGCGGCCCAAGCCTTCGTAGAACGGCGAGCGGCCATTTTCTTCCTGGTAGCCGCGCATCTCGGCGATCAGTTTTTCGGTAAACAGGTGCGGGAACTGGGCGATGAACAGGAAGCGGCTTTTCGACAGCAGCTTGCCGTTGTTGCCGGTGCGGTAGTCGGGATGCAGGAACAGCGAACACAGTTCGGTGCTGCCGGTCAGATCGTTCGACAGGTACAGCGTTTCCATGCGGGTAAATACGTCGATCTCGCGGCTCGAGTGCACCAGGGTGCCGATGCGGTAGTTATAAAACGGTTCGTTCAGGCCCACCGCGCCCTTGATCGCGCACACGCCGGCCAGGCGGCCGGTGTCGGTGTCTTCCATCACGAACATGTAGTCGCGCTTTTCGGGAGCGATGGTTTCGGCAAACGAAGCGACCGCGATATCGAGCCGGTCGCCCATCATCTTCATGTCGGGCTTTAAGGTGGTCATGCCGCTGCCGACCTGCGTGGCCATCACGTACAGGGCGTCGAGGTCGTCGGCTTGGATGGCGCGTACTACTAGCATAGATGGTCCAGTCTCAGAGTCGGACGCAGATGACGGTGTCGCCGTCCGCGATGTTCAGCGTGCCCAGCACCTCTGCCGGCAGGGCCACGGTCACTTGCGCTTCGAGCGCGGCGCAGTCGGCGATCACGGCGCGGAAATTGTGTTCGGTGCCGGACGAGATGGCGTAACGCACCGGCGGTTCGCGGCCGCGGTCGCGCGCGTCAAGCGCCACGGTGGCGCGGCGTTGCAACGCGCCGGTAAAGGTGCGCAGCGAATTTTTATGGGCCTGCAAAATCGGGCCGCCATCGAAGATGTCGATGTAGTCGTCGGCTTCGAAGCCTTCGGCGGTGAGCAAATTAAACGCCAGTTCGCCCGACGGATGGATCTGGCCCATGGCCGCCTGGGCGTCGCCCGGCAGCAGCGGCACGTACACCGGGTAGTGCGGCATCAGCTCCACGATCAGGGTGCGGTTGCGGGCGCCGCCGATCACGCGTTCGGCATCGAGAAAATCCATCTGGAAGAACTTGCGGCCCAGCGCATCCCAGAACGGCGAGCCGCTGTTGGTGTCGGTAACGCCGGCCAGCGGCACGAAGAAACGGTCGGAAAAGCGGTGCGGCGCCAGCACGGCAAACATCAGCCGCGCGCGCGAGAGCAGCGCCGCTTCGGCCGAACCCTGTTCGCGCTCGCCCACGTAAAAGCTCGACAGCTGCGAGTAGCCGGTCAGCTCCGAACACAGCGTGAGCGCGTGCACGCTGTGGCTGATATTAAGATCGCGCGAGACCTGCTGGATGACGTCGTTACGGAACGAAAAATAAGTGCCGTTGGAGCCGGCTGCAGCGAAGATGGCGGCGGTGCCGGCGATGCTGTGGTCGGTGAGGTTTTCAAGCACCAGCAAATACGATTCCTCGCTGGCGATATCGACCTGGGCGGCAAAGGAAGCGATCGAACCCTCGATCATGGCGAGGATTTTCTCGCGCGTCTTGGGCAGGGTATGCACTCCCGGCATGGGCACTGCGGCCAGCGCCTCGAGGGCGTCGATATCCGCTAGTTCGACCGGACGGACTACATACATATTTACTCCTTGGGTGATGCACATGATGCACAGCACAGGCCAGGGTAGAAACCCGGGACCGAAAAGCCGTCATCCCCGCGAAAGCGGGGATCCATGGAACGTTTGCACAACTCACGCGCTCTATGGATCCCCGCGTGCGCGAGGATGACGGATCTGAGGGTGACGATTATTCCCGCTTACGCCTACAGCAAACCATCAATCGACACGCGCAGAATGCGGTCCGCTTCGGCGATCTGTTCGTCGCTGACGATCAGGGCCGGCGCCAGGCGCAGCACGTCCATGCCGGCGATCAGCACCATCAGGCCATTGGCTTCGGCCGCTTTCTGGATGTCTTTCGAGCGGCCTTTCCAGGCATCGGTGACCACCATGCCCAGCAGCAGGCCGGCGCCGCGTACCAGCGTAAACACTTGCGGGTAGTCGGCGATCAGTTGTTCCATGGTGCCGCGCAGCTTGTCGCCCGCCTGCTTGACGCGCGCCAGGAACTCGGGCTGGTTGATGGTTTCCAGCACGGTCAGGGCCACGGTTGCGGCCAGCGGGTTGCCGCCGTAGGTGGTGCCGTGGCTGCCCACGCCCAGGGTGGCGGCCAGTTCGTTGGTGGTCAGCATGGCAGCGACGGGATAGCCGTTGCCCAGCGCCTTGGCGGAAGTGAGCACGTCAGGCGTGATGCCGTAAGTCATGTAGTGGAACAGGTCGCCGGTACGGCCCATGCCGCACTGCACCTCGTCGAAGATCAGCACCGCGCCGGTCTGGTCGCACAGCTCGCGCAGCGCTTGCAGGTAGGCCTTGTCGCCCGGTACCACGCCGCCCTCGCCTTGCAGCGGCTCGACGATCACGGCGCACACGTCATCGGTAATCGATGCACGCGCCGCTTCGATGTCGTTGTAGGCGATGTGATCGATCGACGGTGGCAGCGGCTCGAAGCCTTCGGTGTACTTCGACTGGCCGCCGACGGAGACGGTAAACAGCGTGCGGCCGTGGAACGACTGCAGGCACGAGACGATGCGCGACTTGTGCGGGCCGAACTTGGCGTGCGCGTATTTACGGGCCAGTTTGAGGGCCGCTTCGTTGGCTTCGGCGCCGGAGTTGCAGAAGAAGGCGCGGTCGGCGAAAGTGGCTTCGGTCAGGGCCAGGCCCAGGCGCAGCACCGGCTCGTTGGTGTAGCCGTTACCGAGGTGCCACAGGGTGTTGGCCTGGCGCGTCAGTGCCTCGACCACGATCGGGTTGCAGTGGCCGAGCGAGTTGACGGCGATGCCGGACGTGAAGTCCAGGTAGTGCTTGCCATTCTGGTCCCACAGGTCCAGGCCAGATCCTCGGACCGGAACCATCGCTGCCGGTGCATAGGTCGGCACCAGGACTTCATCAAAAGTCTGACGAGTCACAGGACGGGTCGTTACGGTCGTATCTTTGGCGTTCATGGCATTCCCTATTAAAAGTGTTCCGTGTGGGTGCGCGCGGCAACGTGCCGCAGGCCCCATTATAAAAAACGGCATGCTAAAACTCTTTTCTAATGGCGACAAGGTTTTTCACTTTTGGCCATAGGGAAAGCTTAGCAAGAAATTATGGTCAATTAGCCAGCTTGCGCTGGCGTTCCTCGCGCGGCGTATTACCGAAGAGCGCCCCGAACGCCGTGGAAAAATGCGACCCCGACGAGAAGCCGCACATCAGCCCCACCTGCACGATCGAGTGGTTGGTCTCGAGCAGCAGCTGGCGCGCGCGTTGCAGGCGCAGTTCCAGGTAGTAGCGCGACGGCAGGCTGTCGAGGTATTGCTTGAACAGGCGCTCCAGCTGGCGCCGCGACAGGCCCACCAGGTTGGCGATGTCGTCAGTCGACAGCGGTTCCTCGATATTGGTCTCCATCAGCGTCACCGCCTCGGACAAGCGCGGCTGCAACGCGCCGAAACGCGCTTGCAGGGCGATGCGCTGGCGCTCGTCGTGGCTGCGCACGCGCTCGATGCACAGGTTTTCCTTGATCGACGCCTGCACGGTGGCGCCGCACAGGTGCTCGACCAGCGTCAGCGCAAAATCGATGCTGGCGGCGCCGCCGCAACAGCTCAGGTGGCGGCCGTCGAGCTCGAACAAGTGCTGGGTCAGGATGGCGCGGTCGGTGATGCTCTCGGTGTCGCCGTACAGCGCCCACGGCAGCGCCACCCGCACCCCGGCCATTACGCCGGCCAGCGCCAGCCACAGCACGCCGGCGCCCACGCCGCCCCAGTATTCGGCGCTGCGGATGCGCTCGATCACGGCGCGGGCCAGCTCCGGCGCCATGGTGCGGTCGGCATCGTCGGCGACCAATAAGGCGATGTGCCAGCCGGGCTGGGCCAGCACCACTTGCGCCGGGGTCATGGTTTCAAGCTGGAAGGCATCACGGCCCAGCATGGCGGCGGCCATGCGCAGCGGCTGCACCAGGCCGGCCCAGGTGAGCGCATCGGCCTCGCCCGCGTTGACCAGCAGCACGCGCAGCGGCCGTTGGCGGGCCAGGCCGGACAGGTTAGCAAAGGACATCGGCGCGCAGGGGCATGAATGGAAGTCCCGTATAGTACCCGCCCCGGCTGCAAATTGCGAACCAGCTATAATCACGGCCCATGGGCGAACGATATTTGAAAAGTGTCCGGCTGCTGGCCGAGTGCATGCAGAGCTTCGAGCGCAGGTCGGCGGAACACGCGCGCGCCTGCGGCCTCACCCATGCGCAGTTCGACATCATCGCCACGCTGGGCAATACGCCGGGCATGTCGTACAAGGAGCTGGGCGATAAAACCCTGATCACCAAGGGCACCATGACCGGCGTGATCGAGCGGCTGGAACAAAAAGGCCTGGTCGAGCGTACCCGCAGCGACTGCGACAAGCGCTCGTTTTTCGTGCGGCTGACCGACGCCGGCGAGGCTGCGTTTCACACCGCGTTTCCGGCGATGGTGTCGATGGGGCGGCAAATGTTTGCCGATTACAGCGACGACGATTACGCGGCCCTTGAAAAAAATCTCGCCAGGCTTAAGAATGCCGTCATGGCCGGCGCCGACACTTGCGCGCCCAACACCGACCCAACCAAGGAAATCATTTGAAAACTGCTCTGATCGACGGCGTCACGCCGGCAAAATTCGACAAACACATCATCGGCAACCTGTTGCTCAATGTCGCCCACGAGGACGAAGTGCGCCTGGAAAAGCTGCTGATCGGCGTGCGCAATGAAGAAGGCGAAATCTTCCGCCTGATCGGCGCGACCAAGCCCAACAGCTACATGAACGCGGTGGAAGAGCTGGAAGACCTGGGGCTGGTGGACGAGCTCAAAGGCATGGACAATACCGATGGCTACGACGCGATTTTCAGCGAAGAATAAAATTCTTACACAAAAGTTCTACGTAGCAATATTGCGCGTATAATTTTTGCGATGGACAGACTCGACGCATTCAAGGCCATCGCTGAACAAGCTGGCCGCGGGGAATTGACTTTCCCCGCCAATGTCAACGCCACACTGCGGTTGCAGCAGGCGTTGAACGATCCCGACTGCCACGCCGACGCGGCAGCCAGGCTCATCCAGGCAAACCCGTTGCTGGCAGCCCGCAGCGTGGCGATTGCCAACTCGGCTGCCTACAACCGCTCCGGTACCGAGATCACCAGCGTTAAAAACGCCGTGCAGCGCCTCGGCGTGCGCACGCTGCAATCGCTGGTGGCAGCCCTGATCGTGCGCCAGATCGGCAGCGAAGTCACCAATCCTGCCCTCAAGCGGCAAATCAACCAGTTGTGGGAACACACGGCGCACGTGGCCGCGCTCTCGCAGGTGATTGCGCGCCGCGTCACCCGCCTCGATCCTGAAACCGCGCTGTTCGCCGGCATCATGCACGAGGTGGCAGGCTTCTACATGCTGTCGTGCGCCGGCGACTACCCGGAGATCATGGACGGCGAGCCGGAAGAGTGGGTAGACCATGGCGAGATCGAGATCGGCCGTGGCGTGCTGACGCGCCTGGGCGTGCCCGACGGCGTGTTCCAGGCCATCGAGGCGATGTGGACGGGATTGCGCGCGATTCCGCCGGAAACTCTGGGGGACACGCTGCTGCTGGCCAACGACCTGGCGCCGGTGCCGTCGCCGCTGTACCAGCCGCGCGCCAACATCAGCGAACAGGGCGCGCGCACCATCGATTTCCTGATCGGCGACGGTTCGCTGCACACCATCATGCTCGAATCGGCCGAGGAGGTACGCTCGCTGTACTCGGTGCTGATGATGTAGGCAAAAAAAAGCCCGCTGGGTAGCGGGCGAAGTCCAAAACTAGGGATCTCCTCCAGAGGAGATGACTGAACTATAGCAGCGCTGCGTGGCACGTTCCGTGCGCCACTTCACACAAGCGCACCATTCGTTTCCATTTCCCAATCTTTTTCGGTCTGGCGCCATGCCGGCAATTGGCGAATGCGCGCGTGCCAGGCCGCGAGATAGATGTAGCCGTCCAGCGGCAGGCGGGCCGGCCCGGTGTACATGAGCGGCGCGGCCAGCGCGAGATCGGCCAGGCTCAGCGCATCGCCGGCAACCCAGGCATGGGCGCGCAGGTGCCGGTCCAGCACGGCCGCATGACGGGTCAGGTCGACGGTGCCGCGCGCCACTTCGAGCGGATCGCGGGCGCCGCCACCGGTCATGCCCTTCCAGATATTTTCCCAGGCCAGCACGCTGACGGCCGGCGCGAAGTGCTGGCACGCCCACAACATCCAGCGGTTGACGTCGGCGCGCTGCGCCGGGTCGCGCGGGTACAAGGCCTCGCCGCCCGCCGTGGTGTCGGCCAGGTATTGCATGATCGCGCACGATTCCCACAGGATGAATTCGCCGTCCTGCAGCACCGGCAGCATGCCGTTCGGATTGAGCGCGGCCAGGCGGTGGCGGTCGCCCGCGTCCATCAGGTTTATTTCGGTCAGATCGAGCTGCACGTCCAGGTGGATGGCGGCCATCATCACGCGGCGGGCATTGGACGAGATCGGGTGGTGGTACAAGCGCATGCGGGCTCCGGTGGGTGTGAAGAAGAGCCACGATGGTAGCGGCGCACTGCGCCAGTTTCTGTCAGGAGTCGGGGGCTATATTGTGCTCGCGGCGCCAGGTGGTCAGCAGCTCGTGGCGCCGGGTCGGATAGCGCTCGCGCGTGGTCTCGACCGTGGCAATGCGGTCGATGCGGAAATGGCGGAAACCGGCGCGCAGCTCGCACCACGCAGCCAGCAGGCGCTTGCCCTCGAAAAACGCCAGCGCGAACGGCCAGACCATGCGCTCCGACGGCTGGCCGTGCTCGTCGCAATACCCGATGCGCAGCCGGTGCTGGTAGCGGATCGCCTCGCGCACCGGCCCGACGTGGCGGTCGTCGACCTGCGGCCGCTCCATGCCCAGTGGTACCCATAAACTGGTTTCTGCCATGTCATCGCGCAAGTCCCTGGGCGTGGCGGCGGCGATCCTGGCCAGCGCGGTGTGAGCGGCGGCTGCCAGCGCGGCGTCGCCCTGGCCGCGCACCCAGCGTGCGCCCAGCACCAGTGCTTCGAGCTCGTCGATGCTGAACATCAGTGGCGGCAAAAAGAAGCCGGGCTTGAGGCAATAGCCCACCCCGGCCGCGCCTTCGAGCGGCGCGCCCAGGCTGCACAAGGTCTGGATGTCGCGGTAGATGGTGCGCTCGGATACGCCCAGCTGTTCGGCCAGGCGGGCGGCGGTGACGGCACGGCGATAGCCGCGCAGCGCGTCCATCAGCTGGAAAAGTCGGGTAGTGCGACTCATTGAAGTTGGCTATTCGAGCAGGAAGTTACGGGGCGATGCGGACAGCGCTGAGTCGCTGCCTGCGGTTTCATCCTTGAGCGCCACCCCGGACAACTGGCGCCGGCGCGCTTCGGACAGCAGGTAGTGTAACTTGAACGCGGCCGCCTCGTAACCGAGGCCCGCCGGGCGCACGTTCGAGATGCAGTTGCGGCTGGCGTCGGTCAGGCCCACGCGCGGCGCCCAGGTCAGGTACAAGCCCATGCTGTCGGGCGAACTGAGGCCCGGGCGTTCGCCCACCAGCACCAGCACCGCCCGCGCGCCGAGCAACTGCCCCACCTCGTCGCCCACCGCCACCCGGCCCTGCAAGACCACCGCCGGCGGCGCCAGGGTCCACGACTCGGGCGCCAGGCGCGCCGCCAGGCAGGCCAGGAACGGCAGCACGTTCTGTTCGATCGCCAGCGCCGACAGGCCGTCGGCGACCACCACCGCCAGGTCGAAACCGTCGTCCGCCCTGGCTTGCTGCTGTAATGTCTCGCGCGAGGCATCGTCGAGCCGCCGCCCCAGGTCGGGCCGCTGCAAGTAGATGTCGCGGCTCGCTGCCGCGCTGTGCAGCGACAGCGCCGGTTGGCCACACAGCTTGGCGAGGCCGGCCAGCAGCGGCGCCACGTCCAGCGCCTGGTGCACGGCGTCGCGCGCCTGCGCATGGGCCAGCTGGAACTCCAGCTGCGGCGCGGTAGGCTGGCTCACGCCGGTGCGCCCGAGCGCAATGCGCGCAGCCGTGAAGCGGCGCAGCGCGGCCCAGGAATTGTCCACCACCAGGCCCTGCTCCTGGACCTGGTCGGCGCCATCGTGGGGTTCGAGCTCGCTCATGTCGCCCTCAGGTCAGTTGCGCCAGCGCGCGCTGGAACGATGGCGGCATGGCCCGGCCCAGCGTGGTGCGCTCGTCATCGGTGAAAATTTGCATGTGCTTCAGCCAGGCGTCGAACTCCGGCGCTGGTTTGAGACCCAGCGCTCGGCGCGCATACAGCGCATCGTGGAACGAGGTGGTCTGATAGTTGAGCATGATGTCGTCGGAACCGGGAATGCCCATCACGAAGGTGCAGCCGGCCGCGCCCAGCATGGTGAGCAGGATGTCCATGTCGTCCTGGTCGGCCTCGGCGTGGTTGGTGTAGCAGACGTCGCAGCCCATGGGCAGGCCGAGCAGCTTGGCGCAGAAATGGTCTTCCAGCCCGGCGCGCACGATCTGCTTGCCGTCGTACAGGTACTCGGGACCGATAAAGCCGACCACCGAGTTGACCAGCAGCGGCTTGAACTTGCGCGCCACCGCGTAGGCACGCGCCTCGCAGGTCTGCTGGTCGACGCCGTGGTGGGCATTGGCCGACAATGCGCTGCCCTGCCCCGTCTCGAAGTACATGACGTTGTCGCCGACAGTGCCGCGCCCCAGCGACAACGCTGCCTGGCGCGCTTCGTCGAGCAAGGCCAGGTTGAGGCCGAAGCTGGTGTTGGCCGCCTCGGTGCCGGCAATCGACTGGAACACCAGGTCCACCGGCGCGCCGCGCTCAATGGCGGCAATGGTGTTGGTGACGTGGGTAAGCACGCACGACTGGGTGGGAATGGCATAGCGGTCGATGATTTCGTCGAGCATGGTGACGATCTTGATCACCTGCGGCACGTTGTCGGTGGCCGGGTTGATGCCGATGACGGCGTCGCCGCTGCCGTACAGCAGGCCGTCGAGCAGGCTGGCGGCGATGCCGGTGGCGTCGTCGGTGGGGTGGTTCGGCTGCAGCCGGGTGGCCATGCGGCCTTCGAGCCCGATAGTGTTGCGAAAGCGCGTGACCACGCGGCATTTGCGCGCCACCAGCACCAGGTCCTGGATGCGCATGATTTTTGAAACGGCCGCCGCCATCTCGGGCGTGATGCCGGCGGCGACGGCGGTCAGCGCGGCGGTATCGGCAGCGTCGCCGAGCAGCCAGTTGCGAAAGTCGCCCACTGTCAGGTGGGCAATGCGCGCAAAGGCGGCGGCGTCGTGGTCGTCGATGATCAGGCGCGTGACTTCGTCGTCCTCGTACGGCACCACCAGGTCGTTGAGGAACAGCCGCAGCGGCAGGTCGGCCAGCGCCATTTGCGCAGCCACCCGCTCTTCGGCGCTGGCGGCGGCCAGGCCGGCCAGCGCGTCGCCGGAGCGCAGGGGCGTGGCCTTCGCCATCAATTCCTTCAGGTCGCGGAACTGGTAGGTTCTGCTGCCTGCCGTGTGCGAAAAACTGCCCATTGCCCCTCCGGATGACGTTACTGTAATGCCTGTTTAAAAACTGCGCGTGGCAGTCACCAGCAAGCGCTTTTGCACCACGTTCTTGCTGCTGCCGTCGGCGTTGAAGAAGGTCCACAACGGCGCGCCGTTCTTGCTGGCGTCGCCACTGTTATACACCCCTGCCGCCGCGAACGCCCAGTTGCCGACGATCTTGGTCACACCGACCTTGGCGTCGTAGAAGTTGAAGTCGTCCATGTGCCGCACCTGCTGACGGCCTGCGTGCAAATTCAATACCAGCCCCGGCGCCAGTTCCGGATTCCAGTTCAGTTCGCCGTACACGGTGCCGCGCGTATCGACCAGGTCACCACTGCCCGGTTGCACCGTGAAGCCGAACCAGTAACGGCTCAGCGACACCCAGGCGTAAGCGTTGAAGCTGCCGATGTTGACGCCGAGCTTGGCCTCCTGCGTATGGTACTTGATGTCCTTGCCGCCTGTCGCATAGTGCGCGCCGGGGAACCAGTAGGTGACCAGGCCGGCATCGATGGTGGTGTCGGCATTGACGGCGTGGCGGTAACCGCCATAGACGTCGAGCTCGGAACCGGCGCCGTTGTTATAGGCCGCGTGCGAGACGCCCGAGCCGAACAGGCCCAGGTACACGCCGCTGCTGTGGGTAAAGTCGAGCGTGGCCTGGGCAGTGGGCTTGGCCTGGGTTTGCGAAATGCCGCGGAACAGGTAGTCCGATACCGCCGTGACGTTGCCGGTCTCGGTCCAGGCCGAAGGTACGGGGGCCGGCTCTGCGGCAAAGGCGGTCGTGGCCAGTGTGAGCAGGCCGCCGGCCACCGCCAGGCGCTGCATCATGCGGGAAAAGATCAACATTCAAACTCCTTCGATGGGGGTGGTGGTCGGGGCGGCGTGCAGTGCGCGGCTGCCCTTGGTCGCCAGGAAGTACACATAACCGGCAGCAAGGAAGGCGGCGAACAGGCAGAACACCAGCGGGTTGTAGTAAATCATCGTCACCAGGCAGACCACGGCGCCGGCCAGGGCAATCGCCGGGAACACCGGGTAGAACGGCGCGCGGAACGGCCGCACCATGTCGGGCTCGGCGCGGCGCAGCTTGAACAGGCTCAGCATGCTGAGGATGTACATGGTGATGGCGCCGAACACCGACATGGTGACGATGTTGGCGGTCAGGGTCTGGCCGCCGATCTTGATCAGCTCGTCGCTGAAGATGGCGGCGATACCGACCGCGCCGCCGGCCAGGATGGCCCGGTGCGGGGTCTTGAAGCGCGGGTGGATCTTGGCCAGCGCTGGCGGCAGATAGGCTTCGCGGGCCAGCGCATAGATCTGGCGCGAGTAGCCGAGGATGATGCCGTGGAACGAGGCGATCAGTCCGAACAGTCCGAGCCACACCAACATGTGCAGCCAGCCGCTGTTTTCGCCGACGATCATTTTCATCGCCTGCGGCAACGGGTCGTTGATGTTGGCAAGCTTGGTCCAGTCACCGGCGCCGCCGGCAAACGCCATCACGCCGATCGCCAGCAATACCAAGGTGATGATGCCGGTAATGTAGGCAATCGGGATCGAACGCCTGGGGTCCTTGGCTTCTTCGGCCGCCATGGCCACGCCTTCGATGGCCAGGAAGAACCAGATGGCAAACGGAATCGCGGCAAACATGCCCGGTATCGCAGCGGTAGTAAACACGTCCTGGCCCGACCAGCCGCCCTTGGTAAAGTTGGTGATGGAAAAGCCCGGCGCCACCACGCCCATGAATACCAGCAGCTCGAAGATTGCCAGCAAGGCCATCAACAGCTCGAAGGTGGCCGCCACCTGCACGCCGACGATGTTGAGCGTCATGAACACCGCGTAAGCGCCTACCGCCGCCAGCTTGGGGTTGATCTCGGGAAACTGCACGTTGAGGTAGGCGCCGATTGCCAGCGCAATGGCCGGCGGCGCGAACACGAACTCGATCAGGGTGGCAGCGCCGGCCAGGTAGCCGCCGGTGGGACCGAACGCGCGCTTGCTGTAGGCAAACGGACCGCCCGCGTGCGGGATCGACGTGGTCAGCTCGGTAAAGCTGAAAATAAAGGTGGTGTACATGGCCGCGATGAACAACGCGGTAATGGTGAAGCCCAAGGTGCCTGCCGAGGCCCAGCCGTAACTCCAGCCGAAATACTCCCCGGATATCACCAGGCCGACAGCGATGCCCCAGAGCTGGAACGTGCTCAGCGTCTGTTGCAGGGCCGGCTGACCGGCCGCCTGTTTTGCGTTCATGTGGTTCTCCTTAGGTAATACGTTACCGGCGCCCCTGCCCGTGTGGGGCGGGTATGAAAGTTGCTCGATGTGTTGAGGCGGATTTCAGTATAGGAGCGCTGTTGGCACTGGCGTTATCGCAAATTGGCAAACCTGCGGCGGGCCCGCCGCGTGACTGCAACACCACGACAGAGACAACCTCAGCGGAGCAAATATGCACCAGACTGCGACACCATCATTGCCCCATGCACCGTTATTACGCACGGTGATGGCGCACGACGCCGACGAACTGGCCAGCAAGCTGACCAACTGGCAGCAGCGCTACGACCAGGTCAGCGCCGGCCGTTTTACGGGTGCGCTGACCGAGCGCCAATTGCCGCAGCTTCAAGTATTCCGGGAAAGCCTGAGCCAGGCGGTGCGGCAATCGTGCCGGGTGTGGCCGGACGCGATCTGGTTCGGCCTGCCCGACCACGATGCAACCACGCGCATCAACGGCCGCCAGGCGGGCGACCACACGCTGATGGTGCGTCCGGGCGACGTCGAGTTCGAACTGGTGACGCCGAGCGCCTACAGCATCTACGGCATCGTTGCCAGCCGGCAGTTGCTGGAAGATGCCGCCGAGCGCCAAGGCTGCCAGATCGACTGGCAGCGGGTGCAGGCGGCCGAGGTGTTGCAGGTCGATGGCGCGGCGCGCGCGGCGTGCTTGGGTATCCTGTCGGCGGCGCTGCCCCGCGCGGCGGTGGGCACTGGCACCGAAGCCTGGCAGGACACGGTGCTGGCGTCGCTGCTGGAGCTGCTCGACCATCGCTGCGGCGAACCGGTCGCCAGCCCCAGCCTGCAACGCCGGCGCCGCGTGGTCGAACACGTGCGCGCCTACATCGACGCGCACCTGGCCGACCAGGCCGCGCTGACGGTGCCGCAGCTGTGCGAGCAGGTGCACGTCAGCCGCCGCACCTTGCAGTATTGTTTCGAGGATGTCTTGGGGATGAGTCCGCTGCTGTACATGCGGATGATGCGCCTGAACGGCGCACGCCGCGAGTTGCTCGACCAGGGCGCTGGTGCGGTACGCGCCGCCATCGGCGACGTCGCCGACGCCTGGGGCATGAGCAACTTCAGCCAGTTTTCCAGCGATTACCGCAAGCTGTTCGGCGAGTGTCCGTCGGCCGCGATGCGGGCGCGACGGACACAATAGACTTACTTGGCGTCGAGCTTATCGACGCTGCTCGGCCGGCTCACCGGCTGCGGTACCGTCCCTTCACGCCCGGCGGCAAACGCAGCAGCCGTCAACGGCTTGACCGGCACCGAGACCTTGCGCACCTTGGCCACGTCCCTGGCAACAACGGTACCGCCCTGGTTGCCCCAGCTGGTCTGGATGAAGTTGACCACGTCGGCCACCTGCTGGTCGTTGAGCTCTTTCGCATACGGCGCCATGGTCAGCGCCGACGGCGCCGTATGAGTCGAAGGCACCGCGCCGCCGGACAGGATGATGTTGATCGCCGAGGTCGCATCCTTGCCCTGCAGCACGGCGTTGCCAGCCAGCGCCGGGAACGCGGTACCGTAACCCTTGCCATCCGAGCGGTGGCAGCCGGCGCACTTGTTCAGGTAGGTCAGCGCACCGGCCGTGGCGGGCTGGCCGTTGAACAGTTGCGTGGCCACCTTGGCGTCGGCCACGAATGGCGTGGCCTTGTTATTGGCCGGCAGGGACTTGAGGTACACGGCCATGCTGGTCAGGTCGTCGTTGCTCAGGTACTGGGTCGAATGCGCCACCACGTCGTTCATGGCGCCGAACGAGGCGGTGTGGCCGTTGCGGCCGGTCTTGAGGAAGTCGACGATGTCGGCCGTGCTCCAGCGCGCCAGTCCGCCGCCATGCTCGTTGCGCAGCGACGGCACGGTCCAGCCGTCGATGACCTGGCCGCCGGCCAGGAAGTCGGTGTTGCCGTTGCTGGTGTACGCCTTTTCCTGCATGGTCACGCTGCGCGCCGTGTGGCAGGCGCCGCAGTGGCCCAGGCCTTCGACCAGGTAGGCGCCGCGCAAAATTTGCGCATTGGCGGTGTTGGTCATATTGGTCGCTGGCGGCTGGTATGGCTCGGGCTTGGGTGCGAACACCCAGCGCCAGATCGCCAGCGGGAAGCGCATCGACAGCGGCCAGACGATGTCGGAATCGCGGCTCGGGGTCGGGTCGGGTTTGACGCCGTGCATGAAGTACGCGTACAACGCCTGCATGTCGGCCTGGCTCAGGCGCGAGTACGACGGGTACGGCATGGCCGGATACACGGTGTAGCCGGCCTTGGTCACGCCGGTGCGCATCAGCTTGTCGAAGTCCTCGAAACTCCAGGTGCCGATGCCGGCCTTTTTATCAGGCGTGATGTTGGACGAATAGATCTTGCCGATCGGCGTTTCCATGCCGAGACCGCCAGCGAACGGCTTGCCGCCGGTTACGCTGTGGCAGGCAAAGCAGTCGCCGGCACGGGCCAGGTATTCGCCCTGCTTGATCAGCCTGGCGTCGGGTGCGGCCCAGCTGGCCGACATCGCCAGCGACAGGCCCAGCAGGGCCAGTGATTTGGTGAGGTAATGGGTCATGGGCAGTCTCATACGGCAACAAGGGGACGGGGATCTTTGAGGTACTGCTCGCGGATCGCCTTGGCCGACCAGTACGTCAGTGCGGCAGCCAGGCCGGTCGGGTTGTAGCCGATCCCGATCGGGAACACGCTCGAACCCACCGCGAACACGTTGTACACGTCCCAGCTTTGCAGGTAGCGGTTCAGTACGCTGATCCTGGGATCGGTGCCCATCGCAGTGCCGCCGGCCCAGTGCGTGGTCTGGTAATTGCGCAGGTCCAGGTGGTCGCCGAAGTTTTTTACCGACACGTGGATCGACTTCGGATTCATCGCCTTGGCGACATCGAGCATCTTGTCGGTCACGTAGCGACTCATCTTGATGTCGTTGTCGTGCCAGTCGAAGGTGAAGCGCAGCAGCTTCTGGCCGAACTGGTCGGTGTAGGTCGGATCGAGATCGACATAGCAGTCGCGGTACACCATGTTGGCGCCATGCACGTCGAACGACACGGTGTTGGTGTAGTTGTCCTTGACCGCCCGTTTCCAGTCCGCGCCCCAGGCCGGCGTGCCGTCCGGCACCGGGATGCCGGCGATCGGCTTGACGCCGGCCGGATTGCACCAGGCCGGCGAGCCGCCGACGAAGCCGAGCGGGCCGTGGTCGAAATGGTCGCCGTTGTAATCGTCGACCGCCACGCCGTTGCCGCCGGAGCCGATGAACGGGTTGGTGTTCTTGTTCGGATCGAAAAACATCTGCACGGTGGACATGGTTTGATAGGCGATATTGCGCCCGACCACGCCTTCATTTTTCACCGGGTCGTACGGCTGGCCCACGCCCGACACCAGGAACAGGTGGGCATTGTTGTAGGCAAAGGTGCTGGCGATCACCAGGTCGGCCGGTTGTTCGACGGTCTTGCCGTCCTTGTTCACGTAGGTGACGCCGGTGGCCTTTTTCTTGCTGCTGTCGAGGTTGATGCGCAGCACATTGCAGTGCGGGCGCAGCTCGAAATTGGCGGCCTTGCGCAGCGCCGGCATGATGTTGACCTGCGGCGACGCCTTCGAGTAGTTGTAGCAGGCAAAGCCCGAGCAGAAGCCGCAGAAGTTACATGGTCCCATCTGGCATCCGTAAGGATTCACATACTGCTGCGACGCATTCGACGACGGTGCGACAAACGGGTGCAGGCCCACTTCGGCCGCAGCCTTGTGGAACAGGTGCGCCGTGTACGGCACTTTTTGCGGCGGCAGCGCGTAGTGGTTGGACCGGCTCGGTTCGAAGAAGTTACCCTCGCCCACCACCTTGCCATCGACGCGGTAGGCCACGCCCGAGGTGCCGAATACTTTTTCAACGAAATCGAAATGTGGCTCCAGCTCCTCGAAGGTGATGCCGAAGTCCTGGGTGGTCATGCCTTCCGGGATGAATTTCTTGCCGTAGCGCTCGTTGTAGTGCGAGCGCAGTCTGAGCTCCTCCGGCAATACGCGCCAGTGCTGGCCCGACCAGTGCAAACCGGCGCCACCGACTCCGGTACCCGGCTTGAACGCGCCGATCTGGCGGTACGGCACGGCGGTGCCAGCGACGTCGTGGCGGAACGTAAACGAGCCTTTCGACAAATCCTGGAACAGCTTGGAGCGCTGGATGTAGGTGAGCTCGTCGAGGGTTTTCGGGTACGCGCCGTCCGGGTACGTGTCCTGGAACGCGCCGCGCTCGAGCGCCAGCACTTCCATGCCCGCTTCGGTCAGTTCCTTGGCCATGATGGCGCCGGTCCAGCCGAAGCCGACGATGACGACCTCGACTTTTTTGAGTGTGATATCTGCCATCTTGATTCCTTAAGCGATCGAGGCGGGCGGCAGCGGATAGTGCTTGCCGTACTGCTCGACCCAGTCCATGTAGTCGCCACGGGCGCCGGGGAAGTTGATCATCTTCCAGGCCGCCATGTCCTTGTTGCCGCCGTGGACAGGGTCGCTGAAATAACCCTCGCGCGTGTTTTGCAGCAGTTGGCCGAAGAAGGTTTTCGGCGGCACCGCGCCGATGGCCAGCGTGCCCTTTTCCAGTTCGCCGATCACGGCGTCTTTCTGGGCCGCGTCCAGCGCGGTAAAGGCTTTGCCCAGCTTGGCCTGGACCGCATGTTCGAGACCGGCCAGGGCGCTGCGGTACAGGTCGCGCGGCGCCATGTGGAACTGGTAGCCGAACTCGGGCGGTGACTCGGGCACGAACGGCGCCTGCATGAACCACAGTTTGCCGTACGCATACGGCGTATTCATCTGCAGGTCGATGAATTCATGCACGCCGGCTTCCAGCGCACCGGGGCCGTCGCTGTTGGCGGGGATCAGGCGATCGACCAGCGCCTGCAACGTGGCCCACTCGGCCGGGTTGAAATAGACGGGACGATGGGTGCCTTGCGCAGCGGTGCCAGCAGTGGTGGTGGCTACTGCGCCCACGCCGGCAGCGGCCACCAGCGCCACGGCCGGCGCAGCGGTAACCGCCTTGCGCAGGAAGCTGCGGCGGTGCGGAGAGATACCAATGGTTTTCATGAGAACCCTTTTATTCGACTTGTAGTGGCAAAATTTCACAAATAAACTAAATAGCGAATTGGCATCCTACGCCTACATCAGTCCGTCTTGCGCACGATACGGTTTTTTCTACGCGTTGTTACTTACACCGGCTATGGGTGAAAAAAAAGCCGCCTCCCGAGGGAAGCGGCTTTTCGCCAACAGGACAGCGGGGATTTACACCACCGCGCCGTCGGTCTCGTCTTTTTCCTTGACCGGCTTGATCAGGTCCTCACGCTTGACGCCGAGCCACATGGCAATCGCCGCCGCCACGAACACCGACGAATAGATACCGAAGCAGATGCCGATGGTCAGCGCCATGGCAAAGTAATGCAGGGTCGGACCGCCGAAGAACAGCATCGCCAGCACCATCATCTGGGTGCTGCCGTGGGTGATGATGGTGCGCGAGATGGTGGACGTGATGGCGTTGTCGATCACTTCGTGCACGGTGGCCTTGCGGTACTTGCGGAAGTTTTCGCGGATCCGGTCGAAAATCACGACCGATTCGTTGACCGAGTAACCGAGCACGGCGAGAATACCGGCCAGCACCGTCAGCGAGAATTCCCACTGGAAGAAAGCGAAGAAGCCGAGGATGATCACCACGTCGTGCAGGTTGGCGATAATTGCCGACACCGCGTATTTCCATTCGAAGCGGATAGCCAGGTACAGCATCACGCCCACAACCACCATCACCAGTGCGTTCAGGCCGTTCTGGGTCAGTTCTTCACCCACCTGCGGACCGACGAACTCCACCTTGCGCAGTTCGACCGCTTCGGCGCCGGCAGCGGTCATGCAAGCCTGCTTGACCACGTGCTCGCCCTTGGCGTTGACGTTGTCGATCTGGGTCAGCGCACCTTTTTCAGCCTTGCACAGGGTATCGAAGACCAGTTGCGAGGCATCCTTGCCGCTGATGCTTTTGATCACCGGCAGGCGCAGCATCACGTCGTGCGCGGTGCCGAAGCCGGCCGCTTCCGGGTAGTCGTAGCCGATGCCGCGCAGCGACGCCCGGATGCCCTCGAGATTGGCTGGTTGCTGGTACTTCAGCTCCATCACGGTGCCGCCGGTGAATTCCACCGACAGGTGCAGGCCACGGTGGAACAGGAAGAACACGGCTGCCACGAAGGTCAACGCCGAGATGACGTTGAACACCAGTGCATGCCGCATGAACGGTATGTCTTTCTTGATGCGGAAAAATTCCATGTGCTATGCCTCGAATTATTTGGTGTCCGGACGCCAGATGGTGCCGATGGCGATCGATTGCAGCTTCTTCTTGCGGCCGTACCAGAGGTTGACCACGCCGCGCATGATGAACACTGCGGAGAACATCGACGTCAGGATGCCCAGCGTGTGCACCACGGCAAAGCCGCGGATCGGACCGGAACCGAAGACCAGCAGCGCCAGGCCGACGATCAGGGTGGTGACGTTGGAGTCGATAATCGTGGCCCAGGCGCGATCGAAGCCGGCCGTGATGGCCGCCTGCGGCGACGCCCCACCGCGCAGTTCCTCGCGCACCCGTTCGTTGATCAGCACGTTGGAGTCGATCGCCATACCGAGCGCCAGCGCAATGGCGGCCATGCCCGGCAGGGTCAGGGTAATGCCCAGCAGCGACAGCAAGGCCACCAGCAACAGCAGGTTGCACGCCAGCGCAAACACGCTGAACAGGCCGAACATCATGTAATAGGCAACCATGAAGATGGCCACGGCAGCGAAGCCGTACATGGTCGAGTGCATACCCTTGGCGACGTTTTCGGCGCCCAGCTGCGGGCCGATGGTGCGTTCTTCGATCACTTCCATTGGGGCAGCCAGTGCGCCAGAGCGCAGCAGCAGCGCCAGTTCGGCCGAGTTCTCGGCGTTGCCCATGCCGGTGATCTGGAATTTGCTGCCCAGTTCACTCTGGATGGTGGCCACCGACAAGACTTCCGGCTTGCCCTTTTCGAACAGCACGATGGCCATTTTCTTGCCCACGCGGGTACTGGTGGCGTCGCGCATGCGGCGGCCGCCATCGCCGTTCAAGTCGATGCCGACAGCCGGTTGCTGGTTCTGGTCGAAGCTGGCGGTGGCGCTGGAGATGTAGTCGCCGGTCAGCACCACGTCCTTGGTCAACACGACCGGTACGCCTTTACCGACGGTAAACAGTTCCGAGTTCAGCGGAACGGCGGAAGTGAGTTCGGTGCCAGGTGTGATCGATTCGTCGACCATGCGGATTTCCAGGGTGGCGGTGCGGCCGATCACGGAACGGGCACGGGCCACGTCCTGCACGCCTGGCAGTTGCACGATGATGCGGTCCGGACCTTGCTGCTGGATGATCGGTTCGGCCACGCCCAGTTCGTTGACGCGCTTGGACAGCGTGGAGATGTTCTGCTTGACCGCCTCGTCCGTGGTTTGCTTGACTGCGGCAGGCTTCAGGCTGATCACGGTTTTCAGGTCGGTATCGCTGCCGGAATCGGCAAACGTCACGTCCGGCATCTGGTCAGCCAGCACGGCCTTGGCTTTCTGGCGCGTGTCGTTGTCGCGGAAGTTGATGACGATGGTGTCGCCCGAGCGCTCGATGCCGGCGTGGCGCACGTTCTTGTCGCGCAGCTGGCTGCGGGCGGCGGCCTGCATGCCTTGCAGGCGCTTGGCCAGTACGGCCTTGGTATCGACTTGCATCAGGAAGTGGACGCCGCCGCGCAGGTCGAGACCGAGGTACATCGGCGCCGCGTGCAGCTTTTGCATCCATTTCGGGGTGTCCGGTTGCAGATTGAGCGCCACCAGGTACGATGGATCTTCCGGATCGGCGTTCAGACCTTTTTCCAGCACGGCCTTGGCGCGGAACTGGGTATCGGGATCGGGGAAGCGCACGCGTACCGAAGCGTAAGTGCCGGTGCCATCGAAGGTCAGTTCGCTGTGCGGGACTTTCTCGCGCGTGAGCACTTCATCGACCTTGGCGACCATGTCGGACGTCAGCTTCAGGGTTGATTTGCCGCTCGTGACCTGCACTGCCGGCGATTCGCCGAAGTAGTTGGGTGCCGAGTACAGCGCGCCCAGCAGGATGGCGACAGCAATCAGTATGTATTTCCAGACGGGATAGCGATTCATAGTGTTCAGCGTTCAGGGTTAGGCGTCGGATGCAAGACGGCCCGCCCGTCGTGCGACTGGGCGGGCCGGGGGCCTGGGCCGGTTACAGCGCCTTGAGCGTGCCTTTCGGCAGGACCATGGTCACCGCGCTTTTTTGCACGGTCATTTCCACGCCGTTCGATACCTCGATGGTCAGGTACAGGTCCGATATTTTCGAGATACGGCCCAGAACGCCACCAGCGGTCACGACTTCATCGCCCTTGGCCAGCGCTTCCATCATGTTCTTTTGTTCCTTGGCGCGCTTCATCTGGGGACGAATCATCAGGAAGTACATTGCCACGAACATCAGGATCAGGAAGCCATACTGGCCCAGGAAGCCGCCGGCGCCGCCGAGCGACTCGAGGGGGTTGGATTGGGCGTAAGCGTTGGATATAAACACAGTGACTCCGATAATAGTTTGAAAAAACAGCGCTGTATTCTAGCACTGGCCGGAACGTGCAACGACTTCCCGGCAAATGGGGGGTGTTATTTCTTTTTAAAGCCGATTTTTAAACGCCACGGGCGCGGTCGGCGTGGAATTGCAGGGTCCATGCGTGGAAGCGGTCCTCGTCCAGCGCCTCGCGCATCTGGCGCATGATGTCGAGGTAGTAGTGCAGATTGTGGATGGTATTGAGGCGCGCGCCGAGGATTTCCTGGGTGCGGTTCAGGTGGTGCAGGTAGGCGCGCGAGAAATTGCGGCAAGCGTAGCACGAGCAGGTCGAGTCGAGCGGCTCCTTGTCTTCCTTGTAGCGCGCATTCTTGATCTTGATGTCGCCGAAACGGGTAAACAGCCAGCCGTTGCGGGCATTACGAGTAGGCATCACGCAGTCGAACATGTCGACGCCGTGCGACACGCCGGCCACCAGGTCTTCCGGCGTGCCGACGCCCATCAGGTAGTGCGGCTTGTTGGCCGGCAGCTTGGGGCCGACGTGCTTGAGGATGCGCATCATGTCCTCTTTCGGCTCGCCCACCGACAGGCCGCCAATGGCCAGGCCCGGAAAGTCGATCTCTTCCAGGCCGGCCAGCGACTCGTCGCGCAAATGTTCGAACATGCCGCCCTGGACGATGCCAAACAGCGCATTCGGGTTTTCGCCACGGTGGAATTCGTCGTTGGAGCGCTGGGCCCAGCGCAGCGACATGCGCATCGACTTGGCCGCTTCCTCGATGGTGGCCGGGCGGTTGTCGATCTCGTACGGCGTGCATTCGTCGAACTGCATGACGATGTCGGAGTTCAGCACGCGCTGGATCTGCATCGACACTTCCGGCGAGAGGAACAGCTTGTCGCCGTTGATCGGCGAATTGAAGTGCACGCCCTCTTCCGTGATCTTGCGCATGGCGCCCAGCGAAAACACCTGGAAGCCGCCCGAGTCGGTCAGGATCGGCTTGTCCCAGCCCATGAAGTCGTGCAGGCCGCCAAACTTGGCCATCACGTCGTTACCGGGACGCAGCCACAGGTGGAAGGTGTTGCCGAGGATGATCTGGGCGTCGATTTCCTTCAGTTCCAGCGGCGACATGGCCTTGACCGAACCGTAGGTACCGACCGGCATGAAGATCGGGGTCTGCACCACACCGTGGTTGAGTTTGACTTCGCCACGGCGGGCGTGGGTGAGACCGCTGGTATCGGTCTTGTGTAGCTTGAATTCCAACATTGTGTAGTCCTTGATTAAGCGCGTGCTTGCGTCGTCAGCAGCATGGCGTCGCCATAGCTGAAGAAGCGGTATTCATTGGCGATCGCGTGCGCGTACGCAGCGCGGATCTCGTCATAGCCGGCAAAGGCCGACACCAGCATCAGCAGGGTCGACTTGGGCAGGTGGAAGTTGGTGATCAGGCGCGTGACGGTCTTGAAGCGGTAGCCGGGCGTGATGAACAGCGCGGTGTCAGCGCTGCCCGCTTCCAGCTGGCCGCTTTGCGAGGCCGATTCCAGCGCGCGCAGGCTGGTCGTGCCCACCGCCACCACGTCGCGGCCGGCCGCGCGGGTGGCGCGCACCGCGTCCACCGTCTCCTGCGGCATGGTGTACCACTCGGTGTGCATCTGGTGGTCAGACAGCTTTTCGTTACGTACCGGCTGGAAGGTGCCGGCGCCCACGTGCAGCGTGACGAAGGCGAAGTTCACGCCTTTCGCCTTCAAGGTGTCGAGCAGCGCCTGGTCGAAGTGCAGGCCGGCCGTGGGCGCGGCCACCGCGCCGGGTACCTTGTTGAACACCGTCTGGTAGCGGGTTTCGTCGAACGAATCGGCATCGTGCTCGATGTACGGCGGCAGCGGTAGGCGGCCGTGCGCTTCGATCAGGTCGAACACGTCGGCATCGAAGTGCAAGGTAAAGAATTCGCCGGCGCGCTCGCCCACGGTGACATCGAAAGCGTCGGCCAGGCGCATCTTCGTGCCGGCCAGGGGGGAGCGCGAAGCGCGAACCTGCGCCAGCACGGTGCGGTTATCGAGCACGCGCTCGACCAGCGCTTCGACCTTGCCGCCGCTTTCCTTGGTGCCGAAAAAGCGCGCCTTGAGCACGCGCGTGTCG
This sequence comes from Duganella sp. 3397, assembly GCF_031456625.1. Taxonomy (NCBI): domain Bacteria; kingdom Pseudomonadati; phylum Pseudomonadota; class Betaproteobacteria; order Burkholderiales; family Oxalobacteraceae; genus Duganella; species Duganella sp. 3397. Next base: position 91,060 of record NZ_JAVDVB010000011.1, read on the forward strand.
TTCATCACCAAGAGGTCGCCGGCCTGCAGCAGGCCCACGATGTCGGCGAACTGGCGGTCGACGATCTGCGCGCCGTCCAGGTGCAGCAGGCGCGAGGCGCTGCGATCGGGGAGCGGAAACTGCGCGATGCGCTCCTGCGGCAAGTTAAAATCGAAATCGGAAAGCGAATACATGGCGAACTTGTGAAAACGGTTGAAGAATCGGGTGTGCTTCTATAGAGCGCTAGCCTTACAATACCGGCGTTGCTGCTTCGGGTTTGTTACGGCCAACCCTCTATTTTACGCTAGTGTTCGAAAAATGCTCCAATATGCCCGTCACGCCATCTAAACCCGCCAAGAAGACCGTCAGCCCGCAGGTGAAGCTGGCCAAGCTCGGCCTGCATACCGACATGGACCTGGTGCTGCACCTGCCCATGCGCTACGAGGACGAGACGCAGGTCATCACCATCGAGGAGGCGCGCCTGCATGGCGGCGACACGTCGCAGGTCGAGGGCGTGGTGGTCAAGAACGAGATCACCTTCAAGCCGCGCCGCCAGCTGCTGGTGCACATCTCGGACGGCACCGGCGAGCTGCAACTGCGGTTCATGAATTTTTACGGCAGCCAGGTCAAGCAGCTGGCCGAAGGCACGCGGGTGCGCGCGCGTGGAGAGCTCAAGCACGGCTTCTTCGGCGCCGAGATGGTGCACCCGGCCTACAAAATCGTCAACGAGGGCGCGCCGCTGCCTACATCGCTGACGCCGGTGTATCCGTCCGGCGAAGGCCTGTCGCAACCGATTTTGCGCCGCGCCATCGGCGACGCCATGAAACGCGTCGATTGGACCGACACCCTGCCCGCCGACTTACGCGCGGCGATGCAGCTTTCCGACTTCGAACCGGCGGTGAAACTGCTGCACTATCCGCCGCAGCAGGTCGATGAACACGCGCTGGCCGACCGCTCGCACCCGGCGTGGACGCGGGTAAAGTTCGACGAACTGCTGGCGCAGCAGCTGTCGTTGAAGCGCGCGCAGCATGCGCGGCGCTCGAAAGGCGCGGCGGTGTTGAAGGTGGAAGGACAGTTGTCAGCGCAGTTCCAGGCCGCGCTGCCGTTCCAGCTGACCGGCGCGCAGCAGCGCGTGCTGGCCGAAATCCGCGCCGACCTGCGCCAGCCCTACCCGATGCAACGCCTGCTGCAAGGAGACGTGGGCAGCGGCAAGACCGTGGTGTCGGCACTGGCGGCGGCCCAGGCCATCGACAGCGGCTTCCAGGCCGCGCTGATGGCGCCCACCGAGATCCTGGCCGAGCAGCACTTCCGCAAGATCGCCGCGTGGATGGAGCCGCTGGGCGTGAAGGTGGCCTGGCTGACCGGCAGTTTGAAGAAGAAGGACAAGCAGGCAGCGTACGACATGATCGAATCGGGCGAAGCGCGACTCGTCGTCGGTACCCATGCGCTGATCCAGGAGGCAGTGGTGTTTGCCAACCTGGGGCTGGTGATCGTCGATGAACAGCACCGCTTCGGCGTGGGCCAGCGCCTGACCTTGCGCAACAAGGGCAACGAGGGCGCGATTCCGCACCAGCTGATGATGTCGGCCACGCCGATCCCGCGCACGCTGGCCATGACCTATTACGCCGACCTCGAAGTGTCGGTCATCGACGAACTGCCGCCGGGCCGCACGCCGATCGTCACCCGCACCATCGACCAGAACCGCCGCGACGAAGTGATCGAGCGCGTGCATGCGGCCGCGCAGGAGGGCCGGCAGGTGTACTGGGTCTGCCCGCTGATCGAGGAGTCCGAAGCGCTGCAGCTGCAAACCGCCACCGACACCCACGCGCTGCTGGCCGAAGCCCTGCCCGACCTGAACGTCGGCCTGGTGCACGGACGCCTGAAGCCAGCGGAGAAGCAGGCCATCATGGATGCCTTTACGGCAAACGAGATGCAGGTGCTGGTGGCCACCACCGTGATCGAGGTGGGCGTGGACGTACCGAATGCGTCGCTGATGGTGATCGAGCACGCGGAGCGTTTCGGCCTGTCGCAGTTGCACCAGTTGCGCGGCCGCGTAGGCCGGGGTTCGGCAGCCAGCGTGTGCCTGCTGCTATACCAGAGCCCGCTTGGTGGGATCGCCAAGCAGCGTTTGATGACGATGCGCGAAACCACCGACGGCTTCGAGATCGCCCGGCGCGACCTGGAGATACGCGGACCGGGCGAATTCCTCGGCGCGCGCCAGTCGGGCCAGGCGATGCTGCGCTTTGCCGACCTGGAGACCGACGGCTGGCTGGTGGACCAGGCCCGCGACGTGGCGCACGACCTGCTGCACGCCGGTACGCCGGAAAAGGCCGCGACGGTGGAGGCGCATCTGTCACGCTGGCTCGGTGGACGCGAGGAGTTCCTCAAGGTTTAACTGGTACCGCTCGCCGCTCCGTCATTCCCGCGCAGGCGGGAATCCATAACCCCGACGAGCCGGGTTGGCTTTAACCGCGCTGGCGCGAAGCACACGTTCCATGGATCCCAGCGTGCGCGAGGATGCCGAATCGAGGGCCAACGCTGCTAGAAACACAGGTAGACCCGATTCGCCAGATCCACCACGAACCCCGGCTGCAAGTACGCCAAGAACACCAGCGCCAGCACCGCAGCAATCAAGCCGCGCCACAGCCCGCTCCTCAGCCGGCCTCTCATCACGCCGCCTGCAAGCCGCCGCGCACCAGCGGCCGCTCGTTGATCGGCAAGTTGACCAGCCCGGCCAGCACGCCGAGCGCGATCGAAATTCCCCACATCACGTCGTAGCTGCCCAGCAGCGTGTACAGGTAGCCGCCGAGCCACACGCCGAGGAAGCTGCCTACCTGGTGCGAGAAAAACACCATCCCCGCCAGCATCGACAGGTGCTTGACGCCGAAAATGCCGGCGACGATGCCGTTGGTAAGTGGCACAGTGGACAGCCACAGCACGCCCATGGCGGCCGCGAACAGGTACACCGTCATCGGTGACAACGGCAACAGCACGAAGGCGCCGATCACCAGCGCCCGCGCAAAATAAATCCCGGAGAGCAGGTAGCGCTTGGGCAGGCGGCCACCGAGTTTGCCGGCATGGTAGGAGCCGATGATGTTGAACAGGCCGATCAGCGCCAGCGCCATCACCGCCACGCTCGGATCGATTACGCCCTGGTCCTTCAGGTACGCGGGCAAGTGCACGCCGATAAACACCAGCTGGAAGCCGCACACGAAATAGCCGGCCACCAGCAGCAGGAACGAGCGGTTGCGCGCGGCCTCGCCGAATGCTTCGGCGATGCTCTGGCGCGGGCCGTCATCGTGCACTGCGGCCGGTTCGCGCAGGAAGAACGCCATCGGCACCATCAGCGCCACCACCACTGTCGCCAGCACGAAGAACGCGTGCTGCCAGCCGACGGCGGAAATAAGCTGCTGTTCGATCGGCATCAGCACGAACTGGCCGAACGAACTGGCCGCGCCCGAGATGCCGAACGCCCACGAGCGTTTATCGACCGGCGCGGTGCGGCCGATGATGCCGCTCACGGCCCCAAAGGCGGTACACGCCAGCCCCAGGCCGATGAACACGCCGGAGCCCACCACGAACAGGGTGGGATCGGTGACCAGCGCCATCCACACCAGGCCGGCCATGTACGACAACGCGCCCACCAGCACCACGCGCATGGTGCCGAAGCGGTCGGCGGCCATGCCGGCGAACGGGCCGAACACGCCCCACAGCAGGTTTTGCAGCGCCATCGCCAGCGAATAGGTTTCGCGGGTCCAGCCGTTGGCTTGCGAGATCGGCTGCATCCAGAAGCCGAAGCCGTGGCGCACGCCCATGGCCAGCGTCAGTACGACGCCGGTGGCAAGCAGCACGGTTTTGAGGGAGGGCGCGCGGGTAGCTAAGAACATGGATGCATCCTGATTATCGAAACGACATCGGGCGATTGTAACGGCTACCGGCCGCCCGCGCTCGGGAGCTTATTGGTCGGCCGGATAGCGCAGGCCGATCTGTTCACGGATCGCGTCGAGCGTGCCCATGAGGTTGAGCGTTTCGGCGTGCGGCATGACCGGGCTTTCGATCAGACCGGCGCGCAGGCAGCGCCCCACTTCCTGCGCCTCGTGGGTGTAGCCGTTGCCGCTGCGCGGCACGTTGACCGTGCGCTCGGCGCGGCTGGCGCCATCGACCACCGTCACGCTGAACGCCTCGGTATTGTGGAAGCGGTCGGACAGGCGCACGAAGCCCTTGGTGCCGGAAATCGTCAGCTCGGTCGGGGTGCGCGAGCGCAGGCTGCACACGCACGACGACAGGCCGCCGCCTTCGTGCGTCAGGGTAAACGCGGTCTGCATGTCCACGCCGGTGTCGGTCATCTGCGCCTGCGCCTTGACGCCGGTGACGCCGCCGAGGAAGAAAGAGGCGATCGACAGCGGGTAGATGCCCAGGTCGAGCAGCGCGCCGCCGCCCAGCGCGGGATTGAACAGGCGGTGCTCGGGGCCGGCGTCGGAGGTAAAGCCGAAATCGGCGGTGATATTGGCCGGGGTGCCGATCTCGCCGCTGTCGACGATGCGCTTGGCCTCCACCACGGCCGGCATGAAGCGGGTCCACATGGCCTCCATCACGAACAGCTGTTTGGCCTGCGCCAGCTGGATGATGTCTTCGGCCTCGCGGCGGTTCATGGTGAACGATTTTTCCACCAGCACGGCCTTGCCAGCGTTCAGGCACATCAGCGCGTTTTCGTGGTGCATCGGGTGCGGGGTGGCGATATAGACCACGTCCACTGCGGGATCGTCGGCCAGAGCCTGGTAGCTGCCGTGAAAGCGCTGTGCGCCATACTCGGCGCCGAATTTGGTAGCGCTATCTACACTGCGCGAAGCAACGGCGGCGAGGTGGGCGCCAGGGGTGTCCTGCAAAGCGGTGGCGAAGGCCTTGGCGATTTTTCCGGTGCCCAGTATGCCCCAGCGTATGTCCTGCGTCATGGCGTGCTCTTTCTGCCGCATCGGCGGCGATGGTAATCGATATCGGAATGACATTGTACTGCGCAGCGCGGCTGCACGGTCGCGCCGGTAAAAACCGGTTGCTGTCGTTATTGATTGATTAACATGCGGTCCTGCCCTAGAATCGCCGGCCCGACCTTGATCGTTCTCCTCATGCTGAAAACCTTGCTGCTCCTGCTGGCCAGCGCCAGCGCCCCTGTCGTCCAAGCCGTCGAGCCAGAGTGGCTGCCGTTCCACTGGGGGATGGGCAGCGTTGCCGGCGGCCCGCCCGAACGGCTGGGGCTGCTGCTGCCGGTCACCGTCAACGGCGTGGCCTGCACCGTGCAGCTCGACACCGGCGCCAACGGCGAGTGGAACTGGCGCCGTGGCGGCCCGGCAGCGACCGATGTGCGCGCCGAGATCGCGGTGGCAGGCCGGCGCCGCGCGATTCCCGCCAGCGCGGCCAATCTTGTCCAACTCCAGCAGCCCGACTGCGGCGGCGCGCCGATCGCCATCGTCGGCAACGCCCTGTTCGACATGGGGTCGCTGACGCTGGACCTGGGCAAGAGCCGCTACGCCTGGACACCCGCCGCCCTGCTGGCCGGCGCGCGCAACGCCGAACCGCTGCTGTATCTGAGCTGGGCCGAAGGCGGTGGCCATGTCGTGGTGGAGGTCACGCGCGCCGGCGCCGCAGGGCTCAGTTACGCGATGCTCGACACGGGTGCGGCGCGCTTTGGCGTGGTCGCCACCACCGCAGCAGAATGGCGCGCGCTGACCGGCAGCGCTGCGCTGCCGGTGCCCGACCAGACCAGCATGCGCTTTCCCGGCCCCAACGGCGAAGACGTGGTCTGCACCGAGATAGCGCTGGCGAGCGGCCTGGAAGTGGGCGGCAAGCGCCTGGCGCCGCGCGCGGCCTATTGTTCGGGCCACAGTTTCAAGGCGCCGGTGCAGCTGGCAGGCACCGTGGGCATGGCCGCGCTGGGCAACCGCACCGTGGTGCTCGATTACCTGTCGCGGCGCTGGATGCTCAGCGACTGAGGGTGGCCGAGAGTGACCGGGCGAACCGCGCTGGACCTTGCGGTGGCGTCAAGGTCAGCCCTGACCGGCTGCCAGGCTGCTAGGCCGGTTGGCGCTTGGGGCGGAAAACAGCCTGGTCGTTGTAGAACGCCTCATCCTGGTCGGGCCACCAGCCCGGCACCCCGAGCGCCTGCATCGGCGTGAAACCTGCGGTGGTAATCGCTTCAGCCGCCAGGTGCTCCGCCACGGTGGCGTCGATCCAGGCACGGCGTTCGGCGTGGTTCCAGGTAAAAAATTCGTCGCCAGCGACCACCACGCGCGTGTGGGCGGTGATCGCCTTGCGCGGGGCCACCAGCTTTTCCATCAGCGCGTGGCCGAACAGCCAGACCTGGGCATCGGGACCGAAGCTGGCGCGCCGCTCGAGAAAGGCTTCGCGCCAGCGGTGCGCGCGCAGCGCGGCCGTCAACCCATGGCCGGCAGCGCAGTCGCGCACCACCAGCAGCGCCGCGTTCTCGTCGAAGATGGTGGCGCCGTCGCGCGCGGGGCCGCGCGATTTGCCGACGCCGTCGCGGGCGATCTGTGCTGCCTGCAGCGCGTTCAGCTGCACCTTGATGCGCGGGAAGCTCAGCCACACCAGGCCATTGAAAAAATCGTGCAGGTTGTCGCGCGTGGGCACGCCGCCGGTGGCGCCAATAAATTGCTCGTACGCTGTGCCCTCGGGCAGCGCTTCCTGCGGCACGAATGTGAGCGGCAGGCCGGCGTGGTTGCGCAGGCACAGTGCTGCTGCCTGCGCGGTAAAGCTGTCGCGAAAGTGCTGATCGCTGTCCAGCCGGCCGGCTGCATCACGAATCGCGTCATACCACGGCCGCGACCAGTCGATCACCGACAACAACGAATGCACTGCTTACACCATTTTCCAGTTGATGGTTTCGCCGGCGTTGAGCGGCACGACCTGCTGGTCGGCCATCGGCAGCAGCTCGGGCAGCGTCCACTGCTCGCGCTGCAGGGTGATGGTGCCGGTATTGCGCGGCAGGTCGTAGAAGTCCGGGCCGTTGAAGCTGGCGAAGGCCTCCAACTTGTCGAGCGCGCCGGCGCGCGCAAACGCTTCGGTGTAGAGCTCCATCGCGTGCAGCGCGGTGTAGCAGCCGGCGCAGCCGCAGGCGGCTTCCTTGGCGCCCTGCGCGTGCGGCGCCGAGTCGGTACCGAGGAAGAAGCGCTCGTCGCCGCTGGTGGCGGCCGTGACCAGCGCCAGGCGGTGTTCTTCGCGCTTGAGCACCGGCAGGCAGTAATAGTGGGGACGGATGCCGCCCTTGAAAATCTCGTTGCGGTTGTAGAGCAGGTGGTGGGCGGTGATGGTGGCCGCGATCGGACCCTCCGCCTCGGCCACGTACTGCGCCGCTTCCCTGGTGGTGATGTGCTCGAAGACGATTTTCAGGGCCGGGAAATCGCGGCGCAGCGGGCGCATCACGCGTTCAATGAATACGGCCTCGCGGTCGAACAGGTCGATGTCCTGGTCGGTCACTTCGCCATGCACCAGGAACGGCATGCCCACTTCCTGCATTTTTTCCAGGGTCTTGTAGCAGTTGGCGATGTCGGTCACACCGGCGTCGGAATTGGTGGTGGCGCCGGCCGGGTACAGTTTGACGGCGTGGACCACGCCGCTGTCGATGGCGCGCACGATTTCTTCCGGTGGCGTGTTGTTGGTCAGGTAAAGCGTCATCAACGGATCGAACGCCATCCCCGCCGGCAGCGCGGCCAGGATGCGGTCGCGGTAGGCGACGGCGGCGGCAGCGGTGGTGACCGGCGGCTTCAGGTTCGGCATCACGATGGCACGCGCAAACTGGCGCGCGCTATGCGGCAGCACGCTGGCCAGCGTGGCGCCATCGCGCAGGTGCAGGTGCCAGTCGTCGGGACGGGTAATGGTGATGCTGTCGGGGAGGGTTTCGAAGTCGGACATGGCGGGGCTTTCAGGCTGTTTTCGGGCTACCAGGATGGGTAAAACGGCGGAATGCGATATTTTACCTGTTGCGGCGCGACCTGGAGCGCCAGCCGTCCCGGTCGCTTGAACTCTGTGCGGGAGAGCGTAAGATGAAAACTCTCGCCAGGAGGGAGTCATGTCCAAGGTTCGTCTAGAGAAACTAAGGAAGCTCACACTACCGCCAGAACTTATTGCGCAGGCAGGCTTGCGTCAGGACGACGTGCTGGACGCTACCTATGCGAACGGCGAGATTACCTTGCGCCCAGCGCCAGGGAAGGCTCGCGCAACCAGCGGACTGTCGATGATGGACTACGCCGGCGCCTGTAAAGGCGCCTGGGGCAATACACCTGCAGAAGTCGAACTCAACGTAGCGCAAGATCGCGCATCATGGGACAGGTAATTCCGGTCCTTCAAGCGATGTGCGGACAGCGCGTGTATCTGGATACCAACGTCTTCATCTATTTTCTTGACGGAAACCTGCAATTTTTTCCGGCTGCCGAGCCGGTTTTGCGAGCAATAAGCAACAGGGAAATCATCGGCGTCACAGGGGAAATCGCCGTGGCGGAAACCATGGTGGGACCGTATCACAAGATGGAATACGAGGATGATCACCACAACACGCGATTTTTTCCGGTCAAGTAACTTCCTGACCATTCTTCCACATGGCAGCGAGATTTTCGACCATGCCGCGCGCATGCGTGCGGAGAGTCGCTTGCGGTTTGTCGATGCCATTCACGTCGCCACCGCGACCTCGGCTGCTTGCAAGTATTTCATTACGAATGACAAGGCAATCCGCACACGGAGTGGTCTCGCAGTGGTCCAGTTGGACACACTGCTTCCCTAGCCCAGCCACTTAGTGTTTTTGTGCCGAGCCGGCCCTGGCCTTCGCTTGCGCCAGCAACTGGTCGAGCATGATGCGGTCGTAGACTTTGCCGCGGCTGACCACGGTGCGGATCTGGCGCGTGGCGCTGATGTCTTGCAGCGGATTGGCGTCGAGTACCAGCAGGTCGGCCGTCTTGCCGGCTGCCAGGCTGCCGTAGCGGTCCAGCTTGCCCAGGAAGCGCGGGCCGGCGATGACGGCCGACTGCAGCGCCTGCGCCGGCGTCAGGCCGTATTTGACGTACAGCCCGATCTCGTCATGTAGCGCCTGGCCAGGGTAATCATAGGAGTTCAAGAAGCCGGCGTCGGTGCCGGCGATGATGCTCACGCCTTCCTGCGCCAGGATCGGCAGCAGCGCGGCCGATTTCTCGAACGTGGCCTTGCGCAGCGCGATCTGCTCGGGATTGTCTTGCGCGGCGCGCTGCACGCGCCAGTCGTAGGTGGCGCGCAGGCCGGGGCCGATGTATTGCAGCGCTTCGTCGTGGCTGTGGTCTTCCATGTCGAGATAGGCCACCACGCGCGATACCGACAGCGTGGGTACCACGGCTGTGCCTTTCGACGCCATGTGGCGGAACGACGCGCGCGCGGTCGGCTCGTCGTAGCTCGCCAGGCTCAGTGCCATCGCCTGCTTGCCGGTCAAGGCGCCGGCTGCCACCTGCGCGGTCAGCTCGGCTTCGCGCGGGGTGGCTGCGCGCAGCAGGTACGACTGGTGCTCGACCGTGCCCAGGCCGGCGTCGAACATTTGCGCCAGCGTCTTTTGTACCGGGATGTGGCCGGACGTGCGCATGCCGCGCTCCCTGGCCTGGCGCAGCGCTTCGAGGTACAGCTCGAGCTTGAGCGTGTTTTCGGTGATCTTGACGAAATCTACTTTCTGCGCCTGCAGGCGGTCGAGCGCCTTGCCCACTTCTTCCGGCGTACCCACTTCGATGGTGCCTTTCCACAGCGGCTTGTAGCCTTCGAGCTTGGCGCCGGACGTAAATATGGTGGGGCCTTCGAGCTGGCCGCGGTTGATCTGGTCGCGCCACGACAGCACCGTATCGGGCAGGTCGCCCGAGCAATCGCGCACGGTGGTAATCCCGTAGGCCAGGTACACCGGCAGCAGGTTCCTGTTCTCGTCGATCAGCGCCGGTCCGCCACCGAAGTGCACATGGGTGTCCCACAGGCCCGGCATCAGGTACTTGCCCGGCAGGCGCATGGTACGCCGTGCGGCGTAATTGCGCAGGTCGCGGTCGTCGACCACGGCGATGATGCGATCGTCCCTGAGCACCACCGATTTGCCGCGCACGGCCTGGCCGCCGGCCACGTCGATCAGGGTCGCTTGCGTAAGCACCAGGTCGGCGGCGATCCTGTCGGCAGCATGGGCGCTGGCAAGCATGCCGAGGACCAGCATGGCGCCGGCAAGTTTGGTCAAGGTAGGCATAGATATTTCCGTAGCGTCAACAAACCGCGCATACTAGCAGACCCGCACTTCAGGGTCAGTGCCGACATTCGGACACGGGCTCAAGCAGATAGTGCTCAGTTCGTGTCCGAATGTCGGCACTGACCCCGAAGTAGGTGGCGCGAAAGCCACGACAGTGCGCAGCACAGCACGAAATACACGGCTGCCACGAACGTGTACATTTCCACCAGGCGGCCGTCGCGTTGGGCGATCTTGCTGGCGGCGCCGACAAAGTCGGGGACCGAGAGGACGTACACCAGCGAGACGTCCTGGAACAGTACGATGGTCTGCGTGAGCAGTACCGGCAGCATGTTGCGCAGCGCCTGCGGCAGTACCACGCGGCCCATCACCTGCCAGTAACGCAGGCCCAGCGCTTGCGCCGCCAGCACCTGGCCGCGCGGAATCGCCTGGATGCCGCCGCGCATGATCTCGCAGTAGTACGCGGCCTGGAACAGCGTGAACGTGATCAAGGCCGACCAGAACGTGCCCACCTTGACCGGCTCGGGCGCGCCGATCAGCCATGCCGCCAAATACGGCACCAGGAAATAGAACCAGAAGATCACCAGCACCAGCGGCACCGCCCGCACCAGGTTGACGTACGCGCTGGCAGCCAGCGCCAGCGGCGCAAAGCCCGACAGGCGCGCTAGCGCCAGCAAGGTGCCCAGCATCACGCCGCCCAGCATCGACAGCACTGTCAGTTGCAAGGTAAACGCCATGCCGACCTGGAACAGGTACACCCACGAGCGGGCGATGACGTCGACGTCGAAATCGGCAAACATCAGCGGCCTCCCAACGTGCCCGGTAGCGCCAGCCGGCGTTCGAGCCGGTGCATGGCGGCCGTTACCAGCAGGTTGAGCAGCACGTAGATCATGGTGGCGGCGGCAAACGCCTCGAACACCTGGAACGAAAACTCCTGCAACGCGCGTGCACTGGCGGTCAGTTCCATCAGGCCGATGGTGAGCGCGACCGAGCTGTTCTTGATGATGTTGAGGAACTCGCTGGTGAGCGGCGGCATGATGATGCGCAGCGCCAGCGGCAGCAGCACGTGGCGGTAGGTTTGCCGCAGCTTCAGCCCCAGCGCCAGTGCCGCCAGCCGCTGGCCGCCGGCCAGCGCCTCGATGCCGGCCGTCACCTGCACCGCCACCCGCGCCGACGTAAAAAAGCCGAGGCACACGACAGCGGTAACGAACGGCGCATTGGGCAACGCCTTGACCTGCTCGCCCAGCGCCGCCGGCAGCAACTCGGGAGCGACGAAATACCATAAAAACATTTGCACCAGCAACGGGATATTACGAAACAGCTCCACGTACGCGGTACCAAGCCGGCGCCACCACGGTGACGGCAGCGTACGCAGCGCACCGATGGCAAAGCCCAATACCAGCGCCATCACCCAGCCGGCCAGCGCCGTGGCCAGGGTCCAGCCCAGGCCGCCCGCCAGGGTTTGCCAGTAGGGACGCACACCGTCCGGCGATAGCTCGCCGAAGATGGCCCAGTTCCAGTGGTAGTCCATGGCGGCAGCCCGGCGCGTGCGAGGGTTACTTCACCGTATAGGCGGCCGGGTCCGGTGAGTCGGTCGGCTTGGCGATGGCAGCCTTCAGTTGGGGCGACATCGGGAACTTGAGGTTGATGCCGCGCGGCGGGATAGAACTGGTGAACCACTTGGCATAGATTTTGGCAAATTGGTCGGACCGGTACAGGTCGGTGAGCGCGGCATCGATCACGGCCTTGAATTGCGGGTCGCCACGCCTGAGCATGATGCCGTACGGTTCGACCGACAGCGCCTCGCTGCCGATCACGTATTGGTCCGGGTTGCGCGCGGTGGCGACCTGGCCGGCCAGCAGGATGTCGTCGTTGGCCTCGGCCACGGCGCGGCCGGTTTCCAGCATCAGGAACGATTCGGGATGGTCCTTGCCGACCAGGATTTTCATGCCCAGCTTGCGCTCGGCGTTAAGCATGGTCATCTGCTTGTGGGTGGTGGTGCCGGCCGTGGCCACCAGGGTTTTGCCTTTCAAGTCAGCCAGCGAACCGATGTTGGAAGACTTCTTGGTCAGCAGCCGGTTGGCAATCACGAACATGGTGGGCGCGAACGCCACCTGCTTTTGCCGCTCGGCGTTGTTGGTGGTGGAGCCGCACTCGAGGTCGATGGTGCCGTTGGCCATGAGCGGGATGCGGTTGGCGGCGGTGACCGGGTTGGTGACCACCTTCAGGCCGCTCTTGTTCAGGTGTTTTTGCACCGCTGCCACCGGGCCGCCTCACTACCTAATGAATAATACGCGCTAAAAACTCCCGTGCGCGCTCGGAACGCGGCGCACCGAAAAACTCTTCCTTGGCGCAATCCTCGAGAATCCTGCCCTGGTCCATGAACACCACGCGGTTGGCCACCTTGCGCGCAAAGCCCATCTCGTGGGTGACCACCATCATGGTCATGCCTTCCTGCGCCAGCCCCACCATCACGTCGAGCACTTCGTTGATCATTTCCGGATCGAGCGCCGACGTCGGTTCATCGAACAGCATGGCGATCGGGTCCATCGACAGCGCGCGGGCAATCGCCACCCGCTGCTGCTGGCCGCCGGAGAGCTGGTTGGGAAACTTGTCCTGCTGCGACAGCAAGCCCACCCGGTCCAGGTACAGCAAGCCGCGCGCAGTAGCCTCCTCCTCGCTGCGACCCAGTACCTGGACCTGGCCCAGGTTCAGGTTCTGCCGTACCGATAAGTGGGGAAACAGTTCGAAGTTCTGGAATACCATGCCGATCCGTGCCCGCAGCTTGGGCAGGTCGGTGCGCGGGTCGCCCACGGAAATACCGTCCACCGTGATATTGCCCTGCTGAAATGGCTCGAGGCCGTTGACGGTCTTGATCAACGTCGATTTGCCCGAACCGGACGGGCCGCAGATCACCATGACGTCGCCCTTGGCAACGTTGGTGGTGCAGTCGGCGAGGACCTGGAACTGGCCATACCATTTGCTGAGATTGCTGATCGCTATCATATTTTTGTCGCCACGGGAGCGCGGGAAAGAATCGGTGTGGAATGGCGTCCACGCAAGCTTGACAGTGACCTTGGCCCCAAGGATACTGCGTCACTTGCTCAACGTTGCTCAATGTTTCATCAACCCACAAGGCTGACATTGACCGGATCATACCTCCGCACCTGGAGGCAATGACTTTATTTTGAACCAGATTGCGCTGGCGCAGAACCTCTCTGCGGCAAGCAACGTCCAAAGAGACACTATCACAGGGAAGCTAGAACATGCAGAAAAAAAGCCGATTGACCACCTACATCCTGGCTGCCCTGGTGCTAGGCATTATTACCGGCTATTTCGTCAACGCCAACGTGGCCACGCCCACCGGTTTCGTTGATTCGATGTCCCTGTTGACCACCGTGTTCCTGCGCCTGATCAAGATGATCATCGCGCCGCTGGTATTTGCCACCCTGGTGGTCGGCATTGCCCGCATGGGTGATGCCAGCGAAGTGGGCCGTATCGGCCTGAAAACCATGGGCTGGTTCTTCCTCGCTTCGGTCATGTCGCTGAGCCTGGGCCTGGTGCTGGTCAACCTGTTCCGTCCTGGTGACGCGCTGCTCGGCCATATGTCCACCGCCGCGTCCAACACCGGCATCGTGGCGTCGTCGCTGTCGCTCAAAGACTTCGTCACCCACCTGGTACCGGCGTCCATCGTCGATGGCATGGCCAAGAACGAAATCCTGCAGATCGTCGTGTTCTCGCTGTTCTTCGGTATCGCCGCAGCTGCCATCGGCGAAAAAGCCAAGGCCCTGATCGACGCGCTCGACGGCCTGGCCCACATCATGCTCAAGGTCACCGGTTACGTGATGGCGTTCGCGCCGGTCGCGGTGTTCGCAGCCGTTGCCGGCACCATCGCCAAGAGCGGCCTCGGTGTGCTGTCCACCTACGGCGTGTTCATGGCCGAGTTCTACCTGGGCATCATGATCCTGTGGGGCTTGCTGATGTTTGCCGGCTTCCTGTTCCTGAAAAAGCGCGTGTTCGCCTTGATGGCCGAGCTGCGCGGCCCGGCCCTGCTGGCCTTCTCCACCGCCTCGAGCGAAGCGGCGTATCCGAAAACGCTGGAAGGCCTCGAGCGTTTCGGCGTGCGTAACCGTATCGCCTCGTTCGTGCTGCCGATCGGCTACTCGTTCAACCTCGACGGCTCGATGATGTACTGCACCTTCGCCACCGTGTTCATCGCCCAGGCCTACGGCATCGAGATGACGCTGGCCGAGCAGATCACCATGATGGCCGTACTGATGGTCACCTCCAAGGGTATCGCGGGCGTGCCGCGCGCTTCGCTGGTGGTGATTGCCGCCACCCTGAGCCAGTTCAATATCCCGGAGGCGGGCCTGCTGCTGCTGCTCGGTATCGACCACTTCCTGGACATGGCGCGTTCGGCCACCAACGTCGTCGGTAACGGCGTCGCTGCTGCGGTGGTTGCCAAGTGGGAGGGTGAACTGGCCCATCCCGGCGACGAAGAAATGATCAAGGACGCTGCCTGATAGAAGTCGGCGCCGTGAAGTGACAAAGCCCGTTCAGGCGACTGAACGGGCTTTTTTCATTGTGGCGCGACTTCCTCGTCCTGCCTCGCCTGCTGGCGCTGCCACATCTGGGCGTACAGGCCATCGGCCGCCAGCAGCGCCTGGTGGGTGCCACGCTCGACGATGCGGCCGTGGTCGAGCACCAGGATCTGCTGGGCGTCGGCCACCGTGGACAGGCGGTGCGCGATGACCAGCGTGGTGCGGCTCCTGGCGATCTCTTTCAACTGCGCCTGGATCGCCTGCTCGGCCTTGGAGTCGAGCGCCGACGTGGCTTCGTCGAAGATCAGGATCGCCGGGTTCTTGAGCAGGGTGCGGGCAATCGCCACGCGCTGCTTTTCACCGCCCGACAGTTTCAGGCCACGCTCACCGACCATGGTGGCGTAGCCGTCCGGTAGGCTTGCCACGAACTCGTGGATCGACGCCGCGCGGGCAGCGGCCACGATGTCGTCATGCGTGGCGCCCGGCTTGCCGTAGGCGATGTTGTATTCGATGGTGTCGTTGAACAGCACCGTATCCTGCGGCACGATGCCGATCGCGTGGCGCACCGAATCCTGCGTCAGTGACCGCAAATCCTGGCCGTCGATCGAGATGCTGCCGGTGTTGACTTCATAGAAGCGGAACAGCAGGCGCGATAACGTCGACTTGCCCGAACCGCTGTGGCCCACTACCGCGGTGGTGGTGCCGGGGGCAATCGTGAAATCGACGTCGAACAGGATTTGCCGCTTGGCCTCGTAGCTGAAATCGACGTGGTTGAAGCGCACTTCCGCGCCGGTGGTCGCCAGCGGCTGCGCGTCCTTGGCATCGGCAATTTCGCGGTTCTGGTCCAGCAGCGAGAACAGCTTTTCCATGTCGGCCAGGCTTTGCTTGATCTCGCGGTAGATCACGCCGAGGAAGTTCAGCGGTATGTACAGCTGGATCATGAACGAGTTCACCAGCACCAGGTCGCCCAGGGTCATGGTGCCGGCAATCACGCCCACGGTGGCGCGCCACAGGATCAGCGTGACCGCCACCGCGATGATCAAGGACTGCCCGGTGTTCAATACCGACAGCGAGGTTTGCGACTTGACCGCCGCCGACTCGTAGTTCTGCAGACCTTCGTCGTAGCGTTTCGCCTCGTAGTCCTCGTTGCCGAAGTACTTGACGGTCTCGTAGTTGATCAGCGAGTCGATCGCCTTGGTATTGGCCCTGGAATCGAGGTCGTTCATGGTGCGGCGGAAGTGCGTGCGCCAGTTGGTCACCGTGACCGTGAAGGTGATGTACGACACCAGCGCCACCAGCGTGATCACGCTGAACCAGATATCGTAATGCAGCACCAGGTAGCCCAGCACCAGCGTGATCTCGACCAGCGTGGGCAGGATGTTGAACAGTGTGTAGGAGATCAGCGAGCCGACCGCGCGGGTGCCACGCTCGATATCGCGCGTCATGCCGCCGGTCTGGCGATTCAAATGGAAGCGCAGCGACAGCGCGTGCAAATGGCGGAACACTTGCAGCGCGATGGTGCGCACCGCGCGCTGGGTTACCCGCGCGAACAGGAACTCGCGCAGTTCGGTAAACACGGTGGTGGACAGGCGCAGCAAGCCATACACCACCAGCGCCGCCACCGGCAGCACCAAGAGCGCCTGCGGGTGCTGCGGGGTGATGGTGAGCGAGTCGATCAGGCGCTTCATGACGATCGGCACGCCCACGTTGGCCAGCTTGGCGCCGACCAGGCAGCCCAGCGCCAGCAGCACGCGCCACTTGTACACCCACAGGTAGGGCAGCAGGGTTTTCAGGGTGGCGAGGTCGGTACGGGTACGGGGAGCTGGCTGGACACTGGGGTCGGCTGGCGAATTCGGGTAACGGCGCATAGGGGCAAGGTCGGGAGGGGTGGGCAGCGCTGGGCTTTTTATGGTTCAATCTTGGACATTGTAGCCCTTGCCGAGATTTCACGATGACCACCCCAGAAAAAACCCCGCTTGCCATCACCACCATCAACCGGGGCCTGCCCGCTGGGAAAATGCCGGAACTGCGCATGATGCCCTCCCCGTCCGACGCCAATGTCTATGGCGACGTGTTCGGCGGCTGGATCATGGCGCAGGTCGATATCGCCGGTTCGCTGCCGGCCACCCGCCGCGCCAACGGCCGCGTGGCGACCATCGCGGTCAACTCGTTCGTGTTCAAGAATCCCGTGTTCGTCGGCGACCTGCTGTCGTTTTATGCCGATATCGTCAAGGTTGGCAATACGTCCATTACCGTCAACGTCGAGGTGTACGCGGAGCGCAACCGCCTGCAGGCCGATACCGTCAAGGTGACCGAGGCCGTGCTCACCTACGTGGCCACCGACTCCGACCGCAAGCCGCGCAAGGTGCCGCCGATCGAGACGCTGATCCACGCGTTGCCGGGGCAAGCGGGATGACGCGCCTGACGCGCCGCCGTGGATAGCCGCCGGATGACCTGCCCGGGCATCACCGTGGATCAGCCGCGCCATGGATAGCCAGCGCCGTATCTTCCTGGCCACCGCCGGCCACCTGGCCGGGCTGGCCACGCTGGCAGCATGCCACGACACCCGCAGCGGCACTGGCAGCAGCGAGGCAGCAACACGCACCGCCATCCCCGCCAGCGCCAGCCAGGGCGCCTACCCGTTCAGCCTGGGCGTGGCCTCCGGCTCGCCCCTGCCCGATGCGGTCGTGATCTGGACCCGCATCCTCCATGATCCATTGAATGCAGCCGCCATGCCCGCCGTGGCGCTGCCGGTGCGCTGGGAGGTGGCCGACGATGAACACTTCAGCCGCCTCGTGGCCAAGGGCACGGCCAGCGCCACGCCGGCGCTGGCCCACAGCGTGCACGTCGATGTGACCAACCTGGCGCCCGGGCGCTGGTACTTCTACCGTTTCATCCTCGGCGATGCGGTCAGCCCCGTCGGCCGCACCCGCACCGCGCCGGCAGCGGCCAGCATGCCCGAGCGCCTGAAGCTGGCCGTGGCTTCGTGCCAGCACTGGGAGTTCGGCACCTACGCCGCCCACCGCCACATTGCCGCCGCCGCACCCGACCTGGTGGCCTTCCTCGGCGACTACATCTACGAATGGGGCCCGTACCAGCTCCGGCATCCCACGCGCGCCGTGCGCGTCTCGGAATCGTTCACGCTGGCCGACTACCGCAACCGCTACGCCCAGTACAAGAGCGACGCCCACCTGCAGGCTGCCCACCACGCGGCGCCGTGGATCGTCACCTGGGACGACCACGAGGTGGCCAACGACTACGCGGCCGACCGCGACGAACGACTCAACCCCGAATTCGTGCTGCGCCGCGCAGCGGCCTACCAGGCCTTCTACGAACACATGCCGCTGCGCCTGTCGGTGCCCAAGCCCGGCGACTTTGCCAATATGCGCATCTACCAGCGCTACGACTGGGGGCGGCTGGCGCGCTTCCACGTGCTCGACGACCGCCAGTACCGCGCCTGGCACGCCTGCCCACCCAGGGGGCGCGGTGGCTCCACCTCGGTGATCCGGCGCGACTGCGCGGCGCTGGGTGATGCCAGGCGCACCATGCTCGGCGACGTCCAGCAGCGCTGGCTCGACGATGGGCTGGCGTCGTCGCCCGCGCGCTGGAACATCCTGGCGCAGCAAACCCTGATGGCGCAGAACAGCCAGCTGCCGTTCAAGCAGGAAGCGGACGTGCGGATCTGGACCGATGGCTGGGATGGCTATCCAAGGGCACGTGAACGGCTGCTCGAGTCGCTGCGCACCAGCGGCGCCAGCAACCCGCTCGTGCTGTCGGGCGACGTCCACAGCTTTTTTGCGGCCGAGATCAGCCGCTATCCCACCCGCGCCGCATCGAAGAGCAACCAGGTGCTGGCCAGCGAGTTTTGCGGCACGTCGATCACGTCGCCGTCACGGCCGCAAAAGCGTACCGAGGAGTTCGTGGCGATCAATCCGGGGATCAAGTATGGCAAGAGCGATCAGCGCGGGTTCATGCTGCTGGACGTGACGCCGCAGACAACCACCGCGCACTTCCAGGCGCTGGCCGATGTGCACGATGCGGGGAGTGGCATCGCGACTGCGGCCAGCTTCGTGGTGCGCAATGGCCGGGCCGGGGTGGTGAAGGCTTGAATTGGATCCCCGCCTGCGCGGGGATGACGCATCCACATCCAGCGGCTGTAAAGCCGTCATCCTCGCGTACGCGGGGATCCATAGCGCGTATAAGAGACTGAACTGTTTCCTTAAGCCGCAGTCTTCTCATCCCGCAACTGCCGCCGCAAAATCTTGCCCACGTTGGTCTTCGGCAGCTCATCGCGGAACTCGATGAACTTCGGCTTTTTGTACGCGGTCAGCTCGTGCTTGCAGAAGTCCAGCAACTGCTCGGCCGTCAGGTTCGGATCCTTGCGCACCACGAACAGTTTGACGGCCTCGCCCGAATTCTTGTCCGGCACGCCGATGCACGCCACTTCCAGCACGCCCGGGTGGCCGGCCACCACGCCTTCCACTTCGTTCGGGTACACATTGAAGCCCGAGACGATGATCATGTCCTTCTTGCGATCGACGATACGGGTGTAGCCGCGCTCGTCCATGATGCCGATGTCGCCGGTCTTGAAGTAGCCGTCGGCGGTCATGGTCTTGGCGGTTTCGTCGGCGCGATTCCAGTAGCCGGCCATCACCTGCGGGCCACGGATGGCGATTTCTCCGGTCTGCCCCAGCGGTACTTCGCGGCCGTCGTCGTCGATGATGATCACTTCGGTCGATGGAATCGGCAGGCCGATGGTGCCGGTGAATTCCTTGATGTCCACCCGGTTGGCGGTGGCCACCGGCGAGGTTTCGGACAGGCCGTAGCCTTCGATGATCGGCGTGCCGGTCACCTTGAGCCACTTGTCGGCCACGGCCTTTTGCACCGCCATGCCGCCGCCGTTGCACACCGAGTAGCTGGAGAAATCGAGCTTGGCAAAATCGGCATTGTTGAGCAGCGCGTTGTACAGGGTATTGACTGCTGGCAGCACCGCCACGCGGTACTTGGCCAGTTCCTTGACGAAGCCGGGAATGTCGCGCGGGTTCGGAATCAAGAGGGTGAGGCCGCCCATGCGCATGCCCATGAAGGCGCTGACGGTGAGCGAATAGATGTGGTACAGCGGCAGCGCCGCCACGAACACCAGCTGTTCCTCCGAATGCTTGAACTGCAGCCACGCCTCGTTTTGCAGCACGTTGGCGATGATATTCCGGTGCAGCAGCACGGCGCCCTTCGAGACACCCGTGGTGCCGCCCGTGTATTGCAGGAAGGCAATGTCGTCATGGCCCTGCTTGACCGGCTTCAAGGTCATGCCGGCGGCGCCCGCCATCATTTTCTTGTACGAGATCGCACCGGGCAGCGAGTACGCGGGCACCATTTTCTTGACCTTGCGCACCACCAGGTTGACGATCGCGCCTTTCAAGAAGCCCAGCATGTCGCCCATGGTGGCCACCACCACGTGCTTGACGCTGGTGTTGGCAATCACCTGTTGCAAGGTGACAGCAAAGTTTTCCAGCACGATGATGGCTTCGGAACCGGAGTCGATCAGCTGGTGCTGCAGCTCGCGCGGCGTGTACAGCGGGTTGACGTTGACCACGGTGTAGCCGGCGCGCAGAATGGCTGCCATCGCCACCGGGTACTGCAACACGTTCGGCATCATGATCGCCACCCGCGCGCCGGGCGACAGGCCCAGGCTTTGCAGCCAGGCGCCCATCTGTTGCGACAGCTGGTCGAGCTCGCGGTAGGTGAGGAACTTGTCCATGCACACGTAGGCGTTGCGGTCGGCGTACTTGCGGAAGGCTTCTTCCAGCAAGTGCGTGATCGAGCGGAATTGGGTGCTGTCGATTTCCGCCGAGACGCCCTCCGGGTAGGACTTGAGCCAGATTTTTTCCATCGTTATACAGCCTTCTCGTTCGTTTTTTTCTGTGGTGGGGTGTCTTCGTCGCGCAACATGCGCCGCAAGATCTTGCCGACATTGGTTTTCGGCAGCTCATCCCGGAATTCGATGTATTTCGGCTTCTTGTAGCCGGTCAGGTTTTGCTTGCAATACGCCATCAGGGTCTCGGCCGTGAGGTTCGGGTCCTTGCGCACCACGAACACTTTGACGGCCTCGCCCGAGTGCTCGTCCGGCACGCCCACGCAAGCGCACTCGAGTACGCCTGGATGGGCGGCGATCACTTCTTCCAGTTCGTTCGGATAGACGTTGAAACCGGAGACCAGGATCATGTCCTTCTTGCGGTCGACGATTTTCACGTAGCCGCCTTCGTTCATGATGCCGATGTCGCCCGACTTGAAGTAGCCGTCGGCGGTCATCACCTTCGCCGTTTCGTCCGGGCGGTTCCAGTAGCCGGCCATCACTTGCGGGCCACGGATGGCGATTTCACCTGGCTGGCCCAACGGCACTTGGTTGCCGTCGTCGTCGAGGATGGCGATGTCGGTGGACGGAACCGGCAGGCCGATGGTGCCGCTGAAAGCGGTCGCATCGCCGCGGTTGCAGGTGGCGACCGGCGCGGTTTCGGACAGGCCGTAGCCCTCGATGATCGGCGAGCCGGTGGCCTTGAACCAGCGCTCGGCCACCACCTGCTGCACCGCCATGCCGCCGCCAAAGCTGAGCTTCAAGCCGGAGAAATCGAGCTTGCCGAAGTCGGGATGGTTGAGCAGGCCGTTGTACAGGGTGTTTACCGCCGGCAGCATATTGAAGCGGTACTTGCCCAGCTCCTTGATGAAGCCGCCGATGTCGCGCGGGTTCGGAATCAAGAGGTTGAGCATGCCGCTGCGCATGCCCCACATGGCGCACACGGTCAGCGCGAAGATGTGATACAGCGGCAGCGCCGCCACCATCACCGGCTGGCCTTCGACCACCCCCACGGCCGGCTCCGACCACATTTCGATCTGCAGCATGTTGGCGATCACGTTCTGGTGCGTCAGCACGGCGCCCTTGGCCACGCCAGTGGTGCCGCCCGTGTATTGCAGGAAGGCGGGGTCGGCGGGCTTGATGTCGACTGGCGTCAGTTTCATGCCGGCGCCGTGCGACAGCGCCGACTTGAAGCGCACCGCGTTGGGCAGCGAGTACGCCGGCACCAGGTGCTTGACGTTGCGCACCACAAAGTTGACCAGCAGGCCCTTGGCAAAGCCCAGCAACTCGCCCATGGTGGCGACGACCACGTGCTTGACCTGGGTGCGCGGCAGCACCTGCTCGAGCGTGTGCGCGAAGTTTTCGAGGATGACGATGGCGCTGCAGCCGGAGTCGTTGAGCTGGTGCTCGAGCTCGCGCGGCGTGTACAGCGGGTTGATGTTGACGACGGTGTAGCCGGCGCGCAGGATGGCGGCGATCGCGACCGGGTACTGCAGCACGTTCGGCATCATGATGCCGACCCGTGCGCCCTGCTTCATGCCCCGGCTTTGCAGCCAGGCGCCCAGGCGCCTGGAATAATTGTCGAGTTCGGCGTAGGTGAGGTACTTGTCCATGCAGACGTAGGCATTGCGGTCTGCGTACTTGCGGAACGACTCTTCCAGCAACTGCACCAGGGAACCGTACTGTGCCGTGTCTATCTCGGCCGGCATGCCGGGGGGATAGGACTTCAACCAGATTTTTTCCATGCCTGCGCCTCTTGTCTCGTTATCGTTGTGGGCCGGCGCACAGTGCCGGTTCAGGAGTCGAGTGTCGTCTGCGCGCACTGTTCGAGCCTGCTGATAACGCGATGCTATCGGTCAGTTGACGCGGACGCAAGCGCATTTAAACATAATTAGAACGTCGCTTCTAACGCGTCAAGAGGGTGAAATCATGCTGCATAGCAGCATCGCGTCGATATCCGGCCCGCCTTACAACATGCCGGACCCGGTAGTTTGTCCGGTCGCTGCGGGGACGGTATCGGCTGTTGCGGTGCGCGCGAGTTGATCGAGGCGCTGCTGTCGTTGAGCAAAATCAAGCGTAGCCAATTTTTGCACTGCACCATAAAATCGCACGAACGTTCTTTCTTGCTTGAACAAGCTTCTAAATGCCGGCAGGTAATCATGGTAAGCGCCTACTGCGGTCAAGTGGGCATTGGTCAGCGGTTCGGCAAACCAGCGGTCGTAACCGGCGTAGCCGCCCCAGCTTTCCTTGAGTTTTAGATAGTCGGACTGGAGGTGGGCGAAGATGCGCGCCTTCTCGGCGCGGCGGTGGCGCATGCTGGTCTTGCTGGCATAGTTATCGGCCAGCATTTGCCGGTGGCGCACCAGCAGCGCCAGAAACTCGGCGCGGCGGCCGTTGTAGCGTGCGTAGGCCAGGCGCATCTCGTCGGTGCCGTAGAGTTCGAGCCAGCGCTGTACGCCGGCCTCTTCCACCGCCGTGGCGAAGCTCTCGTTGAACTGGGTGTCGCCCGCCACGTACACCACCTGGTGCGCCAGCTCGTGGAACACCATGCGCGCCAGTTCGGCGTCCGAGTAATTGATGAAGGTCGACAGCAGCGGGTCGCTGAACCAGCCCAGCGTGGAGTACGCCGGCACGCCGCCCACCTGCACGTCGTTGCCTTCGGCGCGCAGCTCGTCGGCATAGGCGTTGGCGTCGCCCTTGCTGTAGTAGCCGCGGTAGCTGACGCAGCCGGCAATCGGGAAGCACCACTGGATCGGCCGCAGCGACAGCTCGGGCGTGGCCACCACGTTCCACAGTACGAACGGGCGCGACAGCGCGGCGTAGTTTTTATAGCTGGCGTTGTTGGGCAGGTTCAGTTCCTGCACCGCGAAGCGGCGGATCAGCAGCGCTTTTTCGAGCCGGGCCTTGAGCTGCGGATCGGTGGCGGGGTCGCCGAGCCAGTCATCGATCGGACGGGCGTCCGACCACAGCGAGTATTGTCCTTGCGCTGCCTGCATGTAATACTTGAATTGCGCGCAGCCGGCCAGCATCGCCAGCGTGCACGCCGTCACCAGCCAGTACCTGGTGCGAAGAACTCGGCGGGCAAATTTGCGCATACATTACCTTCAAGCACTAACTCTTTCAACCTGTACGAGTGTATCGTAAAACGTCGGTGCGCGGCCCATGTCGGTGAGCCTCTGGCTGGTGACTTCATTGGCATTCTTGCCGTCGCTGGCAAGCTTTTTCCACCACACTGATAAGCCGACCACCAGCCCGACACGGGCCTTGTCGGTCACGCGCGCACGCGCCTCGAACGAGCCGCGATCATTGAAAATTCTGACCATTTCCCCATGGGCGACACCGCGCGCGGCAGCATCCGATGGATGGAGATCGAGGTGCGGTTCGGCCTCGGCGGCGCGCAAACTCTTGACGTTGACGAACGTCGAGTTGAGGAAATTGCGTGCCGGCGGAGAAATCATCGCCAGTGGATAGCGCTGTGCAAGTTGAGGGTTGCTTGCAACAGATTCATACGGTTCGAGGTATGTCGGCAACGGATCGAGACCATCGCGCGCCATCTGGGCCGAATAAAACTCGCACTTGCCCGACGGGGTGAAAAAGCCGCCGTGGGCGAACGGCGCCTCGGGCATGTTGAGCTTTTGCCAGCCTTGTTGTTTCAGCGATTCCCAGTCGAAATGCATGGCGCGCGTGTCGCCGGTTTTGAACGCCTGCGCGGCCAGCTGGTCGTCGGTCTCGGCAAAGCATGGATCGGTAAAGCCCATCGCGCGCGCCAGCAGGCGGAAAATTTCCGTGTTGGGCTTGGACTCGCCCAGCGGCGCAATGGCGGCGTTGTTGGCCATCATGTACAGGTGGCCGTACGACGTGTGAGCGTCGATGTGCTCGAGCTGGGTCGTGGCCGGCAGCACGATGTCGGCGTAGTCGGCGGTGTCGGTCTGGAACTGCTCGAGCACGACCGTAAACAGGTCTTCACGGGCGAAACCGGCCGCCACTTTCGATGAGTCGGGCGCGATCGCCACCGGGTTCGAGTTGTACACGATCACCGCCTCCACCTGCGGGCCGAACGTGGCCGAGCCGGGTCGCAGCAGGTCGTCGCCGATGGTGGTCATGTTGATGGTGCGCGGCGTTTTTTTCAGCAAGTCGGGCCGTTGCAGCGCTGGCTTGTTGGTCGGGAACGAACCGCTCGACGATAGTTGCACCCCGCCTGCCGCATGGCGCCAGGCGCCGACCAGCGCCGGCAGGCAGGCGATATTGCGCACCGCCATGCCGCCGCCGCGCACGCGCTGCACCCCGTAGTTGGTGCGGATCGCCACCGGCAGGCCGGCCTTGGCGGTCTGGCCGTACAGCCGCGCCAGCCCAATCACTTCGTCGGCGCTGATGCCGCAGGTGGCGGCAGTGCGTTCGGGCGTCCACTCGGCCGCGCGTGCCTTGAGCTGGTCGAAGCCGAGCGTGTAGTCGGCGATGTAGTCGTGGTCGAGCAGGTCTTCGGCGATCAGCACGTGCATCAGTCCCAGCGCCAGCGCGGCGTCGGTGCCGGGCAGCAGCGCGATGTGCTGGTGGCATTTCTCGGCCGTGAGCGAGCGGTACGGGTCGATGGCAACCAGCTTGGCGCCGTGGCGCTTGGCTTCCTGGGCGCGGGTCCAGAAATGCAGGTTGGACGCAATCGGATTGCCGCCCCAGATGATGATCAGCTTGGCATTTTGAAACTGCTCCATGTCGGTGCCGACCGACGCGCCGATCGTGTACTTGTAACCGGTGGCGCCGGCGCTGGCGCAGACGGTGCGGTCCAGCAGCGAGGCACCCAGCTGGTTGAAAAAGCGCGACGACATCGACTCGCCCTGGATCAAACCCATGGTGCCGCAGTAGCTGTACGGCAGGATCGCTTCCGGGTCGCGCGCGGCAATCGGCGCCAGGCGCTCGGCAATGGTGCGCAGCGCCTCGTCCCAGCTGATGCGTTCGAACTTGCCCTCGCCTTTCGCACCGACGCGGCGCAGCGGGTACAACAGGCGCTCGTCGTGGTAGGTGCGCTCGGTGTAGCGGGCGACCTTGGTGCACAGCACGCCGGCCGTGGTCGGGTGGTCGGGGTCGCCCTTGACGGCGGTGGCCACGCCGTCTTCCACGGTCACCAGCAGGGCGCAGGTGTCGGGGCAGTCGAGCGGGCACGCCGCCCGAACTTGTGTGCTTGTCATGTCTGGATCCAAAAGGCGGGATGCGTAAAAACAATATGGTAAACGATTAGCGGCCATCCCATGCCGGCTTGAGTCCGCTCTGGATAAAGTTTGCGCACACGGGCTACAATGGTCTTTCTCGCTACTCACAAGGCAAGCGACACCCCATATGGAGAAGCAGATGAAACTAGTTGATCCCATCATTGCGTTTCAATCCGAAATACAGCAGATCCGCCGCGACCTGCATGCCCATCCAGAACTCTGCTACGAAGAGCAGCGCACGTCCGACCTGATTGCCGACAAGCTCACGCAGTGGGGCATCCCCGTGATCCGCGGCCTGGGCGTGACCGGCGTGGTCGGCATCATCAAGAACGGCACGTCCGGGCGTTCGATCGGCCTGCGCGCCGACATGGACGCGCTGCCCATGCAGGAAATCAACACATTCGACCATGCCTCGCGCCACCCGGGCAAAATGCACGCCTGCGGCCACGACGGCCACACCGCCATGCTGCTGGGCGCCGCCAAACACTTGGCCGAGCACCGCAACTTCGACGGCACCGTGTACCTGGTGTTCCAGCCCGCCGAAGAAGGTGGGGCCGGCGCCAAGCGCATGATCGAGGACGGCCTGTTCGACCAATGCCCGATGGATGCGATCTACGGCATGCACAACTGGCCCGGCATTCCGGCCGGCCACATGAGCGTGGTGGAGGGCCCGATGATGGCGTCCAGTAACGAGTTCTACTTGACCATCAAGGGCAAGGGCGCTCACGCCGCGCAACCGCACAAGGGTGTCGATCCGGTGATGGTGGCGGTGCAGATCGCGCAAAGCTGGCAGACCATCATCAGCCGCCAGAAAAGTCCGCTCGACACGGCCGTGCTGTCGATCACGCAAATCCACGCCGGCAGCGCCACCAACGTGATTCCGGACGACGCCAAGATGGTGGGCACGGTGCGCACCTTTACCTGGCCGGTGCTCGACCTGATAGAACAGCGCATGGAGGAAATCGCCCGCCACACGGCCGCAGCGTTTGGCGCCGAAGCCGAATTCCGCTTTCGCCGCAACTATCCCCCGCTGGTCAACCACCCGGCCGAAACCCGTTTCGCGGTGGAAGTGATGAAAGAAGTGCTGGGCGCCGACCGGGTGGACGACCAGGTGGAGCCGACCATGGGCGCGGAAGATTTCGCCTACTTCCTGCAGGCCAAGCCTGGCTGCTACATGTTCATCGGCAACGGCGAAGGCGACCACCGCGATGGCGGCCACGGCCTGGGCCCCTGCGTGCTGCACAACGGCAGCTACGATTTCAACGACAACCTGTTGCCGATCGGGGCGAGTTTCTGGGTGCGGATGGTGGAGAAGAGTTTGCCGCTGCCGAACTAGATCAGATTGCCGCCATCGAGGCGGTCCGCCGAGGCGGAATGACGGCGTGACCGCCAGCCGCCAGCTTTTGAGTCGTCATTCCCGCGCAGGCGAGATTCCAATTTCTCCAGGCAGCCAACGACTCAAACTCGATCTGGCCCACTCCCCACCCGTATTCCCGGGTTCAACTCTTCAAGCCCGACTAACGCCGCCGAGTGGTCCGCCTGCGGCATTGCTTCCACCAATGCCTCGAACCGCTCGGTCACCAGCGCCGTCACCGGCAACACCACCCCGGCAGCCGCTGCCGCCGCGAGGATGTTGCGCTGGTCCTTGACTTGCGTTGCCACCTTACCGCCGGCAACAAAATTACGCTCCAACATGCGCTGGCCATGGACGTCGAGAATTTTGCTCTCGGCAAAGCCGCCGCGTATGGCCGCGCGCATCGCTGCCGGGTCGGCGCCAGCCGCCTGGGCCAGCAACATGGCCTCGGCCACGATGTTGATGGTCGCACCGACGATCAGCTGGTTGCACAGCTTGGCCACTTGGCCGCTACCAGCCGGCCCCACCAGGGTAGGTCGCCCCATCGCCTCCAACACCGGCGCAACCTCGGCGTAATCATCGACATCGCCACCAGCCATGATGGCCAGCGTACCAGCCGCCGCACCGCCCACGCCGCCGGACACCGGCGCATCGACAAACCGGTTGCCCTGCCCTTGCAACAATGTATGAAATGCCTGCGCCTCGGCCTGCTGTGTCGAGCTCATGTCTACCCACAAGGCGTTGGGCGCCAGCGACGGCAAGGCGTCATGCATGACTTGCGCCACGACCGGCCCGGCTTCGAGCATCGAGATGACGATGCCGGCGTCGCGCACTGCATCGGCCAGCTGGGCCACCGGCTGCGCGCCGGCATCAGCGAGCGCCTGTGCCTTGGCGTGAGTGCGATTCCAGACCGTGACCGCGTGGCCGGCCGCCAGCAGGCGCCGAACCATGGGGTCTCCCATCAAGCCAATACCGAGAAATGCGATACGCATAGACAATCCTGCTCCTGAAGATAATCAAAACAACGGTGCGCCGGAAGAAAATCCGGAACCCCGGTACAATCCTGCCAGCCGTATCAACCCAGCATACAGCACAGATCAAGTCGGTATAAACACAAGGATACTATGTTCGCGAAGACACTAATGGCGGCAGTGGCCGCCCTCATGATGAGCCAGGCAGCTATGGCCCAGGATAAATTGATCGACTCGGTTTCGGTCGACTACGGCTCCGGGCCGAAGCAGCGCATGGTGCGCCTGAGCGCGGCCAATGATTGGGAAAAACAATGGTTCCAGTCGAACGGTACCCACCTGAGTGGCTACTGGGAAGGCAGCGTCGGCTACTGGCGCCAAAACCAGTACCGCAACGTGCCGGGCCTGGAAAAAGGCCTGTGGGACGTGGGTTTCACCCCGGTGTTCCGCTTCCAGAATGACAACAAGAAGGGGATTTACTACGAAGCCGGCATCGGCGTTCACCTCTTGTCCAGCCTGTACAAGAACGACAGCCGGGAATTGTCGACCGCCTTCCAGTTCGGCGACCACATCGGCATCGGTTACGTCATGCAAAACAACTGGGAAGTCGCCCTCAAGCTGCAACACTTCTCCAACGCCAGCATCAAGCGCCCGAATGGCGGCGCGAACTTCCTGGAACTGAAGGCCGCGTACCACTTCTAATCCATTTAATTCGACAGCGTCGTTATTCCCGCTCAGGCGGGAATCCAATTCAAGTAGGTGGCAAACGCAAAAAAGCCCCAACCAGATCACTGGTTGGGGCTTTTTCTATATAACTAGCCTGACGATAACCTACTTTCACACTGGTTGCAGCACTATCATCGGCGCAAAGTCGTTTCACGGTCCTGTTCGGGATGGGAAG
>NZ_JAVDVB010000012.1:0-111580 GCF_031456625.1 Duganella sp. 3397
CTGGCGCTGGGCTTCACGGCAAACGGCAAGACTTATGACGGCACCACTGCCGCCACGGTCGGCGTGACTGACAACCGTGTTGCCGGAGACGTGCTGACCGCAACGGCTACCGGCGCCTTTGCCGACAAGAACGCCGGCATCAACAAGACCGTGACGGTGCAAAACGCCAGCATCTCTGGCGCCGACGCCGCCAACTACGTGCTGTCCTCGACCACCGGCGCCACCAGCGCCACCATCGCGCAGCGCGCGCTGGCGCTGGGCTTCGCGGCAGCGGGCAAGACCTATGACGGCACCACTGCCGCCACCGTCGGCGTGACTGACAACCGTGTTGCCGGAGACGTGCTGACCGCAACGGCTACCGGCGCCTTTGCCGACAAGAACGCCGGCGTCAACAAGGCCGTAACGGTGCAAAACGCCAGCCTGTCCGGGACCGACGCCGCCAACTATGTACTGTCCTCGACCACTGGCGCCACCAGCGCCACCATCGCGCAGCGCGCGCTGGCGCTGGGCTTCACGGCAAACGGCAAGACCTACGACGGCACCACTGCCGCCGCAGTCGGCATGACTGACAACCGTGTTGCCGGAGACGTGCTGACCGCAACGGCTACCGGCGCCTTTGCCGACAAGAACGCCGGCATCAACAAGGCCGTGACGGTACAGAACGCCAGCCTGTCCGGCACCGACGCTGCCAACTACGTGCTGTCCTCGACCACCGGCGCCACCAGCGCCACCATCGCGCAGCGCGTCCTGACCCTGGGCTTTACCGGTAACGACAAGGTATATGACGGCAGCACCGGCGCCCGGGTGGCGATCAGTGACGACCGAGTCGCCGGCGATGCCTTGAGCGCCTCGGCCAGTGCATCCTTTGCCGACAAGAATGCGGGCAGCGGCAAGGCTGTGACGGTGCAGGGCTTGGCCCTCTCCGGTGCGGATGCCGGCAATTACCGTTTGCTCGATACCGCTGGCGTGACCACCGCCAGCATTGCCCGCGCAGCACTGACCCTGAACACCGTCAGCGCCAGCGACAAGGTGTATGACGGCACCCAGGCGGCCACCGTCAGCGGCACGGTGGCCGGCGTGATCGGGCAGGATGCGGTCAGCCTGGCTGGCGGCAGTGGCGTCTTTGCCGACCGCAACTTTGGTACGGGCAAGGCCGTGGCGGTGAGCGGCTTCCAGTTGGCTGGCAGCGACGCCGGTAACTACACACTGGCGTCCAACAGCGGCGTGGCGCAGGCGAACATTGCACAACGCGCCCTGTCGACCTGGATCGGCGCCAGCGGCGGCTTGTGGAGCGACACTGCCAACTGGGAAGGCGGCGTGGCGCCAAGCGGCAGCAACGTCCTGGCAGCCGATTTTGCAGCGAGCACCGGCACCGTGGTGTACTCGGCGGCAGCCGGCGACACCGTCCTCAACAGCTTCACTTCGCGCGGTGGCCTGAACCTGACCGGCGGCAGCCTGCTGGTCAATGGGGCGTTGAGCGCGGCCAACTACGTACAAAGCGGCGGCTTGCTCGGCGGTGCGGGCAATGTCACGGTCAGCAACAGCTTCAGCCAGAGCGGCGGCGCCATCAACGTTGGCGGCAACCTGGCGATTACCCAGGCCAGCGGCGACCTGCGCTTTGCCGCCCTGACGGCCAATGCCATCAATCTGAGCGCCGGCACGGGCGCCATCAGCCAGAGCGGCGCCCTGGTGGCCAGCAGCCTGGCAACGCAATCGCAGACCGGCACGGTACTGAACGACGCCGGCAATCGTCTGAAAAGCTTTAGCGCCAGCAACAGCGGCGCGGGCGGCATTGTCCTGACGACGACCAGCGCGCCAGACCTGCTGGTGCTGGGCAGCCTGGCCACCGGCAGCGGCGATGTGCGTATCGACAGCACGGGCGGCGTCGAAAGCCATGCCATCACCAGCAACGGCGGCAACGTCACGCTGATCGCGCACAGTCCCGTCAACGTGCAGGGCGCCATCAGCGGTAATGACGTTACCATCGACGCCAGTACCGACGTGCGCTTCGGCGACGGCGCACGCATCAATGCCACGCGCACGGTCGCGGTCACGGCTGGCACCGGCGTGACGTTTGCCGGCGCGGCCACCGTCGATGTGCTGGCGGCGGGCGGGATCAATGTGCTGGCCAAGAATGGCGATCTGACGGCCGCCGATACCGTGCGCATCAACAGCCGCAGCGCACCCGTCACCTTGCTGGCGCCAAATGGCACGGTGCGCGTGCCGGCCTCGGTCATGGTCGGCGTGCCGGTGACCACGCCGGTTATCCCCCCCGCAACAGTGAGCCTGCCGAGCAATGCCGTGGCCGCTCTGGCCGACACGTATAACCCGCTCAACCAGGTCAATACGTCCAACACCGTGAGCAGCCCGCTGTTGACGAACACGACATCGACAGAATCGACGAAGGAAGCAACAGATGAATCCAAAAGCGGTATCAAGAAATCCTATTGCAACTAGGTCGATGCTGGCCAGCGCCATGCTGTGGCTGATGCTGATGAGCATCAGCCTGCACGCGTTCGCCCAGGTCGCCGGCACGGTGACGCAGGTGAGCGGCCCGATGATGGCGAAAAAGGCCGACGGCAAGGTCAAGATCCTGTCGGTGAAATCCGAAGTGGAGTCGGGCGATACGCTCATTACCGAGAAAAACACCTATGCGCTGGTGAAATTTATCGACGACAGCGAAATCACCCTCAAGCCGGCCACCACGTTTGTCGTGGAAAAGTTCACCTACCAGGCCGACCAGCCTGACGCCGACCAGGCCAGCTTCAACCTGGTCAAGGGCGGCTTGCGTTCGCTGTCGGGCTTGCTCGGCAAGCGCAACAAGGAGAAATTCAGCTTGAAAACCCCGGTCGCCACCATCGGCATTCGCGGCACTTTTTTCACGGCCGAGTATATCGGCGCCGGTGGTTACACTGTGCCGCGCTCGCCGTCGTCCCCGGCCGTGACGCCGGCGGGGACAACGCTGGCGCCAGGCCTGTACACGTCGGTGACCACCGGACAGATCGCGGTAAGCAATCCTGCCGGCACGCTCACTTTTGCTGCCGGCCAGTTCGGCTACACGTCGAGCTTTACCATGCCGCCCATATTGGTGCCGACCAACCCCGGCCTGCCATTCAAGCCGCCGGCCAGCTTCAGCATCAATGGGGCGGGCGCCAGCCCATCCACCACGGCGTCCGGCAAGTCCGGCAACGTCGATTGCGAAGTGCGTTAGGAAGGTCAAAACGGGCCCGGTGCGTAATTTCGCTTGACCTTCCCATCGTTGGATAGTCGATCCTGTCGGTATTCTTCATCCACACAGGAGCCGTGACATGCAACAGTCCGCTCAATACAGTTTGTCGTTCGGCATCGATGGCATGACCTGCGCCTCGTGCGCCGGCCGCGTCGAACGGGCGCTGGCCGGCGTTGCCGGCATCGATGACGCCAGCATCAACCTGGCCACCGATACGGCGCGCGTGACCAGCAGCGCGCCGATTGCGCTGGCGCCGCTGCAGGCCGCCGTGGAAAAAGCCGGCTTTGCGCTGGTCACCACCGACATCGACCTGGGCATCGAGGGCATGACCTGCGCCTCGTGCGTGCGCCGCGTGGAAAAAGCGCTGCAAAAAGTGCCAGGCGTGCATGCCGCCAGCGTCAACCTGGCCACCGAAAGCGCGCGCATCAAGGTCAGCGGCGTGGAACCAGCGGCCCTGGTCGCCGCCCTCGATGCGGCCGGCTACCCGGCCACGGTGGCCCACCATGACAGCACGTCACCCTCCAATACCACTGCACCGGCGCGCGATGGCTGGAAAGTGTTGCTGTCCGCCGCACTGTCGCTGCCGCTGCTGCTGCCGATGCTGCTCGAATGGGCCGGCCTGCACTGGACGCTGCCGGGCATGGTGCAATGGGCGCTGGCGACGCCGGTGCAGTTCTGGCTCGGCTGGCGCTTTTACCGGGCCGGCTGGAAAGCGCTGCGGGCCGGCGCCGGCAATATGGATTTGCTGGTCGCCCTCGGCACCAGCGCTGCCTATGGCCTGAGCGTATACCTGCTGCTGGCCGACCACGGCGGCATGGCACACCTGTATTTCGAGGCCTCGGCCGTCGTGATCACGCTGGTCTTGCTGGGCAAGTGGCTCGAAGCGCGCGCCAAACGGCAAACGGCTGCGGCCATCCGCGGGCTGCAAGTGCTGCGCCCCGAGTCCGCCCGCGTGCGCCGAGACGGCCAGGAGCACGACGTCCCGATGGACCAGGTGCGCCTGGACGACCTGGTCGTGATCCGCCCCGGCGCCAGGGTGCCGGTGGACGGCGTGGTGCTGGAAGGCGCCAGCGACGTGGACGAATCGCTGATCACTGGCGAGAGCCTGCCCGTGAGCAAACATGTTGGCCAGCCGGTGACGGCCGGTGCGGTCAATGGTGCCGGTGTGCTGCTGGTGCGCACCAGCGCCGTGGGCGCAGAAACCACGCTGTCGCGCATTATCCGGCTGGTGGAAGATGCACAGGCCGCCAAGGCGCCGATCCAGCACCTGGTGGACAAGGTCAGCGCCATTTTTGTTCCGGTGGTGCTGGCACTGGCGATGCTGACTTTGCTGGGCTGGTGGGGGACCACCGGCGACCTGCAAACGGCGATCATCAACGCCGTCGCGGTGCTGGTGATCGCCTGCCCCTGCGCACTGGGCCTGGCCACGCCTGCCGCGATCATGGCCGGCACCGGCGTGGCGGCGCGTTACGGCATCCTGATCAAGGATGCCGAAGCGCTGGAGGTGGCGCACGCGGTGACCACGGTGGTGTTCGATAAAACCGGCACACTGACGCTAGGCAAGCCGGCGCTGGCGGCCATCCATGCCCATGGTGTGGCCGAAGAGCGCTTGCTGCAACTGGCGGCGGCGATCCAGGCTGGCAGCGAACACAGTCTGGCCAGGGCCGTACTGGATGCGGCAACTGCCCGCCAGTCGGCGCCGCTGGCTGCCAGCGGCGTGACCGCCTTGCCGGGACGTGGCCTGGCGGCCAACGTCGATGGGCTGGCGTTGCGGCTGGGCAGCACGCGCCTGATGCGCGAAGAGGGCGTGGACCTGGCGCCGCTGCAAGCGCAGGCGCAGGCGCTGGAGCAGGGCGGCCACACCATTTCGTGGCTGGCGTCCGGTAAGGAATTGCTGGGCCTGTTCGCCTTCAGCGATCCGGTCAAGCCCGGTGCGCGCGCGGCGATTGCCCGGCTGCAGGCGCAGGGCATTGCTGCCGTCATGCTGACCGGCGATAACCAGGGCAGCGCCCAGGCGGTCGGCAAGCTGCTGGGCCTCGATACGGTGGTGGCCAATTTGCTGCCGGCCGACAAAGCCGCTAGAATCGCCGCATTGAAGGCCACGGGCACGAAGGTCGCGATGGTGGGCGACGGCATCAACGACGCACCGGCGCTGGCGGCGGCCGATGTGGGCATCGCCATGTCCACCGGCACCGACGTGGCCATGCAGGCGGCCGGCATTACCCTCATGCGCGGCGACCCGGTGCTGGTGGCGGACGCCATCGAGATCTCGCGCCGCACCTACAGCAAGATTCGCCAGAACCTGTTCTGGGCGTTCATCTACAACCTGGTGGGTATTCCGCTGGCCATGCTGGGCTTGCTGAACCCCGTGGTGGCCGGCGCCGCCATGGCGGCGAGCTCGGTCAGCGTGATCGGCAACGCGCTGCTGCTGCGCCGCTGGAAACCCGCCAACCACCGAGGGAGCGCCACATGAATATCGGCCAGGCCGCCGCAGCGTCCGGCATCACCGCCAAGATGATCCGCTATTACGAGAGCATCGCCCTGGTGCCGCCCGGGCGGCGCTCCGACGCCGGCTACCGCATCTACAGCGAGGACGACCTGCACGTGCTTCGCTTCGTCAAGCGCGCCAGGTCGCTGGGTTTTTCGCTCGAGCAGATCCGCGAGCTGTTGTCGCTGTGGCAGAACAAGGCGCGCGCCAGCGCGGACGTCAAAGCCATCGCGCTGGGCCACGTGGCAGACTTGAATCAGCGCATCGCCGAACTGACCGAGATGCGCGACACCTTGCAAACGCTGGCCGGCTGCTGCCAGGGCAACGACCGGCCCGATTGCCCGATCCTGCAAAGCCTCGGTGATCCGGCGTAAGCTGTTCCCGAAGCTGGCGCGGCGGTTTTGCGGGCGGTGCTAGCATCGGGGCATGACGACACCATACCAACTCACTTACCAACTCTACTATTGGCCCAACCTGCAAGGGCGTGGCGAATTCGTGCGACTGGCGCTGGAGGAGGCGGGCGTGGCTTACGAGGACGTAGCGCGGCAAAAGAAGGGTATGCCTGCGCTGCAGGGCAGCCTCGATTTCGACGAGGTGGATCATCCGGCGTTTGCGCCGCCGGTGCTGCGCGCGGGCGAACTGCTGATCGGCCAGACCGCTAACATCCTGCTGTTTCTCGGCGCCCGGCACGGCCTGGCGCCGCGCGCCGAAGCAGGACGGCTGTGGGCCAACCAGCTGCAACTGACGATTGCCGACATCGTCAATGAAGCGCACGACACCCATCACCCGCTCTCGACCAATCTCTATTACGAAGACCAGCAAAAGGCCGCCAAGGTGCGGGCGCAGGATTTCGTTGCCGAGCGCATTCCGAAATTTCTCGGCTACTTCGAGCAAGTGTTGGCCAACAACCGGGGACGCGGCGCCTATGCGGTGGGTTCACGGCTGTCGTACGTGGATTTGTCGCTGTTCCAGCTGCTGGCCGGCTTGCGCTACGCGTTTCCCAACGCAATGGCGCGCCAGGAGCACGCCTGGCCACGGCTGGTGGAGCTGCACGACGCGGTGGCTGCGCGGCCGCGCATCGCCGCCTACTTGGCGTCGAAGCGCCGGATACCGTTCAATGAAGATGGCATCTTCCGCCGGTACCCGGAACTTGACGGCTGAGGTTTAAGCCGTCACCGGAAAGCCGGCATCAACGATCGCCGCCTTGATCGGCGCCAGGTCGGCGCCGCTGTCGATGCGCACCGTCTTGCTGGCCAAATCCACTTCCACCGTGGCCGCCGCATCGACCGCCTGCACCGCGCGCGTGACGGCGCTGACGCAATGGCCGCAGGTCATTTCTTCCACTTGTAGCTGATACATGATGTTCTCCTGACAGGTTGGGATCATCATACTGTAAGGGTTCCAGTGGTGGAAAGGTCAAGCGTGCCGCCGGTTTTTAGCCCAGCGGCGGATCGTCGAGTCGCGCCAGGTCGAGGCTGACCAGCGCCCAGATGCCGTCGGCGTAGCTCGGTTCGCGCGACAGGTATTCCACCTCGGAGGCCTTCAGTTCGAAGGCCTTGCCCTGTTCGACCAGTTGCCCGACGTGGCCGTAAATGGCCTTGGTGGCGTTGCTCATGGCGCGGTCCACGGTCTCGCCGCTGGTGGTGCAGCCGGGGATGTCGGGCACGGTCACGCCGTACCGGCTGCCGCCGTGCTTTTGGATCAGAATTGGAATGTCCATCGTGTCACCTCGGCCGGGTCCAACTTCAGGAGAATCAACGACTTGAAGTCTCAGTGTCGTACAGTCGCTGCCACGTTTCAAGCAATTTCGTCATTCTTGTGGAAAAACCGGCTGCTTCCACCTCCTCGCTCCCTCCAATAATTTTCATCTTATGCACCAAGGCATGCGCCAAATTGGTGAGTTTTGTTCACGACGGTGCAAATTCAAGATTGAATTTAATTCTTATAAGCACGATAAAATATAAAGATAATTTTTTGAAATTCCATAATAAATAAGAAAAATGCGGGATAGTGGATAAAAAGCGACATTAAATTATATTTGTAACTGATTGAAACAGTTTCGGCTGCATAATAAATATTCTTGCTTTTACGGAATCATTATTGGTAGTAAGTAGTTTGCCAGTAATGGTTGTGATCGCTGGAGTCGGGGCTGTAACTTATAAAAAATTGACTGCATAAAAGGGAAGAGCGATGTTATTAAAAGAGAAAACCAGTGTCATCTTGGTGCGGTTGGCGATCGGGACTTTTGCCGGTACGGCGCTGCTGGCACAACTTGCTCATGCACAGGACGCCAATCTGGCGGCCAAGCCGGTGGCCCAGGCCAAGGTTGACGACGACAGCAATCCTGCCGTACAAAAAGTGTATGTGACCGGTTCCAACGTGCGTCGCATTTCCCTGGAAACCGCATCGCCAGTACAGATCATCACCCGCGACGAACTCACCCGTGGCGGCGCCACCTCGCTCAACGAGGTGCTGCGCACCATCTCCGCCAACGTGGGCGGCATCGACGAAAACCGCACCAACGGTTTCAGCGCCGGCGCCGCCGGTCTGAACCTGCGCGGCTTCGGTAGCCAGGCTACCCTGATGCTGATCAATGGCCGGCGCCTGGCGCCGTATGCGCAGCCCGAATTCCAGACCACCTTTGTCGACCTCAATTCGATCCCGGTCGGCGCGGTCGAACGGGTCGAAATTCTCAAGGATGGCGCCTCGGCGATTTACGGCTCGGAAGCGATGGCCGGCGTGGTCAACATCATCCTGCGCGACAGCTTCGAAGGCCTGGAACTGGGCGGCTCGCTGGGCGAGTCCAGCCGCAACGACGGCAAGCAAAAACGCGCAACCGTCAGCTTCGGCAAGGGCAGCCTGGTCGAAGACCACTTCAATGCCTATGTGACCCTCGACGTGCGCCAGCGCGATCCGATGTACATGTACAACCGCGACGACTACCTGGGCACCCAGGACCTGCGCGCCTACGGTTACAAGGACAACCGTTCGCTGTACACGTCTCCGGGCAATATCTACTGGACTGACAAGGCGACCAATGCGCTCACCTCGCGTACGCTCGACAGCAACTGCCCGGCCGACCGCCTGGCGCCGGCCTCGCGCGTGCTGGGCGCCACGTCCACCGGCCAGGCTTGCGTGTTCGATGATTACAAGGACAGCTCGATCAATTCCGCCGGCAAGACCGACCGTTTCGGCCTCACCAGCCGCCTGACCTGGCAGCCGACCGCCAGCACCACCGTGTTCAGTGAGCTGATGTTCAACCGCAACAAGGCCACCGTCACCGGCCTGCTGCACTGGTTTGCTGGCCAGAACGGCCAGCCGACCGGGGCGTTGCCGATCACCCACCCGCAGTATCCGAAAGAGCTGATCGGACCGGACGGCAAAACCCTGGCCGGCGGCAACGGCACCGTGCGCGTGCGTGCATCGCTGCGCGACTTCCCGGGCCAGGGCCAGAACAACACGACCGATTTCGGCCGCTACCTGGTGGGCGTCAAGGGCGACTTCAAGAACTGGGACTGGGAAACCGCCTTGCTGCGTACCGACAGCAAGGTCACGTCGCGCAACACCAGCGCCATCCTGGCCACGCCGTTCATCGACGCGTACAACAAGGGCACCTTCCTGTTCGGTGGCGGCGCCGCCAACCAGGCGCTGTACAGCACGATCACCGCCAACCCGTCCAACGGCTTCAAGTCGGGCCTGACCCAGATCGACGGCAAGGTGTCCGGCGAGTTGTTCAACCTGCCGGCCGGTGCGGTTGGCCTGGCAGTGGGCGCCGAGTTGCGTCGCGAAACGCTGTCCACCAATCCCGATCCGCTGGCCGTTGAAGGCGAGCTGTATCACCAGGCGCAATTGCCGCCCGGCTTCTCGAACAGCCGCCGCATTTCGTCGATGTTCGCTGAATCGACGATTCCAGTGTTGCCGTCGCTGGAAGCCCAGCTGGCGCTGCGCTATGACCACTACTCGGACTACGGCAATTCGACCACGCCGAAAGTGGGCCTGAAATGGAATGCCACGTCGTCGTTCGTGGTGCGCGGCACGTACGCCGAAGGCTTCCGTGCGCCGACCCTGGTGGAAAACTCGACCGATGTGCGCAACGCGTTCCTGTCGTTCCGCGATCCGTTCCGTTGCAACGCCAGATTTACCCTCGGTTGCAGCGGTTCGAGCGCGTACCAGAGCGGCGCCAACCCGGCGCTGCAGCCGGAAACGGCCAAGAGCTACACGGTGGGCGTGGCATGGGAACCGAGCCCGTCGTTCCTGGCGACGCTGGACCTGTTCCAGATCAAGCGTGTCGATGAAATCGGCACCTACGACCTGTCCAAGGTGCTGGCCGATCCCGGCCGCTATGCCAACGATCCTGCTGCTGTCATCACCCGCGCCGCGCTGACCGATGCCGACCGTCTGGCCGGCGCCACCGCCGGTGAAATCACCAACATCCGTATGTTGCTGACCAACGTGGCCGTGTCCCAGATCCGTGGCGCCGACCTGAAACTGACGGGCCGCCTGAACATGGGCGAGTACGGCGTGCTCACGCCAACGCTGAACGTGAGCTACACGCAGTCGTTCAAGAGCGCGCCGTCGCCAACCTCGGACCTGATCGAATATGCGGGCACCCGTGGCACGCCGTCGGTCCAGGCCAACCTGGGCCTGGCGTGGAAGAAGGCGGCGTATGCGCTGTCGGCCGACACCATTTTCGTCGGCAAGATGGCTTCGGTGGCGGACCGTACCACCGAGTGCGTGATGGCGACCGAAGGCTACCCGCAACTGTGCACCGGCATTCCGTCGTTCACCGTGGTCAACCTGGGCGGCAGCTACAGCGGTTTCAAGAACACCAAGCTGAGCTTTGCGATTCAGAACGCCTTAGACCGCAAGCCGCCGTTCCACCCGAACGACGGCGCCAACTACTTCGCGCCGCTGCATAGCGCCATGGGACGTTACTTCCAGTTGACCGCCGATTACAGCTTCAACTAATCGCGGCAGGACCGAAGGCGCCGTGACCGCGAGGTCACGGCGCCTTCGACCGTTCCAGTGTTTTGTTCCCGAATCGAGGAGACAGTTTTGAATCGACGCATCATTCCCGCCGTGCTGGGCGCCTTGCTGCTGGCCGCCGGCGCCTATAGCCCCGTGGCGCAGGCCGACGCCTCCATTCCCATCGCCGATTTCTTCAAAAAAGCCGAGTTCAGCGGCGCCCCGGTGTTGTCGCCCGACGGCCAGAACATGGCCGTGCTGACGCCGCGCAACGGCCGTTTCGTGCTGGCGGTGATCAATCTCGACACGCGCGCCTCGACCGTGGTGGCCTCCGACCCGGAATGGGACGTGGCCAATCCGATCTGGGTCAACAATCGCCGGCTGGTGTTCAGCATCAACAAGGGCGGCGAAGAAGTGATGGAAAAGCAGACCGGTGGCGGCCTGTTCGCGGTCAACAGCGACGGCACCAGCTTTCGCAAGCTGGTCATCAGCATCAAGGAAGCGACCAGCGCCAACAAGCCCTACAAGCCGGTCTCGGTGCTGACCCGCGTCGGTGGCGACAGCAACGACCTGATCGTGGTGAACAACGAGCGCGGCCGCGATGCCGACCTCGGCGCCAGCGACGTGTTCCGCCTCGATACCACCAACGGCCGCATGGCGCTGCTCACCTTTAACAATCCGGGCGCGGTCAGCGGCTGGGTGCTCGATCATGACAACGTGATCCGGGTGGCATCGTCGATGACGGTGGAGGACAGCAGCAAGCGCATCATCCAGACCGTGTACCTGCGCGACGACGAGAAAGCACCGTGGAAAGCAATCTACAAGGCTTACCTCGACGAAGGCAAGGACATGAATCCACTGGGCTTCGATTTCGACAACAAGACCTTGTTTGTTGCGGGCCGCTTCAATGGCCGGGACAAGGCGGGTGTGCACATATGGCATACGGCCAGCAATACCGCCGGCGAATTGATCGCGGAACACCCCGAGGCCGATATCCCGGCCGGCCTGATCTTCGACGAAACCCGCAAAAAAGTGGTGGGCGTGTCGGTGCAGGGCATGAAGCCGGAAATGTATTATTTCGACGAGGACTATGCCCGCCTGCAGGCCATGCTCGACGCCAGCCTGCCGGGCGAGCGCGTGCGGTTCCAGTGGAGCGGCACCCATGCCGTGGTGTTCACCTCGAGCACCAGCAATGTCGGCAAGCTCTACCACTTCGATACCGCCAAGAAGACGCTCGAGCCGCTCTACAGCGTCAAGCCTGAACTGGAAGGCAAGAAGTTGTCGGAGCAGACCGTGATCCGCTATCAGGCGCGCGACGGCATGAGCATACCGGCCTACCTGACCCTGCCCGAAGGCCGCCCGGCCAAGGCGCTGCCGCTGGTGGCCTACATCCACGGCGGCCCGCACGCGCGCGACGGCTACGGCTTCGACCCGATCACGCAAATGCTGGCCTCGCGCGGCTTTGCCGTGCTGCAGCCGCAGTTCCGCATGTCCACCGGTTTCGGCTGGAAACACCATGTCGCCGGCTGGAAGCAATGGGGCCTGGCCATGCAGGACGACATCACCGATGGCATCGAGACGCTGGTCAAGCAGGGCGTGGTCGACCGCAACCGCGTGTGCATCATCGGCGCCAGCTACGGCGGCTACGCCACCATGTACGGCCTGGTGAAAAACCCCGACCTGTACAAGTGCGGCATCAACTGGGTGGGCGTGACCGACGTCAAGATGCTGTTTACCGTGAACTGGTCCGACATGTCGGGCCCCGTGATGGACAACGTCGGCGCGAAAATGCACGGCGATCCGAAAACCGACGATGCCTACTTCGCCAAGGTCTCCGCCATCGGCCATGCCGACCAGATCAAGGCCCCGGTCCTGATGGCTTACGGCAGCGAAGACCGCCGGGTGCCGCTGATCCACGGTGAAAAAATGCGCGACGTCTTGCTCAAACAGGGCAATACCGTGGAATGGATGGTGATGACGGGCGAGGGCCACGGCTGGTCCAAGGAAAGCAACAACATCAAGTGGGGCGAAACCGTGTACCGCTTCATCAATCGCTACATCGGCGACGGCGCCACTGCAGTTGCTACCACCGCCACCACGGCAGGAGCAGGCCAGCCTTAATCGCTACCATCGCGGCAGGCATAAAAAAACCCCGCCGGCAGCGCTGCCGGCGGGGTTTTTTGTGACGACGTTGTTTACTTACAGCACTTCGCTGGCGTGATCGGCCAAACGCGAACGCTCGCCGCGCGCCAGTGTCACGTGGCCGCTGTGCGCCCAGCCCTTGAAGCGGTCCACCACGTAGGTCAGGCCGCTCGAGCCTTCGGTCAGGTACGGCGTGTCGATCTGGGCGATGTTACCCAGGCACAGGATCTTGGTGCCGGGACCCGCGCGCGTGACCAGGGTCTTCATCTGCTTGGGCGTCAGGTTCTGCGCTTCGTCGATGATGAGGAACTTGTTGACAAAGGTGCGGCCGCGCATGAAGTTGAGCGACTTGATCTTGATGCGCGAACGGATCAGGTCCTGCGTTGCCGCGCGGCCCCACTCGCCGCCGTCGGTATCGGACTTGTTGAGCACTTCGAGGTTGTCGTCGAAGGCACCCATCCATGGCGACATCTTTTCTTCCTCGGTACCGGGCAGGAAACCGATGTCTTCACCGACCGGCACCGTCACGCGGGTGACGATGATTTCGTTGTAGAGCTTGGTTTCCAGCACTTGTGCCAAACCGGCAGCCAGGGCCAGCAGGGTCTTGCCGGTACCGGCCTGGCCCAGCAGCGTGACGAAGTCGCATTCCGGGTTCATCAAGAGGTTCAGGGCAAAGTTCTGCTCGCGGTTGCGCGCGGTCACGCCCCAGACGTTGTTCTTGTTATGGCTGAAGTCGCGCAGGGTTTGCAGTACGGCGGTTTTGCCGTTGATCTGCTTGACCTGGCCGTAGAACGGCGCTTCGCCGTTTTTAGGCTCGAGGAACACGAACTGGTTGGCCAGCAGCGACGGGATGAACGGGCCGGTGACGCGGTAGAACGTGGCGCTCTGGCCGTTCTTGTTTTCCTGCCACGACTCGAGATCCTTGCCGTGCTTGTTCCAGAAATCGTCCG
The DNA here is from genome assembly GCF_031456625.1 of Duganella sp. 3397. Taxonomy (NCBI): domain Bacteria; kingdom Pseudomonadati; phylum Pseudomonadota; class Betaproteobacteria; order Burkholderiales; family Oxalobacteraceae; genus Duganella; species Duganella sp. 3397. The sequence continues at coordinate 13,775 of NZ_JAVDVB010000012.1, forward strand.
GCAGCTGGATGATGCCCGAGTACAGCAGGTCGGTATCTTCCATCACGTGGTCGTTGAAATAATCCTCGGCCGGCAAGCCCAGCGCACGCGCCTTGATGCGCATATTGATGTCTTTCGACACCAGTACGATGGCGCGGCCCGGCTGGTCCGCTTCGAGCGAGCGCACCACGGCCAGGATCTGGTTGTCGGCCTTGCCCACCGGCAGACCCAGCGGCAGGTCGGCGGTTTGCATGCGGGTCTGGAAGTACAGGCGGCCCTTGGCGTCCTTGTTGCCGAGCTTGGAGAGCAAGATACCGCTTTCGATGGCGTCGTCGTCGGTGTTGGAGACCAGCGCGTCGAGCGTGCGCGACACCTGGCGGGCATTGCGCGCCACCTCGGTCATGCCCTTCTTGTGGTTGTCCAGCTCTTCGAGCGTCATCATCGGCAGGTACACATCGTGTTCCTCGAAGCGGAACAGCGACGACGGATCGTGCATCAGCACGTTGGTGTCGAGCACGAACAGCTTGGTGGTGCCGGCCTGGTCCGCATTGCGACTGGTGGACGACTTGATGCCCGATTCGTTGGCCTTGTGCTTGGTCGGATGCGGCGCTTCGGCGGCGATCGGCGTGACCTTGGAGCGCGATGGCGCAGCCTTGGTCTTGGCGACCGGTTTTGTCACGGTTGGCGCAGCAGGCGTTGGCACTGGCGCCAGCTTGGCGACCGGAGCTACGGTAGGGGCAGCCTCGGCAGCAGCCTTCAACACGGCCGGCGCAGCCTTCAGTACGGCGGCAACCGCTTTCGACCTGGTGGTCTTGGCTGGCGCTTTGGCCACTGGCGCAGCAGGCGCCGGGACAGCCACGACTTTTGGTGCAGGAACCGCTTTGACAGCAGGCGCCGCTTTCTTCGGCGCCGGAGCGGGTGCTAACTCCACGACTTGGGCAGCGGCTGCCGCGATGGCGGACACGGGGCGCTGAGCAGTGGCTTGGGGGTAATCTTTTGCCGGCAGTATAGTCGCAGGCTTACTCGGTAATTTTGGCAGTGGCATCAGGATCTCAATCGAAAAATATCTGGAGGAATCCGCCCATAGGCGCAGCGCGCTTGGCCGCGTGGAAGCGGAAAGCGTTGGGACCGGATGGGGTGGATGCTGGGTAAAGCAGGAAACAAGACTGCCGATGGGCACACATCTCGCCCGGTGGTAGGACTGCATGGTGGCCGGTGGGCCACCAGTGAGGGGTGGTTGATTGACAGTGTAGACTCAAGATTGGTGAATACGCATGGTACTGCAACGGTTAAGCGACTCCCGGACCGCTGCGCGCCTGCCTGGGCCAGTGCGGCATCAGGCTTGACGCGCGACGAATTCCAGCACTTCATCAACGTGACCAGCAACCTTCACGCCTCGCCATTCTTTCACCAATTGGCCGTTAGCGTCAATCACAAACGTACTGCGCTCAATGCCGCGCACGGTCTTGCCATACATTTGCTTCATCTTCATGACACCGAACTGTTCGCACAGCGCTTCCTCGGGATCGGAAATCAGCTCGAAAGGCAGGCCCAGCTTGGATTTGAAGCTCTCGTGCGAGCGCAGCGAATCGCGGCTGACGCCGTAGATTTCTGTGCCGGCCGCCTGGAATTGCTCGTGCAGGTCGCGGAAGGCGATGTTCTCGGTGGTGCAGCCCGGCGTGTTGTCCTTGGGATAGAAGAACAGTACCGTGTGGCGCGCCGGACGGCCGGCCAGCTGGAAGGTCTGCGCGCCCGTCATGGCGGCGGAAAAATCGGTCACGGGGGATGGGCTATCAGCCAAAGACGTTCTCCTGGGGGTTGCGTGGCGCCGGTGCGGCGCGGTCTGTGTTGCTGCGATATGGGGACGGGCGGCGCGATTGCAAGGGTGTAAGGGGGTTATTAACTAAGCGGTAGTTTGTTCGGCCGTGTCGATAATCAGCGCCAGCGCCACCTTGCGGCCTTCGCCCATCAGGATGTTATAGGTGCGGCAGGCGGCCTGGCTGTCCATGCACTCGACACCAATGCGGCGCAAGGTCAGCGCGGCAGTCAGGCGCGGGTGGATGAACCGCTGGCGGGCGCCGGTGCCCAGGATCACTACGTCGGGATCGTCGGCGCCGATCAGGTCGAAATGCTCTACGGTAAGAGACTCGAACGTGGGCGCGTTCCAGGCGCGCGGCGGCATCTCGGGCAGCACGACCAGGCTGTAGTTATAGCGCTGGGCGTTGATTTCCACGCCGGTCTGGTCGTAGCCGGTGATGGTTTGGTACTTTTGGGTATCGCTTTGATGGAGCTTCATGGTGATGTCTGCAAGAATGCTGCGGAAGTCTGTCATTCTACCGTCTTTCCCCTGTTTGACACCCCTCAAAGGTTGATTAAATGGGATGCTTTCGGCACAATCGTTATTTTCGCAATGCAGCAAGGCGGTAGCGCCGATTTGGCAGACCGCAGCGTTTTGCTTCACCTGAACAGGATTTTATTTTGCGACCGATTCAAAAATCTAACAAACTGGCGGAAGTCTGCTACGAGATCCGCGGCCCGGTGCCGGAAAAAGCACGCCAGATGGAGGAAGAAGGTCACAAGATCGTCAAGCTCAACATCGGCAACCTGGCCGTGTTCGGCTTCGACCCGCCCGATGAAATCGTGCAGGACATGAAGATCAACCTGTCCAACGCCGCCGGCTACACCGATTCCAAGGGCATGTTCGCGCCGCGCAAGGCGATCATGCATTACACGCAAAGCAAGAATATCGCCGGTGTGACCATCGACGACATCTACCTGGGCAACGGTGCGTCCGAGCTGATCGTGATGTCGATGAACGGCCTGCTCAACAACGGCGACGAAGTGCTGGTGCCGGCGCCCGACTACCCGCTGTGGACCGCGGCCGTCAGCCTGTCCGGCGGCAAGCCAGTGCATTATGTCTGCGACGAGCAGCAGGAGTGGTACCCGGACATCGAGGACATGCGCAGCAAGATCACGTCCAACACGCGCGCGATTGTCGTGATCAACCCCAACAATCCGACCGGCGCGCTGTACCCGGTGTCGCTGCTGCTCGAGATTATCGAGCTGGCGCGCCAGCACCAGCTGATCATCTACGCCGACGAAATCTATGACAAGGTGCTGTACGACGGCGCCCAGCACGTCTCGATCGCCTCGCTGGCGGACGACGTGCTGTTCGTCACCTTCAACGGCCTGTCGAAGAATTACCGCGCCTGCGGCTACCGCGCCGGCTGGATGGTGGTGTCGGGCGAAAAATCCCATGCCAAGGACTATATCGAGGGCCTCAACATGCTGGCCTCGATGCGCTTGTGCGCCAACGCACCGGGGCAGTTTGCGATCCAGACTGCGCTCGGCGGCTACCAGTCGATACAAGACCTGGTAGGACCGGGCGGGCGCCTGTTGAAGCAACGCGACCTGGCCCACAAGCTGCTGACCGATATTCCGGGCGTCACTTGTGTCAAGCCAAAAGCGGCGCTGTACATGTTCCCGCGACTCGATCCGAAAATCTATCCGATTGCGGATGACCAGCAATTCGCTTACGAGCTGCTGGCTGAAACAAAAGTGCTGATCGTCCAGGGTTCGGGCTTCAACTGGATCGCGCCGGATCACTTCCGCGTCGTGTTCCTGCCCAATGCGGACGATATGACGGAAGCGTTTGGCCGCATGGCCAAGTTCATGGAAAGCTATCGCAAGCGTCACGGCGCCACTGTATAACCTCTGCAATCTATAGAAACGATTTATATGAAACCGATCAAAGTAGGTTTATTGGGCGTCGGCAATGTCGGCTCCGGTACGTTCAACGTCCTTGAACGCAACCAGGAAGAAATCCGCCGCCGCGCCGGCCGTGGTATCGAAATTGTGGCCGTCTCGGCCCGCAACCTCGAGCGCGCCAAGGAGCGCACCGGCGGCAAAGTCACAGTCGTGGCCGACCCGTTCGACATCGTCAACGATCCCGAGATCGATATCGTCGTTGAGCTGATCGGCGGCTACGACGAAGCCAAGGCGCTGGTGCTGCAAGCGATCGCCAACGGCAAGCACGTGGTCACCGCCAACAAGGCGCTGCTGGCCGTGCATGGCAACGAAATTTTCGCGGCCGCGCAAGCGAAGGGCGTGATGGTGGCGTTCGAAGCGGCCGTGGCTGGCGGCATCCCGATCATCAAGGCGCTGCGCGAAGGCCTGACCGCCAACCGTATCGAATGGCTGGCCGGCATCATCAACGGCACCACCAATTTCATCCTGTCCGAGATGCGCGACAAGGGCCTCGATTTCGCCACCGTACTCAAGCAAGCGCAGGAACTGGGCTACGCCGAAGCCGACCCGACCTTCGACATCGAAGGCGTGGACGCCGCCCACAAGGCCACCATCATGTCGGCGATTGCCTTCGGCATCCCGGTGCAGTTCGACAAGGCCCACGTGGAAGGCATTTCGAAACTCAATGCCGTCGATATCCGCTACGCCGAGCAACTCGGTTACCGCATCAAGCTGCTGGGCATCGCCAAGCGCGCCACGGTGAACGGCAAAGAGGGCGTGGAACTGCGCGTGCATCCAACCCTGATCCCCAATAAACGCCTGATCGCCAACGTGGAAGGCGCGATGAACGCCGTGCTGGTGCAGGGCGACGCCGTCGGCGCCACGCTGTACTCGGGCAAGGGCGCGGGATCCGAGCCGACCGCCTCGGCCGTGATCGCCGACCTGGTGGACATCACCCGCCTGGCCACGGCCGATCCCGAGCACCGCGTGCCGCACCTGGCCTTCCAGCCCAACGCCATGACCAACATCGAGATCTTGCCGATGTCGGAAGTGACCACCAGCTACTACCTGCGCATGAACGTGGAAGACCAGCCGGGCGTACTGGCCGACCTGACCCGCATCCTGGCCGACGGCACCATCTCGATCGACGCCATGATGCAAAAGGAACCAGCCGAAGGCGAAACCCGCACCGACATCATTTTCCTCACGCACCAGACCCAGGAAAAGAATGTCACCGCAGCGATTGCCAAGATGGAAGCGCTGACCACGGTGCACGGCACGGTCACCAAGATCCGCCTGGAAAACCTGAGCTGACTTGTAAAAATCTTGCATTGTGGGCATTGCCCCGTCGTTCCGCATCGGCGGACCGCCGCGCAGGCGGGGACCCAATATAAAAGGGCGGCCTCCTGCGGGGAGGCCGGCCTTTTTCATTTGGAACCGTATGAAACCACCAGCCCAGCAAAAAACCAACGTCTTGTTCGTCTGCAGCAAAAACCAGTGGCGCAGTCCGACCGCAGAAACGCTGTGGCGCCGCCATCCCGAGCTCAATGTTCGCTCCGGTGGCACCAGCCCCAATGCCCGCCACCACGTCTCCGAAGACGATATCCGCTGGGCCGACGTGATCCTGGTAATGGAAGAAAAACACAAGTCGCGCCTGAAGGCCGAATACACCCGGCTGCTCGATTTCAGGCAGGTGCATGTGCTCGATATTCCTGACGAGTACAAGTACATGGATGCGGAACTGGTCGGGCAGTTGAACGAAGCGGTGCCGTCCATCCTGGGGATTGATTAACCGGAGTTCTGCATGCAAAAAGATCAAGCCGGAGTTCTGGGCGATAGCCCGGTCGAATTTCACGTCAGCTACCGGCTTGCCGAGTACCTGGCCATCGTGGCTGCGCACTCTGTTGCCGATTTTGCGCGCGTCAAAGCCGGGCAGGGCAAAACTCTCGGCCGTCGCGATGCGTGGACCTTGCGCTGCTTCGTCTATCTGTTTGCGCCGCCCATTTTCCTGTTCAAGGTGCTGCGAGTGGGCGCATGTGATTTCAGGATAGACAGCACTCGCATTGTGCGCAGTGCGAAGTCCGGCGTGGTGACTGTGCCCTGGTCCGACCTGGTCGCCATACACGAGTATCCGGCAGGCTATCTGTTTGCGCAGAAAACCGGTGCAATGCCGGTGCCGTATCGCGTGCTGACCGATGTGCAGCGGCTAGCCCTGGATCACTTCATCGGCATTTATCGGCAGCGCTCGTTGGAGTAAGCAGATGAGTACCTGCGAGTACCTGCAAAAAAGCCAGGCTAAACGCGCGCTGATGGCGATCGCGCACAAATCTCGCTGAGCGCTGAGTGGCAGGGCCATTTTTTAAATCCTGTAGAGTTACAGTTAGTGAGAATTTTCCCGACTTAAAGTATTCACCGACAGGCAGTTCACTCCGGATGTTGCATAAGTTCTATGGTGTGGCCGTCAGGTCCTCGGGTGTAGACCATGATTGTTCCGCTAGGCGCAGTTTGCGGTTCGCCGGTTGCCGTCCATCCATAAGGGGCCATGCGATTTAGCATTGCGCGAAGATCGGTCACGGCAAACGTCAAATGAGCCGAACCGACGTCGCATGGACGTTGTTTCAAAACCACGCGGTCTTCCGGCGAATCGTACTCAATCAGCTCAACTCTATATCCATCGGGACCCTCCAGGAGAGCGTTTCTCAAGTAAGCCCCCGACACCCCGACCACTTGTTCCATCGCGTGCCCACCGCCAAGCTCTTTGCGGTACACGAGTTGAAAGCCGAGGACCTCAGTCCAGAAATCAAGTACGCCATTGATCGACGCGACAGTCAGCCCAGTGTGCTCGGTGCGCAATACGGTAGAGGTTTGGTCGTTCATAGGTGCATCCTGTTTAACAGTCAAGGCCGCAGATTTATGCGAGAGTTAAGAATCCAGTCTGGATTTCCCACATTACTTTAACAGATGACCGTTATGGGGCGACTTCTAGCGTCCCCCGTGTTCCCAGGCATCCGTTTGCTCGGCCATTTCGAGAGCGTCATCGACTTCGATACCCAGATATCGTACGGTGCTCTCCAAGCGCGTATGGCCCAGCAACAGCTGCACCGCTCGCAAATTTTTTGTGCGCCGGTAGGTGAATGTTGGCTTCGTCCTGCGCATCGTGTGCGTGCTGTATGGCGTCGGGTCTAACCCTATTTCGTCGAACCATTGGTGGACAATACGTGCGTACTGCCGAGTCGAAAGGTCCGGCGATTCCGAGATTCGACTGGGAAAGACAAATCGCCGTGGCGCAGCGCTGCGGCCGCTATCCAGTCCTCCGAGCTCTTCCTGGTTCCTGCGGTAAGTTCGAACTGGACGGGTTGCTTGGCCTTCTGTTGCATCACGCTGGCCCGCGCTGCCACATGGCCTCCATGGCAGACATCGTTGACGCGCAGCTGGACCAAGTCGCAGCCGCGCAATTTGCTGTCAATGGCCAAGTTAAAGAGTGCCAAGTCTCGGGCTCTGCCGAAGATTTCCAAACGAACGCGAATAGCCCAGATTTCGCTTACGCGAAGCGGTGCTTTCTGCCCCACCAACTTTCCCTTGTTCCACGGCGTACTGTGGCACGCGGAACCTTTCACTGGATTGTTCATGATAGACCTCCTGGATTGAAGCTCTACTATGCGCTTGACTGGCGGCGGTCGCATCCGAAAGCAATGTGGTAATTGGTGAACTTTTCATTTGTGCAACATGGTATCCTTGCTCATCGGCCAAGTGCGGCCAGGAGCGGTCATTCGGCCGGACGTGTTATGCAAGAGTCTGATGAACAAAACAGATACGGTCACGATGAGGAGAATGACTGCATGACTTTTCCTACGGTAGATTCCGCGCGACTAATTCGCGATGGTGGAATTGATGCGATGGCGGCTCTTGACGCCGTTATTTTCGATGCTATCGCGGGTCTTTCGCCACAGGAACAACAAATCATTAAGCGTGCTTTTGGCGAAGCGATGGGGGGAATCATTGTCAACCTGATTAACCCAGCGGTTCGGGCATTTCCTGAGCTTGAAACCGATCAATCTGCATGGTCCGCGATCGCGGAGTCTCGCGCATCAATTCGCGCGAATCGGTCTGACCGAGCACCCCTGCGGACGCCTTCGTCCAACGTCTGAAGGTCCTCGTTGGGGCGGCTCCGGTCCATGGTAAGTATGTGTGAGCTTTGCAGGAGGGCAAGCTGCTATCCTGAACGCCATGGGCCGGTACCGGCTAAAACCGGACATCGATAAGAATACCCGCAAACTCGAAATACACGAATCCGACAGTCAGAGGGAGTCGCAGACATGGAACAATTCGTAAAAGGCCTGGCCGACACTGCTGAACTTCTCGCCCTAACGTGCTTCAACGTCGACTTCGACATTATGGTAGCGGTGGTCCACGATTGCTTCAGCGACCGTGAACAGATCGGAGGGTACAAGGTAAGCATCGGCAGGGCCGATCTCAGCCGGGCGCGCGCTGGCCAGCCGCAAGCTGGTGGGATGCATCCTGCCACCGCCTTAATCTATCGGCCACGGGCGTACGCTGATCGCTGTGTCTTCATTGCGAATATGAGTGACGGTTGGTACACGGGTGTCAACATGTTGGCAAGGGAACTTCATGCGGACTGCTTGAGCCTGCGGACGAGCGGATTGGAGGTTAAGTACTCCATTAATGACTTAAGGATTTACCGCTTAGGACAGGAAATCCGATATGTGCGGGCGTTCAAAGACGGTAGCCAATGGGAATTTTTCGAAAAGGGCGAGCGTCTAGGGATCGAAAGCACCTCAAATTATGGCAAGCGGAGAATTAGGGACCGGTTTAACAAGGAGGGCCTGATCGAGACCGCTAGAGCTGCTGGATGGGATATGCGCGATCCAGACCTTTGGCAGTCGGATTACCCAGCAATATATATAGATGAGCTGCGTTAGCGATGAGTTTTTGACTCTCTCGCTGCGACTGACAATGAGCGGAAAGTCGACTTGTGTGACCGAAGCCTGCTGCAGACGGTGTCTTGACTGGCCGCTTTGGGGCCAGGCTGTGTGAAAACCCGAGTTTCTGTGCCGCGAACGGCCGCGCCGTGCAAGTGCTGATTTTCTCTGGCGCCCGAGTAGAAGTTAAAAAAGGGCTCACGCCACCATCAGCGCCGCTTTCAGCCCGTGATGCCCCATGATGTTCACCATGCGTTTCAAGTTGTAGGCGAGAACATGTAAGCTCATCTCTGTTTTCACGCGCGGCAAAGTTCGAGTTAGGAAATGCGTCGCTCCCATCCAAGCTTTGAGCGTGCCAAAAGGATGTTCGACAGTTTGCCGTCTGATTCTCGCTACGTCTCCACGCTCAGCCAATCGCTTGCTCATCCTATCCAAGGCATCTTCATGTTCCCAGCGGGCTATGCGGCGATTTGTCCCCGTGGTGCACTGGGATTTGATCGGGCACTTGGGACAAGATGACGACCAGTATTTATAAAACAGCAGCCCTTTTTCAACTGTGCTGAATCGTCGAATTGCCCGCTCTCCGGCAGGACATTGGAACTCATCGCTTTCGGACAGATATCGGAAGTCGCGTTTATCGAAGAAGCCCTTTGCACGATTGCCCGAAGTGAGTGGTTTAGGAACTAACGGCACCATGCCCGACTCCTCGCACGCCAAAATTTCGGGGGCGCTGTAATAACCACGATCGGCATACACTTCCAGATGCTCCTTGCCGAGTACCTCGTTAGCTTGCTTGGCCATTGATGCAAGCTGTGCGCGATCATTTCCTATGTTGGTGACTTCATGCGCCACGATCAGGTGATGCTTGGTGTCGACAGCAGATTGCACGTTGTAGCCGACAGTGGCTGTGCCTCGTCCGCTGGTCGACATCGAGCGTGAATCAGGATCAGTCAACGAGATCTGCTGATCTGGTGCCTGCTTTAAGTGCTTGTCGAGTTCGCCCAGGCTTTCGATCTGCTCTTTCAGACCTGCGATTTTTTCTTTAATGCGCACTACGCGAGTTGCAGGGACAAGCGCAGGATCGCGATCTGCGCGATCAAGTTCCTCCATGTAGCGCTTGATGCTTTCATCGAGCTGTTCCAGACGTGCTTCGAGCTTGTTGTTGGTGAAGTTCCGGTCGCGATTATTTACCGCTTTGAACTTGCTGCCATCGATTGCCACGCTGCTGTCTGAGAAAACATCAAGCCGGCGGCATACCTGAACGAATTGACGGCATACCTTGCAGATAGCTGGGCCGTTATCCTTGCGAAAATCAGCGATGGTTTTAAAGTCCGGCGATAGCCTGCCGGTGAGCCACATCAGTTCGACATTGCGCTGGGCTTCGCGCTCCAGGCGTCGGCTGGACTGGATACGATTGAGGTAGCCGTAGATGTAGATCCCAAGGAGAACGGCAGGATGATAGGACGGGCGACCGGTGCGCGCAGGCTCGGCACCGGCAAAGCCAAGCCCCTTGAGGTCAAGCGCTTCGATGAATGCCTCCACGATCCGAACGATAATGTCTTCTGCAACATAGTCGTCCAGATGCTCGGGAAAGAGAACACTCTGGCTGCGGTCGGTTCCTTCGACAAAGCGCTTCATCGTGCTCTCCTGATGGCGTTAGATGAGCTATTAACGCGTCAGAAAGAATCTCGTTTACATTTAGGACGCGTTTTCACACAGCCTGGGGCGAAAGCAGACCTTCCTGCTATAAATATGTTTCGAAAATTCAGGCAAAAAAAAGCCAGATAGTGCTACGCACACTATCCGGCAAAGGGTCAGTTACTAGGGTGATACAAAGGGGTACTACAACAGGGTCCTAAACTACTAAAGGGTCCTAAACTACTTACTTCTACTGCGGTGGTATTGCAAAATCGGTGGTACGGGTGAGCGTGGCGCTTACTTGGTTGCCACGGTCAGTTCGCTCTTGACTTCCTTCACGCCTGGCACAGCCGAGGCGGCCTGTATGGCCTTGGTGCCGACTTCGGTGCTGGGCACTGCGCCGCTCAGCACGACGACGCCGACGGTGGTGGTCACGCCAACTTCCTTGTGTTCGGCCAGCGAGGATTTGATCTTGCTGGTAATGGCTTCATCGGTGGCAGCAGTGCCGGACTTGGCGGCACCAGCCATTGCGGCTTCCTGTTGACCCGCTGCGAAAGCGGTACCGGTTGCAGCGGCCGCGGTCAGGGTGGCGGCAACCATCAGGCGAGCGAGCAGTTTATTGGTCATCATGATGATCTTCCTTTATCGAGGGTGAGGATAAGACGTCTGTGACGTTACCCAACACTTAGCAAACCGCGTGCCAGCTCGATAAAGAGATTTAAAATCAATGAGTTGGAAGGAAAATTTCTTGAGGGGACGAGTGGGGCGGGGGATTCAAGCCGCCCGGCGCGGGTTTTTGTCGGGAAATGGCGACAGCTGCCAGCCACCGGTTCTCAACTGATTGATTTATAAGGCTTTATTCCTGTCGTTCAGGAGCGACAAGGCTGGCGCCGGAGCGGAATGTAGCCGCGTCGAGGTCGTATTTCTGTAGCAGCCGGTAGAACTCGGTACGGTTGCGTTCGGCCAGGCGGGCGGCGTCGGCGACGTTGCCATCGGTCAGTTTCAGCAGTTGCACCAGGTAGTTGCGCTCGAAGCGTTGCTTGGCTTCCGTGTAGCTGAGCACCTCCAGCGACGGCACCCGCAGCGCGCGCTGCACCAGCGACAGGGGGATCAGCGGCGCCGTGGCCAGCGCACATACGTGCTCGACCACGTTGTAGAGCTGACGCACATTGCCGGGCCACGAGGCCGTGGTCAGCGCCTCGAGCGCGTCCGGGGCGAAGCCGTGCACGGTCTTGCCGTACTTGGCGGCCAGGCTGTGCAGGAACTGGGTGGCCATCGGCGTGACGTCCTCGCGCCGCTGCGACAGCGGCGGCAGGGTGAGGGTGATCACGTTCAGGCGGTAATACAGGTCTTCGCGGAACTGGCCCTCGGCCATCGCCGCGTCGAGGTCGCGGTGGGTGGCCGACAGGATGCGGACGTCGACCGGGCGGCCCACGTCCGAACCGAGCTGGCGCACCACGCGTTCCTGCAGCACCCGCAGCAGTTTCACTTGCAGCAGCAGCGGCATGTCGCCGATCTCGTCCAGGAACAGGGTGCCGCCGTCGGCTGCCTGCACCAGTCCTTCGCGGCTGCCGATGGCGCCCGTGTACGCGCCTTTCACGTGGCCGAACAGTTCGGACTCGAGCAGCGCTTCGGGGATCGCGCCGCAGTTGACGGCGATGAACGGCGCCTTGGCGCGGCGGCTGGCGCGGTGGATGGCGTTGGCCAGTAACTCCTTGCCGGTGCCGCTTTCGCCCCGGATCAGGATGCTGGCGTCCGACGCTGCCACCAGCCGCGCTTCGGCCAGCAGCTCGTCCATGCACTGGCTGCGGCTGATCAGGCCGGCGCGCCAGGCCTGGTCGCTGTCGGCGGCGTTGGCGGCTGGCGCCGACAGGCTCAGTGCCTGGGCGATGCGCTCGAGCAGCAGCTTGGCGTCGAACGGCTTGGTCAGGTAGGCATAGGCGCCCAGCGTGGTCGCTTCCACCGCGTCGGGAATCGTGCCGTGGGCGGTGAGCAGGATCACCGGCAGCGCCGGGTGGCTGCTGCGGATTTCCTGGAACAGCGACATGCCGTCGCGGTCGGGCAGGCGGATATCGCTGATGACCAGGCGCGGCAGCTCGATCGACAGCCGCGCCAGCGCCGCCTCGGCGCTGCCCACGGCGGTAACACGATAGCCATTGGCGGTGAGCCGCATCGACAGCAGGCGCAGCAGATCGGCGTCGTCATCGACCACCAGCAAATGGGCGCCGTGGCCCGGCGCGGTCTTCAGGGGCGCGTTCATTTCTTCACTCCAGTGGCGGGGGCAGCGGGGCGCACCGGCAGGGTGCGTTCGATATTTTTCAATTCTTCAACCATCTCGTTCAACTGGTCGATGCGGCGCTGGCTGTCCTTTTGCTGTGTGCCGAGCTGGGCGTTGAGGCGGTCCACGTGTTCGGCCAGGCGCCGCGCTTCGCCGCAATAGCTGGACAGCATCTGCGCCAGCGGCTTGTATGGCGCCGAATTGGTTTCGGTGGAATTGGCCACGCTGTCGAGCAAGCCCTGGGCGCGCGCCAGGTCGCCGTTGCCCCGGGTGAGCATGAGCACCATGCCGGTTTGCAGCGTCACGCGCGGCGTGCGCTTTTGTTGCATCAGCCCGCTCAACTCCTTGATCAGCTCACCCTGGCTCATGCGCCGCAATGCCTGGTGGTAATTGAGCAAGGGGCCGATGTCGTCCAGCGGCTGCGGCGTTTCCACCGCGGGAGCGGGCGTGACCGACATGGCCGGCAACCGCGGCCGGGTGGTGTTGCAAGCGGCCAAGCCTGCGCACAGCAGCAGGCACAGCAAGGGCTGCCAGCGCACGGTGCGGCGGCGAAGCGGGGAAGCAGACATGGTCGAGGCTGGCATTGGTTGGGCGAGTCTTCCGGAGGATATCAATTTGGATAGATCAGGTTGGATACGGTATTTCGATACGGAACAGCGCGCCACGCCGCGTGGGCAGCAGTTGCAACTTGCCACCGTGGGCGGCGATATATTCGTTGACGATGGACAGGCCGATGCCATTGCCGTGGCGGGCACCCGGTGGCTGGCGTTCGCCCTGGTAAAACGGTTCGAAAATGCGGGCGGCGTCGTCCGGCGCCACGCCCGGCCCCTGGTCGTTGCAGTCGAGCAGGAGCTTGCCGTCGCGCTCGCCGAGGCGGAAATACACCAGGCCTCCATGCGGGCTGAAGCGTACGGCATTGGACAGCAGGTTGCTGACCGCGACCGCCATTTTATCAGCGTCCACGGCAATGGGTCGCGCCTGCCCCTCGCAGTTGACGGTCAGGCCGGCCGCCTGCCATTGCAGGCGCTGGCTGTCGATCACGCAGGCCACCAGCACGGCGATATCAGTCGGTTCGCGGTGCAGGTGGTCGGCGTCGAAGGACGCTTCGTTGTAGCGCAGCAGCGCTTCGATCTGGTTTTGCAGCGCCACCGTGTTCTGGTTGAGGATGCCGGCGATCTCGCGCTGGTTGGCGGTCAGTTCGCCCGCCACGCCGTCCTCGAGCAGGGCCACGCCTTCGCGCAGCGCCGCCAGCGGGGTTTTCAGTTCGTGCGAGATGTGGCGCATGAAGCGCGCCTTGTCTTCTTCGAGCTGGGCCAGGCGCTGGCGCAGCCAGTCCAGTTGCTGGCCCACGCGCTGCAGGTCGGCGGGACCGCGCACGCTGATCGGCGTGTCGAGCCGGTTTTCGCCCAGTAAATCGATGCTCGCTTCGATCTGCGCCAGCGGGCGCGACAGCCAGAGGCCGAAGCCGCCGGCCAGCAAGGCAGCGACCACGATGGAGGCGACCACTTGCGCGCCCAGCACCGCGCGCCGCTGGTCGAGCTCGTCGAGCAGGGCGGTATTGCGGCGGTCCACTTCCTGCTTGACCTCGGCGGCCAGGTAGTCGTCCACCTCGGGCAACGGCGCCAGCGCCCGTTCCAGCGCCTGCTGGCGGGCGGCGCTGCGCGGCCGGGCCGACGCTTGCAGCAAGTCCCACGCTTGTTCGCCCGCTTCACGCCAGCGCTGGAACTGCTGGGTGGACGCGCGCGGCAAACCTTGCTGCAAGGCATCGAGCGAGGCGCGCGCTTCGCGCCAGGCGTCGGCATAGCGTTCGCGGAAGGCAGGGTCGTCGAGGACGAGGAACTGGCGCGCGCTGCGCGTCATGGCAACGCTGCGCTCGGCAAGTTGCTGGGTGTGGCGGGTGAGCGCGAGCGCGTGGTGTCCGCTGTCGCGGCTGTGGGCGGTCAAGCGGTCCAGCGTCCACAGCGCATGCAGGGACGCCGCGCTGAGCAACACCGCGATCAACAGGAACACGCCCAACAGCAGTTGGCGAAACGACAGTTTCGAGAGCATGGTGGTCGGTTAAGAAGACGGTCAACTGCCGATGATAGGGCTAAACCGTGCTACGGGTGTGTTTGATTGGCAACGTTTTCGTAACCGGCTGCAGGGGCATTATTTCGGCGCGGGCGCCACGTCCATGCCGTCGTAGGTCTCGATCTGCTGCTCTTCAGCAAACTTGTAGAATTCCTGGTTGCGCACGTCGAGCGTGTCCACCGTGTGCTTTTCCACTTTTTCCACGTGCAACCACCACAGCGCCGGGGTGTCGGAATCGGGCTCGGAGTCGAACACGCCCACCACCTGGTAGCCCTTGGCTTGCAGCAGCGGTGCTGCGCGTTCCAGTTTGGCCTTGTCCTGGTCGGAGAAGAAATAGCCCCACAGCAACGGCTTGGTACTGTCCCACGGCGCGTTTTGCTTCATGTCGGCGAAAAGGTCGACCATATCTTGTTTGGTGATCATGCACAGCTCCTGATGTTGGTTACACACTTCAAGCCGGCATTTTAACCGCAGTGCCGACTGCGAAGCGTACTGCTACCAGCAAGCCGCCGCCGGGCGTGTCGCCGAGGGTGACGGTGGCGCCGTGCACGGTGGCGATGTCGTGCACGATGGCCAGGCCCAGGCCGGCACCGCCGGGGTTGCGCTCGAGCGTGGCGGCGGCGCGGTAGAACGGCGCGAACACCCGTTCGCGCTCGGCCACCGCGATGCCGGGACCGCTGTCGGACACTTCCAGCACCACCGCGCGCTCATCTTCCACCACGGTCAGCGCCAGGCTGCCGCCCAGCGGCGTGTAGCGCAGCGCGTTGTCGGCCAGGTTGGCGATCATCTCGTGCAGCAGCAGGGCCTGGCCATCGACCATGCCCGGACCATTGGCGTCGAGCGACATGTCGATCTGCTTGGCCACCGCCGCCATGGCCAGCTCCAGCCCCACCTGGCGCGCGACGTCGCGCAGCGAGACCGGGGCGGCCAGCGCGGCCGCGCCTTCGGCGTCGCCGCCATGCTCGATGCGCGCCAGCGTCAGCAGGCGATTGGCCAGGTTGACCGTGGAATCGGTGGTGGCGGCCATGCTCTGCACGATCTGGCGCACTGCGGCGCGGGTTTGTTCGGGGTCGCTGCCGGCGCGGTCGCACTCGCGCAGCGCCAGTTCGGCTTGCGTCTTGAGCACCGTGAGCGGGGTGCGCAGCTGGTGCGAGGCGTCGGCGATAAAGCGGCGCTGGCTCTTGATCAGCAGTTGCAGGCGCGCGCGCGAATGGTTCATTGCCGCCACCAGCGGTCGCACCTCTTTATGCACCAGGGCCGGATCGACGTCGGCGCTGTCGTTGATCGAACCTGCTTCCACCGCGTTTTTCAGTTGCATCAGCGGTTGCAGCACCAGCTGCACGGCAAACCAGACCAGGAGCGCGAGCGCCAGCAGCAGCAAGGCCTGCCAGGTGAGGGTATCGAACAGGATCTGGTTCGACAGCGTGCGCCGCGCTTCCAGCGTTTCGCCCACCTGGATCAGGGCGATGCCGCGCATGGAGTCGTCGTACACCGGCTGCAGCAGGGCGGCAATGCGCACCGGCTGGCCGTTGTAGTTGGCGTGGTAGAAGCGCACCAGCGCCGGATAGGTCTCCGAGCGCGGCACGTTGGCCGGCACCGCAGGCAGGTCTCCGTAGCCGGAGACGGTCTCGCCGCGGATGCCCGACACCTTGTAATAGATGCGGCCCATGGTGTCGGTCTCGAAACTGTCGAGCGCCACGTACGGTACATCGGCCACCACCTTGCCGCCGACGATGGACACGCGCTCGGCCAGCGCCCGGGTGGAGGCCAGCAGCGAGCGGTCGTACGCCACGTCGGCGGCGTCGAGCGCATTGCGATAGACAAAAATGGTGTTGAGTGCGACCAGCGCCAGCATCGGTCCCAGCAGCCAGCGCAGCAGCTGGCCGCGCAGGCTGCCCGGGGTTTTGGAAGTGGCGCCCATGTCCGGTGTCCGCGTCAGGTAACCGGCTTGGGTTGCAGCAGGTAGCCGATGCCGCGCAGCGTGGTGATCACGGCGGGGGCGGGCACGGCGCTGTCGAGCTTTTTGCGCACCCGGTGGATATACAGTTCGATGGCGTCGATGTTGGCGTCGTCGGCCAGCGCGAACACTTCGTCGAACAGCTTTTCCTTGGAGACGGCGCGGCCGGTGCGGGTGATCAGGGTTTCGAGCACGGCGTGTTCGCGCGGGGTGAGCGCCAGCGGCGCGCCGCCGTAGCTGAACAGGCGGGTGACGGTATCGAAGGCCAGCGCGCCGCACGAATAGACCAGCGCCTCGCTGCCGATCCGGCGGCGCAGCAGCGCTTTCACGCGCGCTTCCAGTTCGGCCAGCTCGAACGGCTTGGGCAGGTAGTCGTCGGCGCCCAGGTTCAGGCCCTGCACCTTGTCGTCCAGGCCTCCGCGCGCGGTAAGGATGATCACCGGGGTCTGGCCGCGCGGCGCCGGCCGCGCGCGCAGGCGCTTGAGCACCTCCAGTCCGTCCATGCGCGGCAGCGTCAGGTCGAGGATCACCAGCGCGTAGTCCTGGGTGTGGAGCAGGGCGTCGGCGTCGGCGCCATTGTCCGCGCATTCCACGGTGAGGTTGGCGTCGCGCAGGGCTTTCGATAGCCAGTGCGACAGTTCGGTGTGGTCTTCCACTAACAGGATGCGCATAGTTCAGTTCTTGCCGGGTTGTTTTTGTTGTGGCCGACATCATCGTCGGGCGGGTTGCAAAAAGATAGGGGTGTTGTCAATTGTGACTTCATTGCGACACTGAAAGCTATTTGAAAGGAAGCAAATCTTATAGTGGATACCAGATGTTTATAACAGACATCACCAATAATGATAAAGACGGAGACAGACTATGCACCAAGTATCATCCCGCACCGCGATTCGCCTTGCCATTTTCGCACTGGTTTCTGCCGCTGCCGCCTCGGCGCAAGCGCAATCGAGTGTGCAGTTCTACGGCCTGCTCGACGTTGGCGTTGAAAGCCTGAACAACGCCGGCCCCAATGGCGCCAGCACCGTCAAGGCCATCTCCGGCGGCATGAACACGTCGCGCTGGGGCTTTCGCGGCAGCGAGGACCTGGGCAATGGCTTGAAAGCGGTCTACAACCTCGAAGGCGGCATCCTGATGGACAGCGGCGGCCAGGACGGCGCGCTGTTCCGCCGCCAGTCCTACGTGGGCCTCGACGGCGCCTTTGGCCGCGTGATCATCGGCCGCTCGTTTACCAGCGTGTACGATACCGTGATCGCCTACGACCCGATGGGCTTTGCGCCGTACTACTCGTGGGCCACCTCGGGTCCGGCCACGGGGCCGAGCAAATACGGCTTCACCACCGGCTACGACAACCTGGTCAAGTATGCGGTCACCGTGGGTAACTTCCGCTTCGGCGCCAACTACGCCTTCGGCGAGCAGGCCAACAGCACCGCAGACAGCGCCAAGACCGGCATCACCTGCGCCTACAAGCTGCCGATCGGCGGCGGCACCGCCAACTTCATGGCCACCTGGGAGCGCAACAACGGCAACACCGTGGCCGCCACCGGCAACCGCGACGAGAACACCGTCTGGCACGTGGGCGCCAACTACGAAACCGGCCCGCTCAAGTTCTGGGCCGTGCGCCGCGATTACAACCTGACCGCCGGGCGCGCCCTGACCGCCGACGTGGAAGCGACCACCACCTGGGGCGGCGTGGCCTACAAGCCGAATCCAGTGACCACCATCACCGGCGCCGTGTACCATATCGATGTCAAGAACGTGGCCGCCGGCCGCGACGCCGACCCCACCATGTACGTGGCGCGGTACCGTTATGCGCTGTCCAAGCGCACCGACCTGCATGTATCGGCCGCCTACGCCAAGGCGAAGAACGGCCAGCTGACCGGACTTTCGCGCGACGACGCCGGCTTTGCCAACAGCCAGCGCGGCGTCACCGTCGGCATGCAGCACCGCTTCTAGTACCTGGTGACCGCACCCGAAAGCGCCACCCCATGAAATCGTCCAAGTCCACCGCTGCCTTGCTGGCCCTGTGCTCTGTGCTGCTATTGCGTACCGCCCATGCGGCGAGCCTGGAATGCATCGTGCCATCCAAGCCGGGCGGCGCCATGGACCTGACCTGCAAGCTGGCCAAAAAAGGCTTGCAGGGGCTGGACGCCTCGGGCGACGCCAAGCCCACCCTGTCCGACATGAGCATCCGGTATCTGCCGGGCGGCATCGGCGCGGTGGCGTGGAATTCGCTGGTGGCGCAGCCGCGCGCCAAGCCCAATACGCTGGTGGCGTTTTCGGGCGGCTCGCTGCTGTACCTGGCCGAAGGCAAATTCGGCAAGGCCAAGGTCAGCGACGTGCGCTGGGTGGCGGCGCTGGGCACCGACTACGGCATGATCGCGGTGCGCGCCGATTCGCCGTACAAGAACCTGGGCGACCTGCTGGCGGCCATCAAACGCCATCCGAAGAAGGTGCTGGTCGGCCTGTCCGGTACTGCCGGCAGCCAGGACTGGTTCAAGATGGCGCTGCTGCTCAGGAGCGCGGGCATCGACCCCAAGGTGCTGCAGTTCGTGGCGCTGGAAGGCGGCGGCGAAGCGTTCACCGCCATGCATGCCAATTACGTGCAGGTGGTATCGGGCGACGCCAGCGAAGCGGTGCTGTACGCCGCCGGTGGCAACACCCGGGTGCTGGCGGTGCTGTCGCCCCAGCGCCTGCCGGGCGTGCTGGCCGCCACGCCCACCGCGCGCGAACAGGGCGTGGACGTGGTGTGGCCGGTGATACGCGGCGTGTGGATGGGCCCCCAGGTGCCCGATGCCGAGTACCGCAAGTGGGTGGGGGCGTTCGACCGCATGCTGGCCAGCCCGCAGTTTGCGCAAATCCGTTCCGACGCCGGGCTCTACCCGTTTGCCCTGACCGGGGATGCATTGAAAGAGTATGTCAGCAAGGCCGTGGACGAATACGGCAAACGCGCCACCGAGTTCGGCATGGTGCGATAAAAAATAAACCACAACTATATTAATAACGGAGACTAAAACCATGAAACTCAAAACCACCATCGCTGCCTGCGCCACCCTGATGCTGTTCGCCACCGGCGCGCTGGCGCAAGTGCCGGCCGGTTATCCCGCCGACTACCAGAAGATCATCGACGGCGCCAAGAAGGAAAAGAAACTGGTGGTGTACGGCGCCACCGACAGCAAGGCTACCCAGCCGTTGATCAAGGACTTCAGCGCGCTGTATCCCGGCATCTCGGTCGAATACAACGACATGAACTCCACCGAAGTGTATAACCGCTTCATCTCCGAAGTGGCAGCCGGCGGCAACACCGCCGACGCCGTATGGTCGTCGGCGATGGACCTGCAAATGCGCCTGGCCTCGGAAGGCTATGCGCTCAAGTACAAATCGGTGGAAAGCGCCAAGATGCCGGCATGGTCGATCTGGGAAGACCAGGCCTACGGCACCACGTTCGAGCCGGCCGCGTTTGTGTACAACAAGCGCCTGATCGACGCCAAGGACGTGCCGCAAACCCACGCCGATTTCGTCAAGCTGATCCAGCAGCCGAAGTTCAAGGACAAGGTCACCACCTACGACATCGAAAAATCGGGCCTGGGCTTCATGCTGATGGCGCAGGATGCCCGCGTCAATCCGAAATTCGCCGACCTGCTGGGCGCCTTCGGCGTGGCCAAGGTACGGGTGCAGTCGTCCACCGGCACCATGATGGAGCGTATCTCGTCCGGTGAAAACCTGATCGGCTACAACGTGGTGGGTTCGTATGCGCTGGTGCGCGCCAAGACCGATCCGTCGATCGGCGTGGTGATGCCCAAGGATTACACGCTGGTGCTCTCGCGCGTACTGTTCATCAACAAGGGCGCCAAGAATCCGAACGCCGCCAAGCTGTGGCTCGACTACATGCTGTCGCACCGCGCCCAGAACATCATCGCCAACGAATCCAAGCTGTTCGCCATCCGCGACGACGTCACCGGCGAGGCCACGTCGGCCACACTGATCAAGCAGGTCGGCAAGGACAACGTCAAGCCGGTGCCGGTGCATCCGAGCCTGATGGAATACCTGGCCCCGGCCAAGCGCATGGCTTTCCTCAAGCAGTGGAAGGAAACGGCCGGCAAGAAGTAAGCCTGGCTGTAGTTCTTTGAAACGACCACCGACCCCTGAACCGTCGCAGGGTCGTACCCCGTGCGGGGTCCGACCCTTGCCCTGATCTGCGGGTCGGCGGGCTTCCGCACGCCTTTACTACGGATATTCTCATGCAAACTCTCACTCTCCCCGGCAGCGGCCGGCGCGGCCCGGGCGTCAACTGGCTGCGCGGCCTGGTGGTGGTGCTGGCTGCCACCGCCATCTTCCTGCCGCTGTTCCTGATTTTTTATCAAAGCTTCCTGACCGCGCCGTTCTTCATGCCGGCCAAGCAGTTCGGCCTCGACGCTTACCGCTTCATTTTCGACGATCCCGATTTCTCGTCCGCCGCCTGGAACGCGCTGTACCTGGCGCTGGGCCTGACCGCGATTGCCGTGCCGCTCGGCGGCATGCTCGCCTTCCTGATGATCCGCACCGACCTGCCGGGCAAGGGTTTTATTGCGCCGGCGCTGCTGGTGCCGATCTTCGTCTCGCCGATGGTGATGGGCTTCGGCTACGTGGTCTCGATGGGTCCCGTGGGCTTCTACTCGGTATGGGCCAAGGACCTGCTGGGCTTCATCCCGTGGAATATCTATTCGTTTACCAGCATCGTCATCATCGCGGGCCTGACCCACGTGCCGCACGTGTACCTGTATGCCTCGTCGGCGCTCAAGAGCCTCGGTTCGGACGTCGAGGAAGCGGCCCGCGTGGCCGGCGCCTCGCCATTGCAGGTGATGTTCGGCGTGTCGCTGCCGATGATTACCCCGGCGCTGGCGTATGCCGGCGTGCTGGTGATGTTCCTCGGCTTCGAGGTGTTCGGCCTGGTGCTGGTGCTGGGCGACCCCGAAGGGCACATGGTGCTGGCCACCTACCTGTACAAGCTGACCAACAAGCTGGGCATCCCGTCGTACCACCTGATGGCGGCAGTGGCCGTGTGCCTGGTGATGGTGACCTTCCCGCTGGTGATGGTGCAGCGCTACCTGCTCAAGTCGGCCAACAAGTTCGTCTCGATCAAGGGCAAGGGTGCGCGGTCGAAAGTCATGCCGCTGGGCCAGTGGAAGTGGCTGGCGTTTGCGCTGATCTTCGGCTGGCTGATGTTTACCATCATCATGCCGCTGTCGGGCATCGTGCTGCGGTCGTTCGTCGAGTACTGGGGCGAGGGCGTGAACCTGCTCGACGTACTGACCTTGCAGCACTTCCGCGAAATCCTCGAGCAGCCGTCGCTGGTGCGCGGCATCGTCAACACCATCCTGATCGGCGTGGTCGGCGGCGCGCTGGCCGTGATCTGCTACTGCGCCATCGCGCTGGCCATGCACCGCAAGCCCGACATGATCAGCCGTTTCCTCGACTACAGCGTGCTGGTGCCGCGCGCCGTGCCAGGTCTGCTGGCCGGCCTGTCGTTCCTGTGGGTGTTCCTGTTCGTGCCGAACTGGCTCGACGGCATCCTGCAGGGCATGGACAACGGCGTGGCCATGTGGCTGAGCGAGAACGCCATCCCGGTGCTGCGCTCGCTGCGTTCGACCATCTTCGCGCTGTGGCTGGCGTACTCGGTGGTGTGGCTGGCCTATGGCATGCGGCTGATCTCGACCGCGCTGCTGCAAGTGGGGCCGGAGCTGGAAGAAGCGGCGCGCGCCGTGGGCGCCAGCCGTGGCCAGGTCTCGCGCGACGTCACCCTGCCGCTGATCAAGTACGGCCTGCTCGGTGCGTGGCTGATGGTGTTCCTGATCTTCGAGCGCGAATACTCGACCGGCGTGTACCTGCTGTCGCCGGGCACGGAAGTGATCGGCGCGATGCTGGTGTCGCTGTGGGCGTCCGGCTCCACCGACCTGGTAGCGGCGCTATCGTTCATCAATATTTCGCTGGTGGCCATCGGCCTCGGTGTGGCGTTGCGCTTCGGCGTCAAGCTGCATAACTAAGCATCATCAACATACAAAAATGAAACGAGACCTGACCATGAATGAACTCACCACGAATGAGCTGACCGTCCGCGACCTGCACCTCGACTACGGTACTGGCGCCACCGCCAATCCGATCCTCAAGGGCGTATCGATGCACCTGCAAAAAGGCGAAGTCGTCGCGCTGCTCGGCCCTTCGGGCAGCGGCAAGACCACCTTGCTGCGCGCGGTGGCCGGGCTGGAAAGCCCGAAGCAGGGCGTCATCGCCATCGGCGAACGCAATGTGTACGACGGCGCCAAGAACTTCGAGCTGGCGGCCGAGCACCGCAACCTGGGCCTGGTATTCCAGTCGTATGCGCTGTGGCCGCACAAGACCGTGTTCGAGAACGTCGCCTATGGTCTCAAGCTGCGCAAGATGGGCGCCACCGAGATCAAGGACAAAGTGGCGGACGTGCTGAAAAACCTGGGCCTGGGTCACCTGGCCGAGCGCTATCCGCACCAGCTGTCCGGGGGCCAGCAGCAGCGCGTGGCGATCGCCCGCGCGCTGGTGTACAACCCGCCGGTGATCCTGCTCGACGAACCGCTGTCCAACCTCGACGCCAAGCTGCGCGAAGAAGCGCGCGCCTTCCTGCGCGAGCTGATCGTGCGGCTGGGCCTCTCGGCCCTGATGGTCACCCACGACCAGGCCGAGGCGATGGCGATCTCGGACCGCATCCTGCTGCTCAACAACGGCAAAATCGAGCAGCAAGGCACGCCGCAAAGCATGTACGAAACCCCGGAAACGCTGTTTACCGCCGAGTTCATGGGCAGTAACAACAAGCTGCCGGCCAAGGTGGTCGGGCGCGACGGCAACCGCGTGCAGCTCGACGTCAACGGCGCCCGCTTGACCGGCACCGCCCGTGGCGCCGCTGGCGGCGAACCGACCACCATCATCCGCGTGGAAGAAGTGAAAATCAGCGCCACGCCGGTGGAGAACGCCATCGAGATGCCGCTGCTCACCTGCATGTACCTGGGTGACCGCTTCGAGTGCCTGTTCAAGTCGGCGGACAGCACCGAGGCGGGCCTGCGCGCTTATTCGAAATACAAGCTCGAGCCGGGCCGCTACTGGCTGCAAATGCCGGTCGAAAAGCTGTGGGTCTTCTGATAGCGCAGTGACCGGGAGCCTGGCGCTCCCGGCTTGACAGGCGGCGCCGCACTCGTGCGGGCCGCCTTTTTTCATTTTGTTGCACAAAAAGGCACAGGAAATCGGTAAATAAATTTCTCCCAGGAAATTAACAACAGTTTCCTTGGAGGTCAGTCGTTTATAATTTCGAGCTTATCTCGGGATTGATTGTCAACATGCGCAACGATGGCGTCACTTTTTCCATTGCCGGCCACGCCTATTGGGCGCCGGGACTGACCACGCCCGACGCCTGGGTGCAATGGGCAACGGCGCCGGTGGCCGCGCCGACCACGCCGGAACATGTGGCGCGCGCGGATCCGCCAGTGAAGGCAATGCCGCCCATGCTGCGCCGGCGCGCCGGTTTCTTCGGCAAGATGGCGCTGGAAGTGGCGTACGAGTGCCTGCAGGGTCGCACCGATGTGCCGGTGGTGTTCTGTTCGCGCCACGGCGAGGTGGCGCGGGCGCTGGAACTGCTGACCGACCTGGCGCGGGGCGAGCCGCTGTCGCCCACCGCGTTCAGCATGTCGGTCCATAACGCCAACGTCGGCCTGCTGACCATTGCCCGCAAGGACCGCGCCAACCATATTGCGCTGGCGGCCGGCGGCGCCACCATCGAAACCGCCGTGATCGAAGCGTGCGGCCTGCTGGCCGATGGTGCGGCGTCGGTGCTGCTGGTCGCGTGCGAAGCGCCGCTGCCGAAGCTGTTCGTACCGTTCCTGGAGGTGCAGGAGGAGGCGCACGCGTGGGCGTGGCTGCTGACCGCGCCTGCCGGCGATCCGATCAGCCTGCGCTGGCGCGCCAGTGGCGACGCCGTCACCACGGACCTGCCGGACAGCCTGGCGGCGGCGCGTTTCCACCTTGGTGGCGCCGCCGCGATGGCGCGCTGCGACGGGCGCCTGCGCTGGCAATGGCGCCGGGGCCCGGACGGTGCCGGCGGTAATGCTTAGGGGACTGGCGCGCGGCTGGCGGGTACTGGCCACCGGGTTCAGTTTTGCGGTATTCGGCCTTGGTGGGGTGGTGCTGCAATTGCTGGTGTTTCCCGTGTTGCACCTGCTGGTGCGCCAGCCCGCGCGTCGCGTGCGCGCCGCGCGCGGCATCATCCGACGCGCCTTCCGCCTGTTCGTGGAGCTGATGCGCGTGCTGGGCGTGCTGCGCTACGAGATCACCGGGCTGGAAAAACTGGCGCGGGGCGGTTTGCTGATCCTGGCCAACCATCCCACCCTGATCGACACGGTGTTCCTGATGGCGTTCGTGAAAAACGCCGACTGCATCGTCAAGAGCGACTTGTGGCACAACCCGGTGACGGGCGGCCCGGTGCGCGCGGCGGGCTACATCAGCAATGCGGGCGGCGCCGAGCTGGTGGCAGACTGCATCGCCTCGCTCGAGCGCGGGAACAACCTGATCGTGTTCCCCGAAGGCACGCGCACCGGCGCCGACGGCGTGATCGCCATGAAGCGCGGCGCCGCCAACGTGGCCGTGCGCGGCGCGCGCGACATCACGCCGGTGCTGATCCGCTGCGATCCGCCCACGCTGGGCAAGGGTGAGAAATGGTGGCGCGTGCCGCCGCGCCGGGTGCTGCTGCGCATCGAGGTGCAGGACGATGTGGCGATCGCCGGCTTGATCGAAGGCAGCGCAAGCGATGTGCTGGCAGCGCGCCAGGTGACAGAATTTTTACAAAAATATTTTACGGGGAAGTGCGCAAACCATGCTTGAACTGGAAGTGAAACAACTGATCATCGATGTCCTGCAACTGGAAGACATCACGCCCGACGACATCGACAGCGGTGCGCCGCTGTTCGTCGAAGGCCTCGGCCTCGATTCGATCGACGCGCTGGAGCTGGGCGTGGCGCTGCAGAAGAAGTATGGCATTTCGCTGTCCGCCGATTCGGAAGATACCCGCCGCCACTTCGCCTCGGTGCAAGCGCTGGCGGCGATGATAGCGACCCACCGCAAGAAGTGAAGGAGCAGGACATGATTGATTTGAACACGATGAGCAAGGAACAACTGCGGCTATGGGTGATCGACCTGCTGGCCGAGATGTTCGAACTCGACAAGGCGCAGCTCACGGCCGAGTCGAACCTGTATTCCGACCTGGATATCGACAGCATCGACGCGGTGGACCTGTCGGTCAAGCTCAAGCAGCTGACCGGCAAGCGCCTGCAACCCGAAGTATTCAAGAACATCCGCACCATCGGCGACGTCGTCGATGCGCTGTCCGGGATGACGGAGCCCGCGTAACACGATGTTGATGACCGTACTGACAGTGGCATTGACGCTGCTGTATCCGCTGGCGATCTGGCTGGGACATGGCAAGGTCGAGCCGCGCTGGCTGGCCATGCTGTTGCTGGCCGCCGCTGTCACGCGCCTGCCGGCACTGCGCCTGTCCGGCGCGGCGCGCTGGTCGGTGGCCGGTGCGCTGGTGCTGGTGGCCTGCGCCATCTGGAGCAACCTGCTGTTGCCGCTCAAGCTCTACCCGGTGCTGGTGAACGCCGCGCTGCTCGGCGGTTTTGCCTACAGCATCACCACCCCGGTGTCGGCGGTAGAGCGCATGGCACGCCTGCGCGGCGAGGATTTTCCCCCGGTGGCGCAAGCGTATATGCGCAACGTCACCAAGGTGTGGTGCGGCTTTTTCATCGTCAACGGCGCCATCGCGCTGGGCACTGCGCTGTGGGCCAGCGAAGCCGCCTGGTCGCTCTACACGGGCGTGATTTCGTACGCGCTGATGGGGCTTTTGTTCGGCGTCGAATACCTGGTGCGCCTGCGGTTCAAGCGCCTGCACCATGGCTGACCTGTTCTCTGCGCCACTGGCCAACCTGGCCGCCGCCATGGCGGCGCGGCCGGCCCACGCCCAGGTGGGCTGGCGCGCCGGGGCGCCGGTCGCCAACGCCCAGTTCCTGGCCCGCGCCGGCGCCTGGCATGCGCTGCTGCGCGCCCAGCCCGGCCGCCATTTCGCGCTGTATCTCGACGACAGCATTGACTTTGGCGCGGCGCTGCTGGGCGCCTGGCATGCCGGCAAAACCATCTGGCTCGGCGCCGATACACTGGACGCCACGTGCACCGCGTTGGCGTCGTCCGTCGACGGTTTCCTGGGAATGTACCCGGCGGCGCTGGCGCCGTTGCAGCCCGATGCTGCGCACGGCGGCGTACTGCCGGCCGCAAGGCTCGAGGACGACGCGCCGGCGCTGGTGGTGTTTACCTCCGGCAGCACCGGCGCGCCGCAGGCCATTCCCAAAAAGCTGTCGCAGGTCGCCAGCGAGGTGGCCACGCTCGACCTGCTGTTCGGCGCCACCGCTGGCGACGCCGCCATCGTGGCGACGGTGTCGCACCAGCATATCTACGGCCTGCTGTTCAAGGTCCTGTGGCCGCTGACCACGGGCCGGCCGCTGCATGCGTCCAGCATCGGTTTCCACGAAGCGCTGGCGCCGGCGCTGGCGCTTGGCCCCTGCGTGCTCGTCGCCAGCCCCGCGCATCTCAAGCGCCTGCCCGAACACCTGGACTGGCGCGGCGCCGCGCGCAACCTGCGCGCCGTGTTCTCCTCCGGCGGCCCGCTGGCGGCCGACGCCGCGCTGGCTGCCGGCGCGCTGCTGGGAAAAACCCCGATCGAAGTGTATGGCAGCTCGGAGACCGGCGGCGTGGCCTGGCGCCAGCGCGCCCACCTCGCTGACGATGCGTGGCGCGCCATGCCTGCCGTGGCCTGGCGCCTGGGCGGGGAGGGCGGCCTGGAAGTGCGCTCGCCGCACTTGCCCGACGACAGCTGGCTGGCGCTGGCCGACCGCGCCGAGCCGGCCGGTGAAAATGGTTTCGTGCTGCGCGGGCGTAACGACCGCATCGTCAAGATCGAGGAAAAGCGCGTCTCGCTCACGGCCATGGAAGCGGCGCTGCTGGTTTCCAGCCTGGTGCTGGAGGCGCGCGTGATCGTGTGTACAGATACAGCGCAGCCGGGCAGCGAACGCCAGCGCATCGCGGCCTTGGTCGTGCCCAGCGCCGCCGGCGCTGCGGTGCTGGCGCAGCACGGCAAGGCGGCGCTGAACCGCCTGCTGCGCGCCGCGCTGGCGCTCACCGTGCCCGCAGTGGCCTTGCCGCGCCGCTGGCGCTACCTCGACCGCTTGCCGGTCAACGCCCAGGGCAAGACTACGCTGGCTGCGCTGGAAGCGCTGCTCGACCAGCCTGCCCTGGTCAAGCCGCAAATATCGCAACCACCGCAACCGCCGCAACCGCCGCAACCACCGCGCCTGCCGCACGTCGTCGAACTGGAGCGCGACGAGCGCCGCGTACTGCTGCAGGTGACGGCGCCAGCCGACCTGCTGTACTTCGACGGCCACTTCGACGTGGCGCCCATCCTGGCCGGCGTGGTGCAGGTGGAGTGGGCCATGCATTACGGCCGCGCATACTTCGCGCTGCCGCCCGATTTCACTGGCATCAACGTGCTCAAGTTCCAGCAGGTGGTGGTGCCCGACATGCGGGTGCAGCTCGAGCTGGTGCACGACGCCGCCAAGGGCACCCTCAATTTCCGCTACACGTCCGAGGGCTTCCAGCACTCGAGCGGGCGCATCACGCTGGCCGGAGAAAACCGCGATGAGTGAGACCTTCAAGCCCTGCATCGTGGTCCCGGTGTATAACCACGAACATGCGATCGGCGCCGTGGTCGACGGGCTGCTGGTGCATGGCGCGGGCGTGCCGGTGATCCTGGTCGACGACGGCAGCAACAGCGCTTGCGCGGCGGTGCTGGACGGGCTGGCAGCCGTGCACGCGCCACGCGTGGCGCTGGTGCGCCTGGCGGTCAACCAGGGCAAGGGCGCGGCCGTGCTGGCGGGCTTCGTGCACGCGGCGCGCGCGGGCTGCACGCACCTGCTGCAAATCGATGCCGACGGCCAGCATCGCAGCGGCGACGTGCCGCTGTTCCTTGCGCAGGCGCAGGCGCACCCGGAATCGATCATCGCCGGCCACCCGGTGTACGACCAATCGGTGCCGAAGGCGCGCCTGTACGGGCGCTACGCCACCCATATCTGGGTGTGGATCAATACGCTGTCGTTCGACATCATCGACTCGATGTGCGGCTTTCGCGTGTATCCGGTGGCGGCCGTCACCGCGCTGGCCGCGCGCCAGCGCATCGGCGCGCGCATGAACTTCGACACCGACATCCTGGTGCGGCTGTACTGGGCCGGCGCCCAAGTGGTCAATCTGCCCACGCGCGTAAGCTATCCTACCGACGGCGTCTCGCACTTCCGCATGTGGCACGACAATGTGCTGATCACCTGGATGCACACGAAGCTGTTCTTCGGCATGCTGCCACGCATCCCGCGCCTGCTGGCGCGCAAGTGGCGCGGGCGGGCGCCATGAGCGCGCGCGGCCTGCACTGGGCGTCGCTCAACGAGTTCAGTTTCGTCGCCGGGATGCGGTTCCTGTTCTGGATCTGCCGCGTGTTCGGCCGCTGGCCGTTTCGCCTGGTGCTCTACCCGGTGCTGGCGTGGTATGTGTTCACCAAGCCGTTGCCGCGCCGCGCTTCGCGCGAGTACCTGCGGCGCATGGCGGCGCATTCCGGGCGCAAGCTGCCGGGCGTGCTGCGTCACTTCGCCGCCTTCGGCGAGAGCATCCTCGACAAGATGCTGCTGTGGGGCGGCCTGTACAACATGGACGAGGTGGCACTGCACGGCGCCGAACTGATGGCCAACGCGGCGACGGCGGGGCGCGGCGGCCTGCTGATCTGCTCCCACCTCGGCAATATGGAATTATGCCGCGTGCTCTCGCGTCAACGCCGCGATATCCGCATCACGGTGCTGGTGCATACGCGCCATGCCCAGGCGTTCAACGACATGCTGGCCAGCCTGAATCCGGAAAGTGCGCTCAACCTGGTGCAGGTGACCGAGATGTCGCCGGCCACGGCGATGATGCTGGCCGAGCGCATTGCGCGCGGCGAGTTCGTGGTGATTGCCGGTGACCGGGTGCCGGTGTCGCCCAATCCCCGCGTGGCGGTCGTCGATTTTCTCGGCGCGCCGGCGGCATTCCCGGTGGGGCCGCACATCCTGGCCGGCATCCTGCAATGCCCGGTGTACCTGGTGTTTTCGGTGCGCCGCAATGGCCGCGCGCACGTGTACTTCGAGGCGTTCCGCGACAGCGTGCGCATCCCGCGCAAGGACCGCGATGGCGCACTGGCGCAGCTGGCCGGCGACTACGCGCGCCGCCTGGAACA
This sequence comes from Duganella sp. 3397, assembly GCF_031456625.1. Classification (NCBI taxonomy): domain Bacteria; kingdom Pseudomonadati; phylum Pseudomonadota; class Betaproteobacteria; order Burkholderiales; family Oxalobacteraceae; genus Duganella; species Duganella sp. 3397. Next base: position 43,735 of record NZ_JAVDVB010000012.1, read on the forward strand.
CCATGCGCTGCAGGCGCCGCTGGAATGGTTTAACTTTTACGATTTTTGGCATTTGCCGGAACTGGACTCCCCCGATGCACCTCGCTGAACCACTGCGCACCGTCCATTTCAGCCGCGAGCGGCTGACGCTGGAAGACATCGTCGACATCGCTCACGGTCGCGCGGCTGCCGCACTGTCCGACGATCCGGCCTTTCGCAGTGCGATTGCGCGCGGCGCCGACTTCCTCGACCGCCTGCTGCGGGAAGACGGCACCATCTACGGCGTGACCACCGGCTACGGCGACTCGTGCACGGTGACGGTGCCGCCGGCGCTGGTGGCCGAGCTGCCGCACCACCTGTACACGTACCACGGCGTGGGCTTGGGCGAGTATTTCACGCCGGCGCAAACGCGGGCCATCCTGGCCACGCGCCTGGCGTCGCTCTGCAAGGGGTACTCGGGCGTGAGCGTCGAGCTGCTGCTGCAAATTACGCGCCTGCTGGACGCCGGCCTGCTGCCGCTGATTCCGTCCGAAGGTTCGGTGGGCGCCAGCGGCGACCTCACGCCCTTGTCGTACCTGGCCGCCGTGCTGTGCGGCGAGCGCGAAGTGTGGCGCGACGGCGTGCAGGTGCCGGCCGCGCAGGCATTGGCGCAGGCAGGCATCACGCCGCTGCGCCTGCGCCCGAAAGAGGGACTGGCGATCATGAATGGCACCGCAGTCATGACCGCGCTGGCCTGCCTGGCCTATGACCGCGCCGACTACCTGGTGCGCCTGTGCACGCGTATTACCGCCATGGCGTCGTTCGCGATGGATGGCAACGCCCACCACTTCGACGAAGTGCTGTTTGCGGCCAAGCCGCACGCTGGCATGCAGCAGGTGGCCGCCTGGCTGCGCAGCGACCTGCCGACTGCCGAGTGGGAGCGCAACGGCAAGCGCCTGCAGGATCGCTACTCGATCCGCTGCGCGCCGCACGTGATCGGCGTGCTGGCCGACGCGCTGCCGCTGTTCCGCACCATGATCGAGAATGAACTCAACAGCGCCAACGACAATCCGTTGATCGATGCCGACAACGAACGGGTGCTGCACGGCGGCCATTTTTACGGCGGCCATATCGCCTTTGCCATGGACGGCATGAAGAACGCCGTGGCCAACCTGGCCGACTTGCTGGACCGGCAAATGGCGCTGCTGGTCGACAGCCGCTACAACCACGGCCTGCCTGCCAACCTGTCCGGCGCCAGCGGCGAGCGCGCACCGATCAACCATGGTCTCAAGGCCTTGCAGATCAGCGCCTCGGCCTGGACTGCCGAAGCGCTGAAACTGACCATGCCGGCGTCGGTGTTCTCGCGCTCGACCGAGTGCCACAACCAGGACAAGGTCAGCATGGGCACCATCGCCGCGCGCGACTGCCTGCGCGTGCTGGAACTGACTGAGCAGGTAGTGGCGGCGTTGCTGGTCACGGTGCGCCAGGGCGTGTGGCTGCGCTGCCAGCTGACGCCCGACCTGCCGCCACCGGCGCAACTGGCGGCAATGCAGGCGGCGCTGGAACGGGATGTGGCGCCGGTGGTGGAAGACCGCCGCCTGGAGCCGGACCTGCGCCTGCTGATCGCGCGCATCCGCGCCCAGGACTGGAGCCTGTATGCGTAAAGTCACGCAAAGCCGCTGGTTTGCGGAAGTGGAGATGCAGGTACAGTTCTTCGACCTGGACCCGATGGAAATCGTCTGGCACGGCCGCTACGTCAAGTACCTGGAAGTGGTGCGCTGCGCGCTGCTCGACAAGATCGATTACAACTACCCGCAAATGAAGGCTTCGGGCTATGCCTGGCCGGTGATCGACATGCAGCTGCGCTACGTGGGCTCGGCCACCTTCGGCCAGAAGCTCAGGCTGCGCGCCGATATCGTCGAGTGGGAAAACCGCCTCAAGATCGATTACCTGATCACCGACGCCGAAACGGGCAAGCGATTGAACCGCGCCAGCACCACCATGGTGGCGGTCGATATAGCGACCAAAGAGATGTGCTTCGTGTCGCCGCCGGTGCTGTTTGAAAAACTGGGATTGGAACCTGTATGAATCTGAAAAAAACGCTACGCGCCGCGCTGGCAGTGGTGACGTTGGCCACCTCGGCCGCATCGATGATGCCTGCCGCGCACGCTGCGGTGCAAGTGTCGAAAATCCAGGCCATGCTGGCCAGGCCCGCGATCATGTGCGGCCGCTTCGACCAGACCAAGACGCTGGCCGGCATGAAGAAGCCGCTGGCCTCCAACGGGCGCTTTTGCGTGGTGGCCGGCAAGGGCGTGTTGTGGCGAACTTTAAAACCATTCCCCGCCACCTTGCGCCTGACGCGGGACGAAATCGTCAACTACCAGGGCGACCGCGTGGCCATGCGGCTCGACGCCAAGACCGAGCCGACCGTGCGCGTGATTAACAACGTGCTGTTCTCGCTGCTGTCGGGCGACCTGGCGCAGCTCGACTCGGTGTTCGAGGTCGATGGCGCGGTGGAAGCCAATAGCTGGAATGTCTCGCTCAAGGCACGCCAGGCGGCGGTGGAAAAGGCGATCGGCACCATCAGGCTCGAAGGCGGCGCCTACGTGAAAAACATCGTCATGAGCGAAGCCAGTGGCGACCGCACCAATATCGTTTTCTCGGACATCAAGACTGGCGAATCGGCGTTGACCGCCGAGGAAGCGGCGCTGTTTTGACGCGCAGCCGACAACTGGCGGCGCTGTGGGCGCTGATCGTATCTCTGCTGCTCGGGCATAACGCCTACCTGTGGCTGGTCCAGCGCATCGTGCCCAACACCGACATCATGGCGCTGCTGCCGGTGCAGGAGCGCGACCCGGTGTTGCAGGCGTCGTTTGCGCACATGGTCGATGCGGCCCAGCAGCGCGTGATCGTGCTGGTTGGCGCCGAGAGCTGGATTGATGCCAAACGCGCGGCCGACGCTTACCAGGCGGTGCTCGGCGCCCGCAGCGATCTGTTCAAGGCCACTGCCATCGACGAGAAAACCCAGAGCGACTGGTTCTCCGTCTTCCAGCAGCATCGATTGACCTTGCTCACCGCCGAACAGGAAGCGCAATTGCGCGGCGAACCGGCGCAGTTCTGGCTCGACGCCGCGCTGTCCAAGCTGTATAGCCCGTTCGGCGGCCCCAAGCTCGGATCGTGGCAAGACGATCCGTTCGGCCTGTTCGGCGGCTGGGTGCAGGAGAGGGCGCAAGAAACGCCGGTGCGTCCGCGCGACGGCCACCTGTTTGTCGCCGACGGCCAGAAACAGTACGTGCTGCTGCCCCTGACATTGAAGGTGCCGGCGCTGTCGATGTCGGCGCAGGAAGCCGTGCTGCCGCTGCTGCGCCAGGCCGGCGATGCTGCCCGCAAGGCTGTGCCACAGGTGGAGCTGATCCAGACGGGCGTGATCCTGCACGCGGCCAACGCCAGTTCGCAGGCCAGCGGCGAAGTGTCGACCATCGGCATCGGCTCGCTGCTGGGCATCATCGCGCTGATGTGGTTCGCGTTCCACTCGTTCAAGCCGATCTCGCTGATCCTGCTGTCGATCGGCGTCGGTTTTCTGGGCGCGCTGTCGGTGTGCTGGCTGCTGTTCGGCCAGATCCACCTGCTCACGCTGGTGTTCGGCGCCAGCCTGATCGGCGTGGCGCAGGACTACGGCATCTACTTCCTGTGCAACCGCCTGGCCGCCAGCGAACAACTCGACTCGCCATCGCTGCTGCGGCGGCTGATGCCGGGCCTGTGCTTCACGCTGCTGGCGGCGGTCATCGGCTACATGGGACTGGCGCTGACGCCGTTCCCTGGCCTGCGCCAGATGGCCGTGTTTTCGGCGCTGGGTCTGGTGTTCGCCTGGCTGACGGTGGTGTGCTGGTTCCCGGTGCTGATCGGCAGCCGCACCTTGAAGAGCGGAGTACTGGTGCGCCTGTACGGCGGCGCCGTGCGCGCCTGGCCGGTGCTGCGGTTCAACCGCGCGACGCTGGTGGCGGTGCTGGTGTTTGCGGTGGCCGCTGCCTACGGCGTGAGCCGGCTGGGCGCCAACGACGATATCCGCCTGCTGCAAAATCCTCCCAAGCACCTGATCGCCGACCAGATCAAGTTGAGCCGCCTGCTCGACGCGCCCACGCCGGTGCAGTACTTCCTGGTGCGGGCCGCATCGGCCGAGCAGTTGCTGCAACGCGAAGAGCAGCTCAAGGCGCGCCTTGAGCCGCTGATCGCCGACCAGCACATCTCCGGCTACCAGGCCATGTCGAACTGGGTGCCGTCGGCCGCGAAGCAGGCCGCGCGGCGCACCCTGGTCGAACAAAAACTGCTGGCCGACGACGGTCCGCTGGCGGGACTGGCGCGCGAGACCGGTGCGGATGCCGCCTGGATCGGCGCCACCCGCGCCGGGCTGCTGGCGGCCGGTGCACCGCTGTCGGTGGACGATTTTCTCAAGAGCCCGGCCAGCGAGCCGTGGCGCCACCTGTGGCTGGGCCAGATCGACGGCGGCTATGCCAGCATCGTCGCCTTGCGCGGCCTGGGCATGGCCGGCGTACCGCATGTGCAGCGCGCGGCCGACGGCTTGCAAGGCGTGCAGTGGGTGGACAAGGTGGCCGAGATTTCGTCGGTACTGGGCCGCTACCGGGTGAACATGAGCTGGGTGGCGCTGGGTGCCTACGCGGTGGTGTTCGTGCTGCTGTTCCCGCGCTATCGCGGGCGCACCTGGCGCGTGCTGGCGCCGACCGCCATTGCCAGCATCGCCGCGCTGGCGATCCTGGGCTATGCATCGCAGAACCTGCAACTGTTCCACGTGCTGGCGCTGATGCTGCTGCTTGGCGTGGGCGTAGACTACGGCATCTTCATGCAGGAACACCCGGACCGGCGCGACCATACGCCGTGGCTGGCGGTGGGCATGTCGGCTGCCAGCACCATCTTGTCTTTCGGCCTGCTGGGCCTGAGCCATACCCCGGCCTTGCAGGCGTTCGGCCTGACCATGCTGCTGGGGACAGCGCTGGTCTGGCTGATCGTTCCCTGTTTCGGCAACTTCACCACTGAGGGCAAACATGTCTGAAGCTTTCCCGCTTGAATCCGTAGAGATCCTGATCGTCGGCGCCGGTCCTGCCGGTTCTGTCGCCGCCGCGCTGCTGCGCCAGCAGGGCCGGCACGTGCTGGTGCTCGAGCGCGAGGAGTTTCCGCGCTTTTCGATCGGCGAAAGCCTGCTCCCGCAAAGCATGGAATACCTCGAGCAGGCCGGCATGTTGCAGGCAGTGGTGGAGGCGGGCTTCCAGTTCAAGAACGGCGCCGCTTTCATGCGCGACGGCTGCTACACCGACTTCGACTTCCGCGACAAACACTCGCAGGGGTGGGGTACCACGTACCAGGTGCAGCGCGCCCACTTCGACCACATCCTGGCCAAGGAGGCCGAGCGCTTCGGCGCCGAGGTGCGCTACCGCCACGAGGTGCTCGATATCATGCTGGGCCAGGATGGCGCGCCGGCGCTGGTGACCGTCAAGCGCCCGGACGGCGCCCGGTACCAGGTGCGCGCCGGTTTCATCCTCGACGCCAGCGGCTTCGGGCGCATCCTGCCACGCCTGCTCAAGCTGGAAACGCCGTCGAACTTCCCGGTGCGCGGCGCCATTTTCACCCACGTGGAAGACGGCATTCGCGGTGCCCATTTCGACCGCAACAAGATTCGCGTGACGGTCCATCCGAGCCACTGCAACGTGTGGTTCTGGACCATCCCGTTTGCCGGCGGGCGCTGCTCGCAGGGCGTGGTGGCCGAGACCTCCTTCCTCGACCAGTACCAGGGCACGCCCACCGAGCGCCTGCGCGCCATCATTGCGGAAGAGCCGTCGCTGCACGCGCTGCTGGCCGATGCCGTGTGGGATACGCCGGCGCGCCAGATCACCGGCTACTCGGCCAACGTGGACAAACTGTGGGGCGAGGGTTACGCCTTGCTCGGCAACGCCGGCGAATTCCTCGACCCGGTATTCTCGTCGGGCGTGACCATCGCCTTCAAATCGGCCAGCCTGGCGGCAGCGGCCCTGCAGCGCCAGTTCGCCGGTGAGCAGGTGGACTGGCAGGCCGACTACGGCGCGCCGCTGCGCAAGGGCGTGGACACCTTCCGCGCATTCGTGGAATCCTGGTACGCGGGCAGCTTCCAGACCATCATCTTCCACCAGGAGCAGCGCCCGGAAATCAAGCGCATGATCGCCTCGATCCTGGCCGGCTATGCCTGGGACCTGACCAACCCGTACGTGAAAGAGACGCCGCGCCGGCTGGCCGCACTGGAGGCCGTATGCGCAGCGTGACGTTCAGCCGCGCCCTCGTCGTGGCAGCTATAGGGAGTGCGTTGGCGCTGGCCGGCTGCGCCACCACGCCGCCGCCCCAGGCCCGGCTGGGACTGAAGCTGCCGCCCGCCGCGCTGGGCGCCTCGATCAGCGTGCAGCAGCACCTGACCGTGGAGCGCGCGGGCCGCACCGACGACATGGACGTGGCTTTGCAGGTGGAGCCCGATGCGATCGACGTGGTGGGCCTGGCCATGGGCCAGCGCGTGCTGACCCTGCGCTACGACGGCAAGGAACTGACGTCGTGGCGCCACTTCATGCTGCCGTCGCAGGTCAAGGCCGAGGATGTGCTGGAGGACATGCAGCTCACGCTGTGGCCAGCCAGTGCGGTGGCCGCCGCGCTGCCGGCCGGCTGGCGCATCGCGGAGCAGGGCGACACCCGCATGTTGTACCTGGACGACGAGGCGATCATGCGAATCGTGTACAGCGGCCAGCCGCGCTGGAGCGGCAAGGTGGTGTTGGAAAATCTGCGGTATCACTATAAGCTGACCATCCAGGCAGCCCCGGACTGATTGAATCACATGTCGACTTACTACCTTAACGCGTGCGGCATCGTCTGCGCACTGGGCGCCAGCCATGCCGAGGTGAAGGCGCGCCTGTACGCCGGCCAACCGGGCGTGGCGCCCACCCGCGCCTGGACCCCGGACCGCGAGCTGCCGCTGGGCTGCGTGCTGGCCGAGCTGCCGCAGCTGGCGCACCTGCCGCCGGTGCAGCGCAGCCGCAATAACGCGCTGGTGCTGGCCGCGCTGGCGCAGATCCGGCCGGCCGTCGATGCGGCGATTGCCCGCCACGGCGCCGACCGCGTGGGCGTGGTGATCGGCACCAGCACGTCGGGCATCGGCGAGACCGAGCATGCGATCCGCACCTACGCCACGCAGGGAGTGTTGCCTGACGACTTCCAGTACGACCGCCAGGAAATGGGTTCGCCGGCCGTGATGCTGGCGCGCGAGCTGGGCGTGGCCGGGCCGGCGTATGTGCATTCGAGCGCCTGTTCGTCCAGCGCCAAGGCCATGGCCAGCGCTGCGCGCCTGATCAAGATGGGGTTGTGCGATGCGGTGGTCACGGGCGGCGCCGATTCACTGTGCACCTTCACGGTGGCCGGCTTTGCGTCGCTCGAATCGGTCAGCGCGGCACTATGCAACCCGATGAGCGCCAACCGCAACGGCATCAATATCGGCGAAGGTGCGGCGCTGTTCCTGATGACCGCCGATGCCGACGCCGGTGACGGTGCCGACACCGGTGCAGCGGTGGCACTGATGGGCTGGGGCGAGTCGTCCGACGGCCACCACATGTCCGCGCCCGATCCCACCGGCGCCGGCGCCGCGCTGGCCATGACACAGGCGTTGCAGCGCGCCGGCGTGGCGGCCGGCGAGGTCGATTACATCAATATGCACGGCACCGCCACGCCGCAGAACGACGCCATGGAGTCGCGCGTGATCGCCGCGCTGTTCGGCGAGCAGGTACCGGTCAGCTCCACCAAGCCGTTCACCGGCCACACGCTGGGCGCGGCGGCGGCCATCGAGGCGGCGCTGTGCTGGCTGGCGATGCAGGACGATAACCGGCAGGGCCGGCTGCCCCCGCACCTGTGGGACGGCGTGTTCGATCCCGCGCTGCCGCGCCTGAACCTGGCGGCGCCCGGCGCGTCGCTGGGCCGGCCGCTGCGGCGGGTGCTCAGCAGTTCCTTCGCCTTCGGCGGCTCCAACGCGGCGCTGGTGCTTGGATGCGTGCCATGAGTGACGTGGAGATGCCCGATGTGCGCGAACTGGTGCCGCATTCCGGCGCCATGGTGCTGCTCGACCGCGTGGTCAGCGCCGACCACGACAACCTGTGCGCCGAGGTGCGCATCCATGCCAACAGCATGCTGGCCTCGCAGCAGGGCGTGGGGGCCTGGGTGGGCATCGAATACATGGCGCAGGCCATTGCCGCGCACGCCGGCTGGAAGGGCCGCCTGCTGGGCGAACCTGCCCGTGTGGGCTTTCTGCTGGGCTCGCGCAAGTACCAGGCCAGCGTGCCGTATTTCGTGCCGGGCAGCGTACTGCGGGTGCACGTGCACCGCGTGCTGCAAGGTGAAAACGGGCTCGGAGCCTTCGACTGCCGCATCGAGCTCGCCGATGCGCCGGGCCAGTTGCCGGAACAGGCGCCGGCGCTGGCCACCGCCACGGTGACGGTGTTCCAGCCCCATAATGTCAATCAATTTCTCGAAGATGGAAACGCAGGATGAATCAGAATAAGTCCATGAGTGTGCTGGTGACGGGGTCGTCGCGCGGCATCGGCAAGGCGATCGCGCTGCGCCTGGCGCGCGACGGTTACGACGTGGTGCTCCATTGCCGCAGCCAGCGCGCCGAAGCGGACGCCGTGGCCGGCGAAATCGTGGCCATGGGCCGCGCGGCGCGGGTGCTGCAGTTCGACATCGGCGATCGCGCCGCCACCGCCGCCGCGCTGGCGGCGGACATCGCCGAACATGGCTGCTACTACGGCGTGGTGTGCAATGCCGGCGTGGCGCGCGACAACGCCTTCCCCGCCATGTCGGGCGAGGACTGGGACATCGTCCTGCAAACCAATCTCGATGGTTTTTACAATGTGCTCAATCCGCTGGTGATGCCGCTGGTCCAGCGCCGCAAACCGGGGCGCATCGTGACGCTCGCTTCGGTGTCGGGACTGATCGGCAATCGCGGCCAGGTCAATTACAGCGCCGCCAAGGCCGGCATTATCGGCGCCACCAAGGCGCTGGCGCTGGAACTGGCCAAGCGCGCCATCACCGTCAACTGCGTGGCGCCGGGGCTGATCGAAACCGACATGACCGAGGGCGTGCCGATGGAAGAAGCACTGAAGATGATTCCCGCGCGCCGGGTGGGCAAGCCGGAAGAGGTGGCCGCAGCAGTGAGCTTCCTGATCGGCGAGGAAGCGGGCTACATCACGCGCCAGGTCATTTCCGTCAATGGCGGCCTGGCATGAGCCGCCGCGTCGCCGTCACCGGCATGGCCGGCATCAGCCCGATCGGCAACGACTGGGCCAGCGTGCGCGCGCGCCTGGGCGAGTACCGCAACGCCGTGGTGCGCATGGCCGACTGGGACGACTACGAGGGCCTGCATACCCGCCTGGGCGCGCCGGCTGCACCGTTCGAGCTGACGCCACGCTACAGCCGCAAGGCCGTGCGCAGCATGGGCCGGGTGGCATTGATGGCCACGCGCGCGAGCGAACTGGCGCTGTTCGACGCCGGCCTGCTCGACCATCCGCTGCTGCAAAGCGGCGACATGGGCGTGTCGTTCGGTTCGTCGGCGGGCACGCCGAGCGCCATCGGCGACTTTGGCCGCATGATGGAGGAGCGCTCCACCAAGGGCATCAACGCCACCACGTATATCAAGATGATGGCGCACACGGCGCCGGTCAACATCGGCGTGTTCTTCGGCCTGACCGGACGCGTGATCACCACGTCGAGCGCGTGTACCTCGGGCAGCCAGGGCATCGGCTACGCCTGCGAGGCGATCCGCGCCGGCAAGCAGATCGCCATGGTGGCAGGCGGCGCCGAGGAATTGTGCGCGACCGAGGCGGCGGTGTTCGACACGCTGTTTGCCACCAGCACCCGCAACGACGCCGGCCACACCACGCCGCGCCCGTTCGACGCGGACCGCGACGGCCTGGTGATCGGTGAGGGCGCAGGCTGCCTGATCCTGGAAGACCTGGAGCACGCGCAGCAGCGCGGCGCCACCATCTACGCCGAACTGGTGGGCTTCGGCACCAACAGCGACGGCTGCCACGTCACGCAGCCGAATGCGGCTACCATGCAGACGGCCATGCGCCTGGCGCTGCGCGACGCCGGCCTGCAACCGCAAGACATCGGCTACATCAATGCCCACGGCACCGGCACCGAGCAGGGCGACGTTGCCGAATCGCAGGCCACGCTGGCGGTGTTCGGCAGCGCTACCCCGATCAGCTCCCTGAAAAGCTATATGGGCCACACGCTGGGCGCGTGCGGTGCGCTGGAAGCGTGGATCAGCATCGAGATGATGCGCGAGGGCTGGTTCGCGCCCACCATCAACCTCGAGCAGCTCGATCCGCGCTGCGCGCAACTCGACTACATCGCCGGCACCGGCCGCGCGCTGGACTGCGACTACGTCATGTCGAACAACTTCGCCTTTGGCGGCATCAACACGTCGCTGATCTTCAAACGCTACGCGGGCGCGCAGTGATGACGGCGCCGGTCACGGTCCGCCTGTTGATGGTCGATGCCGATGCGGTGGCGGACGTTGACCTGCCGCGCCTGCGTGACTGGCTGGCGCCGGGCGAACTGGCGCGCTGCCAGCGCTTTGCGCGGTCCCAGCGTCTGCGCCAGTTCGTCATCGGCCGGGTGCTGGCGCGCATGGCGCTGGGCCAGGTGCTGGGGGTGCCGGCGCGCGCGGTGGTACTGGAAGAGCAGGTGGCCGGCGCGCCGCTGCTGGCCGCGCCGCCGCTGAAAAACTTCGACGGCGGCTTTTCCATCTCGCACAGCGGGCGCTGGGTGGCGTGCGCGGTCAGTGCGCGCACCCGCTTGGGCCTCGATATCGAATTGCGCGACCCCGGCCGCGATCTGGCGGCGCTGGCCGCGCAGGCGTTCGATGCACACGAAGTCGCGCAATGGCAGGCACTGGCGGCCGCGCGCCGCGTGGACGGTTTTTATCGCTTGTGGAGCGAGAAGGAAGCGCGCTTCAAGCTCGGCGCCGATGGCCACAGCGTGAGCCTCGCGCATGACGAATTGTCGGTGGTGGTATGCACCGCGCGCGTGCTCGACGAGGCGCCGGAGATCGAGGTCGTGCTACTGGATGCTGGCTTGAAGTAACGCTAGTGCCAGAGCCAGTTCCAGAAACCCGGTAATTGCTGGCGCGCCTGGCCGTCGGCCACGGTACGCGCCAGCGCCGCGCGTTCGAGCTGTTCGCGGTTGTCGTAGAACGGTTGCGCAGCCAGTGGCACGTCGAGTTCGCGGGCCACGTCGACCAGGATGTCCAGGTATTCCGCGAGGTGGCGCGACGTGTAGCTGTTAACGTCATGGAAGGTCACCACCACCGGTGTGGCGCCGTCCACTTCCGGCAGCTCGCCGGCAGCCCAGCGCAAGCGTGTCTCGGCCAGGTGCTTGAGCATATTGGAGCGCTTGTGCCAGCTCCAGTTGACGCCATAGATTTTACCGTCGTTGGCACTCAGGTCCGTGAGCAGCATTTGCAGCCCGTAGGCGTGGTAGATCTCGAGCGTGTCGGCGGTGTAGGCCCAGAACGGCGGACGCACCAGCGTGGGCGGCACGCCGGTTTCCGCCAGCAGGTCGCCCACGCCGGTTTCCATCGAGGCGGCCAGTTCGGCCGGCGGCATGAAGCGGTGGTTGGCATGGCGCGGGGTGGCGCTGTGCAGGGCGACCAGGTGGCCTTCGGCCTGTTCGCGCCGGATCAGGGCGCGCCCGCGCGGCGTGCCGCCGCCGTTGGCGGCGCGCGTCTGCGTAAAAAACACTGCCTTGATGCCCGGCTGCTGCTGGTTGCGGGCCAGCGTTTCGAGGATGCGCACGGTCGGGTTGGCGCTGGTGGCCGAGGCCGGGCCGTCGTCGAAGGTAAGCAGGAAGCGCACTGGGGCCGATGCCGGCGCCGAGGCTGGGGCCAGTACCGCGGCTGAAGCTGGTGTCGCGGACGCAGCTGGCCGGGTGCCGGCGCAGGCCGTGAGCAGCGACAGCATCAGTACCGCAATCAGGGGGCGCAAGCGTAGCAGGGGCACGGTGGTGAGCGTGGTGGCAAGATGGAGCGCCATTGTACGTGATGACGTAAAAATGGCCCGATTCCGCGAGGAACCGGGCCATTTTTTTCGCCCTCTATATATTAGATGCCGGCGATTTGCGTATCGGCTGCCGGGGCCGGTGGCGCTTCCACCTTCGGCGCCGGCTTGGATTGCGCCATCACCGGAGTGATGGTAGGTACTTTCTTGCCGCTCGAAACTTGTTTCAGGCGCTGGTATTCGGCCAGTACCTTGGCGCCGTAGCCGTCGTCGTGGGCGAATGCTGCTGCGCCGACGTAGCTCTTCAGACCGGCTTCCACCGAACCGCCACGGGTGACGTAATCCTTGAGGATCAGCGAACCGACGCGGATGTTAGCGACCGGATTCAGGGCTGCCTGCAGGCCGCCCATTTCCTGGAAGCGCTCGTGGTGCACCTTGGACATCACCTGCATCAGGCCCTGCGCGCCCATCGGGCTTTCCGCGAACGGGTTGAGGCCCGATTCGATCGCCATCACGGCCAGGATCAGCAGCGGGTCGAGCTTGATTTCACGGGCCGTCAGGTAGGCGGTGGACACCAGCATATTGGTCGCGTCACCGGCCACGCGATAGCGCTTGGACAACCAGTCGGTCACCCAGCGTTGCTGCTTCTGGGTGCCCATCAGGGCCTTCTCCTCGCTCGACAACTGGGACGAAGCGCCGGCCGCATCGGTTGCAGCAGGCGCCGGCGCGTCCATCAAGGCCGACAGCGGCGGTGCGACCAGGCTGATCGGTTCTGCCACTGGCGCCGGATTCAGGCTGTCGCTCAGGGCTTTGGCCAGGTCCGGACGGAAAAACAGTACTGCCATAACAACCAGAGCGGTCACACCAAGTATGGTCAAAGTGTGCTGGGCGGTGGTCAAGACGCCCTTGGCCGAAATGCGGGTGTTGGACAACCACGCCGCTGGCTGGCGAGCCAGGATGGTGCTGGCAAATGCGGAAGCACCGGTAAAGCGGTTAATCATAGAGTTCCCCTCTGAAATGCCGGTGAAAACGGCCCCCTGCCAGCGTATGACATAAAGAAATACGCAGCCCATGGGGGTGCTCTTGCCGTGCATCAGAAATATCACCGTCCATCGCACTGTAGGTGCCGGCATGGACGCCGTAATTGCTTGCCTGAGCTGATCCCTCGCAGTGGGAGTGGATCAGTCGCAATACAACCTCTTTCGGGGGTAAGGCAGACGCCTTTTGAAAACACTCCTTAAAATGTCATGTGGAGCCCCGACTCCGTGAATGAATGAGCAACAACTTCGTGTGGACGCTTTGTGGTCGGCACGTGCCTTCAGGCGCTGTTCTCTTCAAGTAGGGCAGATTGTAGGGGCGGTATTATATCAAGTCAATACTAACGCGATTGAAAGCTATAACTTTTAAATCTAGCTTTTTGCCATGTGTGCGCTAGAAAACCAATAAAATCAATCACTTGAACTGTATTTTTAAACAGTGCACACTATTGTAAGAAAATATTAAAAAACGATGAAATATACCGATCTCCGCGATTTCCTTTCCCAGCTGCAACGAATGGACGAAATTAAGTCCATTTTGACGCCAGTTTCCCCGCATTTAGAGATGACCGAGGTTTCCGACCGCGTGTTGCGCGCCGGCGGACCGGCTTTGCTCTTCAAAAATCCGACCGGTCACAGCATCCCGGTCTTGACAAATCTGTTTGGTACCCCGAGGCGCGTGGCGCTGGGCATGGGCGCCGACGATGTCAGCGAATTACGCAAGATCGGCCACGTGCTGGCGCGCCTGAAGGAGCCGGAACCGCCCAAAGGTTTCAAGGACATCCTCGGCATGGGTTCGCTCGTCAAAGCGGTGTGGGACATGGCGCCCAAGGAACTGCGCGGCGCGCCGTGCCACGACATCGTGTGGGAAGGCGCCGACGTCGATCTGGCCAGGCTGCCGATCCAGCATTGCTGGCCGGGTGACATCGCACCGCTGATTACCTGGGGCCTGGTGATTACCAAGGGACCGAACAAGAAGCGCCAGAACCTCGGTATTTACCGCCAGCAAGTGCTGGGGCCGAACAAGGTGATCATGCGCTGGCTGGCGCACCGCGGCGGCGCCCTCGATTTCCGCGAGCACGCCTTGCAGAACAAGGGCAAACCGTACCCGGTGTGCGTGGCGCTGGGCGCCGATCCCGCTACTATATTAGGCGCGGTCACGCCGGTGCCCGACAGCCTGTCGGAATACCAGTTCGCCGGCCTCTTGCGCGGCAGCCGCACCGAGCTGGTCAAGGCGATCGGCAGCGAATTACGGGTGCCGGCTTCCGCTGAAATCGTGCTCGAAGGGCATATCTATCCCGACGAAAACCACCCGTCCGGTTTCGAGCATGCGCTCGAAGGTCCGTATGGCGACCACACCGGGTACTACAACGAGCAGGACAGCTTCCCGGTGTTTACCGTCGACCGCATCACCATGCGCCGCGATCCGATCTACCACTCCACCTACACCGGCAAGCCGCCCGACGAGCCGGCCGTGCTGGGCCTGGCGTTGAACGAGGTGTTCATTCCGCTGCTGCAAAAGCAGTTCAGCGAAATCACCGACTTTTACCTGCCGCCCGAGGGGTGCAGCTACCGCATGGCGGTGGTGCAGATCAAGAAGCAGTACGCGGGCCACGCCAAGCGCGTGATGTTCGGCGTGTGGAGCTTCCTGCGCCAGTTCATGTATACCAAGTTCATCGTGGTGGTGGACGAGGATGTGAACGTGCGCGACTGGAAAGAAGTGATCTGGGCGATTACCACCCGTGTCGATCCCACCCGCGACACCACGCTGGTGGACAACACGCCGATCGACTACCTCGACTTCGCCTCGCCGGTCAGTGGCCTTGGCAGCAAGATGGGCATCGACGCCACCAACAAGTGGCCCGGCGAAACCAGCCGCGAATGGGGCACCACGATTACCATGACGCCAGAAGTGAAGGCGCGCGTCGATGGTATTTGGCAGGAGCTGGGGCTGTAGGTTATAATGAGCGCTGGCGGGCCCCTGCGCATTGTGGCATGGCTAACCTGGTCAGGTCGGGAACGAAGCAGCCACGGCCGTTAACCATAAGTGCCGCAGATCAGGCTCGCCTCCTCATTGCTAAAAAAGCTGCCCTCGGGCAGCTTTTTTTATACCCATCATTCGGCGCAGGTTTACTCGTCGCGCAATTCCGCCTCCAGCGGCCGCTCCGACACCACCATCAACGGGTTGGCCTTCATCAGCGCCGCGTCCGGCTTCAGGATGATCATATTCCTGGCATTGGTCTTGTACTCGGTGGCGCCCACCTTCAGCGTGGCCGGTTTGGCAAACTTGAACACCACCACGTCCACGCTGGGCGCGAACCAGCGCATGGCGCCGGCCATATTCTTGATCGCATTGTTCATCTGGCCCACGCTGCCCATGATGGTGGCGTAGTTCCATTGCAGGCCGGCCGGCAGCACCACCAGGCCTTCGTAGCCGATCGCCGATTTCTCGCCGTCCGCCATGGTGGTGACGATGCGGGTGGCGCCGTCCATCCAGCGCGGATTGGGCGCGCCGAAGTCGAGCCGGTAATCGGGCGTGAGCGGCGGCAGGGGCTGGCGCTCGGCGCCGCTGACCACGACCAGCACCACGTCCTGCGGCTTGATGTCCTTGTTGACCGGCCGCACACTAATATAGAGCTTGATCTTGTCGCGCTCGGCGGCCGGTACCGCGTAGAAGCGGTCGATGCGCAGGCCTTCGACCATCGATTTGTAGTTGGCCCACTCGCGCTCGGCAGCGTGCGAGGGCAGGGCGATGGCCGACAAGGCCAGCAGGGACAGCAGGGCAAATTTCTTCATGGGTGTCTGGATGGGGCGAAAGGACAATTGTAAGCGAGAATGGGCAGCCTGCGAGGGGGGCACGGGTGGGTACGGGTGGGCCGCTGGCCGGCCGCGCGCCGTATCTAATCTGGCCCCGAGTTGCTACAATTGCCGCTTCGCGCTTAGTAACCGCTATCTACGGTAAAATCTTAGTATGTCCTATCAAGTCCTCGCCCGTAAATACCGTCCCAAGAACTTCGAAACGCTCGTCGGCCAGGAGCACGTCGTGCGCGCGCTCACGCATGCGCTGCACAGCGGCCGCCTGCACCACGCCTACCTGTTCACCGGTACCCGGGGCGTCGGCAAGACCACGCTCTCGCGCATCCTGGCCAAGTCGCTCAATTGCATCGGCCCGGACGGCAACGGCGGCATCACCGCCACCCCGTGCGGCGTGTGCGAGGCGTGCACGGCGATCGACGCCGGCCGCTTTGTCGACTACATCGAGATGGATGCGGCATCGAATCGCGGCGTGGACGAGATGGCGCAGTTGCTGGAGCAAGCGGTCTATGCGCCGAGCAATGCGCGCTTCAAGGTCTATATGATCGACGAGGTGCACATGCTCACCAACCACGCGTTCAATTCCATGCTCAAGACGCTGGAAGAGCCGCCCGAGCACGTGAAATTCATCCTGGCCACCACTGACCCGCAGAAAATCCCGGTCACGGTGCTGTCGCGCTGCCTGCAGTTCAACCTCAAGCAGATGCCGCCCGGCCATATCATCAGTCACCTGGAAAACATCCTGGGCCAGGAAGGCATCACCTTCGAGCAACCGGCCTTGCGCTTGCTGGCTGCCGGCGCCCACGGTTCGATGCGCGACGCGCTCTCGCTGACCGACCAGGCGATTGCCTACGCGGCCGGGGAAGTGACGCTCGACGCGGTGCAGGGCATGCTCGGTGCGCTCGACCAGTCCTACCTGGTTCGCCTGCTCGACGCGCTGGCCAAACAGGACGGCACCGACTTGCTGGCGGTGGCCGACGAAATGGCTACCCGCAGCCTGTCGTACAACGGTGCGCTGCAAGACCTGGGCACCTTGTTGCACCGTATCGCGCTGGCGCAGACCGTGCCGGCGGCCTTGCCCGACGACTTGCCCGAGTACGCCGACATCGTGCGCCTGGCCGGCCTGTTCGAGGCCGAGGAAGTGCAGCTGTACTACCAGATCGCGGTGCACGGCCGTAACGAACTGGGCCTGGCGCCCGACGAATACGCGGGCTTTTCGATGACCTTGCTGCGCATGCTGGCCTTTCGGCCCGGCGTAGGCGGCGCCGAGGGGCAGCCGGCGGCTGCCCCAGCGCTGTCGCGCCCGGCCGGGGTGGCTGCTGCGCGTGCTGCGGCCGGTGCGGGGGCTTCTGCTGCGCCGCCAGCGCGGGCCGCCGCCAATATCCAGGCCAGCCACGCCAGCGTGACGCCGCAGGCGGTGATTGCGGGCGCCGCTGCCATGGCGCGCGGCGAGGCGCCGCCGTCGGTGCCTGTCCCGGCTTCGGCACCTGTCCAGGCCTCGGCGTCGCTGCCGGTGCGGGCGCCGGCGCCAGCCATGGCTGCACCCGCGCCTGTGCCAGCCCCGGCTCCGTCTTCGACCCCGGCCCCTGCTGCCAGCGCCATGGCGCCCGCCGCCGCTGCGACCGCGCCCGCCGCCCCGGTCAGCCCGGCGCGGGCAGCGATCAACGCCGCGCTGGAAGCGGCGCGGGCAGCCTCGCGCCCACCTGGCAGCCGTTCGCTGGCGCAGCCCGCTGCCGCAGCGGCTCCCTCAGGTGCATCCGCCGCTGCAGCGGCAGCGGTGTCCGCCCCGCCGGCCGTACCTGCGCCTGCGCCGCACCGCAATGCCATGGCCGCGCCAGCTACTGCCCATCCGGCTGCGGGCGCCGGCCACGGTGCGCCGGTCGCCAGCACCGCCGCGCGCCCGGCGCCGTGGGAAGACATGCCGGCCGCTGCCGGCGGCGCCGCCGTGCTGGAAGCACCGGCGCGCCAGGTAGCCCAGTCAGCCGCGCCCGTGATGGCGCCACCAGCGCAGCAGTACCATGAAGAGCAGGCCAGCGACGACGACATGCCGTCGTGGGTGACCGAGTTTTCCGATGACAGCGCGATCGCCGCACCGCAGTCGTCACCGATGGCGCCGCTGTCCTCGCCGATGGCGCCGCCAACGTCGTCCTATGCCACCTCGTCACCAGCACCAGCACCAGCGGCGCAATCGGCGCAAGCGGCGCACGCCGGCTATGCCGACGAGCAGCAAATCGTCATGCCGGCGCGCGCCGCGCCCGGACCGGCCAAGGCGCCATATGCCTACGTGGTCACGCCGGTGCCGGCGCTGGACTGGGACGGCAACTGGCCGGCCGTGGCTGCCGCCTTGCCGCTGCGCGGCGTGGCGCAGCAACTGGCCATGCAGGCCGAACTGATCACTTGCAGCACCGATGGCAATGCCGTCGTGTTCAACCTGCGCGTGCCGATCGAAACCTGGCGCACGCCGGGCAACGTCGACAAACTGACTGCGGCGCTGTCCGAACGGTTTGGCCGCGCAGTGCGCGTCGATACCGAGCTGGGCCCGGTCTGGTACACGGCCAGCGCCGAGGCGCAAGCGTTCCGCGCCGCCTGCCAGCGCGCTGCCGAAGAGATCATCGCCAACGACCCGCTGGTCAACCGCATGCTGACCGAGTTCGATGCCTGGGTGGTACCCGGCTCCATCGTGCCGCCGCAGCCTCAAAACTCCCAGGCTACGCCAGCTGCAGCCTGACCACCCCTTATTATTTCAACACGGAGAGACCTATCATGATGAAGAACCAAATCGCAGGCTTGATGAAGCAAGCCCAGGCCATGCAGGACAATATGAAAAAGGCCCAGGACGAACTGGCCCAGATCGAAGTCGAAGGCCAGTCGGGCGCCGGCCTGGTCAAGGTCGTAATGACCTGCAAAAACGACGTCAAGCGCGTCTCCATCGATCCGTCGCTACTGGCCGATGACAAGGACATGCTGGAAGACCTGGTCGCTGCCGCCTTCAACGACGCCGTGCGCAAGGCAGAAGCCACTTCGGCCGAAAAAATGAGCGGCATGACCGCCGGCATGAACATCCCCGGCCTGCCAGCCGGCTTCAAGATGCCTTTCTAAGCAAGTATCTGCATGTCCAAGTCGCTGGAATTTCTGACCGAAGCGCTGCGCCGTTTGCCCGGCGTGGGGCCGAAGTCGGCGCAGCGGATGGCCTTCCATCTGCTGCAGCACGACCGCGAAGGCGCGGACATGCTCTCGCGAGCATTGCACCAGGCGGTCAACGCCGTGCATCACTGCGCGCTGTGTAACACCTTTACCGAAGAAGACGTCTGCGACCTGTGCCTGGACGACGCCCGCGACCGCCGCCTGCTGTGCGTGGTGGAAACGCCGGCCGACCAGCTGATGATCGAGCAGACGCTGACCTATAAAGGCCTGTACTTCGTGCTGATGGGCCGGCTCTCGCCGCTCGACGGCATCGGCCCCAAGGACATCCACCTGGAAAAGCTGATCGCCCGCGCGGCGGACGGCCTGGTCACCGAAGTGGTGCTGGCCACCAATTTCACCAACGAAGGCGAAGCTACCGCCCACTACATCAGCGAAATGCTCAAGGCGCGCGGTTTGCAGGTGAGCCGGCTGGCGCGCGGCGTGCCGATGGGTGGTGAACTCGAATACGTGGACGCCGGCACCATCGCCCGCGCCATGCTGGACCGAAGGACGACATGAGCGACAACTTGGGCGACAAGCAAGCCGCCGCCACGGCATTGCCGCTGGCAGGCATCAAGGTACTGGAACTGGGCACGCTGATCGCGGGCCCTTTTTGTGGGCGCATGCTGGCCGAGTTCGGCGCCGAGGTGATCAAGATCGAAGCGCCCGGCGATGGCGACCCGATCCGCAAGTGGCGCGTGCTCAAGGACGGTACATCGCTGTGGTGGTCGGTGCAGGCGCGCAATAAAAAATCGCTGACCCTGAACATGAAACACGCGCGCGGCCGGACCATTGCGCGCCAGTTGGCGTTGGAAGCCGACATCATCGTCGAAAACTACCGCCCGGGCGTGCTGGAAAAATGGGAGCTCGGCTACGAGCAACTGAAGGCGATTAATCCCGCTACCATCATGGTGCGGCTGTCGGGCTTTGGCCAGACCGGCCCGATGAAGGACTTGCCTGGCTTTGGCGCCATCGGTGAATCGATGGGCGGCTTGCGCTACGTGAGCGGCCATGCCGACCGCCCGCCGGTGCGGGTGGGCGTGTCGATCGGCGACTCGGTGGCGGCCCTGCACGGCGTGATCGGCGCCATGATGGCGCTACGCCACCGCGATACCACCGGCGGCAAGCTCAAGGGCGAAGGCCAGATGGTGGACGTGGCGCTGTACGAATCGGTGTTCAACCTGATGGAGTCGCTGGTGCCGGAGTTCGACCATGCCGGCGTGGTGCGCGAGCGCACCGGTGGCGCCTTGCCCGGCATCGTGCCCTCGAACACCTACACCACCCGCGATGGCGAAAACATCGTCATTGCCGGCAATGGCGACGCGATTTTCAAGCGCCTGATGCTGGCCATGGGCCGCATCGACCTGGCCGGCGACGCCCAGCTGGCGCGCAACGATGGCCGGGTGCAACGTACCGAGGAAATCGACGCCGCCATCCAGGCCTGGTGCGACGGACACGACATCGACAGCGCGCTGGCCGTGCTGCAGGCAGCAGACGTACCGGCCGGCAAAATCTACTCGGTGCGCGACATGATGACCGACCCGCAATTTCTCGCGCGCGAGATGTTCGAGCAGCACCAGTTTGCCGACGGCACGCCGATCAAGCTGCCGGCGATTTCTCCCAAGCTGTCGGCCACGCCGGGCCGCACGCAGTGGATCGGCCCCACCCTGGGCCAGCACAACGACGAAGTGCTGCGCGCGCTCGGCTACGGCGACGCCGAGATCGCCGCCATGCGTGAGGATGGCGTGCTTTAGTTTTAATTTTTAGTCTATTTTGAGGCGTACAACAGCGCCACCTCGATGCGCGCGCTGGCATGGTCGTCGCGGAAATGGCAACTGGCCGCGCCGTGCGCCAGCCGGGCGTCGAACAGCACCGCGCGGTTTCGCCGGTAGGGGATGTGGCGGGTGCGGCCATCCTGGTCGCGCACCACCATGCCGCCGCCAGCCGGCTCGAGGTTGGCCGTATCGGGCGTGAGCCAGAGCTGCACCTTGTATCCTTCCACCGCGCCGTGCAGCGACTCGCCCGGCAGGCGCGGCGGATGCTTGCCCGCCCGGATGTTCAATAACTGCCGTCCATCGTCGAACACGCCCTGCGCCACCTGCACCAGCAGCGGGCAATTGAAGCCGTGGTCGTAGCTGGCGCCCAGCCGGCCATGGCCTTGTTCGGCGAACCAGATCGTCGATTGCACGCAGAACCGCCACAGCTCGTCCAGCGCCTGTTCCGATAAAAAATCGTCGATGACGGTGATGCCGTGCGCCGGCTGTGAGCGCCGTGCGGCCGCCAAGGCGTGGCTGGAAAACGGCTGCGCCACGCACGGCGTGGGGCGCAGGTGGATGATGCGGTCGTAGGCCTCGTCGATGGCGTCCTGCTCGTCGGTGCTCAGCAGTGCACGGCGGTCGGGCCGGGCGGGGGCGTGGCGGGTGAACTGGCGGTTTTCGAAGCGAGTTTCGAGCCGCGCGGCCAGCCGGCGATAGCGCGCGATTATCGGTGGAAAAGCGTCGCCCAGCACGCCCAGCTGGTGCAAATAGGCCAGCTGGGCGGCATCGTGGCGCAGCCGGTGGCTGGTCACGGCAACGTCGTGGAGCGCCAGCAGGCGCTCTGCCAGCATGCCGGGGTACCAGCGGCTGCCACGGCGCAGCGCCGTGTGCATGGCGTGGTAGCTGGCCGCCAGCTGATGCTGGCGCCCACGCGCGGCTTCGCGCGACAACGCGGCCAGCGCTGCCAGGGCCCCCGGCGCATCGTCGGCGTGGCGCGCGTGCCAGAATACGAACGCTTCCTCGAAACGGTGGCGTTCGATCAGCGCGGTGGCGAAGTCGGTGGTGAAGCTGGCGGCGGGGTTGGCAGACATGATCAAGCCATCTTATGCGCTGGCGCACGCTGCCTTCTGTGCTCAATCAATGCGCGGCGCGGAACCAATTGTCGCGATGATGGTCACCGGCGAGCCCGGTCAAGGCTCTGTGCTCACGAGGCGGCAATCGCCGCCGCCGCGCCATCGCCCAGCATCTGCGCGATGATTTCTGGCGGCGACGGCCGCCCCAGGTGGTAGCCCTGGGCCAGGTCGCAGCCATATTCCTCCAGCAGCACCAGCTGTTCGCCGGTTTCCACGCCCTCGGCCACCACCGCCAGCTTGAGGCCGTGCGCCATGGCGATGATGGCGCGCGTGATGGCGGCGTTTTCGGAATCCTGCGGCAGACCGCTGATGAAACTCTTGTCGATTTTTAACGCGCGGACGTTGAAGCGCTTTAAATAGTTCATCGACGAGTAGCCGGTGCCGAAGTCGTCGATCGACAGGTACACGCCGATGCCGCGCAACTGCTCGAGCGTGACCATGGTGGCGCGGGCGTCGTCCATCAGCGTGCCTTCGGTCAGTTCCAGTTCCAGCAGGTGAGCGGGCAGGCCGGTATCGTGCAGCGCCGAGAGCACGATCTGGGTCAGGTTCTCGTCCTTGAACTGCTTGGCCGACAGGTTGACCGCCACCCGCAGCGGACGCTGGCCCAGGGCTTGCCAGTCCATGGCCTGGCGGCACGCGGTGCGCAACACCCATTCGCCGATCGGCACGATCAGGCCGGTTTCCTCGGCCAGCGGGATGAACTCGGTGGGCGAGATGATGCCGCGTTCGGGATGGCGCCAGCGCACCAGCGCTTCCACGCCGACGATGCGGGTGCTGGCCACGGCGATCTGCGGCTGGTACAGCAGGTACAGCTCGTCGTTTTGCAGCGCCTTGCGCAAGCCCACTTCCAGCTGCACGTGGCTCATGATCTGCATCGTCAGCGACGAGCTGTAGAGCTTGGCGTTGTTCTTGCCGCAGCTCTTGGCGTGGTACATCGCCGTGTCGGCGAACTTGAGCAGCGAGTTGCAGTCCTCGCCGTCTTCCGGGTACAGCGAAATGCCGATGCTGGCGGTGACGAAAATTTCATGGTCGTCGAGCTGGAACGGCCGCCGCATCGCTTCCTTCACCCGGTGCGCCACGTTGAGGGCGTTTTCCACGCGCTCGAGGTCCGGTATCAGGATGGTGAACTCGTCGCCGCCCAGGCGCGCCAGGTTGCTGATGCCCACCTCGGTGCGCGAGACCAGGTCGCTGGGCCGGGTGGTCTCGCGCAGCCGTTCCGACACCGCCATCAGCAGGTGGTCGCCAACGTCGTGGCCCAGCGTGTCGTTGATGCGCTTGAAGGCGTCGAGGTCCATGAACAGCACCGCGAATTTCTTGTTGCCCTTGCGCGAACGTACCAGTTCGGCTTCCAGGGTTTCCAGGAAGGCCTGGCGATTGGGAATGCCGGTCAGACTGTCGCAGTAGGCCAGGCGGCGGATCTGCTCTTCGGTGCGCTTGCGTTCGCTGATGTCGCGCACCAGGCCCAGCACTTCGCTGGGACCGGTGGCTACCAGCCGCGCCTCGAAGTGGCGCACCGGCGGCGCCACCGCATGTTCGCCGTGGCGCGCCCGCAGCGGCGCCGCGCCGCCGGTGACCGGCAGCTCGTAGTCGAGCGAGCTGATACGCTGAGTCTCGAGCACGGCGCGCACCTTGTCCAGCATGCGCCGGGCGATCTCGGGCGGCAGCACGTCGTTCAGGTGCCGGCCCACGCACAGGTCGCTGGAAAACACGTCGCTGGCTTCGTGGCCCTGTTCGTAGTCGAGGTAGTAGCCGTCCTTGTTCATGCGAAAGAAGGTATCGGGAATGGCGGCCAGCACCGCGCGGTGCTGGGCGTCGGCGATGCGCAGGCGGGTAATCGCATCGGACGCGCGCAGCACGTACAGCACGCGGTGGCCGAGGATGGGCCAGTTGATCGGCTTCGAGACGAAATCGGTGGCGCCCGCTTCGTAAGCGCGGGTGACCGATTCGAGTTCGTCGCCGCCGGTGACCATGATGATGGGTGCGACCGGGTGGGTTTCCAGGCGGCGCATTTCGCGGCAGACCGTAAAGCCATCCATGCCGGGCATTTCCACGTCGAGCAGCACCAGGTCGGGCGCCAATTCCTGGTAGCGCGCCAGCGCCTGCACGCCATCGACGGCTTCCACCGCGTCCAGGCCGACCTGGGACAGCATTTCCAGCATCAACAGGCGCATCACGGGATCGTCGTCGGCCACCAGGACCAGGCCGCGTGTACGGGGTGGGGGAGTTGCCATCATCAGGTTTCCTTTTCCAGCAAAGCGCCCAATGCCTGCCGCACGGCCTGGAACGAGCTTTCCATGTCCGCCAGCAGCTCGGCGGCGCCGGTGGTGGTGTTGTTGCGGCCCAGTTGTTCCATGTCCTTGCAGCGCTGCGACAAGGCCAGCGCGCCGACGTTGGCGCTGCTGCTTTTGAGGGTGTGCGCGGTTTTGCGCAACTGGTCGGTGTTGCCGTCTTCAATCGCCGTGTGCAGCGCCTGCAGGTGCGGCGGGGTGTCGGCCAGGTAGGCGTGCAGCACGCGTTCGAGCAGGGCCGCGCCGTTGCTGGCGCTGAGCGCGCGGATATTGGCCAGCGCCTGGGTGTTGATCATGTTGTCGCCGGTAATGCTGACCGGGGCCGGCGCCAGGACCGGTGCCGCCTGCGCCGGCGGGGGCGGCAGTGGCGCAGCGTCGGCATCCTGCACCGCCAGCAGACCCGGGGCAACGCGCGGCAGACTGATCCAGCGGGCGATGGTCTGGCCCAGCGCCTGCTGGGTGAAGGGCTTGCTCAGGTAGTCATCCATGCCGGCCGCCAGGCACGCTTCGCGGTCGCCCTGCAGGGCGTTGGCGGTGATGGCGATGATCGGCAGGCTGCGCGCGCGGCCCAGCTGTTGTTCGCGGCGGCGGATTTCGGTGGTCGCGGCAAAGCCGTCCATGACCGGCATCTGGCAATCCATCAGCACCAGGTCGAAGTCGCCCGATTGCAGGCTGTGCAGCGCCTCCTGGCCATTGCAGGCGCGGCTCACGTCCAGGCCCAGGCTCTCGAGCATGGCGCTGGCCACTTCGACGTTGACCGGGTTGTCTTCGGCCAGCAAGACCTTGCGGCCGCGGCGCGCGCGGGCCGGCGGGCTGCCGGTGCTGAGCGCGGTCACCGGCGGCGCGGCCGGCGCCACGGCCGGTGTCACGGCAGGTTGTGGCGACAGCATCGCGGACAGGTTGGCGGGCCCATGGGCCGGAGCGCCGTGGCCGGGAAAGCGCAGCGCCGCCGGTGCGGCGCCGGCGCGGCTGAACAGGCAGTAGTGCAAATCGCATTCGCGCGGCGGCTTGATCAACTGAAAAGCGACCCCGGCGGCGCGTTGCTGGATGCTGTCGGCGGCGTCGCGCTCCGTGCTCAGCAGCAGGATGCGCAGGCCCGCCAGGTCCGGTTCGGCGTGAATCGCCGCCGCCAGCGCCAGGCCGCTGGTGCGCGGCAGCGCCATGTCGAGCAGCACGATGTGATAGGGCAGGCCGGCGGCTGCCGCCTGGCGCAGGAAAGGCACGGACTCGGTAGCGGTGGCCGTGGCGGCAGGGACGCGCCAGGTCGCCAGCAGGCGTTCCAGCTCGCTTCTGCTGGTGGGATTGTCATCGACGATCAAGGTGCGGATTCCGTGGGAGGTATGGATGGGATCGTCGGTATCGACGCGCGGCTTGTCGAAATGTACGGCGAACCAGAAGATCGATCCTTGCGTTAAAGCATGATCGACGCCTATCGTTCCTCCCATTAACTCCACCAGCTGCTTCGAGATCGCCAGGCCCAGGCCGGTGCCGCCATGCTTGCGCGTGGTCGAGCCATCGGCCTGCGAGAACGAGTCGAAGATGCGCCCGCGCGCCTCGTTGGACACGCCAATGCCGGTGTCGTGCACTTCGAAGCGCAAGGTCACGCGCTGGGCGTCCTCGGCCGCCACCACCACCTTGACCGTGATCTCGCCGCTGTCGGTAAATTTGACAGCGTTGCCCAGCAAGTTGAAGATCACCTGGCGCAGCCGGTTGGGGTCGCCGCTGATGGCGACCGGGATGTCGCAGGCCACGTTCAGTTCCAGCCGCAGGCCCTTGGCCTGGGCCTGGGGCGAAAACACGTGGTCGATATCGGCCAGCAGGTCGCGGAAATTGAACTGGATGTATTCGACCGTGAGCTTGCCGGCTTCGATCTTGGAAAAGTCGAGGATGTCGTTGATGATCACCAGCAGGTGCTCGCCCGAGCGCTTGACCATGCTGGTGTAGTGGCGCTGCTGTTCCGACAGGCGCGTGGCCAGCAGCAGCTCTGTCATGCCCAGCACGCCGTTCATCGGGGTGCGGATCTCGTGGCTCATGGTGGCCAGGAAGGCGCTCTTCGCCTGGCTGGCGGCCTCGGCCGCGTTCTTGGCTTTTTCCAGCTGCTCGGTGCGCACGCCCACCTGGCGTTCGAGCTGGTCGCGGTACTGGGCCAGGGCGCCGTCGCGCGCCTCCACCTGGGCCAGCATGTCGTTGAAGCTGTCGATCAGCGCACCGAGGTCGTCGCCGCGCTGGTGCAGGATGCGTTCGGTAGGCTGGCCGCGGCTGACCAACTGCGCGGCCGCGATCAGGCGCGCCACCGGTTCCGTCACGCTGCCACGCGAACGGGCGGCAACCAGCAGCGCCGTCATGAAGGCGAGCAGGGCCGCAACGCAGGCGGCACCCAGGCTTTTCAGGATCTCGAACCATACTGGCAAGGCGCTGCGCTCGAGCATGAGCACGCCGCCCGGCTCACCCCGGACCAGGATCGGCCGGACCACCCGATTGACCGGCTGCCACAGCGCGCTGCTGCCACTAATGCTGCTGCCGACGCCGTCGGCTGGCAGCACATCCGGCGCGGCCTGGCCCGGCCGCAAACGCGGTGAACCGTAGCGCGCCAGCAGCGCGCCGTCGCGGTCGTACACGGCTGCTTGCAGCAACTCGCGATCATGGCCGAGCGCCTGCAGTTGCCAGGCGAGCTGCTGGCCGTTGGCGCGCTTGAGCACGCTCTCGCCAGCAGCGCCGAGCACCGCCGCCAGCGTGGTCAGGCGGTCGCGCTCGTTTTCCTGGCCGTGCAGCACCGAGGTGGCGGTAAACGTGAACAACACAAGCAGCAGCGCGCTGCCGGTCGAGAGCATGGAAAGGATGGTCAGTCGCTGGCTGAGGCCAGAACGTTCGTGGCTGGACATTGCGGTGGAACCCTCCAACGGTGGACGCCGAAATCGTCGGCACGGGCGGGCTCATCACTAGTGCCAGTAGGAAAAATATAGGCTTGAGGTCGGGGCGATATTGATCTATATCTAAACAGGGCACGTTTGCGCTATCTCAAACAACACTAGCAAAGGCAACGCAAGCTGATGACGATGGAACGACAAAAAATCCTGTTCATGGCCGAGGCCGTCACCCTGGCGCACGTGGGCCGCCCGCTGGCGCTGGCGCAAGCGCTGGACCCTGGCCGCTATGCGGTGGACGTGGCGTGCGCGCCCGGCTATGACATGTTTTTCAAGGGCAGCAATATCGAACCCTTGCGCTTGCACAGCATTTCCAGCGAGCGTTTTCTGGCGGCGCTGGCGGCAGGCAAACCGGTCTACGATGCGGCCACTTTGCAACAGTACGTGGCGGACGATTTGCGCGTGCTGAACGCGGTGCGGCCGCACGTGGTGGTGGGCGACTTTCGCCTGTCGCTGTCGGTCAGCGCGCGCCTGGCCGGCATTCCGTACATCGGCCTGATCAACGCCTACTGGAGCCCGTACGTGCGCCAGCGCTACCGGGTGCCGGCGTTGCCGCTCGCGCGCGTGCTGCCCATCGCGCTGGCCGACCACCTGTTCCGGCTGGCGCGCCCGCTGGCGTTCGCCTTGCACAGCATGCCGCTCAACCGCGTGCGGCGCGCGCATGGCATGCCGGCGCTGGGGCCCGACCTGCGCCGCGTGTACACCGATGCCGACCACGTGCTGTATGCCGATATTCCGCAAATGTTTCCCGCGACCGCGTTGCCGGACACGCACGCCTACATGGGCGCGGTCACCTGGTCGCCGCCCACGCCGCTACCCGCCTGGTGGCACGAACTTGATGGCGCCAAGCCGGTCGTGTATGTCACGCTGGGCAGCTCTGGCGCCGGCCAGGTGTTGCCACGCGTGTTGCAGGCGCTGGCCGCGCTGCCGGTGACGGTGATCGCCGCCACCGCTGGCGGCGCCAGCCCCAGCGTGGTACCGGCCAATGCGCGGGTGGCGCCTTACCTGCCGGGCGCGGCGGCGGCGCGGCGCGCGCAACTGGTGGTGTGCAACGGCGGCAGTCCCACCTGCCAGCAGGCGCTGGTGGCAGGTGTGCCGGTGCTGGGCATTGCCGGCAATCTCGACCAGTACCTGAACATGGCGGGGGTGGTGGGCTGCGGCGCCGGCCGCCTGTTGCGCTCCGACCGCCTGACCGAGGCGGCGGTGCGCGATGCGGCGCTGGCGCTGCTGGACCAGACCCGGCCCGCCTCGCGGGCGGCGGCGCTGCGGCTGGCGGGACACTTTGCCGGCTACGACGCCGGCCGGCAACTGGCGCTGTTGCTGGACCGGTTGCGGACAGCAGAACAAGCAGCGCCATAAAAAAGGCGGAGCGGGCTGGCACCCGATCCGCCAAAAGCAGCCGCTGGCACGGCGTGAAAACTGGCAATTTATGACATTACGCAGGGCACAGGCCGGCGCCACCGGCCATCTTCGCATCGCTGGCGCCCGATTTACGGCGGGCCAGCGCCAGTCCGGCAAAGCCCAGGGCCATGATGGCCAGCGTGGCCGGTTCGGGCACTGCTTGCGCGGCAAACGATTGCGACGAATCCACTTTCAGGAATGGCACCGTGGTGGGCGTGGTGCCGTCCCACATCATGGTGGGCGTGAAGAACGACGGTACGTTGGTGGTGCCGGTGGTCTTGTCCTGGAAGATCGAGCCGGTCACGATGTCGAGGTAGTTGGCATCGACGTAATCGATCACGAAGCGGGCGTCGAACGAGCCGGTGCCCACGCCGTTGGTGGCCGTAAAGCTGGCGTCGTTGAAGACCAGGTGGCCCGACAGGATGATGATGCCGTCGCCGTCCGTGTCGCCTGGCGACGTGCCGCAGCCGGCCGAGGTGGAGCCGGTGCCATAGCAGGCCACGGTGTTGTTGCCATTGCCGGGCACGGCGGTGCTGCTGCCGGCGCCGGGTGTGATCTGGTCGAAATAGATGGCCAGGTTTTGCACGCCGGCGCGCAGCGGATCGACGTCCATGGCGGCCGACTGCGATGGCGGCAGGGTGAAGTGCGCGGTGGTGGGGGTCTGGAAATCAACTAGCTCCTGGAAGCGCACGACCTTGCTGATCTCGAAGGTCTGGTTAAGGCCGGCAGGGGTGACCAGGGCCGGGACATTGCTGTTGGACATGGTGCCAATCACCATCTGCGAACGCAGTTCGGTCAGGTAAGGCTGGGCGCCATTGGGACCGCCGACGTTAAGGCCGGGAATGAAGCCGGTGGCCAGGCCGGTGTCGGTGACATTGGTCCACAGGTCGGCATAGGTGCTGTAGTTGCCGGTACCGGTCGTGTCGAGCCCGACCACGGGGCCGGCGCTGGCGGTGAGCGGGGCGGCCAGCGCTGCCGCGATCGTTGCGGCGGCCAGCGCGGTTTTGCATGTTTTCATGGTTGCTCCCAGGGTAGGTGGCGCCCGGAAATCGGGGCCATGCCAGCTGTAGAGCAAAAGCCTTGCCAGGTTTGGCGATCGCTTTGGAATCAGGCACTTGCGCGCAGGCGGCCGTGCAAAGCGAAGTGAAGTGTAAAAAATTCCGTCACGGTTCAACCGGTGCAGCAGGCGCAGCTTTCAGGCGTCGCGCCGGTACCCCGCCCCATACCTCGCCGGCACCGATGCGGGTATCCTTGGTTACGACCGCGCCGGCCGAGACGATGGCCCGGTCGCCGATCTGCACGCCCGCCATGATGACCGCCGTGGCGCCGATGGTGACGGTGTCGCCGATCACGACCGCCTTCAGTTCGAGCCGTTCGCCTTCGATCACGTGGGCGAAGATCACGGCGTCGTGGCCGATGACGGTGTTGCTGCCGATGCGCGTGAGTGGCGGATCGAGCAGGGCGCCCGCGCTGTAGGTATTGGCGCCCAGCCGCGCGCCCAGCGCCAGGTACACCAGCCGCATCAACGGCACCGGCACCACGTGCGAACGCACAAGAGAGTTGAACAGCAGCAGGTAGAACAGCATGTTGACGTTGGCCACCAGCTCATGCGGCGAGCCTGGCGCCACGTCGCCTTCGCGCAGCGGCATGACCCTTAGAAACAGGCGGTAGAGCGCAAAGGCATACAGGTACAGCAGCACCACGCCCGCCAGCAACACCAGCACACCGCGAAAGTCGCCCAGCGGCAAGCAGCCGAACGCGGCCGCGCTGGCAACGGCCAGCGCCAGGCTCACGCCCAGCAGGCACAGGAACACAACAATATGACGGGGAGGAATCGCTCGCATGGTGATGAACGCATCATGGCGCGATGATCAGGTCAGCCAGCGGCCGGCGCAGTGACCGCGCCTGTGCCGGCGGCCCGGCGCCGATGCGGCCCATGAACACGGCACGGTCCCAGGCAGCCTTGCCGACCAGGCGTTCGCCGTCGTGGGCCAGGATGGCGGCGCGCTCCTGCATGCCGCGCGTGCCGGAAAATACCCGGCCGTCGCGCACGTAGCGGGAAAAGATCAGCGGCGTCATTTCCGGTTGCAATTGCAGGCCCAGCGCGGTGGCGGTGAGCCAGAAGCGCTGCATGGCGCGCCCGGCGGCCAGGTAGTCGCCGGTGCGGTGCGGACGGATGGGAGCTGCCAGCACGAAGTGGGCGGCGCAGGCCAGGCCGGGAATCAGGTCCATCTGCAAACGCGGCGCCACCGTGCCTGCCAGCCAGGTGTTAAAAAACTCGACACGGCGCCAGTCGTGCATCACCCAGCGCATCATTTTGGCGGTGAAGCGATCGACGCCGAGCGCGCGGTCGGGCATGCGGTCGGCGCTGTGGCGCGCATTCCACTCGATGACGGCCTGGTGCACCTGGTGCGCCTCGGGCATGGTCAGGCGCAGCTTGGCGTTGCGAAACATCAAGCCGGCCGCTGCCGTGCGCTGCCTGCCTTCCAGCCAGCAGACGGTGTAGCCGGCGGGCAGGGTGGCAGTGAGCGCGGCCTTCTCGCTGGCCGTGAGCGGACGGCGGCTCAATGGCAGCCGTTGCACGCTGCGCGTGATAATGTGCGCGGCCAGCGGGTCGGGCGCCAGGCCGGGCTGGTCGATGAATTCGACGGTGAGGGTGGGGCGGTGGGGCGGCGCGTCCGCGTGCGGCGTGATGCGAGTGGCCAGCTCGACAGTGCTGGCGGCAATCGCCATGGTCTCGAGCAGGGCGCCGATCGAGATCTGGCTCGGGTGGCCGTCGAGGTCGTACACGCAATGGTCGCGCGTGTCGTGGCCGTGGACCACCAGCCGGCGCGCGTCGAGTAGCTCGAAACGCCACGGCTGGGTGTTGTCGCCGCTGGGCGCCCAGCGCGCCAGCTCTAAAATGCTTTCCAGCGTGGGGTCGAGTCTGCGCAGCAGCCCGCCCGTGGGCGCGGCGCCGGACATGCCAGCAGGCCTCGAAGCGGCGTCGGCGCTTGCCGCTTGGGGCGGCTTCATGGCGCCGCCCCGGCCATGCGCTTGCGCGCCAGCATCATGGCGATGCGCTGCAAGGGGTGGCGGTTGCCGCCGGGCCGGTAAGTGCGGGTGAGCTTGTTGCGGTAGGCGTCGAACTGGTAGCAATGTGGTGCGGCCAGCACTTCGCCGCGGTTGAGCAGGATCTTGAGCGCTTCGGTGGCGGCTGCGCCGGCGCACAGCTCGCAGCCCATGATGGTGGACGGCCCGCGTTTTTCCGCCAGGTTGATGGTGGAGGGATCGACCAGGTAATCGCCGTGCAGGCCGGCCGGCGCCAGCCCGATCAAAAACCGCAGCGCCTTCTCGCGTTCGGACAAATTACCCCAGCAAAAATATTCCTCGAACGTCATCTCGCCGGGCAGGAAGTTGAGTACGGCGGTGCCCATACCGAGCGGGGCGGCGGTAATGGCTGGAATGTGGCGCGCCGCGCAGGCGGCAAAGGTGGCCTGGCGCGCATCGAAAGCAAAGAAATCGAGGCCATCGACGTACAGGTCCACGCCCAGCAGGAACCGGAGCAGGTTGTCGTCGTTGACACCGTCGGTAAAGCTGACGATGTTGATCTCGGGATTGATGTCGCGCGCCATGCGCACCAGCACGTCGGCCTTCGGTTGCCCCAGCGTAGAGACGGTGGCGCCCACCTGGCGGTTGAAGTTGGCAACGTCGAAGGTATCGAAATCGGCCACGTGAAAATTGCCGATGCCGAGCCGCGCCAGCGTGAGCAAATGCACGCCGCCCACACCGCCGAGCCCGGCAATAGCCACGCGCTTGTCGCGCAACACCGATTGCTCGGCATGGGTGACCCAGCCGATGTTACGGGCAAAGGCGCGTTCGTAAGAAAAAGGGGCTGTCATGGGTCTCCCGGAGTGAGCCATCTGTGTGGCCGAGCTTATTTGACGACGCACGCGCCAAAAAGTTCCGGAAGAAACGAAAAAAAACGGCATTGCGAGCAATGCCGTTTTTATGAGATGGGGCAAGGATCAACAACACCCGCCGCGCTTGCCGGCGCCGCCGTAGCGGGCCTCTTGCCGCTCCTTGAAAAACTCCTCGTACGTCATCACCGGCTCACCCGGGTGGGTGACCTCCCGGTGGCTGACATACGTGTCGTAATCAGGCAGGCCCATCATCAGGCGCATGCTCTGCCCGAGGTAACGGCCGGCCTTGGCGATGTCGCCTAACATGATTACCCCTTCGCCAGCACGAGTGGACTTTCGTTCACCGTCGGCAAGCTGTTGGCGCGCGCCTTCATCACGGTGCGGATACCGAACACCAGCACGCTCAGCACGACGATCACGAAGAAGCCGGCCAGGCCCGCGTCGAGGTAATCGTTGAAGACCACCTGCTGCATCTGCGCCATCGACTTGGCCGGGGCCAAAATCTTGCCTTCGTCAATCGCGGCCTGGTACTTCGACGCATGGGCCAGGAAACCGATTTTCGGATCGGCATGGAACATTTTCTGCCAGCCGGCCGTCAGCGTGCACAGCAGCAGCCAGATGGTTGGCACGATGGTCACCCACGCGTACTGGCCGCGCTTCATCTTGAACAGCACGCAGGTGCCCAGCATCAGTGCAATGGCCGCCAGCATCTGGTTGGCAATACCGAACAGTGGCCACAAGGTGTTGATGCCGCCCAGCGGATCGACCACGCCCTGGTACAGGAAATAACCCCACGCCGCCACGCACAGGCCGGTAGCGACCAGGTTGGCGAAGGTATTTTCGGTCTGCTTCATGGACGGCACGAAAGCACCGAGCAAGTCTTGCAGCATGAAGCGGCCGGCGCGGGTGCCGGCATCCACCGCGGTCAAAATGAACAGCGCCTCGAACAGGATGGCGAAGTGGTACCAGAACGCCATCATGGCCTGGCCGCCGATCACGTTCGACAGGATGTGCGCCATGCCCACCGCCAGGGTCGGGGCGCCCCCGGCGCGCGAGATGATGCTGTGTTCGCCGACGTCCTTGGCGGTCTGGATCAGCATTTCCGGCGTAACGTAGAAGCCCCATTGCGAAATGGCGGCAGCGGCCGATTCCGGCGTGGTGCCGATCAGCGCGGCCGGGCTGTTCATGGCGAAGTAGATGCCGGGCTCGATGGTCGAGGCGGCCACCAGCGCCATGATGGCCACGAACGATTCCATCAGCATGGCGCCGTAGCCGATGTAGCGGGCATGGGTTTCGTTTTCGATCATCTTGGGCGTGGTGCCCGAGGCGATCAGCGCATGGAAGCCGGACACCGCGCCGCAGGCGATGGTGATGAACAGGAACGGGAACAGGCTGCCCGCCCAGACCGGGCCGGTGCCGTCGATGAACTTGGTCATGGCCGGCATTTTCAGGTACGGCGCGACCACGATGATGCCCACGGCCAGGCCGACGATGGTGCCGATCTTGAGGAAGGTGGACAGGTAGTCACGCGGCGCCAGCAGCAGCCACACCGGCAGCACCGAGGCGACGAAGCCGTAGCCGATCAGCATCCAGGTCAGTTCGGTGCCGGTGAAGTCGAACAGCGGCGCCAAAGCTGGGTGTTCCTGCACGTACTGGCCGCCGAAAATCGCCGCCATCAACAGCACGAAGCCGATGATCGACACTTCGCCGATGCGGCCCACGCGGATAAAGCGCGAGTACACGCCCATGAACAGCGCGATCGGGATGGTGGCAATCACGGTGAAGCTGCCCCACGGCGAGTGCGTCAGGGCCTTTACCACGATCAGCGCCAGCACGGCCAGGATGATCACCATGATCATGAAGGTGCCGAGCAGGGCGATCATGCCGGGAATTTGTCCCAGTTCGGATTTGATCAGGTCGCCCAGCGAGCGGCCGTCGCGGCGCATGGAGATGAACAGGATAATGAAATCCTGCACCGCGCCGGCAAACACCACGCCGGCCAGGATCCACAACATGCCGGGCAGGTAACCCATTTGCGCGGCCAGTACCGGCCCGACCAGGGGGCCGGCGCCGGCAATCGCGGCAAAGTGGTGGCCGAACAGCACGTTCTTGTTGGTGGGAACGTAGTCGAGGCCGTCATTGAGGCGTTGCGCGGGCGTGAGCCGTTTGGCGTCGAGCCCGAGCACGTTCCTGGCGATGTACAGGCTGTAGTAGCGGTAGGCGATTAGATAGACGCACACGGCGGCGATCACGATCCAGATGGCGCTGATCGACTCGCCGCGCTTCAAGGCAATAAAGCCCAGTGCGGACGCGCCGAGCAAGGCGACGACGGCCCAGCCCAGCTTGGCGCCGAGTGTCTGGGGTGCGGTTGGTACAGGTGTCATGCTTCCTCCAAGGAATGGGGTCTGCTCTTGCCAATTCGGCATTGTGGCAGCTTATGGCGAGTATTCACGAATTACATAATTGCAGCAAGCGCAGCATTACGCAGCCGTGTTACGTAGTTCTACGTAGGGGAGTTGGCGTGTGGAGGCGTAAAATCCTGCCAATAGAAAATTCGATGGGCAAACCCTCATGAAGTTGCGGCAAAAAGTCATCTTCCTGGCCATCACCCCGCTGATCTTTGCCCTGTGCGCGATCGCGCTGGCGGTGCAGCACCAGTCCGCCTTATTGGCGCAGCAGCAGCGCGACACCATCCAGCAGGCCTACCTGAGCAGCAAGGAAGCGGAACTGAAGCACTACGTGGCGCTGGCCACCCATTCGATTTCGCACCTGTATAACTCCGGCCGCAACGACGAGGCCACCCGCAACGAAGCCAAGCGCATCCTCGAGTCGCTCAGCTATGGCGACGACGGCTATTTCTTCCTCTACGATATGCAGGGCAACACCCTGATGCATCCGCGCCAGCCCGACCTGGTGGGCCGCAACCTGTTCGAGATGCGCGACGCCCTGGGCCGCCCGACCATCCAGAACCTGCTGCAACGCGCCCGCAACGGTGGCGGGCTGGAGCGCTACATGTGGGTCAAGCCATCGACCCAGAAGGCGGTGGCCAAGCTCGGCTATGTGATCGCCATGCCCGAGTGGGGCTGGATGATGGGCACCGGCATCTATCTCGATGACGTGGACCGTGCGCTGGCGCGGATCGACACCCAGCAGTCCGGCAACATCCATAACACCATGCTGTGGATCGCCCTGATTGCGATTGCCGCCGCGCTGGTGGTGGCCGGCGCCGGACTGGCCCTGAACGTCAGCGAACACCGGGTGGCCGACGCCAAGCTCAAGGTGCTGGCGCAGCGGGTGGTGGAGTCGCAAGAGGAAGAACGGGCACGGCTGTCGCGCGACCTGCACGACGGCATCAGCCAGTGGCTGGTGTCGATCAAGCTGCAGATCGAGGCCGGGATGATACGGCTGGCGTCGCCGAAGCACGAACAGCGCCAGGCCGCCACCGCCGTGTTCGAGCACGCGGCCGACCAGTTGAGCAACGTGATGGGCGAGGTGCGCCGCATTTCGCACAACCTGCGCCCGGCCATCCTGGATGACCTGGGCCTGGCCGCCGCGCTGCACCACCTGGGACAGGAGTACACGCTCAGTTCCGGAACCCCGGTACACTTCGATACCACGGGCGTGGTCGATGCGCTGTCGGACGTGGCCAATACCGTGCTGTTCCGGGTGGCGCAGGAAGCGCTCACCAACATCGAACGCCACGCCGGCGCCAGCCACATCGGCATCCGCCTGACCGGCACCGCCCAGGGCGTGACCTTGCGGATCAGCGACGACGGCAGCGGTTTTGACGCGGAAAGCATCGCTCTGCATCCCAAGCACGGCATCGGCCTGCGCAATATGATGGAAAGAATGGACGCCATCGGCGGCCGTTTCGAGATCGTTTCGTCCACCGACGGCACCGTCCTCACGGCTTACGCCGCCAATAACAGTTAACTATGATGACCACACCTATCAAAATCCTGCTGGTCGACGACCACCCGTTAGTGCGCGACGGCCTGCGCGCGCGCCTGGAAGCCATGCCGCAATTCGAAGTCGTGGCCGAGGCCGGCGGCGCTGCCGAAGCGCTGGAACAGGCGGGCCGCCACGCCATCGACCTGGTCCTCATGGACATCAATATGCGCGGCGCCAACGGCATCGAAGCGACGGCCCAGTTCAGGCAGGCGTTCCCGCGCATTGCCGTGTTGATCCTGTCCATGCACGACAAGCTCGAATATGTATCGCAGGCGATCCAGGCCGGTGCGCGCGGCTACGTGCTGAAAGATGCGCCCGGCAAGGACATCGTGGTGGCGATCGAAACCGTGATGTCGGGCGGAATTTATTACAGCGCGGCGCTGGCGCGCCAGCTGGCCCAGCCGCAGAACCAGGACAACCAGCTGACCTCGCGCGAACACGAGGTGCTGCGCCACATCGCCAACGGCGAATCGAACAAGCAGATCGCCCGCGCGCTCGACCTGTCGGTGCGCACCGTGGAAACCCATCGCCTCAACATCAAGCGCAAACTGGGCATCGAAGGGCAGGCCGAGCTAATCCGCTTTGCGGTACAGCACGCGCAATAGTGTCTTCAATTTGTATGTATGCAACACTTTAGAGTCACTTTCCTAATAGTATTAAGCTCTTTCTAATATTCCGTGTTTCTGCGGCAATATCTGCTATATTCAGGCTGCTTGGAAAACGGCAATTGTGTAAAAATAGAAATGTTTCCCCATCCTGTAAGTTGGCTCACTACTCGTCATATGGCACATCGCACAGGGTACGAACAACGCGCGCTGAACCTTCAGAGAGAATTTGATGTCTGCGCCTGAAAATAAGCCGTTCCCGCTGGTGGAACTCCAGGCAGTCTCCGACGCCCGCTACGCCTGGGTGGCGTTGCTGCTCCATCCTGTCGCCAACGGCGAGCAGGACGACGCGCCTTTCCAGGCCGCGCTCACCTTGCTCAAAACCCCCGCGGTATTCGACCTGCTGGCGCCGCTCGACCTGGTGATCCCGGTCGCCGCGCCCGCCCGGCTGGAACTGTCGCAACTATCCGCTTTGCCACCGAACCGCGTCATCCTGCGCGTGCCGGCCGCCGCCTGCGCCGACCT
Organism: Duganella sp. 3397; assembly: GCF_031456625.1. Classification (NCBI taxonomy): domain Bacteria; kingdom Pseudomonadati; phylum Pseudomonadota; class Betaproteobacteria; order Burkholderiales; family Oxalobacteraceae; genus Duganella; species Duganella sp. 3397. Next base: position 81,284 of record NZ_JAVDVB010000012.1, read on the forward strand.
GACCACGCAGAAGAAACTGGCCAGCCTGGCCGAAGCCGGCTACCGCACCATGATCGAAGGCGTGACATCGGGTTCAACCGCCACCCTGTGCGGCGCCCGCGCCCTGATGGTCGATGCCGCCACCACCTTGCCGCCGATGGTGGCCCTGGTCGGCCAGCCCGGCCCGCACCTGGCCACCGGGATGCCGAACGAAGCGCGCATTGTTGCCTGCGCCGAGGCCGGGTTCAGCTGGTTCGCGGGCGAGTTTGCCAGCAACCCGGACCGCGACAGCCCCGGCGACGGCACCACGCGCAAGCGCCTGCTGGCGCTGCTGGGCTTGCTGGCGCGCGACGCCGACACCTGCGAGCTCGAAGTGCTGCTCAAGCAGGATCCGTCGCTGTCGTACCACCTGCTTAAACTGGTCAACTCGGCGGCGTTCGCGCTCACTTCGCCCGTGCACAGCTTCAGCCAGGCCATCACCGTGCTGGGCCGGCGCCAGTTGCAGCGCTGGCTGCAATTGCTGCTGTACGCGCGGCAGCAGGACGATGGCCTGCCCAACCCGCTGCTGCCGCTGGCGGCCGTACGCGCCGCCCAGATGGAAGCGCTGGTGCGCGCGCAGGGCGGCAGCCGCGACCAGCAGGACATGGCGTTTGTCGCCGGCGTGTTCTCGTTGCTGGACGTGCTGCTCGGCATGACGATGACCGAAATCGTCGCCGCCCTCAGCCTCGACCTCGACGTGGTGATGGCGCTGCTCGACCGCGCCGGTCCGCTGGGCGCACTGCTCCAGCTGGTGGAAGGCCATGACCGCGCCGCGTTGGCCCAGGCCGGCATCGATGCCGAAGCGTTCTGGCAGACACAATTGCACGCCCACCAGTGGGCGCTGCAAGTGAGCCGGAGCCTGTAGCGACCATGCGCACCCATCCCGTCACCGACTTCATCGCCAACAGCGCCGCCCTGTGCGACGCGGTGTTGCGCCTGCGCGGCCACGCGCTGGTGCAGGAGTTGGGACGCATCGTGCGCAGCGTGACCGGCAGTCCGCTCGGTGAATATTTGCCGGCCGAAGCCGCCTCGCTGCTGACCAGGCTCCCGGCGCCGGAAATTCACGCCGCCAACGACGCCCCGGTGCCCACGCTGACCCAGGACATCTGGTTCGACAGCAAGTACTTCGGCCGCTTCACCGTGTCCGGCCGCCTCGACTACAGCGACAGCGACCGCCAGCACCTGGCCAGCCTGGCCACGCTGGCCGGCAGCGTGCTGCAAGTGCACTCGCTGGCGCAGCGCACCACCCACGCCTACAGCCAGGTGGAAGCGCAGTTGCAGCACCAGGCGCAAATCCTCGACCACATCCACGAATCGGTGGTGACGATGGACATGAGCGGCTTCATCCTGAGCTGGAACAAGGGCGCCGAACGGCTGTTCGGCTACACCGCCGTCGAAGCGCTGGGCCGCAACATCCTGTTCCTGTACGAAGACGAGGACATGGGCTTCGACGATCCGTTCGTGGAGCAGGGCGGGCGCCTGATGGAAGTGCGCCGCAAAAAGAAATCGGGCGAAGTGTTCTGGGCCAGCCTGTCGCTGTCGCCGCTGTGCGACGCCAGCAACCGCTCGGTCGGCCTGATCGCGTATCTCACCGACATCACCGAACGCAAGATGGCCGAGGAGCGCATCCACCACCTGGCCTATTACGACGCCCTGACCAACCTGCCCAACCGCACCTTGCTGACCAAGCTGGTGGACCAGGCGTTGATGGTGGCCCAGCGCAGCCGCCTGCAAGGCTGCGTGCTGTTCATCGACCTCAACCGTTTTAAACTGATCAACGACACGCTGGGCCGCAAGATCGGCGACGCGCTGCTGTGCGAAGTGGCGCGCCGTTTCCGCACCGTGCTGCGCGACCAGGACCTGGTCGCCCGCCTCGGTGGTGACGAATTTGCCGTGGGCCTGTTCGACATCGGCCAGCATTTCGAAGCGAGCATGGTGGCGCAAAAGCTGCTGGCCACGCTCAACACGCCGATCATCATCGACGGCCACGACTTGCGCGTGGGCGGCAGCGTGGGCATCAGCGTGTACCCGCAGGACGGCGACGACGCCGAAACCCTGCTGCGCCTGGCCGACATTGCCATGTACCGCGCCAAGCAGGAGGGCGGCATGGGTACCGACGGCGACCACGTGGCGTTCTACAGCCAGGACATGAACCAGGGCATGCAGGAACGCATGCGTATCGAAACCGGCCTGCGCGCCGCGCTCGGCAACGGCGAACTGCTGCTGCATTACCAGCCGAAGTTTTGCATCGAAAACGGCAAGATCATCGGCGCCGAAGCACTGGTACGCTGGCGCCACCCGGTGCGCGGCCTGGTGCCGCCGGCCGACTTCATTCCGCTGGCCGAAGCGACCGGCCTGGTGGTGCAGGTGGGCGAATGGGTACTGGAAGCGGCCTGCGCCCAGGCCAGGCAATGGAAAGACGCCGGCCTGCCGCCGATCCGCCTGGCGGTGAACGTCTCCGCCCGCGAATTCACGGCATCGCTGCCGGGCCGGGTGCAGGACACGCTCGAGCGTTACGGCCTGGAGCCGACCTGGCTGGAACTGGAGATCACCGAAAGCACGCTGATGCACAACATCGACCGCGTGATCGGCATCATGGACCGCATCACCGCCATCGGCGTGACACTCTCGCTCGACGATTTCGGCACCGGCTATTCGAGCCTGTCGTACCTGAAGCGCTTCCCGATCGACACGCTCAAGATCGACCGTTCCTTCACCATTGGCCTGCCGAGCGACGCCAACGACTGCGCCATCGCCAACACCATCATCAGCATCGCCCAGCAGCTCAAGCACAAGGTGATCGCCGAGGGCGTGGAAACCGTGGAGCAACTGGCGTTCCTGAAAAACAGCGGCTGCGACGAAGTGCAGGGGTATCTGTTTGCCAAGCCGCTGGAGGCGGCGGCGTTCGAGGAGGCGCTGCGGGCGAACTGGACGCCGGGGCATGCGCATCGGGCGGCCTGAGGCTGGTCGGTAGCCGGATTGATCGCCAAAGCGGGGTGGAATCTGTATAATGCCGGCACATAGGAAGCGTGGCCGAGTGGTTGAAGGCAGCAGTCTTGAAAACTGCCGACGGTGTGAGCCGTTCGTGAGTTCGAATCTCACCGCTTCCGCCAGAATACCTATTTAAGCCCTTGATATTTAAGGGATTTTTAAATTATAGCATTATCTAACACACACTTCAACATACACGTTGCTTCGTGTGTCAAGTTAGTCGGTGGTACGTTGCCATCGCCCCGGTTGTTGGATCTAGCATCGTCGGCCGGTGGCTAGTATGGACATTTTGTAGGTTCGCCAACTAGGCGGTTACCCATACAAAAGTTCATTGCGCCGACCGATCAATTATCCCGCGTTAGGCCGCGTCAAAGCTTGAATTGGCTAGTGAGTATCGGCTCAATCATTTCAGCGCCATGTCTGGCCGTTTAAGTGGCTTCTCTGACATCGTGGTTTGCCGAGCATGTTAGCTTTCAGCATAGTGAATGGAGTTCTGCAGCTCTACTAGCTGTTTGCCACAAAGTTATTTTGTTGTCAAAATATCTACATTTTGTGGTAAAATGTCAGTGCACACTTGTTCGAGTCAGCATCACACCATGCTGGCAGAGTTTGCTCATCGCGGCATGCCTACCCATACCCAGCCCTCGAAATCGAAGTGCTCGGTATCTGAAACTTCACACCCGACCATCACGTTATCTTGTAGCCGATTCAGGCAGGTACTGTCGCGCCCATTCATTTTTCCATTGGAGCATTTCATGACTACGATCCCAACCATCGTTACATCCTCTGCGGCTGGATTTCAGCCTGCATTTAAACCTGTTATCACGCAGGACCGCCACGCTTGCGCGCTGGCCTCTATCGCCATCATTGCATCCACCACACTTGCCGACGTGTTTGCAAAGGCTGAAGAACTCGGTATGCCAGCAACCGGTCCATACAACCAAGTACTGGATGGCGATTTCTTGGCAGCTCTACTCGCAAAATTTGGCTGGACTGCGACGGTATGGAAGGAATGCACGAAGGTCTCAACGCTGCCAGATCTGTCAATCGCAATGGTTGACTACGACGCCGACTGGGAAGTTGGCCGCCACGTTGTAGTCCACCGAGCAAAGGCAAGTCACGACGCTAAGATGGTCACTTATGCGATTGATCCGACCGCCGAGAAGCCAGCGCTGCATGTCAGGACAGACTTAGAGGCTCTGGCTCCAACCTGGTACATCGGCGTTCATCCCATGGGAAAGGCGCCTGCGACCTCAGCCAAGAAGTGACGACAGCCTATTACTGAGCTATTCAGGCGCTTTCGCAGCATCTGGCTGGTGGCTCAGCAACTCAGGCATGGCGACGCCAAGGCCGCGAGCAATCCTCTCGATATTACAGATCGAGATGTTTCTCTCCCCGCGCTCTACGGAGGATATGTAATTCGTGTGTAGGCCTGCATATTCAGCAAGCTTCTCCTGGGAAATGCATTGAGCTTTGCGGGCTCGTCTGACATTCGCAGCAAAAAGAAGCTGAGCTTCACACTTTTGGGTTTGGATTGGCACATCCGAAGCATCCCGTTTTTGGCCGGAGTTTTCCACACACTTTGAGTTTGATTTTCATGGGACAATAACGAAACTCAAAGTGTGTTATTTCAGGACTATTTTCTAAGGAGTTTCAGCGTGGATCAAACGTATCAAACGAAAGACCATTCGACCCGTATTTTAAGCAAACGAAGGTGGCCGAAGCCTGCCGGGCTGATCATTGCTGCCATATTGTTTGGTTTAGTTGGATGTAGTTCTAAGCCGGGTGAGTCCGACATAGAAATGGGTTTAGTAGACGAGTTCAAGTGTCCGATTTTAGAAATCAGCAACGTCAAAAAGACAGACGGCGCCGATTCGGGCAACAGGAGGTACGAGGTTAGCTACACGTTTGAAGTTGCCATTAAAGGTAGGGGTGACGCTGCTGCGAAGCTTTTGCCTGAGCTGGACGTACTCAATGAACGCTGGCAGCGCGGACGCATACAGAACGAACGTGCCGCCCATCTCGCGGCCACTTCAGACAATTCTGAACCGTTTAAAGTAGCCGAAAAACGCACCCGAGAGGAGGTTTCGGCTGCGCGAAACAGACTCGCTGAGATTCAGCCTTGCGAGGTGCCGAACGCTCGCTTCGCCATTGAACGAATCCGTGCAGCGGCACAGCCGCAAGCAGGCTCCTCCGAGCGAGGTGTTCCCGTCGGTCTGATAATGAGTGGAGTCAGTTCGATGGTTAAAGCAGAGAGTGGATGGCGTTTCACCGAGGTGCCTAGATTTGATATCACTGCTGAGAAGGTCAGCCGTGACAACAGCATATCGATGCCAAAATCTGCTTCACTTTGGAGCGAATACCTTCAGAGCGAGGGCGCATTCGCCGCTACTGTTCCCTCATCCGAGCAGTGCAACTTTGTTGAAAAAGATTCAAAGACAGGGCAGCAATGGTGGCAATGCTCGTTCAGTACTTCGGACACGAATATGGACGTTTGGTTCTCGAGGTTAACCGCCGTGAGTCAGGGCGAAAGCTTCGACCTAGGGGCGAAGATTAACGAAATAGCGGAGAGACACAACGAGCAGATCACTGAAGTGAAGCCCGTCAAATGGGAAGCGACGGAAGGCGCCGAATTTACGGCCACATCTACAGAGGGTGTGCGGATGGTTAAACTATTTGTCGCGGACATGTACGAAGTTCAAGCAATCGCCTCTCCCGTGCCGGGAAAGGTTGCCAACCACGTAGAAATGCAGCGGTTCATAAAGAGTGTAAAGCCGGCATCGGTTGTGGAGTAGCAAGCACTTGTACTTCAACTCACCCTGATGGCGACAACTTCATCCGTGTTTTCCTAGCACTCGTATCTACCAGGTGACGGTGACTCTACAGTCGGCTAGGACAGCTGATAGAAAGTGAATCCTGAAATACTCCGCGGGTTTGAAACAGCCTCCCGCGTGGTGCCTACTCATCTAAACATCCTCCTCGTTGGCACCGGATCACGCCCGTTACGGCTGACCCTTGCTTCACCAGATAGGTCAGAAATTCTTCTGACCGTCTTCACATTCCACCTACCCATTTTCTTGCACTTCACACTGGCCCGGCTTAGCTGCCGTTGGCTGGCGAGCGCCCCTGTGCTTGGCGACATTTCAAAGGAATCATCATGGACAAAGACACTCACGACAAGAGCAATTCAACCAGCGGGACGCCTACCGCAACTTTCACGACCACACAACTTTTTCCGCTTGGCGCTGTAGTTGCGACGCCGGGCGCACTTGATCTCTTGGACCGCAACGGGATCAACGCCACAACTTACCTGACTCGACACCAGTGCGGCGACTTTGGGACAATATGTCCAGACGATGCGCAAGAGAATATGACTGCGATCAAATACCGGTTGCGTGTCATATCGGCATACGACGTCGGTACCGAGCGGCTGTGGGTCATAACCGAGGCAGACCGGTCTTCGACGACGCTACTGCTGCCATCGGAGTACTGAGCATGGATACGCTGCCACCTACTGGTGAGGTCGATAACTCTGCACCCGACAGTTCCGCATTTTCCTTCTTCAACTTGGTGCTATTGATGCCACATCTAGCGCTCACGTCCAAATCGGAGATTGACTACGCCGGCTCCGATCCAGCCCTGTTAGTGCAGCTTGCGGATGCCGCAGACGCCGTGCTTTTGATTACTCACATTGGCTCGTCTGCTATCGGCCGTCTGTTAGCGCAAGCGGGGATCGAGCCACTTAGCGACGCAGCGGTAGCTGACTCCATTGAAGCGCTGGGATGGCTGGTGGCGGAGCTCAACGACATGGCCGGCGCGGTGCATAGGATATCGGCGGGGTGCAGGCGGAACACTTACGATTACGCGCCGGATGCCGTCACGACCGTTCCCCTCGCCAGGCCATTAGAAGCAATAACCTTTCAACTCGGCAGCCTAGTGCTGCCGTTTTTTCGTGTGGCCTATCGAAGCCGCATTACCGGCACCAATGAGAGCAATCATGAAGACACCCAAAAAACCTTCCACGCACTTGCCCCAAGCTTTGAACGTCAAGACGCAGCTTAAATCACCGCAGACTGCACCGTCAGCGCTTGTGGCTAGCTACTCGGCGGCGGCACAGTCGAGCGCCACCACGCGGTCATATGCGGCGGACATCCAGCATTTCCTGCGGCATGGCGGCACGATTCCCGCGACAGCGGCCATGGTGGCCGAATACTTGGCCAACTTTGCCGGAACCCTCGCGGTCGCCACGCTTCAGCACCGCTTGATCGCAATCCACAGGGCACATACCGACATCGGGTTGCAATCGCCAATAATGGATCACCTCGTCAAGCGGACTATGCAAGGTATCCGTAGATCACTGGGAACTAAGCAGCGGCGCGTGACTGCCTTGGTGAAGGATGATCTGGTTGCAATGATGGTCCATATTGAGCAGCAGTTGCCCAAGAAGGCCGCGCGTGACAAAGCTCTGTTGTTGATCGGCTTTGCTGGTGCGTTCCGGCGTTCGGAGCTGGTGGGGTTACGATATGAGGATATAACCCATTACGACAACGGCCTGGAGTTTCTGATTCGGCGGTCGAAAACCGATCAGGAGGGTGTAGGGCGTACCGTGTTTATCCCTTATGCGCGAGGCAGTCGCTGCCCCGTGAAGGCGTTGCTGACCTGGCTCGAATTGGCTGGGATTGTAGTAGGTCCACTGTTTATGCCCGTCAATCGGCACGACCAAGTAGTGGGAACCAAAGCGCTGACACCGCAGGCCGTGGCGCTCATTGTAAAGTCATCTGTGCGGATGATGTCGGGTGACGAAGCGGCGAAGATGGTCGCGGGGCACAGCCTGCGCGCTGGCTATTGTACTGAAGCGGCAACTGTCGGGCTGCAGCCTTACCAAATCCGTGAGCAGACTGGCCACAAATCGGACGTGACGCTTGCTCGTTACATTCGTCCAGTTTCCAAGCGTAAGATTCCCAGCTTGTTGTAATCAACAAGAACGCGTTATAAACCTTTCGGCAGGGCTTTGATGATTGTGTAGAAGAGCTCAACCGTGAGAGTCAGCAGCTTGCCTCGCAAAATCCTGTAACCCATGTGTTTGCAGAAGGTGCATGGTATCGGCCCTCTCACCGCGACGGCGCTGCTAGCTACGGTCGGTGATGGTCGCACCGATACCTCGCAAGAGCCAGGCAGTGCGATTCAAGCTCTGCCCGTGTCATGCCGGAGCGATCGTCCGAGATGGCGATGGGCGCTTCGGTTATCGGCACCGGAAGCGAGATGTGGACGTTCTCGGCATCCTCCCCCAGGCGTTGTCGACCAGTTCCTAGAGCGCGTTCTTAGTCGACGGGTATTCCTGGCTCAGCAGGCGGGCCAACCTCGAATCGACTTGAAAGCGTGCAGTCTTTGCTGCCATACTTTGCTCCCCTTTAGTTTCGCAATTACTTCGCGGTCCCTTCGATCCTTATCTCACCAAGCACGATATCGATGCCAGCCTTATTGACATACTGTTTATGCCGCTCGTTGTACATGCCCTTAGGCATCGGGGTCAGATCATCCTTGGCATTATGTGCTTCACCTCGCTTGTACTCAGCCAACCCATAGGGCGCAATAACACCGCCTATGTCCGTCAAAACATACCGGTTGTGAAGCGGGTCTCCAGCGTCTGGGTGCTTCAAACAATAGAAGCTCACGCTCATCCCTGTCGGTAGGAGCTTCGGAATTTCTCGCTGAGCTTTTACGCGGAGATCATCGGCGACATGGGTCATTGCCTCCCGTGTGAACTCGCCCTGATGAGGTTTATGCTTTTGTTCAATGCCAGTCATTACAATGATCTTAGGCAGGCTGCTTCCACTACCTCTTGCCCCACAAGCAGCCCGAATTAGTGCGGAGAAACTGGTCTGATACCGGGCATTGGAGGCATCGAAATATGGATCTACTAACACGATGTACTGTGCCCCCCGCAGCATCGGCTCCATCGCTGCAGCCAAATCCTCAGCGGACTTTTTCGTCGCCATGATGGTCGGCAGGTACCAGCGCAAATCTCTAAGGTTGTCTAATATTTCGGGGGTTATGATTTCACGGCATTCAACCCCATCTCCGGTGGTTGTCATGATGGCGTGAAATGGCCGTCTGCCATGCTCTGCAACCGCCCCCTGCAGCCAAGTATATTCTGCCGTTCGCTTCACATCTCTCTGTACCGTGAACTCAGAAAGCCACTGAACATAGGATTGCAGTTCTGGCTGTGCATTTTGAAATTCCAATGAGCTATCGTCATAACCAAAGTGCTCATAGAATGCCCCAAACACTTCGCCGGCCCAATCTTTTGGATAGTCGGAAACCAAGCGGCGTTGGTCCATGCCAAACTGCCCGACAAAGCGACCCTTGCGGCCAATCGCCCAATCCACCACAAGCATTGGATCTAATGCGTACTCGTATATCACGTCGATTTTCCATCAGCCGCAACAAGGCGTTCTCGAATTTCTTTCGGAAGAGCTTCACGCATTCGTTCAGGGAAGAATCCCCGTGGCCACCGATCTGTGAATTTGCCATTGGCATCTAGTCCAACCTCGATGGCACTTACCGTACCGCTGTCATTTCGGTCAAGGTAAACGATGTTGACTTCGGCTGCTGACAGAGGTGCATGCTCAGGTGGCAAGTCACCCGCGCTCGTTTCTCGAATGCGGCGCTGCAAGCGCATCACCAAGTGCTCACTATGGGTCTCTATCAAGAACGACAAACGTTTTTCTTGTGCGCCATCGATGAATAAGTCACCGAGCCCTACTTGCACCGATGGATGAATGTGCAGCTCAGGCTGCTCTATACATACAAGGCTCGCATTGCCGTCTTGCGATGCCACCACAACAGGCAAGACCTGTGAGATGCCTACACCCACATCTTGCGGTTGATGGGCGAGGCCGGTCGAATCGACAAGCGCAAGGCGGCTGTGCACGCGACCATTTGGCTTGATATCAGACCCATTCAGCTCGAACTCCTGCACGCGCTTGCGAGCGATGGCATAGCCGGTGTTGAGCTTGTCTTGCCCGTTCATCCATTCGCTGCAGCTATCTACCAGACTTTGTGGCCCACTGAGAAGCGCCTCCCAGCCGGCCATGCCATCTGACCATGCCGCGTCGCTCTTGGTCAGCGACACGTCAAAGCCGCGCGGTGGGATGCGGCGCAAGGGGCCAATGTACCGCAGCTTGCGCAGTTGCTCGCGCAGGAGAAGGGCGGGACCAATCGTCAGCCAGGACAGAAATGCAGTGAACTCGCGAGAGATGTAAACGTTCGCGACGCCTTTTGCTTCCGGCGCGGGTATGAACAGCATTTGATCCAAGCGGGGCAAGGCCCCGTGGAAGCCATTCAGCCAGGAGCGCAAGCCGTCGCCGGGCCGTTCTATGCCGGCCTCTTGGATGGCCAGGAATATCTCTGAAAGCACCGAGATTTTCCGTGGTGGGTCCTCTGCGTCGGAGTGTAGATTCGTTGGGGTCACATGCAGGCCCATAGCACCCGTGTCTCCCAAGTCACGCGGACTAATCCAGTCATCCAGTTCCGCTAGCAGTGCGTCGTTGTCGGAAGACTCAACCATGAAGATTGAGTTTTCGCGATTGATGCGCATGCGGGTGTCGCGCCCGTCTGACGAAGCCTCCAGCTTTACGCACCAATCACCGTTCGTACCGATTTCGTAACCCACCACGACCGGCTCTTCGCGCAAGCTGTTCCATCCAATAATCAGCCGCACGCTCACAGTGCTGACTTTCCGCCGAATGGTCTGCAGCGCTTCGTAGAATGACCAAACCTCGCCGTCATTGGTCTGCCAGTCTTCAAAAGCGTCTGGCACCAGTTCCGGGATGTACGCATCGCCTAGGACCATCTCCACTTCTATCTCGATAGTGCGGTCGGGCATTGCTTCTGCAGGTCCAGCACGTCCGTGAAGTACGTTTAGGAAGCCACCCAAATCAATGGAATCGCCGCCATTCAGTGTGCGATCGGCATTCGCATTCTTGCGCTCCAGGATCTCTCGGATGTACAGCAGCGCATGCAGCACGCTGCTCTTGCCGGTACTGTTGGCGCCGAAAAGTAGGGTAATGGGACGCAGTTCAATCCGCACCTCCTGGGAGAAACCCTTGAAGTTCTTTAGTGAGAGCGACTTAATCAGTGAGGTCATGGATTTTTGGAGGCCTTGTTAAACCGTGATTGGCAAGCTCAGGTATTTAGAGGAAAGTGAGGCAATCATTGCATCTGTCTCATCCGCAGCCTTACTGGCCCTCATTGTGAATTTTTCGACCTGCGTCAGGAGCGCTTCAAACTTCAGTTGCACTTCTATCGGTGGTTCGCTGACCATCAAGTTTTTAACAATGCCCATGTTCCAGCCTTCCATGATGGCGCCCTTTGATTCGCGCTTAGCCTGCGCCCGCACTTCCGGGTCCCACCGCAAGCAAGCCCACAAATAAGACGGTCGCATCTTTTTCTGATTAAGGGACAGGGTGCACAGATGCTTGGTGCTGATGCAAGTAGGTAAGTCATCTGGTGCTATAGCAACCCGTCCCGTGGTACCCATGATCGTGACCATTACGTCGCCAGGGCGAACGGTGTAGCGCTCCAGCTCCGCGTACTTTTCCGGCGAAACGAATCGCCGCGCGCCCCATGTGAAGGAATTGGAGACGACGTTGTCGATGCCGAGTACCGGGATGCCAGTTTCGGTGAATTCTGAAACAAGCAACTGGCTGCCGAATGGCCCTGTCCTCGCTGCGTTCCGGATGTTTGCCAAGACACTTTCGACCGGAGAACGGTGGGAATATCTCTTGGCGAGATCCAGGTAGGCGGCGCGAAGGAACGTCTCGGCGAGGCGCATGGATTCCTGGCGTTTGCGGCGCAGGCTGTCGGCCTTGTCGAGGATGGAGGCGATGCGTCGCTGCTCGTTTTTCGGCGCCAAAGGCACCTTTATCTTTGCCACCTCGGCTGGTCTTGCGCGCATGAGTGACCCACCGATGCCCGAGACAGTTTGCAGGAACTGCCGATGGAATTCTTCAGAAATCAACAAGTGTCTGAGATAACCCGGATCAAAGCGTGAATCTCGAAATACGATCCACTCGCCCGAGGCGATCAATCGGTAGTTAGTGGTCGGTTTTACGACCCACGCCCGTCGAATGTGTGGAACTATCTTTGATAGCAAGACGTCACCTTCCTGCACAACTTGCTTGGTTGAACCAATTTCTGCACCGGCGATGATTTCTGGATGGCCTGAATCGAAGGCTGGAATGCTTAGCAGCTCGAAAATTTCGCCCGGAAACTTCGACGGATCAACGGAGCCGTTTCGTTTGGCGATGACCTCATCAAGCCCGATGATTTGCACTCCTCCGCTCATCCGAGTAACTCCTCAAGCTCGGCAAGTTCGTTCTGAATCTCCTTCTCAAGTGTGTTCAACTGCGCAAGCACTTCGCGGGGGTCAATGTGCTCTTCAGCAATGTGCATCTGTTGGCGATATCGATTTATCGAAAGGTCATAGCTCTGCGCCCGAATTTCCTCGACCGATACCTCGAACGCCTTTGCCGTCCGATCACTGAAAGTGCCTTGACCTTCGCACCACTGTAGATACTTGGCCTGCACATCCGGCATATCGCCATTGCCGTCGCCTATTTTGGTTCGTTTGTCATCAAGTGTACGGCCATCAGACTTCACGTCGTAAAAGAAGACATTCTCGGTCCTGCCGCCCTTGGCAAAGATGATGATGGCGGTGGATACGCCGGCGTAGGGCCTGAACACACCGGAGGGTAACGAGATCATGGCCTCAAGCTGGTTGTTCTCGATCAGGTGTTGGCGCAGTTGGACATGGGCCTTGCTAGAACCGAAGAGCACGCCGTCTGGCACGATGGTGGCGCTGCGGCCGCCAACTTTTAGCATGCGCAGGATCAGGCCGATGAAGAGCAACTCAGTCTTCTTGGTCTTCACGGTGCGCAGGATGTCCGGGGCTACGTCCTGTTCGTCCAGGCTACCTTTGAACGGTGGGTTAGCAAGAATGAGGTCGAAGGCGTTTTTGGAGCCCTGGGGGTGGCGCTCTTCAAAGCTCTGGCTCAGCGTATCTTGGTAATGCACATCGGGCTGCTTCACGCCATGCATCACCAGGTTCATGGTGGCGATGCGCAACATGGTTGCGTCGAAGTCGTAGGCGTGGAACATGTCGGTGTCTACATGCGCGCGGTGCCCGCCGAGCAGATCGCCGCTGTAGCTGATGTGTTCCTCGCCGTCAGTCACTTCCTTATGCGTGCCGGCTACGCTGCTGTGGTGGCGCAAGAGATAATCGTAGGACTCGATCAAGAAGCCGGCTGTGCCGCAAGACGGATCGCAGATGCGATCGGTAGGCTGGGGCTGCATCAGCTCTACGATCATTCGGATGATGTGGCGGGGTGTGCGGAACTGGCCGTTGATGCCGGCGGTGGTGAGCTTGCTGAGCAGGTACTCGTAGAGGTCACCCTTGGTGTCGCCTTTTTCTAGCGGCAATTCGTGCACGGCATTGACGGCCTTCACCAGCAGCGATTCCTTTTGAATCATCAGCTGGGCATCTTTCATGAAGGCGGCGAAGTGACTACCTTCACCACTGCTGCGCTCGGCCAAGCGGCGGAAGTGCGGGAACACACGGTCACGCACATGGGGCAGCATTTCGGGGGCGCCGTAGTGGCGCCAGGTTTCCCAGCGACAGTCTTGATCTGCATCGCCGAACAGACTGGGTTCGCGTTTGCCGGTAACGGCGGCGCGCTTCTCTTGGGTGCGCTCCTGCATGTCCAGCAGACGGCTGTACATTAGAAAGGTAATCTGCTCGATGACGGTGAGGGGGTTGGTGATGCCGCCGGTCCAGAAATCGGTCCAGAGGCTGTCGATGCGGCTTCGTAGTGCGCCAGTGATCATGTGCGTGCTTCTTCTTTTTTGTTGTGGTGTTAGTGTACAGCAAGGGGTTGCAGCGGCTCTCCGAAGGCACGTACCAGGCGCACCACTTCATCAAGTTGCATGGGGTTGGGGAAGACGCCACCCAGGCCTTCGGCGTGGACCGTGTTGAACGGTGCGTCGAATAACTGCCCAACTGCAATGGCGCCGAACTGGCGGATGTGGTCTTTCAGCAGGGCGAGGAAGCGCAGCTGTTGACTATTGAGTGCATGTGCTTGCGCGAATGCCGAGAACTGAACATCCACGGCCGCGTGGTCCAGGCCGACGATGCCGCGCAGAATTTGCGTTAGCTGCACGGCCGTGTCGGGGTAGAACTCACGTAGGGTGGCAAGATCGACATCGGGGTTGCGGGTGAATAGTAAGCTGTTGAGCTTGTCCAGCTCTTCAGGCGTGATGCGCTCGCCACGGCGCAGCTTGAGCAAGACCGGGTCGGTTTCGAACAGAGGTTCTAGAGCGGACTGTACGGCTTTACGGTAGATGCTGAAGTCGACCGACTTGATCTTGCTCGGGCGTACTTGAACTTGGTATTCGGCTTCCTCCTCGCGAATGTCCAAATGAGGTTTGGGCATGGGCGGTGGGAATGCGGGGTGATCGGCTAGCCCTATCACGTCGCGCAAGGCGGTGCGCATGGCATCAAGCTGGGCGAAGCTGGGGGCTTGCCAGAAGGCGTCGGTGCGCAGGGCTTGCAGTTCTTTGGCCTTGGCGCGAACGGGGTTGAGATGAGGCGGCAGGCGGCCGACCCATTCCAGAATGGCTTCTCGGTGGGCATTGGGCTCGCCAGGTTCTGCGATGGCGGCGGTTTCGGCCTTGGCGAGCAACAGGTCCCAGCGCAGCGCATCGCCCTGGCCGCGCACATCTAGAGCGCTCATAAGTGGAGCGACGGTGTCGGTCAGCACTTGGCGGGTGATGGGGGCGAACTGGTGAACCAACTTGGCATCGCGCGCCAGATTCACGGCTTGCCAGTTCTCGCGCACTGATATGCCGCCATCGGGCAGCGCGACGGCGTCTTGCTGGATCTGCAGCGCTAGAACATCAAAGGCTGGGATATCGGAGCGCGCTAGCGCTAGGGCCGCGAGCTCGATGCGGGCCTCGTAGCGGCGCTGTGTTAGCGGTTTGGGAATACTGGGCTCGACCTCTTCGGCGTTCAGGTCGTGAAAGGCGAAATTATCCCAGTGGTCAAAGATCCTGAACTCGCTCTTGTCGAGGTCAAGACCAAACAAGTCTTTGCAAAGGCGGGTACCGCGGCCGATCATCTGCCAGAACTTTACCTTGCTCTTGACCGGCTTGGCAAAGACAAGGTTGACCACTTCGGGTACGTCGATGCCGGTGTCCAGCATGTCCACGGAGACAGCAACGCGCAGCTCGCCGCTGGGCTCCTTGAACTGGTCGATCAGCTCTTCAGCGCGGGGCTCTTTGGAGTGAATCACGCGGCAGAACTTGCCGGCAAACTGCGGATACATTTCGTCGAAAAGTTCGGCCAGCAGGCGGGCATGGTCGATGTTGCGGGCGAAGACTATGCTCTTACCGGGGAGTTGGCCGTCGGCATCGCGGATTCCGTTGTCCATTAGGTTGCGAAGGATAATGCGATTGGTGTCTTTGTTGAAGACGGCGTCATCAATCTCCTTGGCGTCGAAGTCCAAGGTGTTGGGATCGATACCTTGATCTTCCAATTGCGCAATCTGCTCATTCGTCAGGTGGGTTGCTTTTATGCCATCGCGCAGGAATTTGGTCGTGTGGGCGACTACCCGGAAGGGCACTAGCTTACGATCGGCAATGGCCTGTTCCAGCGGATAGTTGGCTGTAGGCAGTTTGTAGTCGCACCCAAAGAGCTGGCAGGTACTGCGGCTGACCATCTCCACCGGCGTGGCGGTCAGGCCAACCTGAAGGGCGTCAAAGTATTTGAAAAGGTCACCGTAGAGGTTGTAGATCGAACGATGCGATTCATCGGCAATGATAAGGTCGAAAAATCCGACGTCGAAGGACTCGTAATCATTGATCAGCCCTTGGTAGATGCCGATATAGATGCGTGCATCCATCTTGCCCAAATTGTTGGCCTTGCCGATGACGTAGATCGGCTCACGAACGAAGTCATTGAAGGCGTTTTTGGCCTGCTTGCGCAGTTCCTTGCGATCACAAAGAAAAAGCACGCGCTTTACCCAGCGCGCATCGATCAGCAGCTTGGCCAGCGAGATGGCGACGCGCGTCTTACCGGTGCCCGTAGCTTGCACGACCAAGGCGCGGCGGTGGCGTTGCGTGAAGCGCTCGGCGACACGGGTGATGCTTTCGGTCTGGTGCAGGTAGCCAGCGATGTTGGCGTCGGGTCTAACGTCCTTCAGCAGATCGAGCTTCTCGCGCCGCTGGAAACCGATACGATACTGCAGCGTGTCTTTGGAATAGAAGCCATACACATTGCGCGGAGGGTAGCCGCCAGCGTCGTCCCAGACCCAGATATCGTGCCCATTGGTGAAGAAAATCATCGGACGCTGGCCGTGATGCTTCTCCAAAGCGTCGGCGTACTGTTTGGCCTGCTCCTGACCAGCGCGGGCATCGACCAATGTTTTCTTGGCCTCGACAACAGCCAGTGGTTTGCCATTGTCATCCCACAGCACATAATCGCAGTAGCCTTTACCCGTCGCGGTGGATTGATGTAGAACCTCGACTTCTTGGCCAACTGAATGATTGCTGGCGGTTCCCATCGGTACATCCCACCCCGCCATGCGCAGGTCACGGTCGATTAACCACTTGCGGGTATTGTCTTCTGTGAAGCGAAGCTGGTTGGCTGTTGCCACCGAGAGTTGGCTAGCTTGTGCTAAAGCTTGGGCCAATGATGGGGTAAACGCGGCGGCGGCAGGCGCTGTTGTCCGGTCGGCAGCCCTTAGTTCGGCGAGTTCCTGCAGCGCAATTCTAAGGCGTTCCTCCTTGAGGCTGTTTTCCTCGGCTAGGGCCTTGGCCTTGCGTTTGAACTCTGCCTTGCTATCGATGCCTTCAGCCGGAGGCTGCTTGAATGCCTCGAAGTCCTCGACCTTGCCGCCGAGGAATGTGACATGAAGCCAGCGGGCGAGCTGCCAGGCTTCTTTGACGCAGCGAACTGCATCGGAAACCTCAACGTCTTCTCCGTGGGCGCCACGATTGCCTAGACGCCGTAACAAGTGCAACTTGTCTAGCACCAGAGGCTGGGCAATAGTCTTAAAACTGGCATCGTGCAGCAGGTCAACGAAGTTGGACTGCGGCACTCGTTCAAGCTTCAACTTGATATAGAGGCGATCAACCAGGCGCTCAGCAAAATTGCGGAGCTTGACCAGCGCACTCTCCGGGTCCGTATGCGCATAGTGCTCCGCATAGCCACCCATATTAGCAAGCTCGGGATACACCGCCCGCAAGGGCTCGAAGTTCATCGACTTAATTTCTTGCATCGACACCTGTTCGGCTTTCGTAGAGTTCATGCCCATAACCGTGCGAAAGCCGTGCCAGCCCCCTATTCGCTTAGATGTTGTATTAGAGGCATACATAATAAAAGATTTTTCGACCAGGCAGGACTATTTATGACCCGATGGTAGCCTCTCACTTGCTGGCACCCACAATGCAGTTAGGCTATCGCGTGGATCCTAGCCCCAGAATCGTGCGGAAGCTATGCTCGCTCCGTTTATCTTCCCCTGAATCGCTACCTTGTCAGGATCGAGGTGGCGGACAATGCGTACGACGCACGCCCCGTCATCGCCCCGCCGCCTGTGGGTTGGGATGCCGAACCTTACGGCCTGCACAGCGTCGGGGTGGGCGATTACTGGGCTGCAGGCAACAGCGCCGTTCTGACCAACGTCCCCTCCGTCATCATTCCAAACGAACGGAATGTGCTCATCAATCCCCAAATGCTTGTATGCACGGTGTGGTGCTCGTGCGCAAGTCTGGCGCGTACCGTAAATCAGCCAACTAGCGAAAAGTAAACATTGCCAATAGTTATCAACTAGGTAATTCGCCCATTAACTCGCCAATGCAGTAGCGCCTACGCCGAAGCCCAATGCCAATAACCGCTCTTGGAACTCGTGACAATGTGTTATTTTTCCCATCGGAAAATTTGTTATCCTAAGAGATTGGCAACAGGCACATAAGTGACATCACTTCCTCAACTGATGTCATCGCGCCTGTTGCGGAGCCCCACTGGTATAGCAGAGGACCCGCACAGGAAGAGCACTTCGTTCCCTGTGCTAACGAAGACAGCTGTGAGAGTGAACGTATGTATCTTAAGCGCATTCGCGCGCATAATTTCCGTGCTTTTGGCGACGGAACCGGTGCCCCTGAACTCGACCTGGAGCTAGATCGAGGCCTGAACATTCTTGTTGGAGAGAACGACGCGGGGAAGACCGGTATCGTTGATTCGATCAGAACTGTCCTATTGACGACGAGCTACGAGAACATTCGGCTCTTTGAGCAGGATTTCCATATTCATGGGAAGGAGCGGTCAGCAACATTGTGGATTGAGGCGACACTGCACGAACTGTCGAAGGAACAACAGGCAACCGTCCTTGAATGGCTGACACTAGAGGCAGATGGAAGTTGTTCGTTAGTCGTTCATCTACAAGCGAAATTCTTTCCCGCACGGGCCTCTAAACGCGCTCGCATAGACATGCAATTCCGTGCAGGCAAGAATGGCGCAGGGCAGGAAATTGGCTACGCCGTCCGAGAGCTTATTCGGGCGACCTATCTACGCCCGCTACGTGATGCTGAGGCCGAGCTTCGTCCAGGCCGACAATCGCGACTTTCGCAGATTCTCTCCGCGCATAACGACATCGCAGGGCAAGAGGTAAACGACTTTCAGAAACACGCCCCGAACACGGTCCCAACGAACTTAGTTGGATTAATGGCATTCGCACAGCACCATCTTGGGGAACACAAAGTCGTCAAAGGAGTCCAGGACGATATCAACGACAACTACCTCAAGGAATTTGCATTCAACGGCGACACCTTAGAATCGCGCATACGTATCGCCCCTGATTTATCGCTAACTCCTATCCTTGAAAGATTCGAGCTTGCCCTTCTACCCAATGGTGGCGTTCATCCTGACGAACGCTGCGCTCGTGGGCTGGGCTACAACAACGCGCTTTTCATGGCAACAGAGTTGGTGCTTCTACGAGACGGTGAAGACCTAGCACTTCTGCTGGTCGAAGAGCCGGAGGCCCACTTACATCCACAGTTGCAGGACCGTGTGATGGACCTTCTTAGGCAGCACTCCGATACGTCGGAAAAAGGTGAGCGTAGAGTTCAAGTCATCATGTCCACGCACAGCCCGTCTTTAGTTTCCAGCGCCGACATCGAAACCATGACCCTGGTACATAAGGCACAGACCTATCCGCTGAGGTCAGGATGCACCAAATTGCAAAAGACTGATTACTCGTTTCTTCAACGCTTCATTGACGCGACCAAAGCGAACTTGTTTTTCGCCCGAGGTATCATGATGGTCGAAGGTCCTGCGGAGGCTATCCTGCTACCGACGCTGGCACAGACCTGCGGTCGCTCCTTCTCCAAACACGGAGTCTCCATCGTCAACGTGGGGCATACCGGTCTCTATCACTATGCGCGCATCTTGCAACGTGAAGGCCCCGGACCACAATACCCAGTACCAGCAGTGTGCTTGACTGACCGTGACATAGTTCCCGACATAGCCAACACCTATGTGCCGAAACCAGCCAAGGGAAAAAGGTTCGAGGCCGACTACGATGCCGATGGCATCAAGGCCGTCGTCGCTCGTAAGGTCGGCCGCGCTGAGGGTGGTAATACTATTGTGTGCGTATCAGATCGATGGACCCTGGAATACGACTTGGCCCTTTACGGTTGCGCCAAACTGATGCACGTCGCGATCGCACTCGCCATCAGAGCGTCCAGCAAAGATGAGCGACTTAGCGAGGCCGATGAGAAAGCCGCTATCGTCTCAGCTCTAGCCTCATGGGTGATTCTGGAAGCCGCTGGTCACACAAAAGATAAACTCGCCTCCATTATCTATCGCCCGCTGTACGACAAAGAGGCCTCTAAGGCCATCACTGCCCAATATGCGGCATCCCTTCTTTCCACGGGTGAATACGGCACGGGCAATGAGCTCTTCAACAGCCTACCTCCTTACCTCCAGCGAGCCCTAAACCACTTGACCACCGCACCGCCACCTACAACGAAGACCCCAAAATCTGCCCCGGCTCCGCTTACCGCCGTACCTCCACTTGCGTCGGCACTCTCGACACCTGCCCACACCGCAACTCCGCCAGTGCACGTTGCTGCGGATGCCTCCAAATCATGAGCGCAGTCCTTCTGGATCTATCTGACCTTGCATTGCTCTCACGTTTGACGCCTGACCTAGATTTCTCAGATGCTGAACGACAGGCGGCAATACTGGAAAACGCATCGCGCGATTTCAATGCCGTCCCTGGAAGTGGCAAGACCTCATTGCTGGCTGCAAAATTGCTCCTTCTTGCTCATAAGTGGCCGCACGCGAGGAAGGGTATCTGCGTACTGAGCCATACCAATGTCGCGCGCGAAGAGATTGTTCGGCGCCTCGCAGGCACAGAAGAGGGAGCGCGACTACTTGTATATCCGCACTTCATTGGAACCATCCATGGCTTTGTCAACCAATTCCTAGCTCTCCCCGCGTTGCGCGCCTTAGACCTACCAGTCGATGTGATCGACGACGATGTATTTTCGGCCCGTGCGCTGGCCCAGCTCCAAGGCAGGCAGTACTACACGCTAAGGGCTTGGCTGGCTCGTCAAGCGAACGGAGATTCACTGGTCAGCCAACTTTTTTTCAAAGGTCCCGATCTTACACTCGCTTCCGATGGTGGAGTTCTCCCTAGTGCGGATTCCACTTCAGGAAAACAGCTAGCTGAAATTAAGGTACGCCTCGCCAAAGCCGGTATCTTCCGGCATCGGGATATGTTTGCCTTCGCGCTCGCCGCACTTGACAGTCATCCTGATCTGCTGGACGTAATCCATCGGCGTTTTCCTTCGGTATTTGTCGACGAGATGCAAGATACCTCATGGGAGCAGGAAGACATCCTCAACCGCCTGTTCGATGGCAAGTCGATAATGCAGAGATTCGGCGATGTCGATCAAAAGATCATCCTGAATGATAACGACGCAGCCAATGTCACCTTCCCACGTCCGGGCCACGGCTCCGTCAGTACCAGCAAGCGTTTTGGTCCGCGGATTGCGGCTGCGGTCGCTAACGTACGAATGAGTAACCTTGCTGTCCAAGGTGAAGGACCGGATGACATAAGCCCTGTACTACTGCTGTATAAAACGGAGGATGTGGGGAAGGTAATACACCACTTTGGCAAGCTGGTTGTAGATCTGTTTGACACCAACGCAGTGCATGGAAAGGTCGTACGTGCAATGTGTACCCGCAAGACAGTTGACGGTACGGTTGATGCTGGCCGCCACCTCATAGATTATTGGCCGTCGTACGCGCAGTTTAAGCAGGCTGCAGCCGCAGCCGACGATAGTGGCTTCTGGCTTCTCGTTGACCAAGTTTCTACGCAACTATCGACAGCAACTCTTAGCGAGCGCGCAGGGAACGCACGCAAGATCGTCTTGTTTGTTCTAAGGGCAGCGAACGCGGCAGTGGTAAGTAACGTCCGAGACGCCCGCGCGTTGCCTCGCGCGGTTGCCGAACTCCATGGCAGCGCTGTTAGCCTACAGGCGCTCATCCACGAGATGGTTTTGGGCACTGCACTAATCAACACGCCCGAGGCGCGGCAGGAACTACCTTGGGTGCTACATCAACATCTGCGCCATTTGCTGCCTGACAGTATGACTCTGGCAGAGTTCGTTGCGATGAACCTGTTCAAACAACATGCAGTGGCGACAAGCACCTCCACGACGGAGTCGCCTACATCATGTGCAATGATCCACAGCGGACGCGAGTTGAACTTCATTCTTGGAACAGTCGCCAGTATGAAGGGAGAGACGCACCTCGCATCACTAGTGCTTGAGTCTTATGGGGGCAAAAGCAGAAGGTTTGATCTGGCGCTCGCGCTCCCCGCCATCGCAGGCTTAAGTAAAGGTTTGAACAAGCTCAGCGTCTTGCAACAAGGTCAAATGCGAAACGTCTATGTGGCAATGTCGCGACCTACACACTTTCTTTGCTTAGCCGCCAACGCGGTCCGCGTTTCCGAGGAGACGCGTACCGCGTTGGTAGCAAAGGGATGGCGGCTTGAGGACGTGAGTTGAACGGACAATCGCGTTTTACAGGAGTGCGCAATGGCTTAGCAGACTTGACCTGACGCAGGACGTCCGACGACCGGCAGCTACCGCCCCAAAGCGGAAGTTGGACTGACCCGCCTGTCTAGTCATCCTTGGCCAGCATGTGGTGGTGATATCCGCATAGTCCTCGCAGATGCTGTTCAGCCGAACCAAGTGCCGTATGGCAAACCGCACATGTTCTATACTTGTGCCCCCCGAGACATGCTAGGCATTGTCCCGATTCGACATGAAAAGTGGTTCGTCCACAATGTTCGCACCAGTCAAGCGGAGGGTCGCCCCCGTCGGTCATCGAGATGTAAGTTTCACCGAAGTACGCCTCATCAATCGCAGCCTCAACAATCTCGTCAAAGTCCATCTCCGTACCACAACCGCGACATTTGAAGGCAAGCTCCACAACCGACTGAACATCCGCATTCACCGGAACAATCAACTTTGATTCACAGTTGCTACAATGCAGGAATTCTGCAACATCCGATAATTCTAATGACGGCCACGAAAGTTGACTCATCTTTTCGCGGCAGAATAAGAGCTCTTTGTCATAGAGCTCCGTTTGAGCAAGCATATGCGTCCATACATGCTCCCCTAGCAATGAACGCGGCTCTGAGGACAGCTCATCACAAATGAACGCATATAAAACCCCACAGGCCTGTGCTAAGACTTCTTGAAGCTGAGCCGACGTCGCGCTCGAATAGTAATGTTCGAGGTCATTTCGTAACTTATTGAGCGCATCGAAGCGTTTCCAATCAGCCTTAATACCTAGCGAGGTGAAATGATTCTTAATCCCTTGGACGTCGACTGTCTTTACTCCCACACCAATAAAATTCAATCTCCCGTCTTCCCCAAGCTTTGAAGCAACTCTGTCCTTCAAGAGCACTTCATTAGAGCCTTCCGGGCAGAGCTGGCGCAATCTTTCTTTAAACAACAGTAAAATTCCTGCATAAATATTGCGCACCGCAGAAAGACTTCGTTTAGAATCATCAGATTGGCTGTCTTCGACGCCCAGTTGGATAGCCGCCACCGCATTTTCTAGAAGCTTACTCGTCATATCCGTCGTATTCATGTTCTTATTCGCTTTCACAATGTATAAGTTCAGCGGGAAAATCTTCTCAACGTTTCTCGACGATTCGAATGATTGCTATTGGCCGAACTCGGCCGACTGTGTTCAGGATGGCAGCTTGCTTATCTACAAACTCACGCTCTTGCTATTAGGCCGAATCGCCCCAAACGGACGCTCGCACTTCATCACGATGCGCAATTAAAGGAAATATCAACAATGTGGCGGCTCAACTATGAGAGTATTCCCAGGATGTATTCCGACTTCCCGAAGAGTCCGTATATCAGTAAGTGGTTGTCCTGGCGGAGTAGCGGTTAACATCCGTAGTGTTCTAATTACGTCACCGGTGGATTCATTTCTCAGAACCCAAGTGGTACCATACTGAAAAGGCCGTACGCTTTTTGAAAGTTTAAAATAGACTTCATCAGTGAGCGCCCCGAGGGTCTCAAAAGCTGCAATCGGATAGGTAAAAATGGCATCCTGGCGCCCGAGAAAATCTCTAGCATCAACAAGAAACGTAGTTGCGTCCTTGACCTCCCTAGCAACTTGCTTTGCTATCTTCTCCGGCTCCAGCTGCTCCTTCGTAAGACGGTTGACTATTTCGAGAATTTTCCTCTCAAGCTCCTCATTGCTAGCTTGGAAATCTGCGTCCCGTTTCTCACTTATCTGTGATTTCTTAAGAAAGATGTCATCGGTTCTCAAATCGCTTGGCGCGTACAATTTCTCGTGATGCTGACTGACCAACCATCCGAAAAGGGCCAGGACTGCAACAGGAAACAGAACGAGAAACCAGACGAGGGGTACTCGCTCCCAGAATTCCAGCTTCGGGTTAAAGCCAAGTGTAAGAGCCGCAAATCCATAAATCAGTACAATGAATAAGGCAATTATGCCAATAGGATTTTTGGCAAGCCCCTTGGCCGTGGCCCCAAACGATGAAATATCGGTCACAAAGTCTCCTGGTATCGACTATTGATAAATACAACGGCTCTTCACTGGAGAAAATTTAGGTTCTGCTGAACGTCTGCTCCTGGCCGATTTCAGGCTTACAGCTCAATGAATTCTGCTGTTTCCGCGTCATAGAACCGACCATCAAACGCCAAGCAAAGCGCGCGGATAACCATCATCTCTGCATCACCCCACACTCCCGATACCGAGATAGTTCTTGGGTCAAGACTCTCATCTTCGCCTTCGACCGTGACCGTCAGAGCCAACCTTCCCGACGGTACCGTACGCATGATGTCCCCTACAATCTCGCATACCTTCTGGCGAGTGCCGAGCGGCGTTGGAATCCAGTCTTCTGGGAGTTCCTTCAGCTGGCGATTCTCTCGAAAAATTATCCCAATACTACTCATAGTTCTATATCTCGAATTTAATTGGGTGTCGGCTCCTGGCCGAATTTAGCCCTACACGTCGTAACTAAACGCCGTTACCTGCCAACTAGGTTCCAGCCTGAGACGGAAACCGTAAGGGGCCGGACGCGTGATATCGTAACGTCCAGTGAATAAATTGGCCGCAGCGAACTCGATGAATTTACCGTCCTTACCGTTGACTATTCTCGCCCCAGGGCTACCTAAAAGATTCAAAAGTATCACTGGCTCGGCAACTCCATCACATCGAATCGCTAGTTCCACGTCACCTGCCATCGGCCAAATGGTAAGAGCTAAATTTAACGGCGAGCGTTCGACGGAATAGCCGTAGGAGATGCCATACTCCTCGCCCACAGGTACGACGCCCAAGGCGTCAAGAAAATCTAGCGGTTCCCAAGAAAATTCTGGCATTCAAATTCCGATAGTTATTGAAGGTCCGTTGTTGGCCGTTATCGGCCAAGCCATAATGCCCATCTACCAGACAACGAAGTAAGTATAAAGTAGCTCGCCAATACGGTGATGACTGAGTCGTAAAAGCTAAAACCTGTCCAAAGCTGCGGATAATACTTCAGTGCCATCATGCGATTAAAGAAGTAGCCAAATGCTACCCACAATAAAGCCGCTACCCCGACGACGCCAAGCATCGAGCGGTGAAAAATCCTGAGCCTCATTTCCAGTACCTCGCTTTCAAGTGACCGGCCGCTTCTGGCCGTTCTCGGCCATTCGCGCCAGCATAGCATGTTGACGTTGCTAAAACATCAAGGTCTACCCCGACACGCCGTTGTCGCCCCATTGCGGACACTTCAAGCAGTTACTTCGCGCTAGGCAAGCCGGTCGCTGAGTAGTTGCCGAAGGTGCGGCAGCAGCTCAGCGTAGGTAGAGAGGTAGCGGTCATTGCCGACGTGGCGAGAACCGCGCGCTGCCATAAACAACTCATTTCTGACGTCAGCTAGCGTCGTCCTTGAGCGCATGCGAGCGTTCTTGGAAGCGGCTTCCAATGAGCCGAAGTGCTCGTAACCATTGAACGTCATAGCGAAGGCGAAAACAGCTTCCTTGTCCTCTACTGACGGAAGCGAATCGAGAGACAGCGCTTCATTTGAAATGGGAACAATCACAATAAATCCTTTTCGTCAGGATAAAGATACAACGCAACGTCGAAACGAATAAGCACTAAAGGTCCGCTCTTGGCCGGTAGGCGCCAATATTCCTATTAAGACTGAAAAGCTTGTTCCTCGGACTGCCGCCGCACGATTGCCCGAGCCTTGTGGCGCAACTGTTGAGGGAGCTTTGCCGTTGTTGCGATTACTTTAAGGAACTCAGTCATTTCAGCATCTACGGCCGCCCCTTGCTCAATCCAGTCGACTGCCAAGCCTTGCCAATAACCGGCCAGGGTGTCAGTGGGCCAGCTCAGTCCAGCAAGAATAACATCACGCGCAGTGGCGTCATCCGCGCAGTAGTCTGCGAACGGGGCTTTCAGTCGCACAACAAGAGCACGCTGGTCCATATCGATTCCCAATACCTTTAGTTGCAATCAACGTCCGTATTTGGCCAAACGCAGCTATCTATTGCATCATCAAATAAAAATTTCTTCACTCAAACTGCCTTGTCCGAGCGCACCGAAAACAAACGTGACCCTTGCTCCCTTCATAAACGGCAAAGCGCATAGGTCTTGCCGAATGAACGCAAAAAGCTCCTTTGAAGAATGACCGGCAAACACGCCTTCAGCATCACCACCATCAATGGCCATGTCATCACCGAGGTACTCTCCTATTCCGCGCTCAGCCATCGCAATGCGACACTTAGAGATGAAATCGCAGTACGGAATGACGTCGCGAATTCCGTGCCTAAAGTCGATAACAAGATGCTCCACTTCTAACCCTTCTTATGTTGGTAAGAGGTCGCTATTGGCCGAACGCGGTCCTCGCATCTGCTACCGTAGTCTGATGAAACCGACTGAAGTGCCCAGTATGATTGCACCCGAGCCCGTCCCGGTAGTATCGTTTACATACTCCGAGCTTGAACCAGTAACATAGTCTCTTCCCAGTCTAGCTCGGACTGCTGAGATGTAGATGGTAGGACTATCGAAGCCGCCATCCGCGCTCTCGACCAAGATCTCATCTTGGTCCTCATACTTGGAAAGGAGCTTGAGTAGCTCGATTTTCTTCAAGATGCCCTCTCAAATTTTAACGGCAGCTCCTGGCCGTCTGCGGCCTAAGCATAAATTACTCTACATATCTCAGAGCCGGCGCTTCATGCGCCGTTCCAAACAATGCGATATACAGAGACGGAACATCTGCTATTTTCCGAAACTTGGAAATCGAGACGACGCGCAGATTCGGACGTTCCTTTTTCACGCCGTCAGCATTTCCCTTTGTGTGTTTTGCGACTGGAAAGTCAGCAATTGATGGTAGTGGAGCACCCGGTTCGCCGCCGAAGAACATGAATGGACCCAAGGTCATGCTTTCGCTACTGAAGCGAGTCCAGATCACGCATCCGGACGGCTTGCTTGATAGTCCAACATGCACTTTCTGCGTCGCAGTGGTCGCTCTTTGGGACGAGGTTTTTAACTGAACGTGACGCGTGACACCGTTGGCTTCAAGGACCACATCGTGACCTGATCTGTCGATTGACGGCTGTGAGACCTCCAATGTGGCTCCCGCATATAGCCATGAGTGTTTTAAAAGGTCGCCGATCAACAAATGCTCTAGCAGCCGCTCTCGATAAACTGATTCATGGACATCTAAATTGACGATCATACCTTCTTCCGAATGTGAAGCTTAAGTGGCTCCCGTTTTATGTCCAGCTAGCCGGTGACCGTCAGCTTTTGGCTGTAGCGGCCTGTGAGGACTTACTCATCTGACAGTCTGTGTCAGGTCAAGTCTGAGCTAGTACAGCTTTGAGTTGGTGCCAGTGCCTCGATAGCCCGACTATCCCAAGCGATAGGTCTATTTGAGCCGGACATGCAAGTGGTGAGCAGTAGACTTCTCGCTAGGGACTTCTTTCACTTCAATGTACGCCTGCTTTCTGACCAACTCGCCAAGCTTTTGAGTTCCATAGTTGCGGGGGTCGAATGACGGGTCGATCTTTAACATAAGGTTTCCAACGGGCCCGAGGGGCGCGAATCCATCGTCCCGAGCTACCGCCAGAATCGCCTTGCGAAACAACTCCTCTAGTCCAGCAAGCGATTCGATTACCGGACTTAGAGTGGCCGCCCCTCCATGCTTAGCCTCAGCTGTGGAAGGCGGCGTTACCCGCAGAATCTCCGTGTACACAAACTTGTCACACGCTACTACAAAGGGTTCCGGCGTTTTCTTTTCTCCAAAACCATATGCTAGTAAACCTGCCTCGCGGATGCGCGTCGCAAGGCGGGTGAAATCACTATCGGACGAAACGAGACAAAATCCATCCACGGTACCGGAGTGAAGTAGGTCCATTGCGTCGATGATTAACGACGAGTCGGTGGAGTTCTTGCCTGTCGTGTAACTGAACTGTTGGATCGGTTGGATTGCCATCTTGTGAAGCGTCTCCTTCCAACCCTTGAGATTTGAAGTAGTCCAGTCCCCATAAGCTCGCTTCACTGTCGCAACGCCGTACGAAGACACCTCTGCAAGAAGTTCTTTGATGATACTGGCCTGGGCATTATCAGCATCGATCAATACAGCCAGTTTCGAGTTAAGAGTTTGTGCCATTTTAGGGAAACTTAGTCCACTTGGTAATGTCTAGATAATAACATCGCAGGTATCATAAAGGGCTATCGCGAGGAAGAGACTCTCCCTTCGCGTTATGGTGCGGTTACCCTTACTTTGTTACCGGTAAAAATCGGGGCACGCTCGCTCACCATTTCACATCTGACTGACTAAGCGCCAACGGCATCACGTGACCTTCCGACACGTCTATGCGGCCTTTGCGCGGCGTCAGCAAGACCGTCCCATTGTCAAGAAGGCGGCAGCCAATCTCATCCCCTACCCGCAGTCCTGCCGCCTCTAAGATGGCCTTCGGCAAACGTAGCCCCCCGTCAGAATTACCCCAGCGCGTCAGCCGTGCCATAGTCGTCTCCCAGTGAAAGTATATACAAACCGTACACTGCGAAATTGGTTCGACCTGACGGCGGCTGGCTTGCTGAAATGAGCCCCAAGCGCGGCAACGTTCGTTCAAGCGCATGTTCAGGTAACAAGCGTCAGTGTTGATCAGGCAGTGGACGTGGCGCAGACGCCCATGGTCACATCAAATCCTTGCCGTGCCGCTCGTGCCGCTTTGTGACGATGACAGCGGACAAGCTGTTGTCTAGGGTACGACCTGGTCGTCACTTGGATTCTTCGCAAGCATCAGCTTTATAAGCGTGACGGCACCTTGTGGCGCCGTGGGCGCATGTACGATAGCGCGACATGCACGGCTAGCAGGTGTGGCCGATTGAGTCGATGCGGCCAGCGAAGCCCTTAGGGATCAGAAGGTCTGAACCGAACAGTCCCAGCAGTGTTGCATCGAGAGCTTTCTATCGCTTGCTTTGTCAGTGGGACGCGATCTACGCATACGGCTGGCACAGTTTGCCGAGAACCACTGTGGCCTGGCGAAGTTAGGGAAGCCGGCGTGATAGCCGCTCTATAGCATCAGCATGATCTGCCGGAAGTTCTCATCCCGCGCTGATGAGGTAAGTGGTAGCCCGTAGAGTCCATCCGTTTGGGGGGATGACTTAATGAGCGTGCTCTCGATGCCTTCAAGTACGACACTCTACGTATGTCTCTTCAAGTTGACCCCATGCTTGATAGTATATACAATCAGTTTGATTCTATCTGCTATCACTGTAAAGCTGCAAATGAAAGCAGATACGATCACATCCATGCTATCTACGAACGTAAGGATTTTATGTACACTTGGCTAACCTGGTTAAAAAATTGGCGCGCCATCGCCGACGAGTCGGATCCGAGGTCATATATCCCCATCGAGATCACTCAAGAGGGTAAAGAGTATGAGGTACTTCGCGTATCAAAATTTAGCATGACGTCCGATGCTGACAAACCATGCGTGAAAACATCTATCCGCGAGTTTAATGAAAAAACCGCACTACACAGCAGAGCAACCCGCGACTTAGGAGTCGTCCGGGTCGTCACCAATAAGCTCAAGCCAATGTTCTTAATTGAGCCTGGGGCAGACACCATCGATTGGATGGCGATGACGCAAGGGGTACCTGTTAATGAACTTGTAAAAGTAATGCGGGCGGGCGATCTTGGTCGCCGCGTACGGCGTCTGGATCGCAAGGCGCTAAAGAATTCACGCGAAGAGACGGATGCTGCCTATGTGGAACTTCAGCGAGAGCGCGAAAAAATGCAGAAGGCGATCGAGGCGATTGAGGCGGAACTCACCAATACAAAGTGGGCCCGGGACCGCATGAGAGATACCTTGATTGAGCAAAACGAGGAACAGCTCAAGAACAACCCGAGAACGCCTGCCTCCGCTTCAGGAACAAGGGCTAGCCCACTTGGAAAGGCACAAGATAAGGGTACGAAGATCACGTCTACAAGGCCCTTGCCCGGCGGCTTTAGCTAAGTACAGAAAAGTAGCATGCTGGTGAGGAATCTCGATCCAACGCTTATATGCGGTTAATCATGACTGTAGTGGTCAACCCATCCCGGACACTACGTTAAGTTTTTCTTCGGCGACGGCCGGCGCCAGTCCGTGGTTGAACTGATGCGGTCGTATCCAGTT
>NZ_JAVDVB010000013.1:0-20327 GCF_031456625.1 Duganella sp. 3397
TGTGAACATTTGATATTTTAAGTATCACAGCAACTAGTGCTGCGTGCACTTTCATCAAACGTCCACACTTATCGACTGTTAATTTTTAAAGAACTTTTATTTGGTACTGCGGTACTGCGTTGCCAACAAAGCGTTTTGTCTGTCAGCGAAGAAGCGAGATTATGAAGTGTTTCGTTTATCTCGTCAACTTTCTTTTTTCTCGTTTCACCCTGTGTTTGACACAGCGTTCTGCGAGGGACAGAACTATATCGCAGAGTATCCGGGCTGGCAAGAGGGTGGCCGTTATTCTCTGTGATATCGTAGCAACGGTTCACTCTTCCTTATATAAACAAGCACATGCTCATTCCTGCAATTTCCCCTACTGTCGACACTGCACTGTCGGACCAGCTCGACGCCGCCATTAATAACAAGACCAAGCCGCTCGGCAGCCTGGGGGTGCTGGAATCTCTGGCCAAACAACTGGGCTTGATCCAGAACACGCGCGACATCACCGTGCGTGAGCCCGCGATCCTGGTCTTCGCGGCCGACCACGGCGTAGTGGCGGAAGGCATTTCCGCTTATCCGCAAGACGTCACCTGGCAAATGGTGGAAAACTTCCTGGCTGGCGGCGCCGCCATCAATGTCTTCGCCGAACAAAACAACTGCGCCTTGCAAGTGATCGACGCCGGGGTGAATCACGCCTTCGGCCCGCGCGCCGGCCTGGTTGACCGCAAGCTGGCCAATGGCACTCACAACTTCGCACAGGAGCCGGCCATGAGCCGCGCCACCTGCCAGGCGGCGCTGGCCGCCGGTATGGCGCTGGCGGCCGAACTGGAAGGCAATGTGGTCGGCTTCGGCGAAATGGGCATCGGTAATACCACGGCGGCGGCAGCACTGATGCACAAGCTGACCGGCATCCCGGTAGCGCAGTGCGTGGGCGCCGGCACCGGCCTGTCACCCGAAGGTGTGCTGCACAAGCAGCGCGTGATCGAAGCGGCAGTGGCGCGCCATGGCTCGATCACCGAGCCGCTCGACGTGCTGGCCACGTTCGGCGGACTGGAAATCGCCATGATCGCCGGCGCCATGCTCAAGGCGGCCGAGCTGCGCAAGGTGCTGCTGATCGATGGCTTCATCGTTACCAGTGCGCTGCTGGTGGCCGCGCGCCTGCAACCGGCCATCCTCGATTACTGCGTGTTTGCCCACTGCTCCGACGAACAGGGCCACGAACAAATGCTGGCGGCGCTCGATGCCCGGCCGCTGCTGTCGGTGGGCCTGCGCCTGGGCGAAGGTACCGGTTGCGCCCTGGCGCTGCCGCTGCTGCACGCGGCAGTCAATTTCCTCAACCGCATGGCCACGTTCGAATCGGCCCAGGTCAGCGCCAAGGCCCACTAACCCATGCACCAGCTACGCCTGTTCTTCACCGCCCTGCAGTTCTTTACGCGCTTGCCGATCCCGCGCTGGGTGGGGTTCGACCCGGCGTGGCTGAACCAGGCGTCGCGCTACTTTCCGCTCGTCGGCGTGGTCGTGGCGCTGATCGCCGGCGCCGTGTATGCGGCGGCCTTCAAACTTTTTCCGCCGGCGATCGCCGCCATTCTCTCGACGGCGGCTGGCATCTATGTCACCGGCGCCTTTCACGAAGACGGCTTCGCCGACACCTGCGATGGTTTTGGCGGCGGCATGACGAGCGAGCGGGTGCTCGAGATCATGAAGGACTCGCGCATCGGCGCTTACGGTGCGATCGGCATCTTTTCCCTGCTACTGCTCAAGTGCGCCACGCTGACCATGCTGCCGCCATACGGTGCGATTGCCGCCCTGCTGTTTGCGCATCCGCTGTCGCGCCTGATGGCCACCGGGCTGATCTGGCGCCTCGAGTACGCGCGCGCCGAGGGCAAGGCCAAGCCGCTGGCGCAGAAAATGGCCACGCCGGAATTTGCCATCGCTGCCGTCACCGCAGTGGCGCCGGCCCTGGTGCTGATCTGGCTACACTGGCTGTCGTGGACCATGCTGCTGTCGGGCATAGCGTGCGCACTGGCCGCCACCATTTGGCTGGCACGCAAATTCGTGCGCCGCATCGGCGGCTACACGGGCGACTGCCTGGGCGCAGTGCAGCAGGTGACGGAAGTGATTTTCTACCTGTGCGTGCTGGCCGGCCTGCACAGCAGCGGCCAGTTCTTCTAGCACCATGCGGCTGATCCTGATCCGCCATCCACAGCCGGACGTCGCGCCCGGCATGTGCTACGGCCGCACCGACCTGGCGGTGGCACCCGCACAGCTGGAACAGGCGCTTGCCACCCTGCTGCCCGCGATACCCGACGGGATACCGCTGTTTTCCAGCCCTTTGCGACGCTGCGCCGTGCTGGCGGCGCGCCTGGCGTCCGCCCCCATCTTCGATGCCCGCCTGATGGAAATGGATTTTGGCGCCTGGGAGATGCAGGCCTGGGACAGCATTCCCCGCGCAGGCGTGGATGCCTGGACCGCCGACCTGGCCAACTACCGCCCTGGCGACGGCGAGAGCGTGTTGCAGATGGCCGAACGCGTCGCCGCATTTTATGACGACTTGCAGCGCCAGCTCGATGCCAACCATGACGGCGCAGCGATCGTGGTCTGCCACGCCGGCACCATGCGCCTGCTCGCTGCCCGCCACGCCGGCCTGGCGCCGCTGGCGATGGCGCTGCAAGCGGCGAGCGCGCCGCACCGGCTGCCGTACGGCGAGGCGCTGATCCTGCCGCACCCCGCGTCAAAGCAAGTCTCCAGGCGACACCACGTATAATGCCCGAGTTTTGGTGCCCGCGCGTCCGTCCGGATGCGCAGTTAAACGGGAAACACGAAGCCCCTTCACAGGGCCAGCGTGTGCTGCCCCCGCAACGGTCAACAAGCGTCGCCGATGGCGACAAACCAGTCCTGACAACCACTGTGCGCTGCATGGGAAGGTGGACTGGCCGCTTGCCAGCCCGGATACCGGCCAAACCTGGTGGAAGCACACGCGCCGGCATGCGCCGCCGTGCGCTTCTGTTCAATCTGGCCTGCGGGATGCTGGCCGGTTGCCCTTTACAGAAATAGCAATCATGATCCTTCGCTTTACCCCTCGCGCGGCGCTGCCGTCGTTTGTCCTCGCCCTCGCCACCTCCTGTGCCCACGCCGCACCTGCACCTGCACCTGCACCTGCATCGGCATCCACCGTGCTGGTCACAGCCACCCGCACGCCGCAAGCACTGGCCGACGTCATCAGCGACAGCACCATCATCGACGCCGAACAGATCGCCCAGGCAGGCGCCGGCTCGATCGTCGATCTGCTCAAGCGCCAGCGCGGCATCGAGGTCACGCGCAACGGTGGCGCCGGCAGCTCGTCGAACGTCTATATCCGCGGCGCCAACAGCAACCAGAGCATCGTGCTGGTTGACGGCGTGCGTATCGGCTCGGCCACCACGGGTGCTGCCAACTGGAGCGCGATTCCGCTCACTGCCATCGACCGCATCGAAATCGTCTACGGCCCATTGAGCTCCTTGTACGGTGCGGACGCCATCGGCGGCGTGATCCAGATTTTCACGCGGAAGGGTCAGGGCGCGCCGGCAGTTACCGGCTTTGCCGGCTACGGCAGCGACAATACGCGCGAGGCCGACGCCACGGTGTCCGGCAGCACCGGCGGTGAGCATAGCTTCAGCTACGCCATCAGCGTCGGCAAGGAAAAGTCGGATGGCTTTTCCACTACCCGCTCCGGCCTGTCCTCGTACAATCCGGACGACGACGGCTACGACAAGGAAAACGTCTCCGGCCAATTCGGCCTGCAGCTGGCCAGGGGTATCGAAGCGGGTGCGCTGTTCCTGCATAGCAACCTCGATGCGCAGTACGACTCGGGCCTTGCCGCCTACGACACGCGCAGCGAGAACACCATCGACACTGCCAGCGTGTTCGCCAGGGCGCAGCTGCTGCCAGCGTGGCGCAGCCTGTTGCAATATTCCGAAACCCGCGACAAGGGCGCCAACTACATCAACGCCACCGCAGCCGGCTACACCCGCATCGACACCAAACAGAGCTTCATCACCTGGCAAAACGACGTGACGATCGGCGCCGACACGCTGCAAATGCTGTACGAGCATCGCAAGGAAGAAGTGGACACCAACGGCGCGGCCGCCATGAACCGCGACCGCAATACCAATTCGTTCGCAGCCTCGTACAACGCCCGCCGTGGCGCGCATCTGCTCAGCGCCAGCGCGCGGCGCGACAACTCCGTCTACGGCAACCAGAACACCGGCGCCATCGGCTACGGCTACCAGTTCACCCGCGCGCTGCGCGCCACCGCAAGCTATGGCAGCAGCTTCCGCGCGCCGACCTACAACGAGCTGTATTTCCCGAACTACGGCAACCCGGCCAACCGCCCGGAAAAGGGCCGCAACGCCGAAGTGGGCCTGCGCTACGACGATGGCGTCAATGCGATGAGCGCCGGCTACTACCGCAACCGCCTGACCGACATGCTGGTCAACACTAACCCTTGCCCGTTCGGCGGCGGCTACACCAGCGGCTGCGCCTACAACGTCAACCGCGCCACGCTGGCAGGCATCACGCTGTCGGCCGCCACGCGTGTCATGGGCGTCAACCTGGGCGCCAACGCCGACCTGCAAGACCCGCAAGACGACACCACCGGCAAGCGCCTGATCCGCCGCGCCAAGCGCCATGCCAACGTCACCGCCGATTACGGCACCGGCGCCCTGAAAGCGGGCGTGGAAGTGGAGCTGTCGAGCGCACGCTTCGAAAACGCCGCCAACACCGTGCGCCTGGGCGGCTACGGCCTGGTGAACCTGTACGCCGCGTACGCCTTCACCCGCGACTGGTCCGCGCTGGTACGCTGGAATAACATCGGCGATAAACAGTACGACCTGGCCCGCTACTACAATACCCCGGGCGCCAAGTTCTTCGCCGGCCTGCGCTACGGCTACAAGTAATCCCACTTCGGGGTCAGTGCCGACATTCGGACACGATCTCTGCTTTATCATTGCAGAGCCTGTGTCCGAATGTCGGCACTGACCCCGAACTTCAGGAAAGAGTAAATGGCTGATTTCTCCCGCAAGTTACAACAGCGCGCCGTCCTGGTGTTGGGTGGATTGGGGCTGTTCGCGCTTGCGGGGCTGGTGTTTTCGGGGATGACCGGGTCGGTGGCGGTTCCCCTGGCCGATATGCCGGCTGCGATTGGCGACCTGCTGCATGGCGAGAAATCCACGCTGGCCGCTACCCTGCTCGATCTGCGCGTGCATCGCGCGCTCACCGCTTTCATCACTGGTGCGGCGCTGTCCCTGGCTGGCGTGATGATGCAGGCCTTGCTGCGCAATCCGCTGGCCGATCCCTATGTGCTGGGCATTTCCGCCGGCGCGTCGGTGGGCGCGCTGGCGGCGTTGATGTTCATGTGCGCGGCGTGGATGGTCGATGCGGCGGCGTTTGGCGGCGCCGTGGCCGTCTCCATGATGTTGTACCTGCTGGCGCGGCGCGACCTGCGCGGCGGCGCCGCAGCCGATGGCGGCACCGCCCTGCTGCTGCTCACCGGCGTGATTCTGTCGTCGGCCTGCATGGCGCTCGTCACATTGATGTTGTCGATCGCGCCCGACAGCCGCCTGCGCAGCATGGTGTTCTGGATGATCGGCGACATGGCCGGTGCACCGCTGCGCTGGATGCCGTGCCTGGTGCTGGTCGCCGCGCTGCTGTTCGCGGTCAAAAATGCGCGCGCCATGAACGTGATGGCGCTCCATGCGGAAGCCGCCGCCACCTTGGGCATCCGCGTGGGCGCGCTGCGCAAGGGACTGTTCTTTGTCTCCGGCCTGCTGACCGCCAGCGCGGTGACGACCGCCGGCAGCATCGGCTTCGTGGGCCTGATCGTGCCGCACGCCTGCCGCTTCGCGGTCGGTCCCGACCACCGCCTGTTGATTCCCGCCGCCACGCTGGCCGGCGGCATTTACCTGATGCTGGCCGATACGCTGGC
Organism: Duganella sp. 3397; assembly: GCF_031456625.1. Classification (NCBI taxonomy): domain Bacteria; kingdom Pseudomonadati; phylum Pseudomonadota; class Betaproteobacteria; order Burkholderiales; family Oxalobacteraceae; genus Duganella; species Duganella sp. 3397. The sequence continues at coordinate 5,948 of NZ_JAVDVB010000013.1, forward strand.
GCGCACCATCATCGCGCCCGAGCAGCTGCCGGTCGGCGTGATCACCGCGCTGGTCGGTGCACCGGTGTTCCTGTACCAGCTGCACCGGCTGCGGAAGTGACGACATGATGATCGCCACCCATCAGCTCTCTCTTAGCATCGGCCAGCGCCAGCTGGTCGCCAATCTCGACTGGCAGGTACGCACCGGCGAATGCTGGAGCGTAATCGGCCGCAACGGCGCCGGCAAAAGCACCCTGCTGCGCACGCTGGCCGGACTGCGCCCAGCTGACGCCGGCACGGTATCGATCCGCGAGCGCGCGCTGCAAGACTGGCCGCTGGCCGACCTGGCGCGCCAGCGCGCCTTCCTGGCGCAAAGCCGCAGTGACGCTTTCGCCTACTCCGTGATCGAAACCGTACTGTCGGCACGCCACCCGTACCACGACCACCGCTACTGGGAAGGCAGCGACGACCATGCCATCGCCCTGGCAGCGCTGGCGTCGATGGAAGTGGCCGACCTGGCCGGCCGCGACGTGCGCACGCTGTCCGGTGGCGAGCGCCAGCGGGTAGCGATTGCCGCCATGCTGGCGCAGGACACGCCACTGCTGCTGCTCGATGAGCCGGCCAATGCGCTCGACCTGGCGCACCAGGTGAGCGTAATGACTTTATTGGCGCGCCAGTGCCGCGAACAGGGCAAGACCGTGGTCATGATTGGTCATGACCTCACGCTGGCGCACAGCGTGTCCACCCACGCATTGCTGCTGCGTGGCGATGGCCGCTGGCTGGCCGGCGCCAAGGATGACGTGATGCGCGCCGATATCCTGGGCGAATACCTGGGCCATCCGATCGACATCATCCGCCACGGCCACCGCAGCATCTTCATCCCCTCCGAGGAGACCCCATGACCGAACCAACCAACACCCCTGATACCGGCGACGCCGCCCTCAACGAACGCCACCGCGTGCGCATGGAGCGCAAAAAAGCCATCATCGACGCCCAGATCGCGTCTGCCAACAAGCAGATCGGCATCATCATCGTCAACACCGGCAACGGCAAGGGCAAGAGCTCGAGCGCGTTCGGCATGGTAGCGCGTGCGCTGGGCCACAACATGAAGGTGGGCGTGGTGCAGTTCATCAAAGGTGCGATGGCCACCGGCGAAGAGCAGTTCTTGCGCCGCTTCCCCGATGAAGTGAGCTTTCACACCATGGGCGAAGGCTATACCTGGGAAACCCAGAATCGCGAACGCGACATCGAAAAGGCCACGCTGGCGTGGGAACAGGCCAAGCGCTTCCTCGACGATCCAGCCTGCGGCCTGGTGGTGCTCGACGAACTCAATATCGCCCTCAAGTACCGCTATCTCGACGTGGAAAACGTCATCAACGACTTGCTGGCGCGCCCGCCAATGCAGCACGTGGTGATCACCGGCCGCGGTGCGCCGCCCGAACTGATCGCGATTGCCGACACGGTTACCGACATGACGGTCGTCAAGCACGCGTTCAAGGCCGGCATCGCCGCGCAACTGGGTACAGAGTGGTGAAGCACATCGACGTGAAAGTGGTGATGGTGGCGGCCGTCTCGTCCGGTCAGGGCAAGACCACCTGCACCGCCGCGCTGGCGCGCAAGCTGGTCAAGCTGGGCCGGCGCGTGCGGGCGCTCAAGTGCGGCCCCGACTTCATCGACCCGATGCTGCTCGAACGCGCTACCGGCGCGCCGGTACGCACGCTCGACCTGTGGATGGTCGGTCCTGACCAGTGCCGCAGCCAGCTGGCGCAAGCGGCGCAAGAGGCGGACGTGATCCTGATCGAAGGCGTGATGGGTTTATATGACGGCACGCCGTCGTCGGCCGATGTCGCGCGCACCTTCGGCGTGCCGGTGCTGGCCGTGATCGATGCGTCGGCCATGGCGCAGACGGCCGGCGCCATCGTCATGGGCCTGCGCGACTATGGTCCGGTCGAGATGGCCGGCGTGATCGCCAACCGCGTGGCCAGCGACAACCACGGCAAGATGGTGGCCGCGTCGCTGCGCGACGTCCCGCTGTTTGCCACCATGCCGCGCCAGCAGGTGTCGCTGCCCGAACGTCACCTGGGGCTGGTGGTGCCCGGCGAAATCCACAATCTCGACGCCCTGCTCGACCAACTGGCCGACCAGCTGATTTTCGACGAGGCGGCATGGGAAGCCCTGGCCCCGGTGCGCATCGAAATCCCGCCAGCGCCAGCAGCCGAGTCCATGCCGGCGACCTTGCAGGGTAGGACGATTGCGATTGCCCGCGACGCCGCCTTCATGTTCCTGTATCCCGCCAACCTGGACCTGCTGCGGGCGCTGGGCGCCGAGTTGACCTTCTTCTCGCCGCTGGCCGACGAACCGGTGCCCGCCGCAGCACATGCCGTGTACCTGCCAGGCGGCTACCCCGAATTGCACGCACAGACATTGAGCGAGGCGGCCACCTGGCGCGCCTCGATTCGCGCCGCGCACGCGTCCGGCCTGCCGATCGTGGCCGAATGCGGCGGCATGATGGCGCTGGCCGATACCCTGACCGACCAGCAGGACAACGAGTGGGCCATGGCCGGCCTGCTGCCGGGCGCTGTGGCAATGCAGCCACGGCTGGCCGGGTTGGGCCCGCAGGGACTGCCCACGGCAGACGGTGTCCTGCGCGGCCACACCTTCCATTATTCAAAACTGACAACCACAGTGGCGCCGGCCGCGCATACAATCAAGCACCCCTCCGCAATCCAGGGTGAAGCCTGGTATCGCGTTGGCTCATTGACCGCTTCGTATTTTCACGCATATTACCCATCCAACCCGGCGGCGGCAGCCGCCCTGTTCATGAGGAGACACGGATGACACGTACTTTGGTTCTGGGCGGCGCACGCTCGGGCAAGAGCGCTTACGCCGAACGCCTGGCCATCGAGTCGGGCAAGGAGGTGGTCTATATCGCCACCGCCACGGCTGGCGACGTCGAAATGGCCGCGCGCATCGCCCACCACCAGGGCAGCCGCCCCGGCGAGTGGACCACGGTGGAAGAACCGCTGGCACTGGGCAACCAGCTGCTGCGCTGGTCCTCGCCCGAGCGCCTGATCCTGGTCGACTGTCTTACGCTCTGGCTCAGCAACCTGCTGTTCTCGAGCGGCCAGGAATACCCGGATGTGGGCGAAATCACTCTGCCCGCGCTGTTCCACGAACAGCAGGACATGTTGGCCAGCGCGCTGACCAAGTGCAGCAGCGACATCGTACTAGTGTCGAACGAAGTCGGCCTGGGCATCATGCCGTTCGGCGCCATCTCGCGCTGCTTCCTCGACGAACAGGGCCGCCTGAATCAATCGGTGGCGGCGATTTGCGACCGCGCGGTGTTTGTCGCCGCTGGCCTGCCGCTGGTCCTGAAGGGATGATCGCTGGGTTGTCGTTTGCCGCCATCGCGGTGCTGATGGTGGCCGGCGTGTTGCTCGACCTGCTGCTGGGCGAAGCGCGCCGCTGGCATCCGCTGGTCGGCTTTGGCAACCTGGCCATGGGCCTCGAGCGCCGCCTCAACCGCGGCACCGGCAAGGCGCGCTTCCGGCGCGGCGTGCTGGCGTGGCTGTTGGCGGTGCTGCCGATCACCGCGCTGACCGCGCTGCTGGTGTGGGCGGCCGGCACGGTGAGCTTCTGGCTGGCCGCCGCCGTGCACGCGGCCATGCTGTACGTATGCCTGGGCTTGCGCAGCCTGCGCGAACACAACCTGCCGATCGCCCACGCACTGGCGCACAACGATTTGCCGCAGGCGCGCTACCTGACGTCGCGCATCGTCAGCCGCGATACCAGCAGCGCCAGCGAAGTGGAACTCACCCGCGCCAGCGCCGAGTCGCTGCTGGAAAACGGCAACGACGCCGTCTTCGCCACGCTGTTCTGGTTCATCGTTGGCGGTGGCCCCGCTGCCGTCATGTTCCGCATGGCGAACACGCTCGACGCCATGTGGGGCTATCGTACCGAACGCCTGCTGCGCTTCGGCTGCGCCGCCGCACGGCTGGACGACGCCCTCAATTACATCCCGGCGCGCCTGACCGCACTGTCGTATGTGCTGCTGGCCCCCGGCCTGGCAGCCAAGCGGCGCGCCTGGCAGTGCTGGCGCACCCAGGCGCCGTTGTGGGACAGCCCCAACGCCGGCCCGGTCATGGCCAGCGGCGCCGGCGCGCTCGGCGTGCAACTGGGCGGCGCGGCCGTCTACCACGGCCAGCTCGAAGAGCGCCCGGTGCTCGGTGCCGGCGTGCCAGCCACCGGCATCGATATCGGCCGCGCGTGGCGGCTGGTCACGCACACCACCGCGCTGTGGCTGGGCGCCGGGCTGGTGCTGACGCTATTGCCGGCACTGCTGGAGGCGCTCCATGCTTGAACACGGCGGCAACCTGCGCGACGCCACGCTACGCTTCGGCCGGTCCGACTGGCTCGACCTGTCCACCGGCCTCAATCCGCGCTGGTACCCGGCGCCCACACTGCCCGGCAACGCGTGGCACCGGCTGCCCGAGGCCTCGCCCGAACTGGCACAAGCGGCGCAAGCATGCTACGGCGCGCCATTGATGCTGCCGGTGGCCGGCACCCAGGCGGCGATCCAGGCCCTGCCCCGGCTGCGCGCCCCGTCGCGCGTGACAGTGGCCGCGCCGTCGTACGCCGAACATGCGCACCAATGGCACGGTCACGGCCACACGCTCACGCAAATCCCGTATGCGGAACTCGATGCCGCCATCGCGCATAGCGACGTGGTGGTGGTCTGCAATCCGAACAACCCCACCGGCGCCACTGTGCCCGCTGCGCAGTTGCTGGACTGGGCGAGCCAACTGGCCGCGCGCGGCGGCTGGCTGGTGGTCGATGAAGCATTCGGCGACACCGCTCGGCACAACAGTGTGGCGGCGCACACCGGCATGCCGGGGCTGATCGTGCTGCGCTCGGTGGGCAAATTTTTTGGCCTGGCCGGCATCCGCCTCGGCTTCGTTGCGGCCCATGCCGGCCTGCTGCGCGACCTGGCCGACCTGCTCGGCCCCTGGACCATCAGCGGCCCCGCCCAGCACATTGCGCTCGCCGCCCTGCACGACCGCGCCTGGCAAACCAGCACCCACGACTACCTGCACGCCGAAGGCGCACGGCTGGCGGCACTCCTGGCCAGCCATGGCATCGCCTCGACCGGCACGCCGCTGTTCCAGTGGTGGGCCGAACCGCAGCCGGAGGCGTTCTGGCAGCACATGGCCGAACGCGGCGTGTGGGTGCGGCTGTTTCGCGAGGCCGCGCGCGGTATCCGCCTGGGCCTGCCGCCCGACCAAGCAGGCTGGCAGCGCCTGGAACTGGCATTGAAAGAATGGACCGAAAAATGAAACGCCTCACAACCCTGGTCTTGCTGTCACTGGCAACCTGCATGACCGCCAACGCCGCCATCACCGTGCGCGACGACGACGGCAACGTCATCACCCTGCAAAAGCCGGCGCAGCGCATCGTCTCGATGTCGCCGCACGTGACCGAACTGCTGTTCGCAGCCGGCGGCGGCGAACGCATCGTCGGCGCCGTCACCTATAGCGATTACCCGGAAGCGGCCAAGAAGATCCCACGCATCGGCACCAACCGCCAGATCGACATGGAGCGCGTGATCGCCCTGAAGCCCGACCTGATCGTGGCCTGGATGCACGGCAGCTCCGAGCGCCAGATCGACACCCTGCGCCAGCTGGGCATCCCGATCTTCCACAGCGAACCGTTGAAACTCGACGGCATCGCCGACAACCTCCAGCGCATGGGCCAGTTGCTAGGTACGGAAACCGTGGCGCAACCTGCCGCCACGCAGATCCGCGCGCAGTTCGCCGCGCTGACCAAGCAATATGCCAACCGGCCGCCGGTGCGCATGTTCTACCAGGTGTGGGACAAGCCGCTCTATACCTTGAGCGCCGGCTCGATCGTCACCGACGCCATGCGCGTGTGCGGCGGCGTCAACATCTTCGCCGACCTGAAGGTGACGGCCCCCGTAGTCAGCATCGAAGGCGTGCTGCAAGCCGATCCCGAAGCGATCTTCGGCACCGCCGAAAAGGACTACGGCGGCGTCACGCTGTGGAAGCAGTACACGACCATGAAGGCGGTCCGTAACGGCAACCTGTTTACGCTCGACGGCGAACTGCTCAACCGCGCCGGTCCGCGCATGGTGGAGGGCACGCGCGCCATGTGCGAGCTGCTGGAACAGGCGCGCCAGCGGCGCAAAAATTGAAACCCTTCTGATGACTTTTCCCTACACGACCCTGATGGTGCAAGGCACCACGTCCGACGCCGGCAAAAGCACCGTGGTGGCGGCCCTGTGCCGCCTGCTCAAGCGCGACGGCGTGCGCGTGGCGCCATTCAAGCCGCAGAACATGGCGCTCAACAGCGCGGTCACTGCCGACGGCGGCGAGATCGGCCGCGCCCAGGCGCTGCAGGCGATCGCCGCCGGCGTGGCGCCGCATACCGACATGAACCCGGTGCTGTTAAAACCGTCGAGCGACATCGGCGCGCAGGTAATCATCCACGGCCAGGTGCGCGCCGAGATGAATGCGCGCGACTACCATCGCTACAAGACAGTCGCCATGGAGGCGGTACTGGAATCGCACCAGCGCCTGCTGGCGCAATACGATTGCGTGATGGTCGAAGGCGCGGGCAGCCCTGCCGAAATCAACCTGCGCTCGCGTGATATCGCCAACATGGGCTTTGCCGAAAAAGTCGATTGCCCGGTGATCCTGGTGGCCGACATCGACCGCGGCGGCGTGTTCGCCCACCTGGTCGGCACCTTGTCGTGCCTGTCGCAAAGCGAACGCGATCGCACCATCGGCTTCGTGATCAACCGCTTCCGGGGCGACATCAAGCTGCTAGAACCGGGCCTGGAATGGCTCGAGCAGCAAACCGGCAAGCCGGTGCTGGCCGTGCTGCCGTATCTGCACGGCCTGTTCCTCGATGCGGAGGATGCGGTGCAGGCAGTTCAGGCCTCCACCGGTGCCTTCCGCGTCGTGGTGCCCAGCCTGCCGCGCATGAGCAACCACACCGACTTCGACGCCCTGCGCGCGCACCCGGACGTCGATCTGCGCTTTGTGCGCCAGGGCGAGCCGATCCCGCCGGCGGATTTGATCATCCTCCCCGGCAGCAAGAACACGCGGGGCGACCTGGCCTGGCTGCAGTCGCAGGGCTGGCCGGCAGCCATTGCGCGCCACCTGCGCTACGGCGGCAAGGTGATCGGCGTGTGCGGCGGCTTCCAGATGCTGGGCGCCGGCGTGCTTGACCCGCTGGGCATGGAAGGCCACGCCGGCGCCTCGCCGGCCCTCGGTCTGCTCGACATGACTACGGAGATGACGCCGCACAAGCGGCTGGTGCAGGTGCACGGCTTGTGCGCGTTCGACGATGATGGCGCTGCAGTCACTGGCTACGAAATCCATATGGGCACCTCCACCGGCGCCGCCCTGGACCGGCCGGCGTTTACCATCGCCGGCCGGCCCGAAGGTGCGGTATCTGGCGATGGCCAGATCCTCGGCACGTACCTGCACGGCCTGTTCGATACGCCCGAGGCCTGCAGCGCGCTGCTGCGCTGGGCGGGACTGGACTCGCAGAACACGGTCGATACCTCCGCCCTGCGCGAGGCCAGCCTGGAACGCATCGCCGACGCGACCCAGCCGTTGTACGATGCTTTGGTGGCGCTCAAAGCGCACTGATTTACACCGGCGGGCATTCCTCGATCTTGCGGTTGCCCGGTCCGGCCAGCGTACGCAGGCTGCGCTCCACCGCCGCCGTGTACTGGTGCTGCTGCACAGTATCGACGAAACGGAAATCGCAGCGCACTTGCTCGTGGGTGGCGGTGACCACCAGGTAACCGCGCTTGCTGGTCTGGGCGTAGTACAGCGGCGCGATCATGTCGGTCATCATGGCCGCCACGTCGTCCGGGTTGCGCTGGGGCTGGCCGCCTTCCATGCCCGGTGAGGTCACGCCGGGGGTGGCAAATTCCACGCCCACCTGGCGGCCATTGGCATCGAAAAGGTCGCTGGCCCAGGCGTTATGCGTGTCGCCGGCCAGCACCACCATGTTCTTGCGGTGCCGTTCCATGATGGCGAACAGCCGTTCGCGCTCGCTCTGGTAGCCGTCCCACGAATCGAGGTAACACGGCAGCGAGGGCGACGCCAGCCAGCGCAGCTCCTGGTCGGTTACGCTCGCAGGATCCAGCGCTGCACGGCGTTTGGCGGCCACGTAGGCGGTGCTCGAACACTCGCCCAGCACCACCGCTTTCGGATACTCCATGCGCGCCATCAGCACCTGCTGGCCCAACATCTGCCAGCGCGCGGTCGATTGTTCCACTTGCCGGTCGAGCCACGCCATCTGCTCGGCGCCCATCATCTGCCGGCGCGGCGAATACAGGTCGCTGCGGTACCGGGCCTCGTCGAACTGCTTGTTGGCGTCGAAGTACGAGGACATCATGAGTTGCTGATCACGACCGATCACGCGGGTGTCGAGCATGTGCAGCGAGACGATGCTGCCGAAGTCGAACGAGCGGTAGATCCTGTCGATTGCCGCCGGATCGGGCGTGCGGATCGGCATCCACTCGTGGTAGGCGGTGGCCGCCGCCAGCTTGCGCAGCTTGAACGGGCCGTAGGCGCTGGTCTTGTGGTCGAGCGAGCCGTCGCGCCAGGTGTCGTCGGCGATTTCGTGGTCGTCCCACACGGCGATGAACGGCATGGCGGCATGGACCGCCTGCAGGTCGGGATCGCTGCGGTACTGGGCATAGCGGCGCCGGTAGTCCTCCAGCCGCAGCAGCACGTCGCGCGGCTCGGACACGCGGTCGAGCTGCTTGCCCTGCTCGGCGCCATAGCCGGTGCTTTCGTACTCGTAGATATAGTCGCCCAGGTGCAGCGCCGCATCGAGATCGCCCTGCAGCGCGGCGTCGGCGTATACATTGAAAAAGCCGAACGGGTAATTCGAACACGAGAACACCGCCAGCTTCACCTGGCGCACGTCCATGCGCGGCAGGGTCTTGGTGCGGCCTACCGGAGATTTCGCCACGCCCGTCTCGAACTGGTAGTGGTACACGTGACCGGGCAGCAATCCGGCGGCATCGACCTTGACGGTGTAGTCCTGGTGCGCCGAGGTGGTCAGGGTGCCCGAAGCCACTACCGAGCGCATGGCGGCATCGGTGGCCAGTTGCCAGCGCACGGCGATGTCGCCGCCGCCATTGTCCTGGCCCGGGGTCACGCGGGTCCACAGGATTACCCGGTCGGTCAACGGGTCGCCGCTGGCCACGCCGTGGGCAAAGCGCAACGGACCGGTGTTGTCGTTGTTGTCGCCATGGCTGGCCGTGCTGGTGCAAGCGGCCAGGCCGGTGCCCAGCAGCGCAGTGCCGGCTACCTGGCGGATAAAGCCGCGTCGTCCGGGAATCGGTGGTTGGTCGTGCATGGGGCCTCCTCGAGATGGTTGCACGCACCTTAGCGCTGTCCGGTGACAGCATGATGACTGCTGCGCACTCCCCTAAAGACCCGGTGACCTTCGCGGCACATTTATGGGAAAATCAGACCATGGATACTACCGCCCAACTCCCCGAACCATCCGCAGCCGAGGTGGCCGCCAAGCGCTACCTGCCGTGGGTGGTGGCCACCGCCCTGTTCATGGAGCAGCTGGATTCCACCATCGTCAACACCGCCATTCCCAGCATGGCAGCCAGCCTGCAAGTAACGCCGCTCAGCCTCAAGGCCGTGGTCACCAGCTATGTGCTCAGCCTTGCGGTGGCGATTCCGGTCAGCGGCTGGATGGCCGACCGCTTCGGCACCCGGCGCGTGTTCATGAGCGCCATCGCCATCTTCACCATCGCGTCCATCCTGTGCGGCCTGTCGGTCAATTCGCCGATGCTGGTGGCGGCGCGCCTGCTGCAAGGCTTCGGTGCGGCGATGATGATGCCGGTCGGGCGCCTGGCCATCGTGCGCACCTTCCCCAAGTCCGAACTGCTGGCGGCGATGAACTTCGTCATCATCCCGGCGCTGATCGGGCCCCTGCTCGGGCCCACGGTCGGCGGCCTGATCGTGCACTGGATGACCTGGCGCGAGATCTTCTTCGTCAACGTCCCGGTGGGCATCGCCGCACTGTACCTGGCCAACAAGCACATGCCCGACTACCGCAGCGAAGACACGCGCCCGCTCGACTTCATCGGCCTGGTGTTGTTCGGCACCGGCGTGGCGCTTCTGTCATGGCTGCTCGAGGTGTTCGGCGAACACCGGCTCGACATCACGTCGATGTCGGTGCTGCTGTTGATCGCCTGCTCGTTGCTGGCGGCCTACGTGTGGCATGCGCGCGAGGCGGCGTATCCGCTGCTGCGCATTGCCCTGTTCAAGGTGCGCACCTTCCGCGTCTCGGTCATGGGCGGCTTCATTACCCGCATTGGCGTGGGGGGCTTGCCGTTCCTGCTGCCGCTGCTGTACCAACTGGGACTGGGCCTGCCGGCCTGGCAATCGGGCCTGTTGATGATGCCGTCGGCCGCCGCCGCGATGTTCATGAAATTCATCTCGGCGCGGGTGCTGGCGCGCTTCGGCTACCGCCAGGTGCTCACGGTGAACACGGTGCTGATCGGGATCACCATCAGCCTCTTCTCGTTCGTCCAGCAAGGCACGCCGATCTACGTGATCGTGATGATCAGCCTGTGCCTGGGATTCTTCAATTCGCTGCAGTTCTCGAGCATGAACACCATCGCCTACGCCGACGTGGAAGGTAACGACAGCAGCATGGCCAGCACCATCGCCAGTTCGATGCAACAGTTGTCGGTGAGCTTCGGCCTGGCGGCCGGCTCGCTGATCACGGGCTGGTACCTGGGCGACGTGCCGCAATCGAACCGCATCGCCCTCACCACGGCACTGCACTACGCCTTCCTCACGCTGGCGGTGATGACCGTGCTGTCGTCGATCACGTTCTGGTCGCTGCGCAAGACAGACGGAGAAAGTATCAGCAAGGGCAGCGTGAAGGAAACCTAGCGTTTCCTGAACAGGAATTCATGGTGGCAGGCCAGGCAGCGGATGCGCATGCTGCCCGCCAGCAGCCGCATCCACCAGGCGCGCCGAATGCGCCGGGTCCACTCGGACCCGCAGCGGGGGCAGGCGCAATGCGGCGCCATATACTCCGTCGACATCAGCGCTGCCCACGCAGCGGCCGCACGATCAGGCGGTTCACATAGGGATCGAGCTGCAGTGCGCCGTGGTATTCCTCGGGCGCATACTGGTAGGCATAGCTGGGCAGCAGCGAGTACTGGATCTGCAGCATCAGCCGTGGCAGCAAGTGCGGTGCCGTGCCCTTGTGGATGCCGGCGGTATCGACCGCGAAGCAAAAGCCGCGCGTTCCGGTGGCCGTGAGCAGCCGCTCGGCGCCATAGTTGGCGGAGATTTCGTCGTCGCTGTAAAAGCGCAGCCGCACCGGTGCCTGCGTCAGGTGGCTGCCGTGCAAATACACGTGCGGCCCCGCGTCATGATCGACATCGGTCAGGTACACCAGCACCTTCAGGTAGCGCCAGTCCTCAGAGTCGCGATGAAACACCTGTAAATCGCTGGCGTCGCCCGCTACCGGGAACGACCAGCGCAGGCCCAGCGCAGAGATGGTGGGCTTGCAGCGCATATAGCGCGCGGCCAGGCCCAGCAGCGGTGCGCTATTGGCCAGCGCCAGGATGTGCGGACAGGCGATCACGTCGCGCAGGTGATAATCGGCCACGCGCACGCCTGGCGGCGCTTGCGCCAGCGCGAACAGCTCGCGTTCACGGTCGCGATCGGTCAGCAGTTTGTCTTGCAGGTAGGCGCGGATGGCGTCGCATTGCACGCTGCTGAGCTGGTTGCCGAGCGGCGCGTAGCCGCTCTGGCTCAGGTCGGCCAAGGCGGCTGCCTCTTCGGCGCTGTCGGCGTGCAGTTCGCTGCCGCTGCCATGGCGCAGGCGTAGCGCCCCGGTCAGGGTGCGCACCACCAGGCGGCGCAGTGCCGGCCGGGTGACGAGCCGCTGGCTGTAATACAGCAGGCTGTGCAGCGGGGCAAAGCGGCGACCAGGTCTTAGCTGCGCATAGTCCATGAGGGATTCCTTCCAGGGTTATCCCTGAGAAGGTAGCAACCTGTCGTGCCGCCGCCTTGATGTGGGCTAAGAATCTGTCCCGCCGGTAAGGAAAGCGCCAATAGCGCGCTTCCTTGCCGACTACCATCTCCGCCTCAGAACGACGTCAGCGCCTTGGCAAACTTGATCAGCCACAGGCGGCTTGGGCGCTCGAGGTCGGTACCCCGTCCGACCCGGATGGTATTGCCGGATGTACAACCTGCAGCATTGCTGGCAATGATGGCGCCGTTGGCATCGACATTGCACTTGGTCACATCTGCATCCTCGATCACTGCGCCGGCGGCATTGAACACCTTGGTTTTCATGCCGAAGTCGTTGTCGTTGACCAGGGCCAGGGTATTGGCGTCCACCATCGTCAAGCCTTCGGCCTTTTCAGCCAGCCAGCCGATGGCGTTCAAGTCCAGCAGCACGGTTTTCTTCATGGCGACGACCGATTTCCAGTCGGCGCCGTTGACGGCAGCGCCGCCCATGCTGCTCTTTTCCAGGTCGGACGTGGTGGCGTTGTAGGCATTGGCTGAAATGTCGGTGGCCGCGCCGATTTCCACGAGCATCAGCTTGTTGAACACATTGCCGCCAGGCGCCGCGCCCTGCTCGATCACGATGAACTTGCCATTACCCAGCGCCACCACGTCGCCGAGCTTGGCGTTGCCAGTGCGGCCGTCCTGGTAATCGGTCGCGTCCAGCGGATAGGCGTACATCTTGCCCGACGTGCCCGTGGTGGGATCGAATTCGGTCCAGCGCGTAAAGCGGGCGAAACGTTCGACCGCTTCGCTCTTGCCGGTCACGGTGTATGGCGCGTTGCCATCGGTGAGCGGACTTTGCAGGAAGCCGTGCAGCTTGTCGGTGGTGGTGTCGAGTGCCATGCCTTCCATGCCGCGATTGGCGCGGCGCTTGGCGAAGATGGCCGGCAGGCCGGTGCCTGGCGCATACTTGCTGAGGATGACGCCGGTGGCCGGATCGATCTTCTCGATGAACGGACCATACTCGTCCGATACCCACAGCACGTTGCGTTTCTTGTCGAAGACGATGGCTTCGGAGTCGAGCCCGCCAGCATTGAAGGTGGCCTTGCTGGCGGCGTCATATTTCATCACGTCCATCACCGGCAGCTCCGACGTGTAACCGACGGTGCCCGGCGCCACCGGCAGGCCCGACGTGGCAACGGTTGCCGAGACCTTGATCGGTGTGGACGATGTGAGCACCGCGCCCGACTTGCCCACCGTGATCACGCCGAATGAAGGCGCAAAACTCGGCGACGGGAAGATTTTACTGCCGGTCACGCCGGTGCCGCTCAAGGCCGGCAGATTGGGACCGTCGCCGTTGGGGCCTCGATCGGTCAGGCCGTAAAACTCGAGGTCGCCGTTGGCATTGGTGCCCTTGAAGGCCAGCGCCGAGCCGTACGATGGCAGGAAACCGAGCGGGAATTCTTCCTTGACCTTGGCATTGTTGCCCTCGTAAGGGATGTAGAACTTGCTGTCGGCATGGACCTGGTAGCGGGTGACGGTCACGGCCACGTCGCCCAGGGTGTTTTTCTGGGTGAAGGTCTCGTTGACCGGCGTGCCGCGCTTGGACGCCAGCGTATCTTCGAAGTGTTCGCGCACCAGTGCGCGGCGGCTGTCGTCCACGCTGCGCGCTGCATACTTGGCGCCGGCCGTGGCCAGGGTGGCGCTCAGGTTGGTATTGAAGGCCGTGGCGGCAGCGTTGAAGTCGAGGGTCTTGCCGGCCAGCGCGGTCTTGGCCTCGGCCGTGAGCTTGATGCCGTTCGAAGGGTCGTTGTCATCGTCGAGCAATTGCAGGGCCAGCAGGCGATTGATCACTTTGATCTCCTTGATATCGACCACGCGGGCCAGTTCCAGCGGAGTGACCGTGGGAGCACACAGGGTGCTGCCCAGGGCAATGCCGCCAACACTGAAGCTGACGGTGTCGCCAGCATAGCAGGTGAACTCGCCTTTGGCGTTGGTAGCGGCCTTCGGTGCGGTACCTGCCACGTAATCGAGATTGTCAACGACGCCATCGAGGAACACCCCGGTCATGGCTGGATTGACGGGCGCCGCCGTATTTTCATCATTGCTACCGCAACCTGCCAAAACCGACAATACCGCCAGCGACACCAGGGAAAGACGCATCATGCCAACCACCTCTAATTGGGAAAGAGACAAGTTTAGCGGGGTAACGTGACAAGAATATGACAGCCCAAATGCGAAAAACCCCACCAGGATCACCTGGTGGGGTTTTTCTATATAACTAGCCTGACGATAACCTACTTTCACACTGGTTGCAGCACTATCATCGGCGCAAAGTCGTTTCACGGTCCTGTTCGGGATGG
>NZ_JAVDVB010000014.1:0-8547 GCF_031456625.1 Duganella sp. 3397
CCCGAACAGGACCGTGAAACGACTTTGCGCCGATGATAGTGCTGCAACCAGTGTGAAAGTAGGTTATCGTCAGGCTAGTTATATAGAAAAACCCCCTTCCGGTGATCCGGTAGGGGGTTTTTCGCATTCAGAGCGCATCCCACTGCAGATCGAATTTAGCCAGGTATTTCTTGAGGCGATCGGCATCGTTCGGCTTGACCTTGGCGTCGCGCGATACTGCGAATAACTTGCGGCCCGCATCCGACAACGATTTCGATTGGTGGCACACCGCAATCACGGCTTCGAGCTGCATGCTGTCGAACAAATCCAACCCTTCCACGACGGCCGGCTGCGCGCTGTGCCGCCATAGCCTCTTCAGGCGCGCGATTTCGTCATCCACTTGCACGTCGGAGATGCGGCCTGCATCGGATAACGTGGCCAGCCGCGTGACCGAGGCCGCCAGGTCACGGAAATTGCCGCTCCAGGCGGCGTCTCCCGACATGGCAAAGCGCATATACCGCGTGCGCGCTTCCTTGTTGAAGCTGACTTTCTCGCCGCTTTCCATGGCAGCCAGCGATAACTGGAAATCGACATTGGGTTCGATATCTTCGGGCCGCTCCGCCAGCCGTGGCAGCGAATACGTCCACAGGTTGATACGTGCGTACAAATCTTCGCGGAAGCGGCCGGCCAGTACCTCGGCGCCCAGGTCGCGGTTGGTGCCGGCGATGAGCTGGAAGTCGCTGGCCACTTCTTCATCACTGCCGACCGGCAAAAAACGCTTTTCCTCGAGCGCCTTGAGCAGCATGGCTTGCTCGTTCAGGCCCAGCTCGCCAATCTCATCGAGGAACAGCAAGCCTTTGTGGGCGCTGCGCAGCAGCCCCGGTCGGTTGCTCGCCGCACCGGTAAACGCGCCTTTTATATGGCCGAACAAGGTGGATGCCGCGCCGTCGCCCTGCACGGTGGCGCAGTTAAGTTCGACAAATTTGCCATCGAGTTGATGGCGATTCCTTTTCAGTTCGAAGACGCGCCGCGCCAGGAAAGATTTGCCGGCGCCGGTCGGCCCCATCAACAGCATCGGCGCGCGCGATTTGACTGCCACCTTTTCGATTTCCTCGATCATGGCGTTGAAGCTGGCATTGCGGGTGGGGATGCCGGACTTTAAAAACGCCACGCCTTCCGCCTGTTCGCTTGAAAAGCGCTGGGCGATCTGGTCGTAGCGCGAAAGATCGAGGTCGATGAGCTGGTAGCTGCCCGGATCGCCGACGCCGCTGCGCCGGGGTGGCGACGTCTGCAGCAGGCGCCCGGGAAGGTAGCGCGCTTCCGTCAGCAGGAACAGGCAGATCTGCACAACGTGCGTACCGGTCGTAATGTGGATCCAGTAATCCTCGTGCTCGGTGTCGAACGGATAGCGCTTGGAAAAATCGAATAACGCGCCATACACGTCTTCGAAATCCCACGCATCACGCATCGGGATGTCGTGCGTGACCACCGTGGTTTCAGGTGAAATGGTACGCATGTCGCGCGCCACATGGTGCGCCAGGTCCTGGAATTTGGCGTTATATAGCAGCTCGAAACGATCGACCAGCAGGTCCTCGTGCTGCATCAGCGACAGGCTGGGACGCCATTTTTCCCAGCGATCGCTGCGTCTCGCACCGTCGAGCTGGCTTCCCACGAAGCCGATCACCACCTTGCGCTTGATTTTCATGGATAAAAACTTATAAAAAAAGATAACTCATTATGCCTGAATGATGTTGGGGAAGTTCTGTAAAAACTGGGGAAAGAATAAATTATCGATTCAATTCAATGACTTATAAAGTAATTTAGCGCGTCTCCGTACGCTGGCATGGCGTTTGCAATAACAGGTGCATACCAGAGAAAGGGGAACGATATGAATTGGCTGATCAGTGCAGGTGCACTTGGCAAACACAAACCAAAACCAGCGCCCGAACGCGGCGCGCCTTCGACGCTGCGAGTTAGCGCACACCGCAACGGTCAATGGCATTTGTTCCCTGCTGCCCGGAATTGACGCACCGCCCCCAGGCGCAGAAGATGTGGCAGGACGTGCTGGCGGCCCTGGTCGACCAATAACAGCTGAAAGAAATAAAATGGAAAAACAGAACTACGACATCATCGCCACCGACAACGGCAGCCCGATCAAGATGTGGACCCAGGGCGTACCAGTCGAAGAGGCGGCCAAGCAGCAGCTGGCCAATACGGCCCGCATGCCCTTTATTTACAAGCACATCGCCGTCATGCCCGATGTTCACCTCGGCAAAGGCTCGACCATCGGCAGCGTGATTCCCACTTTGGGCGCCATCATTCCGGCGGCGGTCGGTGTCGATATCGGCTGCGGCATGATGGCGGCCAAGACCACGCTTTCCGCCAACGATCTGCCCGACAACCTGGGACCGCTGCGCAGCGCCATCGAGCGCGCCATCCCGCACGGCATGACGCCGAAAACCCGTGGTTATCGTGGCCGCGACGAAGGCAGCTGGAATACGCCGCCAGCGCCGGTCGATGCCGCATGGGCGCAATTGAAGGACGAGTTCGATGTGATTTGTCAGAAGACGCCCAGGCTGAGCAAAACCAACAACTACCGGCACCTCGGCACCCTCGGCGGCGGCAACCACTTCATCGAAGTGTGCCTCGATGAAACCGGCGCCGTGTGGTTCATGCTGCATTCGGGCTCGCGCGGCGTGGGCAATGCCATCGGCAGCCACTTCATCGAGCTGGCCAAGAAGGATATGCGCACCCACTTCATCAACCTGCCCGACGACGACCTGGCCTACCTGGAAGAAGGCACCCGCCACTACCAGGACTACCTGGAGGCAGTGGGCTGGGCCCAGCGCTTTGCCCGCTCCAACCGCGAAGTGATGATGCACAACCTGATTGCGGCCGTGCGTACCATCATCGCCAAGCCATTCGAGACGCACGTGGAGGCCGTCAACTGCCACCACAACTACGTGCAGCGCGAACGTCACTTCGGCAAAGACGTGCTGATCACCCGCAAGGGCGCCGTGTCGGCGCGGCCGGGCGAGCTGGGCATCATTCCCGGCTCGATGGGCGCCAAGAGTTTTATTGTGCGCGGCAAGGGTAACGAGGAGAGTTTTCACAGCTGCAGCCACGGCGCCGGCCGTACCATGAGCCGCAACGAGGCCAAGCGGCGCTTCAATGCCGACGACCAGGCGCTGGCCACGGCCGGGGTGGAATGCCGCAAGGACGCCAGCGTGGTGGACGAGATCCCGATGGCCTACAAGGATATCGACGCGGTCATGCACGCCCAGCGCGACCTGGTGGAAGTGGTGCACACCCTCAAGCAGGTCGTGTGCGTGAAAGGATAGCGATGAACGTCATAGAACTTGACGGCGCGGCGGGCGAGGGCGGCGGCCAGATATTGCGCACGGCGCTGAGCCTGTCGATGATCACCGGCCAGCCGTTTCGCATCACCAATATCCGCGCGGGGCGCGCGCGCCCGGGCTTGCTGCGCCAGCACCTGGTGGCGGTGCAGGCGGCGGCGCGCATTTGCGGCGCCGACGTGGGCGACGTGGCGGTCGGCGCGCAAACGCTGGTGTTCGTCCCGGGCGCCATAAGTGCCGGCGAGTATGCGTTTGCGATCGGCAGCGCCGGCAGTTCCACGCTGGTGTTGCAGACCGTGCTTCCGGCCTTGCTGCTGGCCGGCCAGCCGTCACGGATAACGGTGACGGGTGGCACGCACAATTCGATGGCGCCGCCGTCGCACTTCCTCGAGCGCGCCTATGGCCGCATGCTGGCGGCCATGGGCGCCGAGGTGGCCTTCGAGCTGCGCCGCTTCGGCTTTTACCCGGCCGGTGGCGGCGAACTGGTGGCGACAGTGCAGCCATGCGCCGGGTTGCGGCCGCTGGACTTGATCGAGCGGGGAGCGCGCCTGCACGGCTATGCCGAGAGTTTTGTGGCCGGCGTGCCCGAGTCGGTGGCCAGGCGCGAACTGGAATGCATCGGCAAAGGCATGGGTTGGGGAGAAGCGCAACTGCGGTGCCATCGGCTGCCGGCAGAAATGGGCCCAGGCAACGTGCTGCTGCTCACGCTCGAACACGAGCAGGTGACGGAAGTGTTTGCCGGATTCGGCGAAAAAATGGTCCGCGCCGAAACCGTGGCAAGGCAGACGCTGGAGCGCGCCCGCCGTTACATCGCTTCGGGCGCGGCAGTGAGCGAGTGCCTGGCGGACCAGTTGATGCTACCCATGGCGCTGGCTGGCGCCGGCAGCTTTACCACGGACGTGCTGTCGTCGCACGCGCGGACCAACGCGCAAGTGATCGCCCGCTTTCTGCCGGTGCGCTTCGAGCTCGAAACGATCGGCGACCGGCACCTGGTGCGGTTGGCACCTTGCAATCAGAGCGCCTGACAAAACCTCCATAGCGAGGCGCAGCGACGAAGACAGTACGAATGTACGGCGAGGTGCTGCAACGAAGCTATGGAGGTTTTGTTTGCGCTCTTAAAACTGGAAACGGCCGCCGAACGAGTACATTTTGACCTCGGTCTTGGTCAGGTAACTGCCTTCCACGTTGATCGACCATTGGCGGTTGAATTGGTAGCTCACGCCGACGCCCACCAGGCCGTCGGTCTCTTCCTTATCGCTCATGCCCGAGCGATTGCCTTTCAAGCTGGTGCGACCGATGCCTGCGCGGCCGAACAGGCTGAAGCGTTCGCTGACTGGCATTGTGCCTTGCGCGGCGATGCCGACAGTCTGGTCCGGGTAGAGACCGCGCTCACTGAAGACACCGGAATTTGAAATGAAGCTCAGGCTGCGGGCATAGACGTCGAAACCGAAATTGCGCGTGTACTGGTAGCCGACCTTGCCGCCGAAGGAAAGATCATCGCCGTCTGCCGCATATTTCGACGACGACGATGCCCCGCCTGTATCGACGGCCAAATAGACGCCCGGCTCGAAGGGGGCGGCCGTGGTGATGGCGGGGGCGGCGGCCAGCGCTGCCAGGGCAAGAATGAAACGTCGCATGCGATTCCTTTTAAGATGGTCATGGATGCGGAATTGAATTATTTGCAATGCCGACAGGCAAGCATACTAAATCCATCTTACTTTTAAAGCAACTGAGCCGGCTCCATTGCCGGTGGCGCCAGATAGCGGCGCAACACATCGGCTTCCTCGCCAGGGCTGCGGCCAAAAAAGCGTTTGAACTCGCGGCTGAATTGGGACGGGCTTTCATAGCCGACCTGGGCGCACGCCGCTTGCGCGGTCATGTCGTTGCGCGCCATTAGCAGCCGGGCCTGGTGCAGGCGCGCCGATTTCACATACTGGATCGGCGAGCAGTGCGTGACCGATTTGAAATGCACGTGGAAGGCAGGCACGCTCATATTGGCTTCGGCGGCCAGCATACCCACATCGATGCTGGCCGCGTAGTCGGCGTGGATGCGGCGCAGCGCCTTGGCGATTCTGCCAAACTGGCCCTGGCTGGTGAGCGCCGCGCGCATCGCTGCCCCTTGCTCCCCCATCAGCACCCGGAAACAGATCTCGCGCACGATGGCCGGGCCCAGCACGCGCGCCTCGAGCGGCGAGTTCAGTGTTTCGAGCAGGCGCAACACGGTGTCGCGCAGGCGATCATCCATGCGCGTGGTCATCATGCCCTTGGGGGCGGCCGGCACGTCGGTGTCGGTCTGGTCGATGGCGAACATCAGGTCGGCCAGGGTGGTGCGGTCAACTTGTATCGTCAGGCCCAGGAACGGTTCCTCCGGCGTGGCCTCGGTGGCGCTGGAAAAAGGCATCGGTATGGCGACCACCAGGTACTGGTCGGCGTCAAACTGCAGCACGTCGGTGCCGAAAAAGGCACGCTTGCGGCCTTGCAGGGCGATGGCAATGCAGGGCTCGGACATGACCGGCGTCTTGGCCACGCTCTGGGTGGCGCGCGTCAGGCGCACGGCGGCGACATCGGTGTCGGTGTAGCCGTCGTGCCGGGCCAGTTGGCGATGCAGTTCGATCAGGCGGTCCACGTGATTTCCTTTCGTGCTCTCATGAATAGGAATGATCCATCAAAACGCACTGGGCCGCCATGGCCGGTGGATCGAAGTATAGGATTAGGCAAGAATCGCATAGTCATGTGCATTTGCAGCATGGGCGGGCGGCCGTAAGATGCATGCTCGTGTCATTGCCAGGGAAAGGACAGCATCATGAACCCACCGTTACAGCGTAAAGTCATCCTGATCGCCGGCGCCAGCCGGGGCAGCGGACCGGCCACCGCGCGCCAGCTGGCGCAGCAGGGCCACCACGTGGTGCTGGGTGCGCGTCGTTCGAACCGCTTGCAGGGCCTGGTCAACGAGATCCGCAAGGCTGGCGGCTCGGCCGAGTGGTATGCGCTCGATGTCAGTCAGCCGACTGAAATGGAGGCGTTCCTGGCGTTCGCCGAAGATGTCCACAAGCGCGTCGATGTCGTCATCCATAACGCCTGAAATTACTCGTCTTTCAACAGTAGTTGTATCAGGCTCTCCGCGGTGGCCCGGAGTTGTTCGGTGCCGTGGTAGATGCGCTCCATCACCACGTTACCCCGGGTGAAAGTAACCAGCAGACGGGCGGCGTCGGGCGGCGGAAGACGTAGCCGCGCCACCGCATCGGGCGCCGACAATCGTTCTTCCAGCACTTGCCCCAATCCTTCCAGCATGCCGCGCAAAGCGCTACGCACCGGCTCGTCCATGGCGGTTTCGTCGGTCGCGATCTTGGTGGTCAGGCAGCCGCGCGAGCGCGGCGCCGCAGTGTCGTCGAGTGCCGGCGCCAGTTCCGACATCGACTTGATCACGTAGTCGAAGTAGGCGCGCAGCGCTCCTACCGGATCGCGGAGCTGCATGTGCCCGCGCACTGTTTCGAGGTAGCGGCGCTGGTAGCGCGCAAATGCCAGCAGGAAGATCGCCTGCTTGTCGCCATAGGCGTTGTAGAGCGAGCCGCGCAGCACGCCGGTGGCCTGCGCCAGCTCCTGCATCGAGGTCGCGCCGTAGCCACGGCGCCAGAACACATGCATCGCACGTTCCAGCGCTTCTTCTTCATTGAATTGTTTTATGCCAGCCATGGGCCGATTATCGGCATTCTTGACAGCACTGTCAAGTTTGACTATGCTGTCAAACATCATGAGGAGTTGTGAATGGACATCGTTGAAGATCGGGCCGCCACCGGGCGCGCCATATTTGCGGGCCTCTGCGCCAGCCTGGTGGGCATCGGACTGGCGCGCTTTGCTTACACGCCGTTGATCCCGCCGATGATCGAGGCGCACTGGTTCGTCGCCAGCGACGTGGTCTACCTGGGCGCGGCCAACCTGGTCGGCTACCTGGTGGGCGCCTTGCTGGGGCGGCCGCTGGCGCGCCGTTACGGCGCCCGGCCCACCCTGCGGGCGATGATGTTGCTGACCTCGTTGGCCTTCTTTGCCTGCGCGTTCCCGTTGTCGGTGGGCTGGTTCTTCGTCTGGCGCCTGTTGTCGGGCGTATCCGGCGGCGTGATCATGGTGCTGGCTGCATCGAGCGTGTTGCCGCATGTGCCAACTGCGCGCAAGGGCATGGCCAGCGGCGCGATTTTCCTCGGCATCGGCGTTGGTATTGCCATGTCGGGCACGCTGGTGCCGCTGTTGCTAGACGTGGGCATGCGCGCCACGTGGCTTGGGCTCGGCATGCTGTCGCTGCTGCTCACGTTGGCAAGCTGGGCCTGCTGGCCGCACGTCGCGCACACCCATCCGCCGGTGGGGTATGCGGCAATGACCATAGAGTTGGCGGCGCGCTCCGAACTCCTGCTGCTGTACGTGCAATACGCGTTGATGGCCGTGGGCCTGGTACCGTTGATGATGTTTCTGGTCGATTACGTGGCGCGCGGACTGGGCTGGGGCTCGCACGAGGCCGCGCTGTTCTGGATCGTGTATGGCGTGGGTGCGATGATCGGTCCGATGGCCTACGGCTGGATGTCCGATCGCCTGGGGGCGGCGGCCACCAGTCACCTGATGACCTGGCTTCAAATTGGCGCTGTGGGCGTGATGATGTTTTCGTCGCACCACCCGGTGCTGATGCTGGCGACACTGGTTGTCGGTTCCTACCCGCCGGGCGTGCCGCCGATTACCCTGGCGCGGGTGCACCGCATCTTGCCTGGTGACGCTCATGGACAAAATATCGTTTGGAGCAAGGCCACCACGGTGTTCGCATTGACCCAGGCATTGGCCGGTTACGGCTACTCGTACCTGTTCGCACAAAGCGGTGGCGACCACCGGATATTGATGGGCGTGGGGGCGGCCGCATTGGGCATCATTATTTTGTCCGACGCCGCCAGAAAAGTCCTTGCCAAGCCTGCGAGGGCTGCCCTATAATTCGCCCCCTCGCAGAACAACGCATGCAAATGCAGAGTGAAACGAGAAAAAAAGAAGGTTGACGAAACAAGCTAAACGCTTCATACTCTTTCTTCTTCGCGGCAGACAAAACGATCGCTGCGAAGCGTAGCACAGGAAACACCGAATACAGTTCTTTAAAAATTAACAGTCGATAAGTGTGGACGTTTGATGAAAGTGCACACAGCGCTAGTCGCTGTGATACTTAAAATATCAAATGTTCACA
>NZ_JAVDVB010000015.1:0-7458 GCF_031456625.1 Duganella sp. 3397
GTCACCGTCATCGCTGACGGGTCGCTCACTCAAAATACTGACAGGCCACTATTTTCATAGCGCCTATTTCATTACTTCTTGTGAACATTTGATATGTTAAGTATCACAGCAACTAGTGCTGTGTGCACTTTCATCAAACGTCCACACTTATCGACTGTTAATTTTTAAAGAACTGTATTCGGTGTTGCATTTCGCAGCGATCGTTTTGTCTGCCGCGAAGAAGAAAGAGTATGAAGCGTTTAGCTTGTTTCGTCAACCTTCTTTTTTCTCGTTTCACTCTGCATTTGCATGCGTTGTTCTGCGAGGGGGCGAATTATAGCCAACCATCCGCCCCGTCGGCAAGGACTTTTTGAGGACTATAAATTTACGCCTCGGCCGGCCCCCTGGACGCCGGCGCCAGCTGCGCCAATTCCTCGTCCGTGAACAGGCGCGACCGGGTTAGGAAGCGGCGGCCGGTACCGTTATCGAGCGAGAACATGCCGCCGTTGCCATTGACCACGTCGATGATCAGCTGCGTATGTTCCCAGTACGCGAACTGCTCGCTGCCCATGTAGAACGGCGCGCCGTCGAGCTCGCCCAGGTAGATGTCGGTATCGGAGACGGCAAACTCGCCGGCCGCGTAGCACATCGGCGCGCTGCCATCGCAGCAGCCGCCAGACTGGAAGAACATTACCGGGCCATGCCGCGCGCGCAGCGTGGCCAGCATGTCGCGCGCGGCCGGCGTGGCCGTCACCCGTTCGATGGTGTCGATCATCGCCGCGCCCTAGAAGAAACCCAGCGCATTGGGGCTGTACGACACCAGCAGGTTCTTGGTTTGCTGATAGTGATCGAGCATCATCTTGTGATTCTCGCGGCCGATACCCGACTGCTTGTACCCACCGAACGCGGCGTGGGCCGGATACAGGTGGTAGCAATTGGTCCACACGCGACCGGCCTGGATGGCGCGGCCCACCCGGAACGCACGCGAACCATCGCGCGTCCACAACCCTGCGCCCAGCCCGTACAAGGTATCGTTGGCGATGCGCAACGCATCTTCCTCGTCCTTGAACGTGGTGACCGATACCACCGGGCCGAAAATCTCTTCCTGGAAGATGCGCATGCTGTTCTCGCCCTTGAACACCGTGGGCCGCACGTAATAACCTTCCTGCAGGTCGCCGCCCTGCACATTGCGCTGACCGCCGGCCAGCACTTCGGCGCCCTCCTGCTTGCCGATGTCGATATACGACAGGATTTTTTCCAGCTGTTCCTGCGAGGCCTGGGCGCCCAGCATGGTGCCGGCGTCGAGCGGATTGCCCTGCTTGATGGCCGCCACCCGGGCCAACGCGCGCTCGATGAATTTTTCGTAGATCGATTCCTCGATCAGCACGCGCGACGGGCAGGTGCATACCTCGCCCTGGTTCAGCGCGAACATGGCAAAGCCTTCCAGGCATTTATCGAAGAAGGCGTCGTCGGCGTCCATCACGTCGGCAAAGAAGATATTGGGCGACTTGCCACCCAGCTCCAGGGTGACGGGAATCAGGTTTTGCGCGGCGTATTGCATGATCAGGCGGCCGGTGCCGGTCTCGCCGGTAAACGCGATCTTGGCGATGCGCTTGTTCGATGCCAGCGGCTTGCCGGCCTCCAGGCCGTAGCCGTTGACGATGTTGAGCACGCCCGGTGGCAACAGGTCGCCGATCATCTCGATCAGTACCATGATCGAGGCCGGGGTTTGCTCGGCAGGTTTCAGCACCACGCAGTTGCCGGCGGCCAGCGCCGGCGCCAGTTTCCATACTGCCATCAGGATCGGGAAATTCCACGGGATGATCTGGCCGACCACGCCCAGCGGCTCGTGGAAGTGGTAGGCGTAAGTTTCCGAATCGATCTGCGCGACCGAGCCTTCCTGGGCGCGGATGCAGCCGGCAAAGTAGCGGAAGTGATCGATCGCCAGCGGGATGTCGGCATTGGTGGTTTCGCG
The DNA here is from genome assembly GCF_031456625.1 of Duganella sp. 3397. NCBI lineage: Bacteria > Pseudomonadati > Pseudomonadota > Betaproteobacteria > Burkholderiales > Oxalobacteraceae > Duganella > Duganella sp. 3397. The sequence goes on from NZ_JAVDVB010000015.1 coordinate 1,955, forward strand.
GATCGGCTTGCCGTTGTCGATGGTCTCGGCGGTGGCCAGCACGGCCAGGTTGGCTTCCATGCGGTCGGCAATCTTGTTGAGCATGTTGGCGCGCTCGGCCTGCGACGTCTTGCCCCAGGCAACTTTGGCGGCGTGTGCGGCGTCAAGCGCCAGTTCCACGTCTTCCGCCGTGGAACGCGCCACTTCGCAAAACACCTGGCCGGTAATCGGCGTGATGTTGCCGAAGTACTCGCCCTTGACCGGCGCCACAAACTTGCCGCCGATGTAGTTGTCGTAGCGTTGTTTAAACGGATTGGCCACGCCCAGTTTGCTGATGTCTGCCAGATTCATGTCGTCCTCTTTCTCGTTGGATGTCATCAAAGATGCTGAAACCACGGTCTTGCCCCGATCGTCTAAACGCTAACGAACAGTGGGACGTCTACCCTGCTACAACTGGACCGTGGGTGGCGCACGCTGCGTCATGTTGCAGCGCACCGCAGGGCCGTGGTCAGCACAATGACAACAGCTACTTTATGATGGCGGCAACTTGTCACGTCATCTACCCGGAGTCTTTATGCAGCAGTACCCTGTTCGCTGGAATGCCATCGCCGCGCTGGTCGCGCTGGGCGGCACAGTCACCGTTACCCAGGCGGAAGAAGCGGTGCCCTTGCCGGCCGCCGACGTGGTGGTGGTCAGCGCCACGCGCATCGGCCACACCGTGTTCGACATGCCGGCATCGATCGACGTCATCGACGCCACCCGTATCCAGCAAAGCCAGCAGCGCGTCAATGCGTCCGAGGCGCTGGCCGCCGTGCCGGGCCTGGTGGCGCAGAACCGCCAGAATTACGCCCAGGATTTGCAGATCTCGTCGCGCGGCTTTGGTGCCCGTTCTACTTTTGGCGTGCGTGGCGTGCGCCTGATCGCCGACGGCATCCCGGCCAGCATGCCGGACGGCCAGGGCCAGGCCGCCACCTTAAACCTCGACATGGCCGAGCGCATCGAAGTGCTGCGCGGACCGTTCTCCGCCATTTACGGCAACCACTCTGGCGGCGTGATCCAGCTGTTTACGCGCGACGGTGAAGGCGCGCCCACCATCGAGGCCAGCTACAGTGCCGGCAGTTACGGCAGCCGCAAGGCCGATATCAATGCACAAGGCAAGCAAGGCGATGTGGGTTACGTGCTCGATGCGTCGCGCTTCGAGACCGACGGCTACCGCGCCCACAGCGCCGCCACCCGCGACCAGGCCTTCGCCAAGCTCACGCTCACACCGATGCAGGACGCAAAATTGACCATTGTCGCCAACGGCCTGCGCCAGAAGGATACGCAAGACCCGCTCGGCGTCACGTGGGCCACGTACCAGCGCGATCCGCGCGCCGGCGAAACCGACGCCACCGATACTCAAACGCCCAGACGCACGCTGGCCGACCGCTACGACACCCGCAAGAGTATCGATCACCAGCAGATCGGCGCAAACTGGGAGCAGCAGTTCGGCGACGACCGCCTGCGCGTGATGGTCTACGGCGGCAACCGCCAGGTTATCCAGTACCAGTCGTTCTCGCGCGCGTTCCAGGCCCCTGCCACGCACTCGGGCGGCGTGATCGATTTCGACCGTGACTTCTACGGCGCCGATGTCAACTGGACCCACGTCAGCCAGCTGGCCGGCGGCAAACTGAGCACCACCTTCGGCCTCGAATACGGTCGGTCGGACGACGACCGCAAAGGCTACGAGAACTTCATCGGCACGCAGTTCGGCGTGAAAGGCGCGCTGCGCCGTGACGAGCGGGATGTGGTGTCCAACCTCGATCCCTACTTGCAGGCGGAATGGCAGTCCGGCGCCTGGATGCTGAGCGCGGGCGTGCGGCGCAGCACGGTCAAGGTGTCGGTGGATGACCGCTTTGTCAGCAACGGCAACGACAGCGGCAACCTCGAGTTCAGCCACACCACGCCGGTGCTGGGCGTGCTGTACCGCGTGTCGCCGAAGGTCAACGTGTACGCCAGCGCCGCGCGCGGTTTCGAAACGCCAACGCTCAACGAGCTGTTTTACGCGAGCGCGGGCGGCTTCAACTTCAACCTCAAGCCTGCCGAAAGCACGCACCTGGAAACCGGCATCAAGACCAGGCTGGACGAGCGCGCCAGGCTCAACGCTGCCATCTTCCAGGTGCGCACCAGCGACGAAGTGGTGGTCGACAGCAGCGGCGGTGGCCGCACCAGCTACCGCAACGCCAGCAAGACGCTGCGCCGGGGGCTGGAAGTGTCGCTCGAGTCAAGCTGGCGCTACGGCCTGAGCACGCGGGTAGCACTCACCGCCTTGCGCGCCACTTACGACCAGGGCTTCGGCGCAGTACCGCAAGGCAGCCGCCTGCCCGGCGTGCCCAAGGCCAATGCTTATGCCGAGCTGGCGTGGAAGGACAGCGCCGACCGCTTCGGCGCAGCGCTGGAAGGCATCGCCACCAGCAAGATTTACGCGGACGACGCCAACGCCGACCAGGCCGCGCCCGGCTACGGCATCCTCAACGCGCGCATGAACGCCAGCCAGCAGTGGAACGGCTGGCGCTTCAGGCAGTTTGCGCGGCTGAACAACCTGCTGGGCAAAAACTACGTCGGCTCGGTAATCGTGGGCGATACCAATAAACGCTATTACGAGGCGGCACCGCAGCGTAACTGGCTGCTGGGCGTGAGCGCGGCTTACCAGTTCTAGGCGCGCGCCTGAGCGTATCGCAGAAGTTAAAAAAAGAGTAATCTTGGCGTACCATAACTTGTGGAATGCCAATGAACCTCCGCGTTGCGATACTTACCCTGGCCGATCAGCACCAGCTGTCGCCGGAAACCGGCCGCCGGCTCAAACAACTGGCGGCGCTCGATGCACCGCCACCGTCATTGCAGCGCTACTTGCCATTCGGCATCGCGGTGCTGGCGGCAGTGCTCACCGGCCTAGGCATCATCTTCTGGGTGGCGGCCAACTGGTCCGAGCTGCCACGCGCCATCCGCTTCATGCTGCTCGAGGCAATTGTGCTGGCCACGTTGCTGGGCGCCTGGCGCTTGCCGGCCGCACGGATACCGCTATCGCTGCTGGGCTTTATCGCTTGCGGCGGCCTGTTCGCGTATGTCGGCCAAACTTACCAGACCGGCGCAGATCCATGGCAGTTGTTCGCGCTGTGGGCGGTGCTCACCTTGCCGCTGTGCCTGAGCGTGCGCCACGATGTGCTGTGGGTGGCATGGACCATCGTGGCGCTGACAGCAACCCAACTGTTTTCCGCCCTGCAGACCAACGGCTGGTGGTGGGACCAGGAGATCACCTTGCAAAACAGCCTGGGATCGTGGGTGCCCGCGCTGGTGCTGGCATTCCTGTTCAGGTTCGCACCGCGTGCCTGGATTGGGGTCGGGGCCGGGGCTGGGTCTTGGCCCATGCGCCTGTCGATGATCTTTGCCGTCATCGGCCTGTCCACCATGTCTGTGCGCAGCCTGTTTGCAACCGCCAACACCGGCTTCTATCCGATCTCGCTGCTGATGGTGGCAATCCTCGCCGTCGCATTCAGCCGGCGCGGCCTGTTCGATATTTTCGTGCTGAGCGTGCTGGGGCTGGCGCTTAACGTGCTGCTGGTCTGCGGCATGACGCAATTGCTGATCAATGTGCGTGCGTTTGAAATCGGTGCACTGCTGCTGGTCGGTGTAAGCGCCGCTGCGCTGCTGGCCGGCACGGTCAAACTGCTCGTGCACTTGGCGCGCGTTCAAAACGGGGAGCACATCTGATGAGTCGCCCATTGCAACACTTGATCGAGGCCGCCACCGCCGAAGGCCTCCTGTCCCCAAATCCAAAGCCCGAGGAAGCAGCGCGGCCATGGCCGGTAATCCTGATGACAGCACTCGGCGCCTGGTTGGCCGCCGTGCCGCTGTTATTTGCCCTGGCCGCGATTTTCGGCGACGCGCTCGAGAAAGGTGTGCTGTGTTATGTGCTGGGCGCAGCATTCCTGGTCTGCGCGGTGCGCGTACTACGTTCACGCACGGTGTCGCCGTTTGTCGAACAACTGGGTTTGCCGGTGCTGCTGGTTGGCGGCGCGCTGCTGGTGTTCGGGCTGTTCCGCGACCTGCCCTACTTCGCCGCCGAAGCGTTGCTGCTGCTCGTTATCACGGGTACGGCATGGCTGGTGCCGCAACACTGGTTGCGTGTGCTGCTGGGTGCGCTGGCCGCCCTGGTCTTTGTCCTGATGAATGCCAACCTGAAAAGCGCGAGCCCGCTGCACCTGGCCAGCGGCGCGCTGCTTGCGCTGGTGGCTTGGCTGATCGCAGCCTGGTATGGCGATGCCCACGCGCCATCGCACCGTGCTGCGCACAAGATGATCGTGCTGGAAACCATGTCCAACGGCTGGTTGTTGCTGACGCTGGCGGCACTGGTCTACGACTCTGGCACAACCTTTTTGTCACCTGTCGCCTGGGGTCATGCGCCAGGCGCTGGCGACGCGATGGGTTTCTCGACCTCCCTGTTCCCGGTCATTTCCAGTGTCATGGCGGTTGCTGCCGCCTCGTGGCTGGCACGCTGCTGGCCTGCCCTGCGTGCACCGCGCTATGCTGCGGCTGCTGCAATTCTCGCCATCATGTCCTGGTTGATTCCAGGGCTGGGCGCCGCCTTGCTGGCCTTGTCGGCGTGCGTGGGCAGCGGCCGCTGGCGCCTGGCGGTGGCCAGTGGCGTCGCTGCAGCGTGGATCATTGGCACCTTCTACTATGAACTGGCGGTGCCGCTGGCCACCAAGGCGGCAATCATGGCTGGAATGGGGGCGGCGTTCGGCGTCATTGCGTGGTTGAGCTGGAATGCTGGCGCGCGTGCGGTAACCGGTGATGTAAGCGGTGCAACGGTGCCGTCGGCCGATCATGGCGCCGATGTCGCCACCTCCCCCGTCCAGCGCGCCGGCCTTTTCGCAACGCTATTGCTGATCTTGGTCGTGGCAAACGGCGCCATCTGGCAAAAAGAGGCGCTGATCAGCAGCGGCCGGCCGGTATTCATTGCGCTGGCGCCGGTCGATCCGAGGTCGCTGATGCAAGGCGACTACATGGCGCTCAATTTCGAGCTGCCGGCAGTCAACGACATCCGAACCATGCGGCGCGCCAAGGTGGTCGCAAAAGTCGACCCACGCGGCGTGGCAGTGATGCAGGGATTGGCTACGGGCAAGCCGCTGGCAGCCGATGAAATCGTGATCGAACTGGTGTCCACCGGCCGCGGACTGCGGCCAGCGACCGATGCGTGGTACTTCAAGGAAGGCGAAGCCGAGCGCTGGAGCCATGCCAAGTATGGCGAATTCAGGATCGATGGGAATGGACGGGCGCTGCTGGTAAATTTGCGCGGTGCGGAACTGGAGCCGCTATGAAAGTGGCGCAGGAATGAAAAAAGCCCCACCAGCGTTGCGCGCTCGGTGGGGCTCTTAAGTATAACTAGCTTGACGATAACCTACTTTCACACTGGTTGCAGCACTATCATCGGCGCAAAGTCGTTTCACGGTCCTGTTCGGGATGGGAAGGGGTGGGACCGACTT
>NZ_JAVDVB010000016.1:0-3455 GCF_031456625.1 Duganella sp. 3397
CCGCGCTGCCGTTCGACTTGCATGTGTAAGGCATGCCGCCAGCGTTCAATCTGAGCCAGGATCAAACTCTTCAGTTTAATCTCTGTTTATTTGCTACTTTCGTAGCACCCTTATTGCTAAGGGGTCGCTCACTCAAAATACTGACAGGCCACTATTTTCATAGCGCCTATTTCATTAATTCTTGTGAACATTTGATATGTTAAGTATCACAGCAACTAGTGCTGCGTGCACTTTCATCAAACGTCCACACTTATCGACTGTTAATTTTTAAAGAACTTTGTTTGGTACTGCGGTCTTGCTAGCTGAAGAAGCGTTTTGTTCATCAGCGAAGAGGCAAGATTATGAAGCGTTTCGGATATTTCGTCAAGCACTTCTTTTTCTCTACCTGTCCCGCTTAACGCTGCACTGTGTGCGGTGTCTTGCGAGGGGTCGAATTATAGCCAAGGCACAACACACATGACAAGCTTTTTGTTAAATCATTTTCTCACTCTAGCGCAAGGCCAAGATCTGGCGCTTCCAGGCAGGGTCTTGCCAGCCATAGAACTGACTGAGCGACGATGGCCTGTCGGCAGACTTCAGCGTGGCCAGGGTATCGATCGCCACCAGCTCGAAGCTGCGCTTGTAGCGGGTGGCGATCCGGGCTTCTCGCGCCACCAGCATGCTCTGTGTGCCGGGCACCCAGCCGGCGAATTCCGCATTGCCCACGCCAGACTCGGTAGCGGCTGGCGGCAGTACGTACACCATCCAGCCGGCGCCGGTCTGATGGAACAGCCACATCTCGCCCCAGCCATCCACCGGCTGCACAGCCAGCGCCAATGCCGTGCGCTGCGCGTTGGCTCGCGCCGATGCCTGCCACACCACGCCCTAAATGCAACGGCGCACCAGGGATGTTGCTGGTCGTGTTTTGCGTCCACCAGGAGCACGCAGGTTTCGCCTGGTGCGCCGGCGATCGTCATTACCCTAAGCCTCGCCGCAGATGACGGCGCTGCCGACATGCTGTTCAGCAGCCCACCTCACGCTGCCAACGCGTACGCCCGTCTCGGCAAACGCGGTGGCGTCATCCTCGGTCAGCTCCGCCGGCTCAAACAGCCCAATTTCGTCGAGCGCACGCCGGGCGGACTGCATCGCGGATTCGCCCTTGCGGGCCTGCGCGAATGCCACTGATGACCACACTGCCGCGCGGCGTATGCGGACCCGGTTGCGCAGGTAGGGCGCGAGCTCGGCCAGCTGCACGCGGTCGAGCACTTCCGCACGCCACACGTCAAGGGTCGCGCAGGAGCCGGGGCCGAGTGCGGGATCGACGCACTCGGTGCGCGTCAGTCCCATCGCGGCCGCCGCGCGTTGCGGCGGCGTCGGTTGCATCGCCAGCACGCGGCGAAATGCTTCGCCGTCGTAGCACAGCTGCATGCGCCCTTCTCCTCCCGCCTGCGGACGACTACGACGTAATTGGCCACCGCCTCCAGGTGCGCGGCAATCACGACATCACCTTGCTTGCTCTGGCGCGACGAGGCGCGCCGCGCCAGCCGTTCGGCCATGCCGCTCAAGGCATCGAATGGTTCGGCGGTAATGGCCGCCGCCGGCGCCGCCTTCAGGTAGGCAGCAACATAACTGATGCCCAGCGATTCGGCGCCTGGCGTATCGCGCAGGAAGCGCACCACCGACAGCAGCTCCGGCGCATCGACCGGCGCCAGCGATATCCTGCGCACCTACGCGGTGCGGATATAGCCGGCCCGTTCGCGGCGGTGGTCATACACTTGCAGGAGTCCTGCCGCTCGCCGCGTATCTCCAGGCTGTCGCCCTGCCACCGGACGGCCTGCTGCTGGGCGCTGTCCTTGGGCGCGGCGCGCAGCGCGGCCTGGTCCCGCGTGACGATGGCCAGAATGACGGCAGTGGCAAAGAGCGACATGATTATTCGCCCGCCTTGGCACCGCCCAGCAACGACGCGCCGATAAAGCCGCCATCGGCCGGTGGCGGGGCGATGATGACCGCGAACTTGTCCGACAGCTTGTCGGCCATGGTTTTCTGGATCAAGAGCGGATTGCGGGCAATCAGTTCAACTTCGCGCTGCATCTACCCAGCAGCCACCTTGCCGATGGTGTCCTGGCGATAGGCTTCGGCGTCAGCCAGCTTGCGCCGCGCATCGGCTTCACCGGTCGCTTCGATCAGGCGCGCCTGGGCATTGCCTTCAGACGTCTTGATGCGCGCGGTCTTGTCGGCCTCCGCTTCCAGCCGGCGCTGTTCGATCTGCTTCTGCTTGAAAGGCGGTAAGTGCGCCATGGCCTGCTCCTGTGCACGGGCGGCGATGATCTGCTCAGTGCCGGCCGCTTCGGCAGCTTTTTCGCGGCGGATCTTGTCGGCGTCCGCCTCCAGCGCGCTTTGCTCCACCTGCTTTTCCTTGATCTCGAGCGTGTAGCGCATCTTTTCGTTATGCAGTTCTTTGGCCAGCAGCTTTTTCCATGCCCACTTGGTACTCCTCGGGCAGCGCGATCTTGCCGATGGTGATGCCGCGCAGCGTGATGCCATCGGCTGCCATCACACCCTGCACTGCAGGTTCGACGATGGCGCCATTGATATCGGGCGGCAGCGACTGGGCAATCCCGGCCACGCGATCGGCGTTCAGAGCGTAGCGCACCGACATAAGCATGGTGCACCCAGTAGTGTGGAAGTAACAACGCCGACGCCAGCCGTCTCTCTTCCGCGCGTGTGAAGAACTCCTCACAGGCTGCTCTGTGACTTTTACGCTAAAACCATCGATACTTCCTGGATTGACAAGCAGCGGAGCACAGCATGGCCAAAGTCGCCGTCATCGAGGGCGATCTCCCGACCAGCAATCAGCTGCGCGCCTGGATCGAGTCCGCGCCGCTTGCCTGCGCCACGTGGCCGACAATGGGCCGTGCATCGGTATCGAGAAGGCGCACTTCGACGGGCCGGACGCATTGCTGGCAAGGGCTGACGACTATTCGCTGGAAGACGTGGTTACCCATGTGCTGCGCAACGCCGAGCGCTATCGGTTACAGGAAAGCCCGATCACGATCACGCTGGCAGCCGGCGACACCGGCGCGACCATCACGATTCACAATCAAGTTCCACCCATCGCGCCCGAGATGATCGGCAATATCTTCGAGTACGGTGTATCGGACAAGCAGAATCGGGTGCCGGTGGCAGTCGCGGGCAAGGACAATTCGTGGCCAAGACGTATATGGCAAAAATGGGCGCTACGATCGCCGCGCACAATCTCGACGGTGGTGTGAGTTTTGTGATGAGCTTACAGCGTGCCGGGTGATCATAAAGCGACGCCCAAAGCGAAAAACCCCCATCTGCACTCAGCGCGATCTTGAGCGCGCTGAGGCTGATGAGGGGTTTTCTATATAACTAGCCTGACGATAACCTACTTTCACACTGGTTGCAGCACTATCATCGGCGCAAAGTCGTTTCACGGTCCTGTTCGGGATGGG
>NZ_JAVDVB010000017.1:0-3044 GCF_031456625.1 Duganella sp. 3397
ACTGCGGTCTTGCTAGCTGAAGAAGCGTTTTGTTCATCAGCGAAGAGGCAAGATTATGAAGCGTTTCGGATATTTCGTCAAGCACTTCTTTTTCTTCTCTACTCTCGCTTCACGCTGCATTTGCATGTGTTGTTCTGCGAGGGGGCGAACTATAGCAATACGCTTCCGAACCTGCAAGAGTTATTTTCGCGCTGCTACAATCGCTGCCTTTAACCGGTGCGGAAAGCAGCCATGACTAACAACTCTCTCAAACGTGGCGGCTTCAGCTCCAGCTTCGGCGTGCTGGCGGCCACACTCGGCTCGGCCGTCGGCTTGGGCAATATCTGGAAGTTCCCTTACCTCACAGGCGCCAACGGCGGCGCCGGCTTCCTGCTGATTTATTTGCTGGCCACCTTGCTGGTCGGCCTGCCGGTCATGATCGCGGAGATCACCATGGGCCGCGCCGCCAAGGCCAACCCGATCACGGCGCTGCAAAAGCTCAGCCCGAGCCGCTTGCCCTGGTGGCTGATTGGCGTATCGGGCATGCTGGCTGCCTTCCTGATCATGTCGTTCTATTCTGAAGTGGTGGCGTGGGTGTTCGCTTATGTATTCAAGGCGATCGGTGGCTCGATACTCAGCAGTGACCGCCAGGTGACCGAAGGCGCATTCACGGCGCTGATCAGCGATCCGCTGCAATCGCTGCTGTGGCAGTGGGTAGTGCTGGTATTTATCGGAGGCATCCTGTTGATGGGTGTGACCAAGGGCATCGAGGCGGTGGCCAAAAAATTGATGCCCTTGTTGTTCCTGTTATTGCTATTGCTGTGCGCTGTCAGCCTGTCGCTGGATAAGGCGCTTGATGGACTGGCTTTCCTGTTCCGCCCGGACTTCAGCAAGATCACGGCGGGAGTCATCCTTACGGCGATGGGCCTGGCTTTCTTCAAGCTGTCGCTGGGGATGGGCACCATGATGACTTATGGATCGTACTTTCGCGACGATCAAAATATCCCGCAAACCACTGTGCGGGTGATGATTGCCGACCTGTTTGTCTCCATGCTGGCCGGGATCGCCATCTTCCCGGCGGTGTTCACGTTCGGCTTCGCACCGTCGGCCGGCCCGTCGCTGGTGTTCATCACGATTCCAGCCGTGTTCTCGCAAATCCCCGGCGGCCATTTCTTGATGATCGTGTTCTTCGTGCTGGCGGCGGTCGCTGCTACCGGTGCGATGCTGTCGCTGATGGAAGTGCCGGTTGTAATTTTGCATGAACGCCTGGGACTGAGCCGCGCCAAGTCGACCTTGCTCACCATCGCCGTATTGATGGTGGTCGGCTCCACCTGTGCGCTGACCAATAATGTGCTGGCCGACTTCAAGCTGTTCGGCATGAATATGTTCGACCTGTTCGACTTCGTCTCATCCAACGTATTGCTGCCGATCGGCGGAATTTGCCTGGCGATCTACGTGGGATGGGTATGGGGCGCCGACAAATTCACGGGGGCACTATCCAACAATGGTGCGCTACCCAACCGGGCAACCGCGCGCGTGGTGCTGATACTGCTGCGCTACGTGTCACCCCTGCTGATTTTGCTGGTGATGCTCAAAGGCTTGAACCTGTTCTGAACCCGGTGCGGGCATGTGAAAAACACGTTATGGTGTGTGCCTGACGTGAACGGATGCCCGCATGAGCAAGCAAGAAACAATCTACGACGCCATCGTGGTTGGCACCGGTCCCGGTGGCGCCAGCGTCGCGCGTGAACTGGCCCGTCGGCAATTGCGGGTCTTGATACTCGAGCGCGGCAGCAACGTGCCACTCGAAGGCACATTGTCCCAGATGGCCGGCATGGCCGCAGTACCAGGCAAGGGCGCATACATCCATCGCGATGGCTCGCTGCTGGTGAGCGGCATAGTCGTCGGCGGCAGCAGCGCCATCAATTTTGCCACGGCCGCCCCGCCACCACTGTCCATGTTTGCCAATCACGGTATTGACCTGGCGCCGGCGCTGGCAACGCTGCGTGCCGAGCTGCCGATGGGACCTTTACCTGATGACCTGATTGGTCCCATGGCCAAGCGCATCGCCTCGGGCGCTTCCGCGCTTGGCCTCGACTGGCGCAAACTCCACAAATTGATACGACCACAGATCTGCCGCACCGGTTGCTGGCGGTGCGTTTATGGATGCCCGTTCGGAGCCAAGTGGACAGCACGCGATTTTGTGGATGAGGCAGTGGCATCGGGCGCGACGTTGATCGATCGAGCGTACGTAGAAAACGTGATGGTGGAAAACGGACGTGCATGCGGCGTGCGCTACCTGCGTGATGGCACACACCATGTGGTGCGCGCCGCCAAGGTGGTGCTGGCCGGCGGTGGTATTGGCAGTCCGCGCTTGTTGCACAGCTCGGGACTCCACGCGGCGCAAAGCGCGTTCTTCAGCGATCCGGTCGTGGCCGTGATGGGCCAGGTCGACGACCTGGAAGGCGGCGCCGAAGTCCCGATGGCAAGCGGCCTGTACCTGCAAGAGGCAGGAGTCGCCCTGGCTGACATGACGTTGCCCAGGCCGATGTTCCAGGCATTTGCGGCGCAGGTCGGGCGCGTCGACCGCATGCTGTCCCATGCGCGCACGCTGACCCTCATGGTCAAAATACGCGATGATATCGGCGGCGCCATCGGTCCTCGCTGGGTAGACAAAACCTTGAGCGCGGCCGATCGGGCCAAACTGTCACGCGGTATTGGCATGGCGCGCGATATTTTACGCACAGCCGGCGCCAGGAAAATCTTCAAGAGCTGGCATTTTGCAGCACATCCAGGCGGCAGCCTTCCGATCGGCGTCATTGTAGACAGCGATTTGCAAACTACGACCAGTAATTTATACGTATGCGATGCGTCGGTGATACCGGGATCGTGGGGATTGCCGCCGACGTTGACGCTGCTATGCCTGGGAAAACGTCTCGGAATGATGCTCTGAAATGCGAAAAACCCCCAACCGGATCACCGGAAGGGGGTTTTTCTATATAACTAGCCTGACGATAACCTACTTTCACACTGGTTGCAGCACTATCATCGGCGCAAAGTCGTTT
>NZ_JAVDVB010000018.1:0-1419 GCF_031456625.1 Duganella sp. 3397
CCTAATGCCGCTAAGTTAAGCTTTCTTAGTTAGTCGTTTCTCTGGATATCGCTGCGCCACCGCTTTAACGACCCGGTCGAATTTCCGGCCGGGTCGTTGTGCCTTCAGGTCGAGTACCAGCCTATCGCGCAGGCGTTTGAGTCTGGCCGGAATGGTTCCCGGCGAGGTTGCTCGCCCGATCGTCATCAGTTCGTTCTGAATGGTGGTCAGGGCTAGGAGGAAACTGATCGAGGTGGGTTCGCATTTGGCTTCCAATGCCGCCTTGGCCATTTCAATGCGAATCAAATTGTAGGCGATCATCGCGCCCCAGATCTCTTGCTCAGTGCCTTCGACGCTCATGCTGCGCAACGTCAGCGCCGATCCCAGCATGGACTGTTTCAATTCCCTGTAGCTGGTCTCGATGCGCCAGCGCCGCTGGTAACAAGCAGCCAAGTCGGCACGTTTGATCAATTTGCGGTCTGTGAGCGAAGTAAGCAGGTGGCGCGGTTTGCCGCCGTCGCCGTCGTCCACCTTTACCGCCCGCGCGCGCCACGTTTTGGGCAAATTAGGGTCGGCCTTTCTGGCCTGCGCCGAGATCGCCATTTCCACCAACGCGTCCTCTTCGGTGCCTTCCACCACGGTCCATTTGGTATTGGTTTTCGCTGGAATAAGGAAGTGGCGATTGTTGCCGCCCGTGGTTAAATTGGACAACAACTGCGCCGAGAAGAAACCCCGATCAAACACGGTGAGCGAGTCGTCGGGCACGCTGGCGAGCAGGTCGTGGGCATGCGTCATCTCGCTAACGCTGTAGCGGCCAAAGCGGGCGTCTCGGATGAGCTGGGTATCGGCCATCATCAAGGTGACCGCCCGCGTTTGCGGATAACTGGCCACCTTCTCGTTGGGATAATTCTGCGCGCCAAAATGTTCGCGGTTGGCCGCGCTGTCGGCCAGGCGCAGCGTCGTGCCATCCATGGCCAGCAGGTGCAATCCCTTGAAAAGATAATGGGCTTCGTCATGAACAATCCACTGCCGGGCCGACTTCTCGAACAGCCATTTTAGCGGCTCGGCGCCTACGCGCTGGCGCGCCTGGGTCGTGGCGCTGGAGGTGATGCAACGATCAGCCAGTTCCGGCAGCGCCAAGTCGAGGCTGTCGACGATGTCCTTGACCGATAAATGCCGGTACAAAGCCAACGAAATGACGAGCCAAACGACCTGCTGCGCCGGCAGGCGCCGTGACCGGATGCTGGCCTTGTCAGTGGCTGCCAGCGCCCCTTCGACCCATTCGTAAGGTAAATGTGCGCCTAGCCGCCTCCAGTCGGGCGGGCTTGGAAGGTCGACAGCGAGGGAAATGGTATCTGATAGCATCGTGCAGAAAGTTAACACTTCCGGCAGTCGTTTACAAGAAAAATGCCGCTAAGAGCTTAACTTAGCGGCATTAGG
>NZ_JAVDVB010000019.1:0-1368 GCF_031456625.1 Duganella sp. 3397
TCTGTAGCAATCGGAAGTGGTTCCAAGAAAAGCCTCTAAGCTTCAGTCATACGAGACCGTACCGCAAACCGACACAGGTGGGCGAGATGAGTATTCTAAGGCGCTTGAGAGAACTCGGGAGAAGGAACTCGGCAAATTGGTACCGTAACTTCGGGAAAAGGTACGCCCCGGTAGCTTGGTCACTTTACTGTGATAGGGCGAAAGGGTTGCAATAAACTGGTGGCTGCGACTGTTTAATAAAAACACAGCACTCTGCAAACACGAAAGTGGACGTATAGGGTGTGACGCCTGCCCGGTGCTGGAAGATTAAATGATGGGGTGCAAGCTCTTGATTGAAGTCCCAGTAAACGGCGGCCGTAACTATAACGGTCCTAAGGTAGCGAAATTCCTTGTCGGGTAAGTTCCGACCTGCACGAATGGCGTAACGATGGCCACACTGTCTCCTCCCGAGACTCAGCGAAGTTGAAGTGTTTGTGATGATGCAATCTACCCGCGGCTAGACGGAAAGACCCCATGAACCTTTACTGTAGCTTTGCATTGGACTTTGAATCAATCTGTGTAGGATAGGTGGGAGGCTTTGAAGCGGGAACGCCAGTTCTCGTGGAGCCAACCTTGAAATACCACCCTGGTTCATTTGAGGTTCTAACCTTGGCCCGTTATCCGGGTCGGGGACAGTGCATGGTAGGCAGTTTGACTGGGGCGGTCTCCTCCTAAAGTGTAACGGAGGAGTTCGAAGGTACGCTAGTTACGGTCGGACATCGTGACGATAGTGCAATGGCATAAGCGTGCTTAACTGCGAGACTGACAAGTCGAGCAGGTACGAAAGTAGGACATAGTGATCCGGTGGTTCTGTATGGAAGGGCCATCGCTCAACGGATAAAAGGTACTCTGGGGATAACAGGCTGATTCCTCCCAAGAGTTCATATCGACGGGGGAGTTTGGCACCTCGATGTCGGCTCATCACATCCTGGGGCTGTAGCCGGTCCCAAGGGTATGGCTGTTCGCCATTTAAAGTGGTACGTGAGCTGGGTTTAAAACGTCGTGAGACAGTTTGGTCCCTATCTGCCGTGGGCGTTGGAAATTTGAAGGGGGCTGCTCCTAGTACGAGAGGACCGGAGTGGACGAACCTCTGGTGTACCGGTTGTCACGCCAGTGGCATTGCCGGGTAGCTAAGTTCGGAAGAGATAACCGCTGAAAGCATCTAAGCGGGAAACTTGCCTTGAGATGAGATTTCCCAGAGCCTTGAGCTCTTTGAAGGGTCGTTCGAGACCAGGACGTTGATAGGCTGGGTGTGGAAGTGCAGTAATGCATTAAGCTAACCAGTACTAATTGCCCGTACGGCTTGTCCCTATAACCTTAGCAGGTTAT
>NZ_JAVDVB010000020.1:0-1238 GCF_031456625.1 Duganella sp. 3397
ATTGACAGTCGATAAGTGTGAACGCTTGATGGCGAGTTATTGCTAACTCAGTGCTACTCTAGAAAGGAGGTGATCCAGCCGCACCTTCCGATACGGCTACCTTGTTACGACTTCACCCCAGTCACGAATCCTACCGTGGTAAGCGCCCTCCTTACGGTTAAGCTACCTACTTCTGGTAAAACCCGCTCCCATGGTGTGACGGGCGGTGTGTACAAGACCCGGGAACGTATTCACCGCGACATGCTGATCCGCGATTACTAGCGATTCCAACTTCATGCAGTCGAGTTGCAGACTACAATCCGGACTACGATACACTTTCTGGGATTAGCTCCCCCTCGCGGGTTGGCGGCCCTCTGTATGTACCATTGTATGACGTGTGAAGCCCTACCCATAAGGGCCATGAGGACTTGACGTCATCCCCACCTTCCTCCGGTTTGTCACCGGCAGTCTCATTAGAGTGCTCTTTCGTAGCAACTAATGACAAGGGTTGCGCTCGTTGCGGGACTTAACCCAACATCTCACGACACGAGCTGACGACAGCCATGCAGCACCTGTGTGCAGATTCTCTTTCGAGCACTCCCGAATCTCTCCGGGATTTCTGCCATGTCAAGGGTAGGTAAGGTTTTTCGCGTTGCATCGAATTAATCCACATCATCCACCGCTTGTGCGGGTCCCCGTCAATTCCTTTGAGTTTTAATCTTGCGACCGTACTCCCCAGGCGGTCTACTTCACGCGTTAGCTGCGTTACCAAGTTAATTAAAACCCGACAACTAGTAGACATCGTTTAGGGCGTGGACTACCAGGGTATCTAATCCTGTTTGCTCCCCACGCTTTCGTGCATGAGCGTCAGTTTTGACCCAGGGGGCTGCCTTCGCCATCGGTGTTCCTCCACATATCTACGCATTTCACTGCTACACGTGGAATTCTACCCCCCTCTGCCAAACTCTAGCCTTGCAGTCACCATCGCCATTCCCAGGTTGAGCCCGGGGATTTCACGACAGTCTTACAAAACCGCCTGCGCACGCTTTACGCCCAGTAATTCCGATTAACGCTTGCACCCTACGTATTACCGCGGCTGCTGGCACGTAGTTAGCCGGTGCTTATTCTTCAGGTACCGTCATTAGCGCTCTGTATTAGAAAGCACCGTTTCTTCCCTGACAAAAGAGCTTTACAACCCGAAGGCCTTCTTCACTCACGCGGCATTGCTGGATCAGGCTTGCGCCCATTGTCCAAAATTC
>NZ_JAVDVB010000021.1:0-1238 GCF_031456625.1 Duganella sp. 3397
TGTAGTGGTCAACCCATCCCGGACACTACGTTAAGTTTTTCTTCGGCGACGGCCGGCGCCAGTCCGTGGTTGAACTGATGCGGTCGTATCCAGTTATACCAGTGCATCAGGTAATAGCTGATGTCCCGTTGTGCCTCTCGTGCCGTCATGTAACCAGTCGACGGCAGCCACTCCGTTTTGAAGCTGCGGAACAGCCGCTCCATAGGTGAATTATCCCAACAATTTCCCCGACGGCTCATACTCTGCCGTATTCGATAGCGCCACAATCGTTGACGGAATTTTCGGCTAGCGTACTGACTTCCCTGATCCGAATGGAACAGCAATCCCTGCGGTCGACCGCGCTGCTCGAAGGCCATTTCCAGCGCTTGCACAACAAGGTCGGCATCGGGCCGTAGCGAGAATGCCCAGCCTACCGCTCGGCGAGCGAACAGATCCAACACCACAGCCAAGTAATACCATTGCCCCTGCGCCCAAACATAGGTGATGTCGCCGCACCAGACGTGATTTGGCGCCTCCACCGTGAACTCTCGGTTGAGATGATTCGGAATGTCGATCCGCTCCACTGTGGCCCGCTTGTAGGCGTGCCTTCCAGGTTGTTTGCAGACCAGCCCCAACTCCTCCATCAGACGACTAACTTTGAAGCGGCCAATGGCCGTGCCTTCCTCGCGCATCATGTCCATGATGCTGCGGCTCCCCGCTGAACTGCGGCTCTCAACGAACAGCTCGTGGACGCGGCTACGTAATGCCACACGCTCAACATCAATGTGTCGCACGCGCTCCCGATGTGCGTACAGGCATGACCGCGCGACATCGAACACCGCGCAAATCAACTCGATTGATTCGTCACCACAAATCTCATCGATTACCTCGTACGTTCTATCCCTTCCGACATCAAGAGCGCGGTAGCCTTTTTTAAAATGGATTTCTCCCGCTCGAGACGTTCAATGCGCGCCTCGAGTTCCTGTATTCGCTGCTGATCCGGTGTGATCGCCTTGCCCTGGGGAGTAACGCCTTGTCGCTCCAATTGAAGCTGCTGAACCCAGCGGCGCATCAGCGATTCCCCTACCCCGATCGACCGACTGGCCTCCACGTGGCTGTATCCCTGATCCAAAACCAAGCATGCTGCCTGCTGCTTGAACTCAGGGGAAAATGTACGTCTTTGCTTGCTCATCAAACACCTCTCCATGGCGAGCATTCTCGCCTAAATTGGTGTCCGGGTACATTAAACCACTACAATC
>NZ_JAVDVB010000022.1:0-1059 GCF_031456625.1 Duganella sp. 3397
TGGGGGGCAAGATCGGTAGCGATAGCGGCAGCGGCGACAGGAGCGCCAGCATGCGCTTCAGCTTGTAAAGCAGTATTAGCGGACATGGTGGTTAAGATTCAAAAAAGAGGGGAAGGCGACATTATACGCGTGACTTCCACGGTAGATAAATCGCTCAGTGCTAAGATTGTCACCATGACGTGGTGAAGGAGGTTATATGTCAACAAGCACTTCGATTCGTATCAACCAGGAACTATACGAGCAGGCCAGGCATGATGCCCTGCTAGCGCAGCGCACGATTTCCGGCCAAATTGAATTTTGGGCGCGTGTTGGCCGCGCAGCGCTTGATAATCCTGACCTGCCAGTAGGTTTTATCGCCGAGTCGCTTGCCTCGCTTGCTGAGCCACGTGAACTTGCGGAGCCATTTGTGCCTCGTAGCACCCGGAGGGCATAGTGTGGTCGGTGCGGCAAACCAAGCGGTTCGCTCGCCAGTACAAGAAGCTGCGCGACAATACTGCCGCTGACGTTGATGCGGCGGTGTTGGTTGTGCAGTCCGATCCGCACGGCGGGGAACGCAAGAACGGTGATTTGGCCAGCCTCTGGGTTCATAAATTCCGCAGCGGCAGTCAGCTCTACTTGCTGGGCTATACGCTCGACGATGGCCTCGAGTTGGTGTACCTGGAAGCCGTCGGTCCGCATGAAAATTTCTATCGAGACATTAAACGCTGATATCCCGGTTCTCGCACACAGATAGATGGAACTGGCCGCTGCGCGGTAAAATAGCGGCATTAGGGTCAGTGCCGACATTCAGACACGAGCCCAACTGCAGTATGGCTTAGCTCGTGTCCAATTGTCGGCACTGACCCTGAACTTTATGCCTGGTAGCAGGCGTGCCCGGCATTAGGGTCAGCGGCATTAGGGTCAGCAGCGGCATTAGGGTCAGTGCCGACATTCGGACACGAGCCCAACAGCAGTATGGCTTAGCTCGTGTCCAATTGTCGGCACTGACCCTGAACTTTATGCCTGGTAGCAGGCGGGGCAGGATTTTTCGTAGACGTATTCGGGGGCGAGTTGCTGGCG
>NZ_JAVDVB010000023.1:0-1011 GCF_031456625.1 Duganella sp. 3397
TATAGGGAAGCCGTAGAGAAATCGAGTCCGAACAGGGCGATAGTCGCTGGGTGTAGACCCGAAACCAAGTGATCTACTCATGGCCAGGATGAAGGTGCGGTAACACGCACTGGAGGTCCGAACCCACTAATGTTGAAAAATTAGGGGATGAGCTGTGGGTAGGGGTGAAAGGCTAAACAAACTTGGAAATAGCTGGTTCTCTCCGAAAACTATTTAGGTAGTGCCTCAAGTATCACCATCGGGGGTAGAGCACTGTTATGGCTAGGGGGTCATCGCGACTTACCAAACCATTGCAAACTCCGAATACCGATGAGTGCGAGCTTGGGAGACAGACGTCGGGTGCTAACGTCCGGCGTCAAGAGGGAAACAACCCAGACCGCCAGCTAAGGTCCCAAAGATTGGCTAAGTGGAAAACGAAGTGGGAAGGCTAAAACAGTCAGGATGTTGGCTTAGAAGCAGCCATCATTTAAAGAAAGCGTAATAGCTCACTGATCGAGTCGTCCTGCGCGGAAGATGTAACGGGGCTAAGCCAGTCACCGAAGCTGCGGATATCCGCAAGGATATGGTAGGAGAGCGTTCTGTAAGCCTGCGAAGGTGTCTTGTAAAGGATGCTGGAGGTATCAGAAGTGCGAATGCTGACATGAGTAGCGATAATGGGGGTGAAAAGCCCCCACGCCGTAAGCCCAAGGTTTCCTGTTCAACGTTCATCGGAGCAGGGTGAGTCGGCCCCTAAGGCGAGGCAGAGATGCGTAGCTGATGGGAAGCAGGTTAATATTCCTGCACCGTCGTATGATGCGATGGGGGGACGGATCGCGGAAGGTTGTCTGCCTGTTGGAATAGGCAGTTTCTGGTTCATAGAAGGCGCTTAGGCAAATCCGGGCGCGTAATTCAAGGGACTGGGACGAAGAGCTTAGGCTCTGTAGCAATCGGAAGTGGTTCCAAGAAAAGCCTCTAAGCTTCAGTCATACGAGACCGTACCGCAAACCGACACAGGTGGGCGAGATGAGTATT